>NZ_JBIAUL010000001.1:0-626347 GCF_042892755.1 Streptomyces sp. NPDC001714
ATTCCGAACCCGGAAGCTAAGCCTCACAGCGCCGATGGTACTGCAGGGGGGACCCTGTGGGAGAGTAGGACACCGCCGAACAAATATTGAGAAAGGCCCACGCCGTCATGGCGTGGGCCTTTCTGCGTTTATGGGTTCGTTTAGGCTCGGGGCATGCGCTACGACCTGGTTATCTTCGACAACGACGGCGTCCTCGTCGACAGTGAGCCCATCTCCAACCGGCTCCTGGCCGCCTACCTCACCGAGTTGGGGCACCCGACCTCCTACGAGGACTCCATACGGGACTACATGGGATCCGCCATGCACCGGGTCCACGACCTCGTCCAGGAGCGCACGGGGCAGCGACTGCCGGATGACTTCGACGATGTCTTCCATGCGCGGGTGTTCGCCGCCTTCGAGGAGGAGTTGAAGCCCGTGGCAGGGGTGGCGCAGGTGCTGGAACAGTTGGCGGCGGACGGGGTGCCGTACTGCGTGGCGTCGTCGGGGAGCCATGAGCGGATCCGGGTCGGGCATCGGACGACCGGGCTCGACCGGTGGTTCGACGAGTCACGGATCTTCAGTTCCCAGGATGTGGGGCGGGGGAAGCCGGCGCCGGACCTGTTTCTGTACGCGGCCGAGCGGATGGGGGTCGCGCCGGGGCGGTGTGCCGTGGTGGAGGACAGCCCGCTCGGGGTGCGGGCGGCGGTGGCGGCCGGGATGGACGTGTACGGGTTCACCGCCATGACGTCGGCCGAGCGGTTGCAGGGCGCCACTCAACTATTCACCGACATGGGGCAGTTGGCTGACCTGCTGGAATGACCGGGGGCATGACGGCGGCGCTGACAATTGTCATGCCGAGCTCCGGACGTTCGTTTCTACTGGGGGACCCCGGCCGGACGAGAGGCTGAGGGCATGACGAAGACGACGAACACCGGGTCCCAGAGCAAGCAGCAGCCCAGCGTGCTGGACAACCTCCGGCCGTTGATCGTGGACGTGGCGGTGCCTCTCGGGTCGTACTACTTCTTCAAGGGGGCCTTCGGGATGAGCACCTTCGCGGCGCTCGCCTGGAGCAGTGTGGTGCCGGCCGTGCGGACGGTCTGGAGTGTGGTGAAGGAGCGCCAGGTCAACGGACTCGCGGCGCTGATCCTGGTCGTGAACGTGGTCGGGCTGGCGCTCAGCTTCGTCTCCGGCGACCCGCGGCTGATGCTCGCCAAGGACGGCGCGGTCAGCAGCACCGTCGGGATCGGGATCCTGGTGTCGGTGGCGCTGGGCAGGCCGATGATGACGGCGGGGCTCAAGCCCTTCCTCCTCAAGGGGGACGCTGCCCGGGAGGCCGCCTGGGAGCGGCTGGCGTCCGGGACCGCGGTCCGGTCGGCGGAGTTCCTGCGCAAGGAGCGGGTCTTCTCCGTGATCTGGGGTCTGGTGCTGGTGGTGGAGTGCGTCGCCCGGGTCGTCGGCGCCTACACGATCCCCGTGGCCACCATGGTCTGGCTGAGCTCGCTCCTCCTGGTCGTCGCGATCGGCCTCGGGATGGTGCTCTGTGGTGGGGCGGCCGCCGAGCCGATGGCGTGCCTGATCACCGACGAGGTGAAGCGCCAGGAGGCCGGGCAGAGGCAGGAACAGGAGCTCGCGGTCGCCGCCTGAGCGGCCGGAAGGTAAAGCTGAAGGAAATTCATCTTTGGCCGGATCTACCCACGAGTACGCCGGGGCCCTACGCTCGCCGCCATGACAGATGTGCTGCGGCGCGGTAGGGCCTCGCTGGCGTTCAGCTTCTTCACTCAGGGTGCCACCTTCGCGTTGCTGGTGACGCGCATCCCCGCCATCCAGGACCGGTACGGCGTCTCCGACGCGCTGCTGCCGGCCTTTCTGGCGGCCGTGCCCATCCTGGCCGGCGTCGGCAGCGTCACCACCGAGCAGTTGGTGAAGCGCATACGGCCCAGTCAGTTGCTGCGCTGGTCCCAGCCCGTGGTGATGCTGGCGCTGCTCGGGGTCGGGTCCGGCGGGGTGATGGCCGAGCTGGCGGTGGCGCTGGCCGCGTTCGGGCTGGCCGTCGGTGCGCTGGACGCCTCGATGAACATGCTCGGGGTGAGCCTGCAGCGGACGTACGGGCGGAGCATCATGCTCAGCTTCCATGCCGCGTACAGCCTGGGCGGGATCCTCGGGGCCTCGCTGGCCTGGGTGGGGGCGCACTGGCATCTCGCGCTGTGGGTGTCGTACCTGCCGGTCGTCGCGGTGCTGCTGCCGGCCGCGCTGGTGGGGAGCCGGTGGTATGTGGACGGTGATCCCGCGCCCGTGGAGGAGGAGGCAGCCGGTGGGGGCGCGGGGGGTGTCGTCTTCAAGGTGCTGCTGCCGTTGTGCCTGGTGATGACCTTCGC
This sequence comes from Streptomyces sp. NPDC001714, assembly GCF_042892755.1. Lineage (NCBI taxonomy): Bacteria > Bacillati > Actinomycetota > Actinomycetes > Kitasatosporales > Streptomycetaceae > Streptomyces > Streptomyces sp. NPDC001714. The sequence goes on from NZ_JBIAUL010000001.1 coordinate 2,355, forward strand.
CTACATCGGGGACTCGACCGTCTCCAACTGGAGTGCGAAGTACCTCAAGGACGTGCTGGGCAGCAGTGAGCAGCTCGCCACCGTGCCGTACAACGTGTACATGGTGACCACGCTGCTCGGGCGGGGCATCGGCGACTTCGGGGTACGGCGGTTCGGTGCCGTGCCCGTCGTACGGCTGGGGGCGGTGGTGGCGGCCGCCGGGTTCGCGGTGGTGGCGGGTGCGCCGGGGGCGTGGGTCGGCATGGTCGGGTTCACTCTGCTGGGGCTCGGGTTGTGCGTGCTGGTTCCGCAGACCTTCGCGGCGGCGGGGAGGCTGTTTCCGGGGGCTTCGGATGCGGCCATCGCTCGGCTGAACATTTTCAACTACGTCGGGTTCTTGATCGGTTCGCCGTTGGTGGGGGCACTCGGCGATGCGTGGAGCTATCGCGGGGCGATGCTGGTGCCGATGGTGTTGGTGCTGGTGACGTTGGTGTACGCCCGTTCGTTCGCGACCAGGTCGGACCGATACGGTGGCGGGCATGAGCGGCCGCGCACAGCTGATGTGGGACGAGGCAGTAACGGGCTATGACTTCGGTCCGGGTCATCCGATGGATCCGGTCCGGCTGGCGTTGACCCGGAGTCTGGTCGGTGCCTTCGGGCTCGACCGGGCGGTGGACGTGGTGGCGGCGAAGCCGGCCGGGGAGTCGACGCTGCGGCTGGTGCACCGGGAGGACTACATCGAGGCCGTGAAGGCGGCTTCGGCGGATCCGGCGGCGGCCGACCAGTCGTACGGGCTGGGTACCGTGGACGATCCCGCCTTCGCCGGGATGCACGAGGTGTCGGCGCTGATCGCCGGACAGTCGGTGGGGGCCGCCGAGGCGGTGTGGCGGGGGGAAGCCGACCACGCCGTGAACTTCGCGGGTGGGCTGCACCACGCGATGCCGGGGGCGGCGTCGGGGTTCTGCATCTACAACGATGCTTCGCTCGCCATCGCGCGGTTGCTGGAGCTGGGCGCCGAGCGGGTCGCCTATGTGGATGTGGACGTGCATCACGGGGACGGGGTGCAGGCCGCGTTCTGGGAGGATCCGCGGGTGCTGACGATCTCGCTGCACGAGCATCCCCGTACGTTGTTCCCGCAGACCGGGTGGCCGGAGGAGGTCGGGGCGGGTGCGGGGGAGGGCTCCGCGGTGAACGTGGCGTTGCCGGCGGGGACCGCGGACGCGGGGTGGGTGCGGGCGTTTCACGCTGTCGTGCCGGAGCTGGTCGCGGACTTTCGGCCGCAGGTGCTGGTGACGCAGCACGGGGCCGACACGCATTTCGAGGATCCGCTGGCTCATCTGGCGGTGTCGCTGGATGCGCAGCGGGCGGTGCAGGTGGCGTGTCATGAGCTGGCGCACGAGTACGCCGGGGGGAAGTGGGTCGCGTTGGGTGGGGGCGGTTACGAGGTGGTGGATGTCGTGCCTCGGTCGTGGACGCATCTGGTGGGGGTTGCCGCGGGGCGGGAGGTTGCGCCTGAGGCGCTGGTGCCGGAGGGGTGGCGGCAGGAAGTGTTTGCTCGGACTCGGCAGTTGGGGCCTGGGCGGATGACGGATGGGCGGTGGCCGGTGGGGTGGGTGGGGTGGGAGGCGGGGTACGACCCCGCTGATCGCTTGGATCAGGCCGTGCTGGCGACGCGGCGGGCCGTGTTTCCGCTGCGGGGGTTGCTGGCGTAGGGGTTTCTCGCCCCCGCCGCCCCTACCCGTCCCATCCTCCAGGGGGTGGGCCCCCTTCGACCGCCCGGTTCGGGGGCTGCCGCCCCCGGACCCCCGCTTCGGCCTGAACGGCCTCGTCCTCAAACGCCGGACGGGCTGGAGAGTGGGGGTGCGGGCCGTGTCTTGTCCTCAAACGCCGGACGGGCTGGAGAGTGGGGGTGCCGACGGTTTCTCGTCCCCAAGCGCCAGGCGGGCTGAAAGGTGGGGGTGCGGGCCGTCTCTCGTCCTCGCCGTCGCCCTGGGGTGCGTTACGCCGACTGTGCGGTGTTTGTCTGTTCTGGGGGTCGGGTGGGGGTGGGGGCCGTCAGCATTTCTGGTGTGGTGAGTGGTGGTGGGCTTCGGGCGTATCTGGTGGCTGCTGGGCTGGCGGGGGTGGTGGGGACCTCGCGGGAGCGGAGTCTTCGGAGTTATCGGCTGTTCGCTGCTCGGGATCCTCGGGCGTTGATCGGGATTGATCCGCAAGGGGGGTGGGGAGAGGCGGAGTTGGTTCGGTTGATGGCTGCCAAGTGTGGGGTTTCGGACGACCCTCGGTGTGTTTCAGGGCATGATGTGATCGATCCTGACTTGACGGTCGCCGGCCTCGATGCGTTCGCCGAGCGGGTGGGGGCCGTTGCCCGGCGGCGGGCTCCCGTGTTGTTCGGGACCGGGCATCCGCACCGGCTGATCGGGTTCTACGCAGGTCTCGCGGACGCGCTGTCGGCGGTGGGGTGTGAGGTTCTCACCCCCGCGCAGGGTCACTGTGTCGACATAACGACCCGGTTCGGTCTACGTACGTGCAAGCTCGATTACGTACGAGGTGTCGGGTTCATGAGAGAAGTGGGCCGTGAACGCCCCGGTTGTGCGCCGGGTGCGCACACGCATTCGCCGCTGCCGGTTCGGGTGGCGCTGGACGCGGCGGCCAGCGGCGGCGGGCCGTTGCCCGAGTTGGTGGTCGGGGACCACGGCTGGGTCTGCGGTGCAGGTCAGCTGGGGTTTGAGGCCATTGGGTTGGCGGATACGGATGACCCTGCGCCCTTTGTGGGGGAGGTCGAGGGGGTGGTGTCCGTCGCCGTTCCGGTTGATGACGGCGTGCGGTCTGATTACTACACGCCGCTTACCCGCTACGTACTCAATCGAGCGTGTCTGTCACAGTAGGCCGCCGATGGGTGCACCTCTTCCCCACTCGCATCACCCGCCCCTACATTGGGGAGTGAGCACGCAACGACGAAGAGTCACCGGAAGGGGAAGCCGGTGGCCCGTCGAGTGCGGAAGGTTCAGGTGTGTCATGGCAGCTGGCGAGAGGCCTCTGAACGAGGTCGTGTTCCTGACCGTGGCGGAGGTCGCCGCGGTGATGCGAGTGTCGAAGATGACCGTGTACCGACTGGTGCACAGCGGTCATCTGCCCGCGATCCGGGTGGGGCGGTCCTTCCGCGTCCCCGAGCAAGCGGTACACGAGTACCTTCGCGAGAGCTATGTGGGGGTGGAGACCGCCTGACGACGGTTTCGGGATAACCCGGAGCACCTCGATTACGAGCTCAGCGCTCGGGCGGGTAGGCTAGCCCCTCGTAGGTCGTATGGGCCCATGATGCCCAGCACCGAGTGATGAGAAGTGAGCGAGGGTAGTCGTGGGCTCTGTTATCAAGAAGCGGCGCAAGCGGATGGCCAAGAAGAAGCACCGCAAGCTGCTCAAGCGCACGCGTGTTCAGCGTCGTAACAAGAAGTAATTACGGCGCCGAGCCGCGAGAGCTTGTGTGTGGCCCCCCACCAGTACGGTGGGGGGCCACTGCATTTTCCGGCCGTTGCGGCCTGTCGTGGCCTGCTGGGGGTCATGCCAGCGCAACATCAACCCGCTAAGTTGGCCCGCATACGGGAACACGGAAGAAAGGCGCTGATCTTGGGGAAGGTCGTGCTCGTGACCGGAGTGGCCCGTCAACTCGGAGGCCGGTTCGTACGGCGCATTCAGCGTGACCCCGAGGTGGATCGGGTGGTCGCCGTGGACGCGGTGCCGCCGGAGCATCAGCTGGGCGGGGCGGACTTCATCCAGACCGACATCCGGCAGCCGACCATCGCCCGGGTGCTGGCCGAGAGCGGCGCGGACACCGTCGTCCACATGGACGTGACCGGGACGCCGCTCGGCAGCGGGAGCCGGGCCACCGTCAAAGAGACCAATGTCATCGGGACCATGCAGCTGCTCGGCGCCTGTCAGAAGTCCCCGAACGTCAAGCGGCTGGTGATCAAGTCCAGTACGAACGTGTACGGCTCCGCGCCGAAGGATCCGGCCGTCTTCACCGAGACCACCCCGCCGAAGTCCCTGCCCAGCGGGGGGTTCGCGAAGGACACGGTGGAGGTGGAGGGGTATGTGCGGGGGTTCGCCAGGAGGCGGCCCGACGTGGCGGTGTGCGTGCTGCGGTTCGCCAACATTCTCGGGCCGACCGCGGACACCCCGCTCGCCTCCTATTTCTCGCTGCCGGTGCTGCCCACCGTGCTCGGCTACGACCCGCGGCTGCAGTTCGTGCACGAGGACGATGTGATCGACGTGCTGCGGATCGCCTCGCGCGAGCCGGAGCGGGGGACGCTGAACAGCGGCACCTTCAACATCGCGGGTGACGGGGTGCTGCTGCTCTCGCAGTGCTCGCGGCGGCTGGGGCGGCCCACCGTGCCGCTGCTGCTGCCGGCGGTCACCTGGGCGGGGTCCCTGGTGCGGACGCTCGGCATGAGCGACTTCTCGCCCGAGCAGATCCGGCTGCTGACGCACGGCCGGGTGGTGGACACGGTCCAGATGCGCGAGACGCTGGGTTTCCGGCCGAAGTACACGACGGCGGAGACCTTCGCGGACTTCGTGCGCGTCCAGGCCCCGGGGCTGCTGCCGCCCCAGGCCGTGGCCGCCGCCGTCGACCGGATCGCCGCGCTGCCCGCGCTGAGCGGCGGAAAGACGCCGGCTGGGGCCCCGACGCAGAACCCGACCCAGAGCGCCAACTGAGGAGCGCAGCAACGATGGCGGACGCCAAGGTCATTCCGTTCGACGACGACCGGTCCCGCGGGGCTGCCGTGCAGCGGCCGGCCGCCCGGCGCCGGGGTGCGGGGAGCCGGCGCAAGGGCGGGGGCGAGCAGGCGGTGGTGCGCGAGCCTGCGGCCGTGCGCGAGTCCGCGGTGGTGCGTGAGGTCCAGCCTCTCGCCGGGCGGATCCCCGCGCAGGAGGATGTACATGTGACCCGGGAGAACCCTGATACGGGCGTGAAGCAGCCGCCGCACGACGAGGCCGGCCTGGAGCAGCGTGTCGCACGCGGACTCGCGTTCCTGCGGCGGCGGCTGACCGGGGAGTACGAGGTCGACGACTTCGGGTACGACGAGGAGCTGACCGACCAGGTCCTGATGTCCCTGCTGCGGCCGGTGTACGAGAAGTACTTCCGCGTCGACGTGAAGGGCATGGAGAACATCCCGGCCCACGGTGGTGCGCTGATCGTCGCCAACCACTCCGGGACGCTGCCGATGGACGGGCTGATGATGCAGGTCGCCGTGCACGACCGGCACCCGGCGAATCGTCACCTCAGGCTGCTCGCGGCGGACCTGGTCTTCGTGCTGCCGGTGGTGAACGAGCTGGCGCGGAAGCTGGGGCACACGCTCGCGTGCGCGGAGGACGCCGAACGGCTGCTGGCCCAGGGTGAGCTGGTCGGGGTGATGCCGGAGGGGTTCAAGGGCATCGGGAAACCGTTCGGTGAGCGGTACAAGCTCCAGCGGTTCGGGCGGGGTGGGTTCGTGTCCACCGCGCTGCGGCAGGGGGTGCCGATCATTCCCTGCTCGATCGTGGGGGCCGAGGAGATCTACCCGATGATCGGCAACGCGAAGACGCTGGCTCGGGTGCTGGGGATCCCGTATTTTCCGCTGACGCCGACGTTTCCGTGGCTGGGGCCGCTGGGGGCGGTGCCGTTGCCGACGAAGTGGACGATTCAGTTCGGGGAGCCGATCCGCACGGACGGCTATCCGCCGGAGGCGGCCGAGGATCCGATGCTGATGTTCAACCTGACGGATCAGGTGCGGGAGCAGATCCAGCACACGCTGTACAAGTTGCTTGTGCAGCGGCGGTCGGTGTTTTTCTGAGTCGCGATGCGTTGAGGGTTGCGTGCGGGTGCGTGGGGGCTGGTCGCGCAGTTCCCCGCGCCCCTAGGGAGATGGGGTGCCTCTTGGCTGAGAGGCACCCCATCTCCGTCAGTTGCTCGTGTCCTCGCTGTCGATGCCCAGGCCCGGAAGCAGCCCCGGCAGGAGCGGGGGCAGGGTGACGTCCGGGGCGCTGGAGGGGCTCTTCGACGGGGACGCGGTGCTGCCCGAACCCCCTGTCTTCGGCGGGTCCAGGAGGCCGCCCGTGGTGCCGCCGATCAGGCCGTTGTCGGCGCTGCCGGAGGCCGAGCCGCTGGGGCTGCCGGTGCCGGTGTCGTGGCCCGAGGAGGAACTGCCGGAGGAGGACGGGGCCGTCGACCGGTGGCGGCCGGAGGAGCCGGTGGACGCCGTGCCGGAGTGCTGCTTGCCGGTGCCGCCGCCGGTGTTCTGGGACGGCTGGGGGAGCAGGGACTGCAGCGGGGCGACCTCTTGGTCTATGGCGTCGAAGACCGACGACACCTGCTGGCTGACGTCCCCGAGCTGGACCGGGAGCTTCTCGCGCAGAGCGCCCCAGGCCTGGCGGTGGGACTGGGCGAAGGTGGACAGGGCCTCGATGGGACCCAGGGAGTTCGGGTCGCGCTCGTACGCCTCGTGGAGCAGGCGGTGGCCCTCGGTGACATCGTGCTGCATCCCGGACAGGGTGCGGCGGATCTCGCCGATCGACTCGTGGTCGAGGTGGCCGCCGCGGCCCCGGTCCATCAGCCGGCGTGCCTCCATCAGCCTGGTCGAGGCCTGGTCGAGGTAGGTCTGGCCGCGCTGGTCGTCGCCGTCGGACAGATAGTTGAGCTTGAAGTCCTCGATGCCGCGTTTGAGGCCGTACAGGGAGTCGCCGGGCAGGGCGTCGGAGCTGGCGGCGGCGACCCCGCCGAAGGCTCCGGCGGCCACGCCGACGCTCAGGCCGCCCGCGGCCAGCCCCTTGGTGAGCCGGGAACGCGGTCGCAACTTGCCCAGCGGGCTGGCCCGATGCGCGCCCTTGGCACGGGACGCACGCTGTTCGGGTACCGAAGCGTCCGCCGCCCCGCCCAGGGTGCCCTCCGCCAGCATGGCCTCCATCGCGGCCACCAGCTGGGCCCGCTGGACGACCTTGACCTCCGGGTCGAGCTCCGGCTTGGGCAGTGCGGTGAGCCCTGTCGCCAGGGCCAACAGCCCGCCCTGCTCGGTCCGTTCGGCCCGGTCCGGGGCGGCCGGTGGATCGCCCGTGGGTCCTCCGGACGGCTCGGCCGCCGGGTCCCGGTCGGGCTGCTCCTCCAGAGCCTGGGCGAAGGCGTTCGCCCGCCGGTGGGCCGATACGTTCGCGATCACTGGCGGCACCTCCTCTCGTCATGACGGTCGACTCCCCAGGGGGTCCTGAGGGTTGCACGCCCCCGACCAGTCCACACGATCGGGTGATCGGGGTCTGGTCGGACGTGACCACAGGGAGCCTGTATCCCGCACAACGAGCGGCTCGGCACTTGGGTTACGGACGGCCGGGGATCGGCTGAGAAAGTCAACACGCGTTAAACGGACGGTGAGTTGGACGTCGCCCAGGGTGCCCGGTTCAGCGTGCGTCGTCCGGAAGGAGCCGGGCGAGGGTGCGCACGGCCCGGTACTGGAGGGTCTTGATGGCGCCCTCGTTCTTGCCCATCACGCGGGCGGTCTCGGCGACCGAGAGGCCCTGGAGGAAGCGGAGCGTCACGCACTCCTGCTGCTGGGGGTTGAGGCGCCGTACGGCGTCGAGCAGGGCCGCGTTGGAGAGGGACTCCAGGACGGAGTCCTCGGGGGAGCGCTCGACCTCGTTGGCGTCGAGCATCTCGCCGGTGGTGACCTCCAGGCGGAAGCGGCTCGACTTGAAGTGGTCGGCGACCAGGTTGCGGGCGATCGTGACCAGCCAGGCGCCGAAGTCGCGGCCCTGCCAGGTGAAGGTGCCGATCCTTCGGAGCGCACGCAGGAACGTCTCGCTCGTCAGGTCCTCGGCGGTCGCCTTGCCGCCGACGCGGTAGTAGATGTAGCGGTACACGGTGTCGCTGTACTGGTCGTAGAGGCGGCCGAAGGCGTCGGCCTCGCCGGCCTGGGCGCGCTCCACGAGGTCCATCATCCGGGCGCTGTCACTGTCTGCGGCCGGGCGGCGGGTGGTGGTGGCGCCGGTGCCGGTGGTGCGGCCGCGTCTGCCCACGCCCCGTCCGTCGCCGGACCGGCGGCCCTCGACGACGGCGCTGCGCGCCGGCATCTGTTCCATGCCGTCGGCCAGTGCGTAGCACGGGCCGACGGGGGCGGCGGTGGCGAAGGCGGGGACGGCGTACGCGGTCGGGACAAGGCCGCGCAGCGTCTCTTTGACCGTCGCGACTGTTGCGCGCAGCGTAGCCAGGCCCGAGGCGTCAACCCCGACGTGTGGGTACACGGGACTCCCAGAGGCAGAGCTTCCATCACGTGCAGTACGGAACCTTTCACCCGTCGTAGCGACGGAGGGGAACCGGTTTGCGTCTGAGGAGAATAACGCTTCGTGCAGGCACTGCTACACCGAGTTGCTCAAATCGTCGATTGCGTCGCTTCTGTAACCGTTTGGCGCCACCTCAAGAGCCCTAGAGTGACCGGTTGTTGAACGAAAACGTGCGAGTTTCGGCGATGTGCGGGGCGTGTTGGGGTGACGGCGCGATAATTCGGGGCGCGCGGCGGGGTGGGGCGGGGGTGGGGACGCTCTCCGGCGCTTGCCGGGTGCCTCCCCCCAGCGCCCACCCGTGCCGCCGCCCAGCGGCACGACTGCCCGCAGCTTGAGAGGAACGGGGGGAGGAGCGCCCCTTTAGGGGCGCGGGGAACTGCGCGATCAGCCACGGCGTGCCCGCGCTCGGCAGCTGACCCGCAGTCCTGCGGCGACGCCCCGTCGGTCGCGGACCGAAGGGCTATCGACGCCGTCGGCTCAACGCGATCGCGGCCGCCGTGCCACCGGCAACCGCGCCGACCCCGGCCGCCGCCGGGATGCCCACCTTCGCCGCCTTGCGCCCCGTGCGGTAGTCGCGCAGGCGCCAGTCCAGTTCACGGGCGTGTTTGCGCAGCTTCGTGTCCGGGTTGATGGCGTAGGGGTGGCCGACCAGGGAGAGCATCGGGATGTCGTTGTGGGAGTCGCTGTAGGCGGCGCAGCGGGAGAGGTCGAGGCCCTCGGCGGCGGCCAGGGCGCGCACCGCCTCCGCCTTGGCGGGGCCGTGCAGGGGTTCGCCGACCAGCTTGCCCGTGTAGACGCCGTCCACCGACTCGGCGACCGTGCCCAGCGCACCCGTCAGGCCCAGCCGGCGGGCGATCACGCCGGCGATCTCCACCGGGGCCGCTGTGACGAGCCACACCTTCTGGCCCGCGTCCAGGTGGGCCTGGGCGAGGGCGCGGGTGCCGGGCCAGATGCGCTCGGCCATGTACTCGTCGTAGATCTCCTCGCCGATGGTCTGGAGCTCGGCGACGCGGTGGCCCTTGACGATGGAGAGGGCCGAGTCGCGGGCGTCCTGCATGTGCTCGGGGTCCTCGACGCCGGCCAGCCGGAACCATGCCTGCTGCCAGGCGAACCTGGCGAGGTCGCGGGTCTCGAAGAACTTCCGTTTGTACAGGCCGCGGCCGAAGTGGAAGATGGCGGCGCCCTGCATGACGGTGTTGTCCAGGTCGAAGAAAGCGGCGGCCTTGTCGTCGCCGAGCACCGGGAAGTCCGGCTCCGCGGCCTCGTCGAGGGGTGCCGTCGCTTCCTGGTTCTTGCGCGCGGCCTCCGCCGAGGCCTCGCCTGCCAACACGCTCCGCGCCGTGGCGGAGCGCCTACGGGGAGTGAGCCATCCGAGAGCGGCCATGTCGTGAGCATAGCCAGTTTGTTCGGGAGTTCCGGAGTCACGGGAGTTGGCTCGGTGTGAACTCTCCGCGACCGGGTCGTTAAACAAGGCGAAGAACCCGTGCAGAAGACGGCGGACATGCCCTCCCAGGGGCGGGACAATGGACGTCATGAGTCCCCTCTTTGGCCGGAAGGCGCCCGCGCCGAGTGCGCGATCGGTCACCCTCATCCGTAAACCCGGCTGCCATCTGTGTGATGACGCACAGGTCGTGGTCGAGAAGGTGTGTGGCGATCTCGGAGTGCCCTGGGAGCAGAAGGACATCACCCAGGATTCACAACTTCACGATCTCTACTGGGAACAGATCCCGGTGGTACTCGTCGACGGCGAACAGCACACCTTCTGGCGCGTGAACGAGGAACGGCTCCGCAAGGCACTGACCGACTAGTCCAAACCGGCTGGAAAAGTCGCTTAGGATCGAGCCGGCTTGGTCTCGGGGGCGGGATGCGTGAGGAGTGTGTACCGTTTTGCCCCCATCAGAGAGGGAGCGCGGGCGCTTGTGCGCCGGTTCCGGACGGCTGCGCCGGGGGCGCGTGACCCCGGTCACGTTGGCCGGGCAAATCGGACACCATCTTTGTGCACGCGTTCACAAAGACATAGCCTGCTGTCGACGGGGCGGTCCGGGTACGTGTGACCGTCCGCAGCCCCGCTCAACCCGTTGGAGCACCGTGGCAACTGGCCGAACTCACCGACCGGCGACCCGCAGCCGAGGGATCCCCGAGGCCACCGTCGCCCGGCTTCCGCTGTACCTCCGCGCTCTGACCGCACTGTCGGAGCGCTCGGTCCCCACGGTCTCCTCGGAGGAGCTGGCCGCGGCCGCGGGGGTCAACTCCGCGAAGCTGCGCAAGGACTTCTCCTACCTGGGTTCGTACGGAACGCGCGGTGTCGGCTACGACGTCGAGTATCTCGTCTACCAGATCTCCCGTGAGCTGGGCCTGACCCAGGACTGGCCGGTTGTGATCGTCGGTATCGGAAATCTGGGCGCCGCCCTCGCCAACTACGGCGGGTTCGCCTCCAGGGGTTTCCGGGTCGCCGCCCTCATCGACGCCGATCCGGCCATGACCGGACGACAGGTCGCCGGGATCGCCGTGCAGCACAGCGACGACCTGGAGAAGATCATCTCCGACAACGGCGTCTCCATCGGCGTGATCACCACCCCGCCGGGCGTCGCCCAGCAGGTCTGCGACCGGCTGGTGGCCGCCGGTGTCACCTCCATCCTGAACTTCGCGCCGACCGTGCTCGCCGTCCCGGACGGCGTCGACGTACGCAAGGTCGACCTCTCCATCGAGCTGCAGATCCTCGCCTTCCACGAGCAGCGCAAGGCCGGCGAGGAACACGAGGGCGCGGCCGCGCCGGTCGCCGCGCACCAGGACGCCGGCGAGCAGGGGCCCGACGGGGACGTACCCGCCGTGATGCCGGCATGAGTCTCCTCGTCGTCGGGCTGAGCCACCGCAGCGCCCCGGTCAGCGTCCTGGAGAGGGCCGCGCTCGGCGCGGACGCCCAGGTCAAGCTGGTCCAGGACACGGTCGCCGCCGAGCCGGCCACCGAGGCCGCGGTCCTCGCCACCTGCAACCGCATCGAGCTCTACGCCGACGTGGACAAGTTCCACGCCGGGGTCGCCGAGCTGTCCACGCTGCTCGCCCAGCACAGCGGGGTCGGACTGGACGAGCTCACCCCCTATCTCTACGTGCACTACGAGGACCGCGCCGTCCACCACCTGTTCTCGGTGGCCTGCGGGCTCGACTCGATGGTGGTCGGCGAGGGGCAGATCCTCGGGCAGATCAAGGACTCGCTGGCCCGCGCGCAGGAGCTGCACAGCGCCGGGCGGCTGATGAACGACCTGTTCCAGCAGGGGCTGCGGGTCGGCAAGCGCGCTCACTCCGAGACCGGGATCGACCGGGCCGGACAGTCCCTGGTCACCTTCGGCCTCGAGCAGCTGGCCGCCGGTGGCGATGTGCAGGAATGGGCGAAGGGCAAGAAGGCGCTGGTCATCGGCGCCGGGTCGATGTCCTCGCTGGCCGCCGCCACGCTGGCACGGGCGGGGGTCGCGGAGATCGTCGTCGCGAACCGCACGTACGACCGTGCGGAGCGGCTCGCGCAGATCCTGAACGACGCCGACGACACGGACGTGACGGCCCGCGCGGTACCGATGGACGCGGTGCCGGGCGAGCTGACACGTGCCGACGTCGCCGTCTCCTGTACGGGGGCGACGGGGCTGGTCCTCACCGCCGATGCGGTCGCGGCGGCGGTCGAGGGCCGTACGGGTGAACCCGTCGCCGAGATCGACGTACCGCAGGCGCCGCAGCAGCTGCCGGCCGCCGCCGGCCCGGGTAGCGGACTCGGCGCCGATGAGAACTGCCCCCTCGACCTCACCGCCGAGCAGAGTGGTTTCTCCGTCATGGGAGAGGCCGCCGTCGCCGGGATGGCCGCCGCCGAGCTGGAGCAGCACGCGGCCTGGGTGGACAACGGGACCGTGGACCGCCGGGAGGCCGGCCGTCGTACCCCCGAGGCCGAGGCCGAGCTGATCGGGGCGCTGGCCGCGGCCGCCGCCCGGGTCGGCCGGATCCCGGAACGGCGCAGGCCGGAGCCGGTCGCCGGGTTCGCCCGGCCCGCCCCCGCGCTCTTCCTCCTCGACCTCGCCATGCCCCGCGACATCGACGCGGCCGCGCACCGGCTGGCCGGGGTGCGCCTTGTGGACATCGAGTCGCTGGCGGAGGCGTCCGCGGACGCCCCGATGGCGGCCGACGTGGACCAGGTGCGGCGGATCGTTTCGGACGAGGTCGCCGCCTTCGGCGCGGCCCAGCGGGCGGCGCACATCACGCCTACCGTGGTAGCCCTGCGGACGATGGCCGCCGACGTCGTCGCGAGTGAGATCGCGCGGCTCGACGGGCGCCTGCCCGACCTGGACGAACGGCAGCGCGGGGAGATCCGGCAGGCCGTGCACCGGGTCGTCGACAAGCTGCTGCACGCGCCGACCGTACGGGTCAAGCAGCTCGCGGCCGAGCCCGGCGGCGCCGGGTACGCGGACGCGCTGCGGACCCTGTTCGACCTCGACCCCGAGACGGTGGCCGCCGTCTCCCGGGCCGTGGACAGCACAGACAAGAAGGACCGACCGGCATGAGTGACATTCCACTGCGACTGGGGACCAGGCGATCCAGACTCGCCATGGCCCAGTCCGGACAGGTGGCGGAAGCCGTGAGCCGGGTGACCGGGCGGCCCGTCGAGCTGGTCGAGATCACCACCTACGGCGACACCTCCCGCGAGCACCTCGCACAGATCGGCGGCACGGGTGTCTTCGTGACCGCCCTGCGGGACGCGCTGCTGCGCGGCGAGGTCGACTTCGCGGTTCACTCGCTGAAGGACCTCCCGACCACCCAGCCCGCCGACCTGGTCCTGGCCGCCGTACCGGTGCGCGAGGACCCGCGGGACGTGATCGTCGCCCGGGACGCGCTGAAGTTCACCGACCTGCCGCGCGGGGCCCGCATCGGCACCGGTTCGCCGCGCCGGGCGGCCCAGCTGAACGCGTACGCGCGCTCGCACGGGCTGGACATAGAGACCGTGCCGATCCGGGGGAACGTCGACACCCGGATCGGATACATACACGACGGCGAGCTCGATGCCGTGGTGCTGGCGGCGGCCGGCCTGAGCCGCATCGGCCGCATCGACGAGGTGACCGACTTCCTGTCGGTCGACACGGTTCTGCCCGCCCCCGGCCAGGGGGCACTGGCGATCGAGTGCGCCGCGGACAACGCGGAGCTCATCGCCCGGCTCGGGGAACTCGACGACCCGCTCACGCGGGCCGCCGTGACCGCCGAGCGATCACTGCTCGCCGCCCTGGAGGCCGGCTGCTCCGCCCCTGTGGGCGCGCTTGCCGACCTGCTGGCCGACGGGCAGATTGTCAAGGAAATGCGCCTGCGGGCAGTCGTCGGCACGACCGACGGCACCCGGACGGTGCAGATGTCCACCACCGGTCCCGTGCCCGAGACATACGACCAGGCGACGGCGCTCGGTCGCGAACTCGCCACCGAGATGCTTGCCCAGGGCGCGGCCGGTCTGATGGGGGAGCGAGCACATTGAGCCCCACCAACCTTCCCGCCGGCCTGGAACACGGGCACGTCACCTTCCTGGGTGCCGGACCCGGGGATCCGGGACTGCTGACCTTGCGTGCCGTGGAGGCACTGTCCAGCGCGGACGTCCTGGTCGCCGAGCACGACGTGCTCGACGTGATCAGAAGCCACGCCAGGCAGGGCGTCTCCGTCGTGACCACGAATCCGGATCCGTCGTCGGACCCGTATCCGGGCACAGGCACGCCTCAACTCACGGTTGTTGACGGCGCGTCAACAACCGCTTCCCTCCCGCCCGTGCGGGATGCGGCTCATCTTGTCATGGAGGCCGCGCGGGGTGGCAGGCGGGTCGTCCGTGCGGTGTCCGGGGACCCGGGACTTGATACGTACGCGACCGAGGAAATGCTCGCCTGCGTGGCCGCGGGTGTGCCGTTCGAGGTCGTGCCGGGTGTCGCGGCCGCGGTCGGGGTGCCGGCGTACGCCGGTGTGCCGCTGCGGGACGCGCAGGGCGCGGACGTCCGCTTCGTGGACGCCCGTACCGCCTCGGACCGGTGCTGGACCGAGGTCGGCGCCTCGGACGGCACGGTTGTCGTGTCGACGACCCTCGACTCGGTGGCCGCGGCCGCCGGGGAACTGGTCGCCGCCGGCCGCAAGCCGGACACTCCGCTGACGGTCACCGTCGCCGGTACGACGACCCGGCAGCGCACCTGGACCGCGACCCTCGGCACCATCGCGCAGACCCTGAAGCAGGCGAAGGTGCTGCCCTCGCCGGAGGGCGGCCGGCCGGTGATAGCCGTGGTCGGTGAGCGGTCCGCCGCCGCGCAGCGCGACCAGTTGTCGTGGTTCGAGTCCAAGCCGCTGTTCGGCTGGAAGGTGCTCGTGCCGCGGACGAAGGAGCAGGCGGCGTCCCTCTCCGACCAGCTGCGGTCGTACGGGGCCGTGCCGCACGAGGTGCCGACGATCGCCGTCGAGCCGCCGCGCACGCCCCAGCAGATGGAGCGGGCCGTGAAGGGACTCGTCACCGGCCGCTACGAGTGGATCGCCTTCACCTCGGTCAACGCCGTCAAGGCGGTCCGCGAGAAGTTCGAGGAGTACGGGCTCGACGCGCGTGCGTTCGCGGGCATCAAGGTCGCGGCGGTGGGCGAGCAGACCGCCAAGGCGCTGGTCGCCTTCGGCGTGAAGCCGGACCTGGTACCGAGCGGTGAGCAGTCGGCCGCCGGTCTGCTGGAGGACTGGCCGCCCTACGACCCGGTCTTCGACCCGATCGACCGGGTGTTCCTGCCGCGGGCCGACATCGCCACGGAGACGCTGGTCGCCGGGCTGATCGAGCTGGGCTGGGAGGTGGACGACGTGACCGCCTACCGGACCGTGCGGGCGTCGCCGCCGCCGGCCGACACCCGTGAGGCGATCAAGGGCGGCGGCTTCGACGCGGTGCTCTTCACGTCGTCGTCCACCGTGCGGAACCTGGTGGGTATCGCCGGGAAGCCGCACAACGTGACGGTGATCGCCTGTATCGGTCCCGCCACGGCCAAGACGGCCGAGGAGCACGGGCTGCGGGTGGACGTGATGGCTCCGGAGCCGTCGGCCGCGAAGCTGGCGGAGGCGCTGGCGGAGTTCGGCCTGCGCAGGCGCGCGAGCGCGCTGGAGGCCGGCGATCCGGTGACCCGGCCGAGCGAGCGGCGGCCGGGGGCGCGGCGGAGGCGTACCACTACGTGAGGTGAGGTGAGAGGGGGTCTGGGGCTGCGCCCCAGGCCCCCTTTTCCGTGGGTGGGTATCCGCGGGTGGGTGGGGGCTGGTCGCGCAGTTCCTCCCCCGGCGCCCCTGTTGGGGCGTGTCAGCTGGAGGACGGACTGGAGGTCCGACCCCCGCTGCCGTGGGGTCCCGGACCACCCGGGTGCGGGGCGGGGCGCCGACGCCGAGTCGGCAAGCGCGGTCTTGTGGCGGGCGTAGCGTAGAGGGCATGACGAAGTACGGCTCCTTCCCCGGCACGCGGCCCCGGCGGCTGCGGACCACCCCGGTCATGCGGCGCATGGTCGCCGAGACCCGGCTGCACCCCGCGGACTTCATCCTCCCGGCGTTCGTCAGGGAGGGCGTGAGCGAGCCGGTGCCGATCGCCGCCATGCCCGGCGTCGTGCAGCACACCCGGGACAGCCTGAAGAAGGCGGCCGCGGAGGCGGTCGAGGCGGGCATCTCCGGGATCATGCTGTTCGGGGTGCCGGAGGAGGGGAAGAAGGACGCCCTCGGGACCCCCGGTACCGACCCGGACGGGATTCTGCAGGTCGCGCTGCGGGACGTGCGCGCCGAGGTCGGCGACGACCTGCTCGTCATGTCCGACCTGTGCCTCGACGAGACCACCGACCACGGGCACTGCGGGGTGCTGGACGCCCAGGGCCGCGTCGACAACGACGCCACCCTGGAGCGGTACGCCGAGATGGCCCAGGTGCAGGCCGACGCCGGCGCCCATGTCGTCGGGCCCAGCGGGATGATGGACGGGCAGATCGGCGTCGTCCGCGACGCGCTCGACCAGATCGGCCGCGAGGACGTCGCGATCCTCGCCTACACCGCGAAGTACGCCTCCGCCTTCTACGGCCCCTTCCGGGAGGCCGTCGGGTCCTCGCTGAAGGGCGACCGCAAGACCTACCAGCAGGACCCCGCCAACGCGCGGGAGTCGCTGCGCGAACTCGCCCTCGACCTGGAGGAGGGCGCCGACATGGTGATGGTCAAGCCGGCCGGACCCTACCTCGACATCCTCGCGCGGGTAGCCGACTCGGTGGACGTGCCGGTCGTCGCCTACCAGATCTCCGGCGAGTACTCGATGGTCGAGGCCGCCGCAGAGAAGGGCTGGATCGACCGCGACCGGGCGATCCTGGAGACCCTGACCGGCATCAGGCGGGCCGGTGCGCAGAACATCCTCACCTACTGGGCGGTGGAGGCCGCCCGGATGCTGGGCTGAGCGCCGACACCGGCGCCCTTTCCCGTGCCCCGGCGGACGAGATTCCGCCGGGGCACGTTCATGACGTCTGCGCGGGCGTCGGTGCCGAGGCCTGAGCAGGACCGGCGGCGGGCCGGACGCGGGCCGCAGAGGAGGACGGGCCCTCGTCGCGTACGCCCTGTCCGTCGCGGCAGCCGGTGAGGGCGGTCGCGGCGGCCAGCGCCAGGGCGGTCGCCGCGAGCAGACGGCGGCGGCCGTGAGCCGGGGCGGAGTGCGTGGCGGACATACGAGGGCTCCCTTGACGATCTCGGCGCGGTCGGCGGTCCCGAAGCATCCTCAGCCTGTGGTGCGGCCCGGCCGAACCGCCAGACTTCACGGGCGATTCGGGACGCCTGAGCCCGGTCCACCCCGCTGAACTGCGCGGATCCCGCCGCGTGGGACGGCGGCACGGGACGACCGAGCACCCCGGAACACGGATCCGGCGCCGCTCGTCCGCATCGCGGAATCACCGGTGTAGACGACACGTACCTCTCTACGCTCCAGCCAAGACGAGTACCAGCCGGAGGAGCCGTCCATGACCGTCACCCCTGCCCCCGCAACTGGCTCTGCGCAACTGCCGCCGCTCGCGGTCCGGGCCCGTACCGTCGGCGGTTCGCCCGTGCGGGAGATCCTCGCGGTGACCGCACGCCCCGACGTGATCAACTTCGCGGGCGGGCTGCCGGCTCCCGAACTGTTCGACCGGGAGGGCATCGCGGCCGCCTTCCGCGCGGTCCTTGAGGAGGCGCCGGAGCGGGCCCTTCAGTACTCGACGACCGAGGGCGAACCGGCGCTGCGGCAGCGGCTCGCGGCGCGCATCTCGGCGCGGGGCCTGCCCACCGAGGCCGACGACCTCCTCGTCACCACCGGCTCCCAGCAGGCACTCTCCCTCCTCGCGAGCGCCCTGATCGACCCAGGCGACACGATCCTCGTCGAAAGTCCCTGCTACCTCGCGGCACTTCAGGTGTTCGGACTGGCCGGCGCACGCGTGCTGCCGGTGCCCGGGGACGCGGACGGCGTCGACCCGGCCGCCCTGGAGGAGCTCATCCGCGCCGAACGGCCCAAACTCCTCTACCTCGTCCCGACCTTCCAGAACCCCACCGGCCGCACCGTGCCTGCAGACCGCCGCGCCGCCCTGGCCACGACCGCCGCCCGGCACGGCCTGTGGATCATAGAGGACGACCCCTACGGCGAACTGCGCTACGACGGCGACCACGTCCCCTGGATCGCGTCCTTCCCCGGCGCCGAGGACCGGACGGTCCTGCTCGGCTCCTTCTCCAAGGTCATGGCCCCCGGCCTCCGGCTCGGCTGGCTCCGCGCCCCCGGCGCCCTGCGTCGCGCCTGCGCGGTGGCCAAACAGGCGGCCGACCTGCACACCCCGACCCTCAACCAACTCGCCGCCGCCCGCTACCTGGACGTGCTCGACGCCCATGTCGCCAAGGTGCGCGCGGTGTACGGCGAACGCCGGGACGCCATGCTCGCCCACCTGGCCGACGCCCTCCCGGCCGGCTCCACCTGGAACCGGCCCGAGGGCGGCATGTTCCTCTGGGCCAGGCTCCCGTCGTCGTACGACACCACCGCGCTGCTCCGACAGGTGGTGGAGCAGAACGTGGCGTACGTCCCCGGCGAGCCCTTCTACGCCGCCGACCCCGACCGCTCGACGCTGCGGCTGTGCTTCGTGACGCAGACGCCGGAGCAGATCGCGGAAGGGTTGCGGAGGCTGGCCAAGGGCCTGGGCAGCTAGCCGAGGCCGGGGCTCAGTCCCACCAGAAGTGCCACAGCCGCTCCCCGACCAGTTGCTCGGCGTACGACGAGAGGGTGTCGTCGGCGCCGGGCAGCACGGTGTACGGGCAGAACGCGAAGTGCTCGGCGGCGACCGCCTCCGCCGCGTCGAGGTCGGCGGGCGGGGCGGCGACGGAGAGCGCGAGGTGGTCGAAGCCGAGGGCCACCACCCGGATGCCGAACCGGTCCTCCCAGGAGCGCAGCACCGTGCACAGCCGGGCCACGTCCTCCTCGTAGTTGACCGGGCCGCTCCAGCCGATGGCCGCCGGTATGTCCGCGCTGCGCCGCGCCGACACCAGCGCCAGATGCGGCTCCTTCAGCCACGGGCGGCCCTGCGAGAGCGCGTCGGCGACATCGGCCGCCCGCGAGTCCGGGTCGGCGACCAGCGCCGCGGAGGGAGCGAGCCCCGGCCACTCCTCACCCTCCGGCGGGTCCTCCTCCCAGTAGTCCTCCAGCACCTCGTCGGCGTCGTGGTCCCCCGGGTACGACGTCTCCCCGGGCGCGAAGTCCCAGTCGTCGAGCTCGGACACGTCGATGAGCACCGGAAGCAGCCCCGCACGGGCGGCCGGCGCGCCCAGCGCGGTCCACGTCCCGGGCCCGGCGGGCTGCCCGGCGTACCACAGCAACGGCGCGTGCCACGGGCCGTCGAGCGTGTCGTCGAGCAGTGTCCCGGGCGGGAGTTGGAGCCCAAGTGACCGACCACTGGGGTCGGTCGCCAGCTTGGGCAGCGGGTTGGGAAGAGTCGCCATGGCAGTGACTGTAAGGGGCCCCACTGACAACGCCGGACGCGGTTATCGCAAGGAGGCGGCGAAGGTGGCCCAGGCGGCGGGGGAGGCGGTGAGGGCGGGGCCCGTCTCCGCCGGGTTCTTGGAGTCGCGGACGTGGACGGCGTGGGGGCAGGCGGCGACTTCGACGCATTCGCCGCCTTCGCTGCCGCTGTAGGTGGACTTGCGCCAGGCGACGGCGACTTCGAGGCACTCGCCGCCTTCATCGCTGCTGTAGGTCGACTTGAACCACTGAAGTGCGGTGTTCATTGCTCTCCTAGCAGACGGTCCAGCAGGCCCTTCGACTCCAGCGGGGACATGGCCTGTGCCCGCAGCATCGCATACTTGCGCGCGAGCCTGGACACCTCGTCTGCGTCGGAAACCCACTGGCTGCCGCGCTGGCCCTCGATATAGGCCAGGTGCTGATGGTCCGGTGTCTCCAGGAGGACGAACGGTCCTGCCAGTCCCGCGTGGGAAGGAGCTGGCATCGGCATGAACTGCAAGGACACACACGGAAGTTCGGCCGTTGCCCGCAGATGGCGAAGCTGCTCCGCCCGCACCTCCGATCCTCCGACGGCCAGATGCAGCACAGGCTCCCAGACGACGAAGCTGACCGTCGGCGGGTTCCTGCGCCGCAGGATGTCCTGGCGCTCGACGCGGGCCGTCGTCTTCGGCCCGATCTCGTCCTCGTCGTACGCCGGAACCCGTTCCCGCAGTACGGCCTCGGCGTAGTCCCGTGTCTGGAGGAGCCCCGGCAGGACCTGGTTGGCATAGGAGGACAGGGCGATCGCCTCCCGCTCATGCTCCATGTACAGCTCCGCCCACATCGGGAACTGGTCGATGTCCGGCAGGTTCGCCACCCCCGCCGCCAACATCCCCTTCGTGTCCAGGACTTCGTCCATCCGTGCCGCCACGTCCGGCTTCAGCGCCCGCCTGCCCTGCTCGATCGACGCGACCGTCTGCTCGTCGAGCCCCACCCGCAGGCCCAGCTCGGACTGGGTCAGACCGGCGACCCGGCGGGCCGCGCCGAGCTGCTTGCCGAGCATCTTCATCGACGTCTGGTTCTTCGGCCGCGGCGGCTTCTTCGCGCTCATGTCGGTCTCAATCCCCTGGGGCACGCGTACGTCACCGGGTCGGCACCCGTACAAAAATTTCGTACGGGTTCACTGCCTGCTCTACGTTAGTGACTCTGCGCGACATTCGTCCCGTGAACGACGTAACCGAACTCCTCTATCCCCGCGAACAGTTCTACGTCCGGGAGCGCCGATCCGTGCCCGCCGCCAGGCGGTTCGCCGCGCAGTCGCTCAGGTACTGGGGCCTGGCGGACTGGGCGCGCGCCGACGACATGTCGCTGTGCGTGAGCGAGTTGGCCACGAACGCCCTTCTGCACGGGGTGCCGCCCGGCCGCGGCTTTCTCCTGCGACTGCGGTACGACGGTGACGTCGTCCGCGTCGAGGTGCACGACAGCGGGTCTGGCGTACCGAAGATCGCCGAAGAAACGTACGGAGAGGGTGGGCGCGGGCTGGTGCTGGTCGCGGCCCTGGCCGACAAGTGGGGGGTGTGTGAGCGGGAGCTCGGCAAGGTGGTGTGGGCCGAGTTCGAGACGACCGCCGTAGTGGACGTACAGCTGGTATAACCAATGGTATGTCGACGAGTAAGCTCACGGTGACCGTGCCGGACGAACTCCTCAAGGCCGCTCGCGAGGCGGCGGACGGCAATCTGTCGGCCTTCGTCGCCCGGGCCATAAGAGACCAGCTGTTGCGGGACGCGATGGCGCTGTACGCCGAGGACAGCGCCCGTATCGGAGACGACCTGGACGACCTGTACAGCGCGGCGGAGGACGACCTGTGCGACAACTGAAGCGTGGCCAGGTGTGGACCGTCCCCACAGTGGGCCGGGACCGCACGGTGGTCGTCGTCCAGAACGACCACGTGGCCGAGCTGCACCCCGGTGCGGTCCTCTGCGCGCTGCTCGACACGTCCGGGGAGCGGCGGGAATCACTGGTCACGGTGCGGGTGACGGCTCCGCTCGGGGGTGTGGTCCTGGCCCCGGACCTGTACAACTTCCGGCTGGGCCGGTTCGAGCAGGGGAAATACCAGGGAGACGTTCCCGGTGAGCAGATGGAACGCGTGGACATCGCATTGCGGGCGGTGCTCAGCCTCTGACGTCGTACATCGCGTGAAGCCTCCACCGGGGCCCGGAGACCCCGGTGGACGACTGAGACCGGTCAGAGCCGCTCGGGCGTCCTGATGCCCAGCAGCGCCATGCCCCGGTGCAGGGTCCGGGCCGTGATGTCGCACAGGAGGAGGCGGTTCTCCACCTGCTCGGGGGTCTCGGCCTTCAGGACCGGGCACTTGTCGTAGAACGACGTGTACAGGGACGCCAGCTGGTACAGGTACGCCGCCAGCTTGTGCGGGGCGTACTCCGCGGCCGCCTCGAAGACCGTGTCGCCGAACGCGTCCACGTGCAGGCCCAGCGCCCGCTCCGCCGCGTGCAGTGCCAGCTCCGGATGCGCGGCGGGCCGTACCTCGCCCGCCTTGCGGAGGATCGACCGGATACGGGCGTACGCGTACTGGAGGTACACGGACGTGTCGCCGTTGAGCGAGACCATCTGGTCCAGGTCGAACTTGTAGTCCCGGTTCGGCGACGTCGACAGGTCCGCGTACTTCACGGCGCCGATGCCGACCTGCTGGGCCCGCTCCTGGATCTCCTCCTCGGTCAGGTCCTGCGCCTTCTCCCGGACCACCTCGGCGGCCCGCTGCACCGCCTCGTCCAGCAGGTCCTCCAGCCGGACGGTCTCGCCCTCACGCGTCTTGAACGGCTTGCCGTCCGCGCCCAGCACCGTGCCGTAGCCCATGTTGTGCGCGGTGACGTTCTCGGTGAGCCAGCCGGCGCGGCGGGCCGCCTCGAAGACCATCTTGAAGTGGAGGGACTGGCGGACATCCACGACGTAGAGCAGGGACGTGGCGTGCAGGTCCTGGACCCGGTTGCGGATCGCGGTCAGGTCGGAGGCCGCGTAGCCGAAGCCGCCGTCCGCCTTCTGCACGATCAACGGCACCGGCTGGTCGTCCTTGCCCCGGATGTCGTCGAAGAAGACGACCAGTGCGCCTTCGGAGCGGACCGCTACGCCCATCTCCTCCAGGAGGCGGGCGGTCTCCGGCATGCCCTCGTTGTACGCCGACTCGCCGACGATCTCGTCGTCCCGGATCTCCATGTCCAGCTTCTCGAAGACCGAGTAGAAGTAGACCTTCGACTCGTCCACGAACCGCTGCCACAGCTCCAGCGTCTCCTTGTCGCCGGACTGCAGGGCGACCACCCGCTTCCGCGCCCGCTCCTTGAAGCCCTCGTCCGCGTCGAAGACGGCCCGGGACGCCTTGTACACCCGGTTCAGGTTCGACATGGCCTGCTCGCCGTCCGTGTCGGTCTCCGCGGACAGCTCGTCCGGGTTCTCGATCAGGTGCTGGATGAGCATGCCGAACTGGGTGCCCCAGTCGCCGATGTGGTGCCGGCCGATCGTCCGCTCGCCGGTGAAGTCGAGCATGCCGCGCAGCGCGTCGCCGATCACCGCGGACCGCAGGTGGCCGACGTGCATCTCCTTGGCGACGTTCGGCTGGGCGTAGTCGATGACCGTGACGCCCGGCTCCGCCTTGGGGGGCACGCCGAGCCGGTCGCCGTCCGCGTACCGCGCGGCCAGGTTCTCGGTGATCGCCCGGTCGGAGAGGGTGATGTTCAGGAAGCCGGGGCCGGAGACCTCGACGTCCTGGATCAGCTCCGCGCCGGTGGTGATGTGGGAGACGACCTGCGTCGCCAGCTCCCGAGGGTTCGCCTTGGCCTTCTTGGCGGCGGCGAGGATGCCGTTCGCCTGGTAGTCGGCCCGGTCGCTGCGTCGCAGCAGCGGGTCGACGGAGGCCTCCGGCAGGGTTGCCGAGAGGGCGTCGGTGAGCTGCTGGTTGACGGAGGCGCTGAGGGACGTGACCGGGGCCATGGGGTGGGAGCCGTTCTCCTCGGGGGGCTTGGTAGACGGGTCCAGTATTTCACGGGGGGTAAAGGGGTTTTTGCGGCTACGAGCCCGCGGGGGGCCGGTGCGTGGCCGGGTGCGGGTGCGTCGTGGCTGGTCGCGCAGTTCCCCGCGCCCCTGAGCGCGCGGCTGCGCCGCCTCGCAGGGGCGCGCTGATAACCCGTTTTCGTGGATTCGACGTCGGCTGGGAGAATGGAGCGGTCAGCCGTGCGACCGTACCGGCTGTCCCGTGCCAGAAAGAAGGACGTGCCGATCGTGGCTCAGAGCACCGAGACCACCGACTGGGTCTCCCGTTTCGCGGATGAGGTCATCGAGGAGTCGGAGCGTCGGGCCCCGGGCAAACCGGTCGTCGTCGCGTCCGGGCTCTCGCCGTCCGGGCCCATCCACCTCGGCAACCTCCGCGAGGTCATGACCCCGCACCTGGTCGCCGACGAGGTCCGGCGGCGCGGGCACCAGGTCCGGCACCTGATCTCGTGGGACGACTACGACCGCTATCGCAAGGTGCCCGCCGGTATCGCCGGGGTCGACGAGAGCTGGGCCGAGCACATCGGCAAGCCGCTGACCTCCGTGCCCGCGCCGAAGGGCTCCGCGTTCCCGAACTGGGCCGAGCACTTCAAGGCCGCGATGGTCGAGTCGCTGGCCGAGCTCGGTGTGGAGTTCGACGGGATCAGCCAGACCGCGCAATACACGTCCGGTGTGTACCGGGAGCAGATCCTGCACGCCATGAAGCACCGGGGTGACATCGACGCGATCCTGGAGCAGTACCGGACGAAGAAGGCCCCCAAGAAGCCCCAGCAGAAGGCCGTCGACGAGGCCGAGCTGGAGGCCGAGGAGGGCTCGGGCGCGGCGAGCGAGGACGACGGCTCGTCCGGCTCCGCCGGGTACTTCCCGTACAAGCCGTACTGCGGCGGGTGCGGGAAGGACCTGACCACCGTCACCGCGTACGACGACGACACCACCGAGCTGACGTACACCTGCACCGCGTGCGGGTTCTCCGAGACCGTCCGGCTCAGCGAGTTCAACCGCGGCAAGCTGGTCTGGAAGGTCGACTGGCCCATGCGGTGGGCCTACGAGGGCGTGATCTTCGAGCCCAGCGGTGTCGACCACTCCTCGCCGGGGTCCAGCTTCCAGGTCGGCGGGCAGATCGTCGGGATCTTCGGGGGCAAGCAGCCCATCGGGCCCATGTACGCCTTCGTGGGCATCAGCGGCATGGCGAAGATGTCGTCCTCGCGGGGCGGGGTGCCCACCCCGGCCGACGCGCTGAAGATCATGGAGCCGCAGATCCTGCGCTGGCTGTACGCCCGGCGCCGGCCCAACCAGTCCTTCAAGATCGC
The DNA here is from genome assembly GCF_042892755.1 of Streptomyces sp. NPDC001714. Lineage (NCBI taxonomy): Bacteria > Bacillati > Actinomycetota > Actinomycetes > Kitasatosporales > Streptomycetaceae > Streptomyces > Streptomyces sp. NPDC001714. Next base: position 26,985 of record NZ_JBIAUL010000001.1, read on the forward strand.
CTTCGACCAGGAGATCCAGCGGCTCTACGACGAGTGGGACAAGCTGGACGGCAAGGTCGCGGACGGGTCCGCGCTGCCCGGTGACATCGCCGCGCACTCCCGCGCGGTGCGCACGGCCGGCGGCGAGCTGCCCCGGACGCCGCGGCCGCTGCCGTACCGGACCCTCGCCTCCGTCGCCGACATCACCGCCGGGCACGAGGACCAGGCGCTGCGCATCCTCAGCGAACTGGACCCCGCGAACCCGCTGGGATCGATGGACGAGGCCCGGCCGCGGTACGACAAGGCCGAGGCCTGGATCAACACCCAGGTACCCGCCGACCAGCGCACCATCGTCCGCGACGAGCCCGACGCAGAGCTGCTGAAGTCCCTCGACGAGGCGTCCCAGCAGTCCGTACGACTGCTGCTCGACGGGCTCGCCGACCACTGGTCGCTGGACGGGCTCACCCACCTCGTGTACGGCGTGCCCAAGGTCCAGGCCGGGTTCTCCGCCGACGCCACCCCGAAGGAACTGCCGCCGGAGATCAAGACCGCCCAGCGGACGTTCTTCGCCCTGCTCTACCACCTGCTGGTCGGGCGGGACACCGGCCCCCGGCTGCCCACGCTGCTGCTCGCCGTCGGGCAGGACCGGGTACGGGCCCTGCTCGGGGCGTGACGCCGGCATGAAGAAGGGGCCCTCCACCGAGGAGGGCCCCTTCTTCATGCCGTACGCCGTGCGCGGCTCGCCTACGCGATGTGGTCGTCCTGCAGCTCCGCCGTGTGGCGGTTCGTGAAGCGGTTGACCATGCGGTCGGCCTCGCGCTGCGGGAGCGTGGTGCCGAACGTCGCCTCCACGTCACCCCTGAACTGGCTCGAACTGGGATAGCCCCCGTCGATCGACTTCTTGAAGACCAGGTAGAAGTCCTCCTCGGTCGGCTCCGGCGGGCCACCGCCCTCACCGAGCTCACGGGTACGGCCCGGGCCGGAGGGGATGGGGAAGCTGCCTGTCGTCTCCGACGGGGACTCCTCGGGGAGGGGCTGCTGCTCCTGGGGGAGCTGGTCCGGCGGGAACTGCTGCTGGAGCTGCGCCTGCTCGTACTCCTGCAGCTGGCGCTGGTACTGCTCCTGCTCCTGCTGGTACTGCCAGGCCGCGTACTGCTCCTCGGAGTACTGGGGCTCGTACGTCGGGTCGTAGTCGCCGTGGTACTCGATCTGCTGCGGGTTCCTGGCGTGCAGCCAGGGGTTGACCTCCGGGTCGGGCTGCGACGGCTCCGGCTCGGAGGCGTACACAGGCTGCTCCGGGCGGGGGCCGGGGACCAGCTCCGGGCGCTGCCCGCCGGAGGGCGCCGCCTGCTGGGGGGCGGGCGCCGCCCCGGCGGCGCGACCGCCCGCAGCCGACTCGGCAGCGGGCAGCAGCGCCGGGAGGTCGATGCCCGCCGCCGCCAGGCCGTCCGGAGCCGTGTCCGCCAGCGGGACGCCGTACTTGGCCAGCCGCAGCGGCATCAGGGACTCCACGGGAGCCTTCCTGCGCCAGGCCCGCCCGAAGCGGGACCGGAGCCTCGCCTGATAGACGAGACGTTCCTGCTCCAGCTTGATCACCTGGTCGTAGGAGCGCAGCTCCCACAGCTTCATCCGGCGCCACAGCAGGAAGGTCGGCACCGGGGAGAGCAGCCAGCGGGTGAGCCGGACCCCCTCCATGTGCTTGTCCGCCGTGATGTCCGCGATCCGGCCGATCGCGTGCCGGGCGGCCTCCACCGCCACCACGAACAGCACCGGGATCACCGCGTGCATACCCACACCCAGCGGGTCCGGCCAGGCCGCCGCGCCGTTGAAGGCGATCGTGGCGATGGTCAGCAGCCAGGCCGTCTGCCGCAGCAGCGGGAAGGGGATGCGGATCCAGGTCAGCAGCAGGTCCAGGGCGAGCAGGACGCAGATACCCGCGTCGATGCCGATCGGGAACACATAGGCGAAGTTCCCGAAACCCTTCTTGATGGCCAGCTCACGGACGGCCGCGTACGAGCCGGCGAAGCCGATGCCGGCGATGATCATCGCGCCGGTCACGACCACGCCGATGAGAACGCGGTGCATCCGAGTCAGCTGAATTGGCGCGGCCACCGGTACTCCCCTCCCCTTGCGTGTTGTTGCGCGCAACAGGGTGGCACATCAGTGCGGCGCACGTACGGCCGGTCAGCTCTTCTTGGCTGACGACTTGGAGGGCGACGCGGACGGCGAGGCCGACCTGGAGGCCGACTTCGAGGGCGTCGCCGCAGGTGAACTCGGCGCAGAACCCGAGCCGTTGGCCGTCGCCACCGACGCCACCGCCTCCTTGGCCGCCTTCTCCGCCGCCTTCGTCAGAGTGTCCGCGTCCGGCGCCTTCTCGCCCGCCAGACCCGCACCGTTGTAGTCGAGGGTGACGACGACGTTCGCGACGCGTGCCACGACCGTCTGCTGCTTGAAGGCGCCCTCCTTCTTCTTCAGGTCGTAGCGCACGGCCGTCGCCTGGTCGCCGGCCCCGGCCAGCGGCTCCGACTTGGTGTTCTTGGCACCCGTCACGGACTGGGCACCCTGCACCTGGCTCGCGTAGTACGCCTCGGCCTGCTTCTCACCGGAACCACGGCCGGCGTCCGAATCGAAGCGCAGGAAGGAGATGTTGAGCCAGCGGAACTGGGAGCCCTTCACACCCTTGCTGTCCAGGCTGCTCCAGGAGCAGCTGCCCCGCGTGGCCACATCGTTCGACGTGCCCTCCTTGCCCGACTTCACACCCTTCGGCACGAGCGAGGTGAGCGTCTCCTTCGACAGCACCGCACACGGCTCCGGCAGCTTCGCGTACTTGGCCGCCTGGACGGTCGGGGAAGCGGCCGTGGAGCCGCCGGAGTCGCTCGACCCGACGGCGGAGTTCGAGCCGCCGCCCGTCCCCTGCGCGGCGGTGTCCGAGTCCGAGGAGCAGGCCGTCGCGAACAGCGCCACGGCGGGGACGGCGGCCGCGCAGACGAGGCCGCGGCGCAGGCGCCCTGCCCGTCGCTGTGCGTTCCGCCCGTTCCGGGCGCGCTGGTCGTCTGACTGGACTGCTACTCGCTGCATGGTTCCTTCACTCACACGTTCGGGGTTCCTGCGGTCGGATCGGGTCCGAGGGGCCACGGTACGCGGTGAGGGAGCTGTGCGGTTCCGGTTCGCGCCCTTTGCGGGCGGGGTGCAGAGGGTGTGCAGGGGGCCTCAGCCGTTGAGGGCCTCGGCCAGTTGCCCGGCCAGATTCTGCGCCCTGTCCTGCATTTCCTTGCTGTCCGGCACGGTCCCCGTGGCCATCGGCTGCTCCTCGTACACGATGGTCACGACGACGTTGGACGTGCGGAACACCACAGTCACCGTCCGCTGTTCGGCCGTCGAACCCGAGCCGCTGAGCTGGTCGTCGAGGTACGCCTCGTCGCCGAGATCGGAGAGGGTGCGCGGCTGGAGACCGGCCGGGGTGGTGGAGGGCGAGGCGGAGGCGGAAGCCGAGGAGGACGGGTCCGCGGATCCGGTGGGAGACGCGGACACGGACCCGGACACGGACGCGGACGGGGAGTCCGACGCCGACTCGGACGGTGATTCCGTCTCGGCCGGGCTCGGGGGCGCGGACTCGGGGATGTCGGCCGCCGCCTCCAGCTGCGTGTAGATCGTCTGCGCCTCGCTGTCGTCGCTGACCGCGTTGTCGTACGACACCACGCGCTCGAAGTCGACGGACAGCCGGTCCGTGGCGTCGGTGGACTCGATCTTCCAGTGGCAGCCGACCTTGCGGTCGGTGTCGTAGGTGAGCGCCGCCTGGCCCTCGTACGCCTTGGCGCGCTGGTCCTCGTCGGTGAGCTGGGCGATGCCCGGCAGCAGGGAGTCGAGGGTGTCGTGGCTGACCGCGCCGCAGGCCTCCGGGAGGGTGCGGTACTTGCCGGGCTGGGCGGCGACGGTGGAGGTGCTGGTGTCCGCGTTCTTGTCGGTGGTGTCGTCGCCACCGCTGGTACCGCTCGTGCAGCCGGCCAGCAGCACCGCGAGGAGGGCGGCGATGCCGGTTACGTACGCCTTCCGCTGCACGGTCAGGCTCCTTCCGTTCACTGGTCCGCTCGGTCCTGCTCCAGTGTCCCCGCTGGTTAATCGCTTGCCGCAGCGGGGCGCCCCCTGGAGACAATGTCTATCGCACGCACTGCTGTGAACGCCGGTCCGCTGTCTGGTTTCCGGGCCTCTGGCGCCGCATTTGCGTTTTGTTGGAATTAAAGCTTTTTGTCCTTTTTGATGTGCTGTCCGCGGGGGAATGAGGAAGACATGTCGTACGTGGAGATACCGGGCGCGAAGGTACCGATCCGGATGTGGACCGACCCGGCGACCGTCGAGGACGTGGCGCTCCAGCAGCTGCGCAACGTCGCGACCCTGCCGTGGATCAAGGGCCTGGCCGTGATGCCGGACGTCCACTACGGGAAGGGCGCGACGGTCGGGTCGGTCATCGCCATGCGGGGTGCGGTGTGCCCGGCGGCGGTGGGGGTCGACATCGGGTGCGGGATGTCCGCGGTGAAGACGTCCCTCACGGCGAACGACCTGCCGGGGGACCTGTCGCGGCTGCGCTCGAAGATCGAGCAGGCGATTCCGGTGGGGCGGGGGATGCACGCGGATCCGGTGGAGCCGGGGGACTTCCACGGGCTGGCCGCGGCTGGGTGGGGGGAGTTCTGGGGGCGATTCGAGGGGGTTGCGGAGGCGGTGAAGTTCCGGGAGGAGCGGGCCGTGAAGCAGATGGGGACGCTCGGGGCTGGAAACCACTTTGTTGAGGTCTGTGTAGATATATCCGATTCGGTATGGCTCATGCTGCACTCCGGATCCCGGAATATCGGCAAGGAACTCGCCGAGCACCACATCGGCGTGGCCCAGAAGCTTCCGCACAACCAGGGGATCATCGACCGAGACCTCGCCGTCTTCATTGCGGACACCCCGCAGATGACGGCCTACGAGCACGATCTCTACTGGGCTCAGGAGTACGCGAAGTACAACCGGTCGATCATGATGGCCCTTCTCAAAGACGTGATCCGTAAGGAGTTCAAGAAGGCCAGGGTCACCTTCGAACCCGAGGTGAGCTGCCATCACAACTACGTGAGCCGCGAGCGTTACGAAGGCGTGGACCTGCTCGTGACCCGCAAGGGCGCGATCAGTGCCCGAACCGGGGAATACGGCATCATCCCCGGCTCCATGGGCACCGGCTCGTACATCGTGAAGGGTCTCGGCAACGAGATGTCCTTCAATTCCGCTTCGCACGGTGCGGGTCGGCGCATGAGCCGCAACGCGGCGAAGCGCCGTTTCTCGACGAAGGACTTGGAAGACCAGACCCGGGGCGTCGAGTGCCGTAAGGACTCCGGTGTCGTGGACGAGATCCCCGGCGCCTACAAGTCGATCGACCAGGTCATCGACCAGCAGGGGGACTTGGTGGAGGTCGTCGCGAAGCTGAAGCAGGTCGTCTGCGTGAAGGGCTGAGGTCCGGCTGAACGGGGGCTCGGGAGTGCGCATGGCCGAGCCCCCGATATCGGACGTCCTGGGCAACCGGCTAGGCAGACGGTGTCGATGAGTTCTTCTTTCGCCACACGGGAACGACCAGAGTGGGGTCAAAGCGGTGAGACCCCTTGGTGCAGGGAAGGATGATCACCGAATCAAGCAGTCCGCGGAGAACCTGATGCTTCGCGTCTGTGGTCAGGCGAGTCCATTGCGTGCGCACGTCTGTGCTTTCGTTCCTACCGGGGCGGTGCTTGACCGGCCAGGCCCGCTGGTCGTTCACGAGCCGTTTGATTTCCGCCTCCTCCTGCGCGAGGAGGCGGAAGTACGCGGAATCACCGATTTCCCCGGCGTACCACTGTTCCTGGAGTGACGCCTTGCGCCGCATGGCGAGGTCTAACTCGCGGGCGCCCGGCCACGGAACGATGATGGGCACGCTGGCGTATTGCCGGTCCAGTTCGGTGAGGGCGTACTCGATGATGAGGTCATCAACGGCCCTGCCTTGACGGCTCAGTCGCCCGCACCCTCCGTCCAGCGCGGAGCGGCAGCGATATTCGTGTGACGTGCGGGTCGGGTGTCCGTGCATGGATGCGCCGCGAAATCACGCCGCTGGACCCTCACTTTGGATGCCGACTTATCGTTGTCCATGTATCGATGAATGATGATCATGCGATGACGTGCTGCAATGCGCGCGCAGTGCTGTGCCTAGACGGCCCCGGCCCCCGGCCTCCTGTGTCTGTCCGCGGGCCGCGAGCCTACTTCGCGTGCCGGACCGCGTAGATCATCACGAAGGCGATGATGTGGATGCCGAAGAGGAAGTAGGCGAGGAAGTACCAGACCTGGCGTTCGTTCTTCGTCTCCTGTTTCAGGCGGCGTTCTTCCAGTTGGCGTTCGAGGGCGGCCGTGGGGTCGTCGTCCGGTGTCGCGGGGTCGGGCATCACGGTTCCCGGTGGACCTTGGTGTTGGAGGCCTGGGCGCGGGGGCGGACGACCAGGAGGTCGATGTTGACGTGGCTGGGGCGGGTCACCGTCCAGGTGATGGTGTCGGCCACGTCGTCCGCGGTGAGGGGCTCGGCGACGCCCTGGTAGACCTTCGCCGCCTTCTCCTCGTCGCCGCCGAAGCGGGTCAGCGCGAACTCGTCGGTCTTGACCATGCCGGGGGCGATCTCGATGACCCGGACCGGCTTGCCGACGATCTCCAGGCGGAGGGTCTCGGCGAGGACGTGGGCGCCGTGCTTGGCGGCGACGTAGCCGGCGCCGCCCTCGTAGGTGGCGTGACCTGCAGTGGAGGAGACCACCACCACCGTGCCGTCGCCGCTCGCCTCCAGCTTGGGCAGCAGGGCCTGGGTGAGGTTCAGGGTGCCGATGACGTTCGTCTCGTACATCGTGCGCCAGTCGGCCGGGTCGCCGGTGGCGACCGGGTCGGCGCCGAGGGCTCCGCCGGCGTTGTTGACGAGGACGGCGACGGTCTTGAAGGCGGTCGCGAACTCGTCCACCGCCGCGCGGTCCGTCACGTCGAGGGGGTAGGCGGTGGCCTGGTGGCCCGCCTCGTTGATCTCCTTGGCCAGGGCCTCGATGCGGTCCTCCCGGCGGGCGGTGAGGACGACGCGGTAGCCGGCCTCGGCGAGCCGGCGGGCGGTGGCGGCGCCGATGCCGCTGCTGGCGCCGGTGACGACCGCGATGGGGGACGGGGCCATGGAGGTCTCCTCAGCGGGGGTGAGTCAAGTGTGCGGCTTGCTTCAGAGAGTCTAGGCGCCGTCCGGGTTGCGGAATCGGGCGGCTTCGGGTTCGTCGTGGCTGGTCGCGCAGTTCCTCCCCCAGCCTTCGGCCGGGGGTACCCCAGCGCCCCTTGAGGTGGGTGTCCGCACCGTCAGTTTCTTGGCGCCCACATGATCACCGCCATTCCCGCCAGGCAGATCGCTGCCCCGGTGATGTCCCAGCGGTCCGGGCGGTAGCCGTCCGCCACCATGCCCCACAGGATCGAGCCCGCGACGAAGATGCCGCCGTACGCGGCGAGGATGCGGCCGAAGTGGGCGTCGGGCTGAAAGGTGGCGACGAAGCCGTAGGCGCCGAGGGAGAGGACGCCGCCGGCGACCCAGAGCCAGCCGCGGTGCTCGCGTACGCCCTGCCAGACCAGCCAGGCGCCGCCGATCTCGAAGATCGCGGCCACGACGAACAGGGCGGCGGAGCGGAGGATCAGCATGCGTGCAGCGTGCCACGTCCGGCGGGTGTCACCTGATGGGGGGCGACTGTGGCGGGGGCGGGGTGGCATACATCCGTACGAGAGCAGGAGTACGGATGCCGGAGTCGGACGGGACAGGTGGCATGACGATGCGTCGTGGTGGGCCGGCGGTGGCCGGTGCGGTGGCGGTGGCGGTGGGCGTGCTGGTCGTGGGGGGCGGTGGTACCGCCTGGGCCGGGGACGCCGATCTCGAGGTGCACGGGTCCGCTGTGCTGAGCGGGGACCTGGTGGAGGTCCGGGTGACTCCGCGCAACCACGGGCCGGACGGTGTGACCGGGGCCAGCGTGCGGCTGGCCTCCTCGGCGCCGTTGGCGGACTCGCAGCAGCTGCCGGCCGGGTGCGCGCGCACCGGCGACCGGGAGGTGGTGTGTGACACCGGACCGCTGGCGGTCGAGCTGCCCGGCGAGCAGCTGGTGGTGCCGGTGCGGCTGCGGGAGCAGCAGGCGGAGGTGACGCTGGCGGTGGACGTGGTGTGGGGCGGGGGCGCGGTGGATCAGGACCGTACGAACGACAGGCAGCGGGTGCTGGTGCTGGCGACGGGGGACGCGTACGCGTTCTGAGTCGCGGGGACACCGGCTGACCCGGCCGTCCGGCTCAGATGATGTCGAGGCGGTCGAGGAACGGGGTGGCGTCGGCCGGGTCGCCCGTGACGCGGCAGTGGTCGCGCCAGGGTGTGCGGGTGGTGGCCCAGGCGATGAAGTCGAGTGCCGTGCTGTGCACCCGGGTGGGGGCGTCGGCGCCGGGGGTCACGGTCAGGCGGCCGTCCGGGGTGGTCGCGGGGTGGACGGTGACGGTCGTTGCGCCGGGGCCGGTCAGGTCGAGGACGAGGGGGCGGCGGACGGTGGCGGTGAGTTCGGGTCCCTGCATCTGGGGGAGGCCGGCGAGCATGAACTCGACGGCGGGGGCGACCTGGTCGTCGGTCGGTTCCGGGAGGGTGAGCGGGAGCGGGCCGTCGGGGGCGAGCAGGTCGTTGCGGAGGTGGCAGAAGACGTTGAACGCCATGGTGTTCGCGAGGAGATGGCGGGGGTAGGTGCCGAGCCCGGGGACCTCGACGGGTTCGTCGGCCCCCGGGGGTTCCTGGGCCGCCGCCAGGAGGTCCAGCTGGCGGGGGGTGCTGTGCCGCCACTCGGCGAGGACCTCGGCGTGGCCGAGGCCGCGGCGTTCGTCGACGCGCAGGTCGTGGTAGCGCTCGCGGTTCTTCGGGAGCGTGGGGTCGGGCGGTGGCGGGTCGACGGCCTCGGAGGCGAGCGCCGCCAGGTGGGCCACCACGTCGATGGCGCGCCAGCCGGCGCAGGCGGACGGCAGCTCCCACTGGCCGTCGTCCACCTGGGGAACGATCTCGGCGAGTTGCGCCGTGCTGGAGCGCGCGGCGGCCAGGCCGGTCCGGGTCATCGTGTCTCCCTCACCTGTCCGGCCCGTCCGTTCAGGCGGTGTCCTGCCCGATCCAGACGGTCTTGGCGTTCATGAACTCCCGCATGCCGAGGTCGGACAACTCGCGTCCGTAGCCGCTGCGTTTGACGCCCCCGAAGGGGATCTCGGGGTAGCTGGTGGTGTTGCCGTTGATGAAGGCCATGCCGGACTGGATGTCGCGGACGAACAGGTCGCGTTCGGCCTGGTCCTCGCTCCACAGGTTCGATCCGAGGCCGTAGGGGTGGCCGTTTGCCTCCCGCAGGGCTTCCTCCAGGGAGGAGACCGTCCACACCTGTGCCACGGGGCCGAAGACCTCCTCGTGGTACATCCGCATCTGCGGGGTGATGCCGGTCAGGACGGTGGGCGGGTAGAACCAGCCGGGTCCCTCGGGGCGTTCGCCGCCCAGCAGTACGGTCGCGCCCTTGGCGACGGCGTCGTCGACGTAGGACTCCACGTCCTGCCGGCCGGACTCGGTGGCGAGCGGTCCCACGTCGGTGCCCGCGTCCATCGGGTCGCCGACCACCAGGGCCCCCATCTTGGCCACGAACATCTCGATGAACGCGTCACCGATGGCCTCGTGCACGTAGAAGCGTTTGCCGTTGATGCAGGACTGGCCGTTGTTCAGGGTCCGCGCCCGGACCGCGACGTCGGTGGCCCGGTCGAGGTCGGTGGAGGGCATGACGATGAAGGGGTCGGAGCCGCCGAGTTCGAGGACCACCTTCTTGATCTCGTCGCCGGCGATGGCGGCCACCGAGCGTCCGGCCGGTTCGCTGCCGGTCAGGGTCGCGGCGGCCACCCGCGGGTCGCGCAGCACCTGTTCGACCCGCCCCGAGGAGATCAGGAGGGTCTGGAACACGTCGTCAGGGAAGCCCGCCTCGCGGAAGAGCTCCTCCAGGTAGAGGGCGCACTGCGGCACGTTCGAGGCGTGCTTGAGCAGGCCGACGTTGCCCGCCGTGAGCGCGGGCGCGGCGAACCGCATGGCCTGCCACAGCGGCAGGTTCCACGGCATCACCGCGAGGACGACACCGATCGGCTGGTAGGTGACGAACGTCTGCCGCGCGCCCACGCGTTCGCCGTCGCCCTCCAGGTCCCGCAGGAACGCGGGGCCCTCCGTGGCGTAGAAGCGCAGCCCGTGCACGCACTTGGCCACTTCCTGCTCCGCCGCCCGGAAGGTCTTGCCCATCTCGGTGGTGATCATTTCGCTGACGCTCTCGACCTCCTTCTCCAGGCGGTCGGCGGCATGCTGCAGCCACTCCGCTCGCTGTTCGACGCTCGTCAGCCGGTACGAGGCGGCCGCTGCCGCCGCCCGGGCGAGCTTGTCCTCGAGTTCCTCCGGGGTCAGTTCGTCGAACCTCCTGAGGACCTCACCGGTCACCGGACTCGTCGTTGCGATAGCCATGAATCCACCGTATGGCCGGCCGACAAGCCCGGCAATTCACCCATTTGCGCTCGTTCTGGGGCAACCACCTGGACCTCGTCGAGGTGCTCTCGCTCGCCGAGGCCGGCCTCGTCAGACGCAACGTGACCAAGGTGGCGCTGGAGGACATCAAGGAGAACCTGGACGCCCTGGGCCGGGGTGACGTCGTCGGGCGCCAGGTCATCGTCTTCCAGTGACCCACTGCTGACTCACCGCAGGGCGGCTATGAGCTCCTGGGCGAGGGGGCCGGAGGACGCGGGGTTCTGCCCGGTGAAGAGATTGCGGTCCACGACCGTGTAGGGCTCCCAGGCGGGACCCCGCGAATACTCGGTGGGCAGCTTCTTCAGCTCGTCCTCCAGCAGCCACTTGGCCCTGTCGGCGAAACCGACACCGGCCTCCTCCTCGTTGCAGAAACCCGTCAGCCGGTAGTTCGCGAAGGGCGTGTCACCGTTCGCGTCACGGGTGGCGAGGATGGCGGCCGGGGCGTGGCAGACGATGCCGAGCGGACGGCCGGAGGCGAGTGCCTCCCGCAGCAGGGCGGCGGAGTCCGGGTCGGCCGAGAGGTCCTCCATCGGGCCATGGCCGCCGGGGTAGTAGACCGCGTCGTAGTCCTCCAGCCGGATGTCCGTGAGGGGCACGGCGTACCGCAGCTCCTCCGCCTCCTCGATGACGGCCTCCTCGCGCAGGGCGTTCTCCTCGCCGCCCGCCATCCGGGGCCGCAGGCTCATGGTGTCCACGACGGGTACGACCCCGTGCGGGGTCGCCACGGTGACCTCGTGTCCGGCGTCGGTGAACACGCTGTAGGGGGCCACGAACTCCTCGGCCCAGTAGCCGGTGGGATGTCGGTGCCCGTCCTTGAGAGTCCAGTAGCTCGCGCCGGTCACCACACACAGGATCTTGGCCATGGGACGCTCCTCCGGGACAGGGCTCCGGGATACGTTCAATTGCGCCCATCAAGTCTGGGCGGGTATTCCGGAGGCCGCAACCCGTGGCCGCCGTGCCGGAAATGCGCCGGTCATCGGGGTGACGGGTATTGTTGTGACGTGTTTTCCTGAGGTGCGGTCGAGGCGCGGCAAACCGACGGTGTCGAGGAATTGCCATGATCAGACCCTATGGTCCTTACGATTTCCTGCCGCCGATCAGGGCCTTCTCGGTGGCCTCCGAATCCGTGGCCGATGGTGGGGAACTGGCCCGCGAGCAGGTGAGCGGCATTCTCGGTGCCGGCGGGTCGGACATCTCACCGCAGCTGAGCTGGTCCGGTTTTCCCGAGGAGACGCGGAGTTTCACGGTGGCGATGTTCGACCCCGACGTGCCCACCGCCTCGGGGTTCTGGCACTGGGCGGTGGCCAACCTGCCCGCCTCCGTGACCGGCCTTCCGGCCGGGGCGGGAGACGGCAGGCAGCTGCCCGGCGCGGCGGTGACACTGGCCAACGACGCCGGCTACCGGAGGTACCTCGGTCCGGCGACTCCGCCGGGCAACGGCCCGGACCGCTACTTCCTCGTGGTGCATGCCGTCGACGCCGAGGAACTGGAGGTGTCGGAGTCGACGACCCCTGCCTACCTCGACTTCCTCCTGTTCAGCCACGCGATCGCGCGGGCGACGATGTACGGCACCTTCGAGCGGGCCTAGGCAGCACGGCGCCGGACACCCCGCCCTATTTCCACATGTAGTCCTCGGCGGCTTCGGTGATCAGGTCCTTGACCGCCTGTGGGTGGGAGACGAGGGACACGTGCGAGGAGTTGATCTCCACCGTCTTCCGGGCGTTGGCGCGTTTCGCCTCGAACAGTTCCAGGGCCGGGTTGATCGCGCGGTCCTGCCTGCCGACAAGGGCGTACACGGGTTTGTTCCGCCAGGCGGCGCCGGTGAGCTTGTCCGCGAACGCCGACATCGCGATCGGGCGCTGAGTGGCCGCCATGACGGTGGTCTGGCTCGTGGGCAGGTCCGCGGCGAAGACCTGGCGCAGTTTGTCCGGCTGTATGTACACGTCCGTGCCGGTGGTGCCGTCACCGCCCCGGAAGGGCACCAGCTTGAGGGCCTTGGTGAGGGGGGCGGGAGCGAACTTCGCGGCGAGGCTGGCCTGCGACTCTCCCTTGTCGGGCATGATCGCGTCGATGTAGACGAGGGCCTTGACGTTGTCGTTTCCGACGGCGGCCTGCGAGATCACCTCTCCGGCGTAGGAGTGTCCGACCAGGACGATGGGTCCCTTGACGGACTTCAGGAAACTCGCGAGGTAGGCCGAGTCCTGGGCGACACCGCGGAGCGGGTTGGCCGGTGCGGCCACCGTGTAGCCGTTCTGCTGGAGCCGTTGCACGACCCCGTTCCAGCTCGACGCGTCGGCGAAGGCTCCGTGGAGGAGCACGATGGTGGGCTTCTCCCGGCCGGGATCGCCGGACGGACCGCCGGCCTGTGCCGTCATGGGGGCCAGGACGGAGGTGGTTCCCGACAGTGCCAGCAGCGCCGCACCCCAGCGGGCGGCTGTCACGGTGCGGCGGTGTGTGCGGGACTCGCGGGAGACGCGGGATATGTGCATGCCGGTCCTTCGGTGCGGGAGCGTCGGGCGACGCCCGGGATTCCAGCGTCGAGGACACCTGTCGGCGTGTCCCCGTGTGCGGGCCGTCCGGGTGAACAGGGCCGCTCCGGAGGCCGCACCCCGGGGTCCGGCGCTCCGCCGCCGCCCGCCGTCCTCAGGCGTAGCTGCCCGCCGTCCTCAGGCGTAGCTGCCCGCCGTGCTCAGGTGGAGCCGGCCGCCTTGCTCAGGTGGACCCGGCCGTCGTGCCGAAGGTCACCCGGTAGTAGCAGGCGCCCTTGCAGGGCATGGTCGCGCCGTCGTCGAAGGCGTAGGAGTAGGCGTACGGTTCGGCACGCTTGAAGACCCGGGTGTAGTCGACCGGCCACTTGGAGGGGACGCAGTTGTCGCGGCCGGCCCAGGCGCCGCGGCAGCAGTAGGTGTCGCCGCCGAACGCCGCGCAGGGCGGCTTGCAGCCGATCTCCTGGCCGCCGGAGAGGGCCTGCATGGCCTTCGGGCAGTCGACGTCCGTGGTGCAGGTGCCCTGGTAGCAGCCGGAGGCGCTGACCGGGTCGGTGGTCGTGGTGTGGGAGATGTTGACGTACATGGGCAGGTTGGAGCCGTCGACCATGCTCACGTCGTAGAAGTCCATGCCCGCGTAGGCGTCGAAGGTGAACTCGCCGAGGGTGGTGGGCGGGTTGCCGCCGTTGCAGACGCTGGTGCAGTCGCCGGAGGCGCAGGGGCCCGCTGCCGTGCCGGTGCATCCGGTACGGCCCCAGATGCGGCCGCCCCAGTTGTTCGCGACGGTCACCGAGAGGCTCTGGCCCGGGGCGAGCTTGCGGCCCGCCGGGTAGACGGAGGTGTTGGTGACGACCGCCCACACCGTCTTCCGGGTCTTGTTGACGACCGTGATCAGGCGTTGGCCGGCGGGAGCGGTGGTGGGCCGCCCGGCCTCGGCGGTGGTCGCCGGCCTGCCCGCGGCCCCGGCCTTAGCCGGGGTCGATGCCGATGCCGACGGCGTGGGGTGGGCCGACGCGGAGGGGGAGGCGCGGTGGCTCGGTGACGCCGACACCGACGCCGACGGTGATGAGGCGAGCGCGGGGTCCGACGGGCCGGTGGGCAGGGCCGCGGCCGTCTGCCGGTCCGTGTTCGCGGTGGGGGTTCCGGCCGGTGTCCACATGCCGTAGGCGATGACTACGGTGGCGGTCGTCGCGAGGGCGGCCGCGCCGGTGTACCACCAGCGGCGTCGCGGTGGTCTCGCGCCGTGTCTCCTGCGTCCTCGTGCCATCCTTGTGCCTTCCTCGGGCTGTGCCTGACGGGTGCCTGCCTTTCGGTGACCTCCTCGACGAGGGCCGTACAACACAAAACGCGAAGCCGACTCGCCGGTTTTTCTGTTGTTCCCGCGGCTGCCGCGGGGTCTCCGTTCCGACAGCCGGACTCTGCGCGGAGGAACAGACCCACATGACCGAGAACCATCGGAGCGGACCCGACCCCGGCGTGGTGACGGCCGCCCGCGCGGGGGACAGAGCGGCCCTGGAGCACCTGGTGACCGCGTGTCTGCCGCTGGTCTACAACATCGTCGGCCGGGCCCTGAACGGTCATGCCGACGTCGACGACGTCGTACAGGAGACGCTGTTGCGCATGGTGCGGGGGCTGGAGAAGCTGCGGGACCCGTCCGCGTTCCGGTCGTGGCTCGTCGCCATCACGATCCGGCAGGTGCGCAACCGGGAGCAGTCGCGGGCCACGGACCGGGAGCGCAGGGCACAGCTGGACGACGCGGAGGCGATCACCGACCCGGCGCTCGACTTCGCCGGGCTGACCATCCTGCGGCTGGGGCTGACCGAGCAGCGCCGGGAGGTCGCGGAGGCGACGCGCTGGCTCGACCCCGACGACCAGGAGTTGCTGTCCCTGTGGTGGCTGGAGGAGACCGGCGACCTGGAGCGCGCCGAACTCGCCGGTGCGCTCGGGCTGTCCGATCGGCATGCCGCGGTGCGGGTGCAGCGGATGAAGAAGCAGATGGAGGTCTCGCGGGGTGTGGTGCGGGGGCTGGCGGCCGACCCGCGCTGCGCCGAGCTGGACGGGATCGCCGCGCCGTGGGACGGCACACCGAGTCCGCTGTGGCGCAAGCGGTTCGGCCGTCACATACGTGGCTGCGGGGTGTGCGCGGGCCTGGAGCGGGGGCTGCTGCCGATGGACCGGTTGCTGAGCGGCCTCCCGCTGGTGGCCGTACCGGCCGGCCTCGACCCGGCCCGGGTGCTGGCCCACGTCACCGCGCCGCATGTCACCGCGCCCCATGTCACCGCGGGGCATGGCACCGCGTCCGCTGATTCCAGCGGCGGGGGCGGTCTTCCGCGGCGGCGGCACGGACGTACGGGCAGGCGGGTGGGCAAGCGGATGGGCAGGCAACTCGTGGGCAAGCAGGCCGTCGTGGGTGGTTCGGCGGCGGTCGCGGTCGTCGCGGCGGTCGCGCTGGTCGCGGCCCGGATGACGGCGGGCCCGTCCGCGCCGGCCGCGGACACGGCCCCGCCGCCGACGCCGGTGGCCGTGGCCTCCCCGAGTCCGAGCCCGACGCACTCCGCCTCCCCGTCACCGTCCGCCACCCGCGGCGCGTCCCCGAAGCCGTCGGTCAAGCCGGCCCCTTCGAAGCACCCGGCGGCCCCGGTGCGGGTGGCCTCCGGCGCCAAGAAGGGCGTCGGGGTGTGGACGTTCAATGGCGTGAGCCAGGCGCTCGCCGCGAGCGGGGCGAGCTGGTACTACACCTGGAACACCCGGCACCAGGGCGTGACGACCCCGTCCTCGGTCTCGTTCGTGCCGATGATCTGGGGGGCCGCGTCCGTCACCGATGCGGCGCTGGCGCAGGCACGGGCGGCGGGACCGTACCTCCTGGGCTTCAACGAACCCGACATGGCGCAGCAGTCGAACATGACCGTCGATCAGGCGCTGGGGCTGTGGCCCAAGCTGATGGCGGCGGGCAAGGTGCTGGGCAGCCCGGCGGTGGCGTACGGCGGGGACACGGCCGGCGGCTGGCTGGACCGGTTCATGTCCGGGGCGAAGGCGAAGGGGTACCGGGTCGACTTCATCACGCTGCACTGGTACGGCGGCGACTTCCGCACCCCGCAGGCGGTGCAGCAGCTGACCTCGTACCTGGCGACGGTGTACGCCCGGTACCACAAGCCGATCTGGCTCACCGAGTACGCGCTGATCGACTTCTCGCAGGGGACCCGGTTCCCGTCGGCTCAGCAGCAGGCGGACTTCGTCACCGCGTCCACGAAGGCGCTGGACGCGCTGTCGTACGTGCAGCGGTACGCGTGGTTCGGGCTCGGTGCGGACCCGGCGAAGCCGAGCAGCGGACTCTTCACGAGCGGTACGGCGGCCACGGCGGCGGGCCGGGCCTTCCAGGCGGCGCGCTGAACGGAGGGGGCCGGTACGGCGGCCGGCACCGGCCCCCTCCGGCTATGGGCTGACACCCCAGGTGACGCGGTAGCCGCACTCTCCGGAGCAGGTGAAGACGCTGGTCGCGTCGTCGCACGCACTGGGGGCGGGCGGGGTGGGCGCCGGTGCAGCAGGTCTGGTCCGTGTTGAACACCAGGCAGGCGCTCAGGCAGGCGACGACGTGGCCGTCCCGGACGCGTCGCAGCTTCTCGGGGCAGGTCGCGATGGTGTCCTTGACGCAGCCGGCCGCGGTGCAGCCGTTGCTGTCGACCTTGTCGGCGGAGGTGCCGCCGTAACTGTTGATCCACATCGGCAGGTTGTAGCCCTCGACCTGGCTGACGTCGTAGAAGTCCATGCCGTTCCAGGCGTTCAGGTTGAACTCGGCGAGGGTGGAGGGGAATCAGTGGCCGGCCGTATACGCCGTCGGCGGAACGCCCACCGTCGCCTTGAAGTCGCGGATCAGGTGGGCCTGGTCCGCGTAGCCCAACTCGGCTGCCAGGGCTGCCCAGTCCACGTCTGCCTCGTTCCCCGCCCGTTCCAGGGCCTCGTGGATCCGGCACCGGAGGACGGCCCATTTCGGGGTGATGCCGACGTAGTCGGCGAAGAGGCGTTGCAGGCCGCGTACGGAGATGCCCTGGGCCCGTGCGAAGTCGCCGACGCGGCGGGCGGTGTGGTCGGTCCTGATCCGTTCGGCGAGGGCCATGGCGCGGTCGGCCCGCGGGTCGGGGGCGGGGCAGAGCGCGAGCAGGAAGGCGTCGAGGGCGGCCACGCGGTCGGCGTCGTCGCTGGGGCCCGCCACCGCGCGGGCCGTCTCGGCGGTGGCCCGCGGGAGCACCTCGTCGGCCCGGAGGGCGCGGCCCGTCCAGTGGGAGACCGGGTGGCCGGGGGCGTACGGCCGGAAGCCGCCGGGGCGGAACTTGACGCCGCACACCCGGCCTCGGCCGGTGAGCCTGCGGGCGTAGAGGCCGAGGGCGACGCCGGTGAGTTCGGCGTAGGGCGGGCCTTCGGCCTCGTCCCACTGGAAGGTGAGGTTGACGGACGGGTGCGGGACCACGTGGGAGACGTACGGCTCGGGCAGGTCCCAGTCGATGAACCAGTACGTCTCGATGTGCCGGCGCAGCGGCTCGGCGGGCCGGTGGCGCCGGAACCGTACCCGGGAGAGGAGCCCGGCCGGGTCGACGATCCCGCGGGTGTCGTGGACGGGGCCGGGCGGGGGTCCGGAGGGGGCGGCCATGGCCGGATCGTACGTCCCGGCGCGGTGTCGCGTTTGTTCAATAAGGGGTGCGGGCGGGGTTCGTACGGTCGGCGCATGGAGACGAACACGAGCAGTGTGCGGACGTACGGCATCGGTGAGCTGCTGGGCAGGGCGCGGGACGGGGCCGTGCCGGTGGTGCGGGGGGTGCCGGACGAGGCACTCGGCGCGCCCACGCCCTGTGCCGAGTACGACGTGAAGGCCCTGGTCAACCATCTCCTCCACGTGATCGTGGAGTTCCAGGCGCTGGCCGCGAAGGGGACGGCGGACTTCACCCGGACACCCGACCGGGTCGGGGCGGGCCCGGACTGGCGGGAGCGGTTCGCGGCCGAGGCCGAGCGGCTGGTGGCGGCCTGGTCGGCGCCGGGGGCGGAGGACGGCCTGACGGGGGCGATGAACATGCCCGCGCGGACCGTCGGCTCGATGGCGCTGCTGGATCTGACCGTGCACGTGTGGGATCTGGCGCGGGCCACCGGGCAGCCGGAGCCGGCGGCCGACCCGGCGGTGGTGGCGGAGCTGGCCGGGCAGGTCGCGGGGCTGGCGCCGACCGCGCGGGCGATGGGGATGTTCGGGGAGCCGGTGGCGGTGGCGCAGGGGGCGTCGGAGTTCGAGCGGCTGCTGGCGGCGACCGGGCGGGAGCCGGGCTGGAAGGCGTAGCGAGCACGCGGGGGAATAGGTGGCGGTGGGGTCTCGTTCTGCAGGTATAGTTGAATCGTAAACAACCTGGAGGGTGAGCGAGCATGCAGTTCGGGATCTTCACGGTCGGCGACGTCACGACGGACCCCACCACGGGCCGGACGCCGAGCGAGCGGGAGCGCATCAAGGCGATGGTCGCGATCGCGCTGAAGGCCGAGGAGGTCGGCCTGGACGTGTTCGCGACGGGTGAGCACCACAACCCGCCGTTCGTGCCGTCGTCGCCGACCACCATGCTCGGTTACGTCGCCGCGCAGACGGAGAAGCTGATCCTCTCCACCTCCACCACCCTCATCACCACCAACGACCCGGTGAAGATCGCCGAGGACTTCGCGATGCTCCAGCACCTGGCCGACGGCCGCGTGGACCTGATGATGGGCCGCGGCAACACCGGGCCGGTCTACCCGTGGTTCGGGCAGGACATCCGCGAGGGCATCAACCTCGCCGTCGAGAACTACGCCCTGCTGCGCCGGCTGTGGCGCGAGGACGTCGTCGACTGGGAGGGCAAGTTCCGCACCCCGCTGCAGGGCTTCACCTCCACCCCGCGGCCGATGGACGACGTGCCGCCGTTCGTCTGGCACGGCTCGATCCGCTCGCCCGAGATAGCGGAGCAGGCCGCCTACTACGGCGACGGCTTCTTCCACAACAACATCTTCTGGCCCGCCGACCACACCAAGCGGATGGTCGAGTTCTACCGGAAGCGGTTCGCGCACTACGGGCACGGCACGCCCGAGCAGGCGATCGTCGGGCTCGGCGGCCAGGTGTTCATGCGGAAGAACTCGCAGGACGCGGTGCGCGAGTTCCGGCCGTACTTCGACAACGCGCCGGTCTACGGGCACGGGCCCTCGCTGGAGGACTTCACCGACCAGACCCCGCTGACGGTGGGCTCGCCGCAGCAGGTGATCGAGAAGACCCTGGGCTTCCGCGAGTACGCGGGTGACTACCAGCGCCAGCTGTTCCTCATGGACCACGCGGGGCTGCCGCTGAAGACGGTCCTGGAGCAGCTCGACATGCTCGGCGAGGAGGTCGTGCCGGTGCTGCGCAAGGAGTTCGCGAAGGGCCGCCCGGCGGACGTCCCGGAGGCGCCGACGCACGCGTCGCTGCTGGCCGCCGCCGCTGAGGAGAAGAAGACCGAGAAGAAGGAGGTCGGGGCATGAAGCTCGTCGTCGTCTCGGCGGGGCTGAGTGTGCCGTCGTCCACGCGGCTGCTGGCCGACCGGCTGGCGGCGGCCGTGGGCCGGCAGGCCGAGGTCGAGCTGGAGGTGGTGGAGCTGCGCGACCTCGCGGTCGAGATCGCGCACAACTTCACCAACGGGTTCCCCGGGCGCAAGCTCGCGGCGGCCCTGGAGGCGGTGACCGAGGCGGACGGCCTGATCGCGGTCACACCGGTGTTCACGGCCTCCTACAGCGGGCTGTTCAAGTCGTTCTTCGACGTGCTCGACAAGGACGCGCTGGCGGGCAAGCCGGTGCTGATCGCGGCGACCGGGGGTACGGCACGGCACTCGCTGGTGCTGGAGCACGCGCTGCGGCCGATGTTCGCGTACCTGCGGGCGGTGGTCGTGCCGACGGGTGTGTACGCGGCGTCCGAGGACTGGGGTGCCGAGGGCCTGGAGGGCCGGGTCGAGCGGGCGGCGGGGGAACTGGCGGGGCTGATGCAGGGGCTGAGCCGGCCGTCGCGCGAGGAGCCCGAGGCTCTGCCGGTCGTCCCGTTCGCGGAGCAGCTGGCGAGGCTGGCCGCGAGCTGAGGGGGGCAGGGGAGGGGGTTTCACTCGCCCGCGTTGGCGGGGTGCCGCTGCGCCCACCCGTGCCGCCCTGCGGCACGCCCGCCCGCAGCTATGTAGCTGACGTGACTGCAGCGTGCCCCTTTAGGGGCGCGGGGAACTGCGCGAGCAACCCCCACCGGCCCGCAGCCGAATCGCGGCGCCCGGTTGCCTCTGTGACGGTGAGAGGCAGGTAAAAAGGGTGATCGTAGGCCCGCTCACCACGGCAGAACCGCCGGAGGCCTTGGCAGACTGGGGAGGTGCCCCAGACTGTGCTGCTCGCCGAAGACGACCGCGCCATCCGCCACGCCCTGGAGCGGGCCCTCACCCTGGAGGGTTATGAGGTGACGGCGGTCGCGGACGGTGTGGAGGCCTTGGCGCACGCCCATCGCACCACCCCGGACGTCCTCGTCCTCGACGTGATGATGCCCGGCATCGACGGCCTCCAGGTCTGCCGCGTCCTGCGGGCGGAAGGGGACCGTACCCCCATCCTCATGCTGACCGCGCTGGTGGAGACCGCCGACCGGATCGCGGGACTGGACGCCGGCGCCGACGACTACGTCGTCAAGCCCTTCGACGTGGAAGAGGTCTTCGCCCGGCTGCGGGCGCTGCTGCGCCGGACCTCGCCCGTGACCACCGGCGCCGGCAGCGGCGCAGGCAGCGGCGGTGGCGTGGTCGCCGCCGAGCCCGGCCGGGAGCCGCAGGTCTCCGACCGGCAGGTCGAGGCGGCCGGCCTGCGGATGGACCTCCAGGCCCGCCGGGCCTGGCGCGGCAAGCGCGAGCTGGAGCTGACCCGCACCGAGTTCGAGCTGCTGGAGCTGCTCGCGCGCAACGCGGGCATCGTCCTCGACCACTCCACGATCTACGACCGCATCTGGGGCTACGACTTCGGCCCCGGTTCCAAGAACCTCGCCGTCTACGTCGGCTACCTGCGCCGCAAGCTCGACGAGCCGGGCGCCCCGCAGCTGATCCACACCGTCCGGGGCGTCGGTTACGTGCTGCGGGAGGACTGAGTGGGCCCGCTCCGGCGCCTGGAGCGGCTCACGCGGGTCCTGGCCCGGCGCCGGCCGGGCCTGGTCTCCCTGCGGACCACCTTCGTGGTCTCCTTCGCGGCGGTCACCGCCGCCGTGACCATCGTCGTCGGCATCCTGTCGTACAACGCCGCCGCCCGGCTGGTCCGCGTCGACCAGCAGTCGGTGTTCACCCAGGTCGTCTCCGACGTCCAGGACGAGGTCAAGCAGCACAAGATGGTGCCGGCGGACTTCTCCTCGTCCCAGCCCGGCCACGACCTGGTCCGGCCCGCGCGCACCGACGTCCAGGTGCTCGGCGCGCAGGGCGAGATCATCGACCGCGGCAGCCCGGTGCTGCCCGTCACCGCCGCGGACCGGGCGGCCGCCACCGCCGCGGAGGCCGGGAAGACGGTCCAGCACAAGGACGTCCAGGCCGGCGAGGACCTGTTCCGGATCGCCACGGTCGCGCTCGGCGGCGGCCGGGGCGCGGTGCAGGTGGCGCAGGAGTTCAGCGACACCGAGGACCTGCTCAACGCGCTCCAGCAGCGGACACTGCTGCTGATGGCGGCGGTGGTGGTGGCCGCCGGGCTGTTCGGCTGGTGGCTGGCGCGGCGGATCACCCGCCGGCTGGTGATCCTGACGTCGGCGGCGGAGAACGTGGCCCGCACCCGGCAGCTCGGCATCCAGGTGCCGGTGACGGGACTGGACGAGGTGGGCCGGCTGGGCCGCGCCTTCGACCGGATGCTGGGCCGCCTCGCCCAGTCGGAGGAGGACCAGCGGCGCCTGGTCCAGGACGCGGGCCACGAGCTCCGTACTCCGCTGACCTCGCTGCGTACGAACATCTCCCTGCTCCGCCGGATCGACGAACTCCCGCCCGCGACCCGTGACGAGCTCGTCGCCGACCTCGGCCAGGAGGCACGCGAGCTGACCGACCTGGTCAACGAACTGGTCGACCTCGCGGCCGGGCAGTCCGACACCGAGCCGCCGCAGCACGTGGACCTGGCCGACATCGCGGAGGACGTGGCGGGGCTGGCCCGGCGCCGTACCGGACGCGAGATCGTCGTGCGGGCGGCCGGCGACACCACGACCGACGGCCGGCCCGGCATGCTCCAGCGGGCCGTCTCCAACCTCGTCGAGAACGCGGCCAAGTTCGACCGGGACGGCAAGGCCCCCATCGAGATCAGTGTCACCGGCCCCGCCCGGCCGGGCACGGTCCGCGTCGAGGTCCTCGACCGGGGCCCCGGTATCGCCGAGGGCGACCTGATCCGCATCTTCGACCGCTTCTACCGCGCCGCCGACGCGCGCTCCCTGCCCGGCTCCGGCCTCGGCCTCTCCATCGTCCGCGAGGTCGCCATGGCCCACGGCGGCGCCCCCTTCGCCTTCCGCAGGGAGGGCGGCGGCGCGGTGATCGGGTTCACGGTGGGCGGGGGGATCACGGGCGGCACGCCTCGCGGTTGACCCGGTTGACCTGCGGTGACCCGACGCTGACCTGCGGTGGCCCGCGGCTGACCTGCGGTGACCCGACGCTGACCTGCGGTGGCCCGCGGTTGCCGCGCCTGGCTCGGGCCGTCAGTGCCCCGGCTGGCCGGCCGTGTGTTCCGGTGCGGCGCGCAGACGCCCGCCGTTGCCCGCTCTCCCCGATCCGGAGATTCTGTGTGAAAGCTGAGCAGGATCTGTTGCCCAGCTGTTCGTGTGCTGTTCATTCATGCCGACCGCATTGGCATGCACATGGATGATCTGCTCCCCCAAGGTCCACACCACCTGGGGGAATCGTGTGCCCTGCCGCCGTACGGATTCGGCTCGTCTTCGTCCTCGCCCTGGCGTTGCTCACCGGCCTGCTCGGGCCGAGCGTGGGGCACGCCGGCGCGTCGACGGTGGTGTCCAGGCCACTGCCGCCCGGCGCGGTCTCCGCGCCCGCCAAGCCCGACCCGAACCGGCCGACACAGAGCCGTGGCAAGTCGGGAGACGCCTGGCACAAGGCGGTCGCCCGCTTCGACGCCGCGGTAAAGACCCAGAAGACCCGGCACGTACCAGCCCAGATCCCGGTGGCCTCGGCCGACCGCAAGGCCCAGCAGAAGGCCGCGGCTCTGCGTACCGCCCACCTGCTCCCCAAGCGCCCACCGCACCTGAGGCGGCAGCCCGGCACCCAGAGCCCAGCTCGCCGGAGCGCCTTGAGCACCGCGACGACGGACGCCTGCGTCACCGGGGGTACCCTGCCGTCGGCCCCCACCCCCTACGGCGCCACCTACACCCCCGAGACCCCCTTCGCGGTGCAGCCCGCGCACGACGTCGACGGGGCGATGTGGGTCACCGTGAAGAACACCTCGACCAAGGACTGGGCGGCCAACTCCGTCATCCTCGGCTACCACCTCTACTGGTCGAACAACACCGCCTACAACTGCAACGGTTACGGCGTCCTGATCAACAAGGCCGTGGCCCGGGGTCAGTCGATCCGGGTCCTTTCCTATGTGGAGCCGCTGCCGGCGGGCTCGTTCAAGCTCGTCTGGGATGCCGAACT
This sequence comes from Streptomyces sp. NPDC001714, assembly GCF_042892755.1. Classification (NCBI taxonomy): domain Bacteria; kingdom Bacillati; phylum Actinomycetota; class Actinomycetes; order Kitasatosporales; family Streptomycetaceae; genus Streptomyces; species Streptomyces sp. NPDC001714. The sequence goes on from NZ_JBIAUL010000001.1 coordinate 50,699, forward strand.
CAACACCACCGACGGCTCTGACACCTGGTTCTCCACGCACGGCGTCCCGGTCAGCCCCGCCCTGTCGTTCACCATCCCGCACTCCGCGCCGAGCGGCCACCTGGTCTACCCGCAGTGGGACGCGACCGTCGCCACGCTCACCCCGCAGCTGGAGATCGGTCTCTCGGCGGACAAGACCCAGCCGGTGCAGTCCGAGTTCACGGTGTGCGAGGACGCGGCCGCCACCAAGGGCTGCCACGACTCCGGCTGGCTGGGCGTCACCATGGGCGACAGCTTCGACTCGTTCTCCCTCTGGACCGTGTCGTACGGGTGGCTCAAATGGAACACCACCTACTACTGGCGGGCCCGGGTCAAGGACTCCCTCACCAGCCCCTGGTCGGCGATGAGCCCTTTCACCCCCGTGGTCTCCCCGCCTGCCTCCAACGGCTCCCACTACGGGGTGGATCCGGCCACGCTCGACCCGGCCGGTGTGAACCTCTTCGCCGGCAACTACACCCGCGCCGAGACCGACCTCGCTGTCCCGGTCCCCGACGGGGCGCAGCCCCTGAGGGTGGACCGCACCTACAACTCCGTCAACACGGTCAACGGCGCCTTCGGCACCGGCTGGTCCTCGATCCTGGACATGGCGATCGACCCCACGTCAGAGGGCTGGATGCGGGCCTCCTTCAAGGACGGCAAGCAGATCCAGTTCGGCAAGAACCCCGACGGCAGCTGGGCACCGTCGTACGGCGAGGGCGACTCGGTGAAGTACGAGGTGGAGCACGACACTGGCGTGCCCTGGCTGCGGTTCAAGGACGGCTCGTCCGCCGAGTTCTCGCCGACCGGCGGCCACCAGCCCGTGAAGCGGTTCTACTCGCCCAACGGCAGCCAGCTGTACTTCGGCGTCAGCGGCGGCCACATCACGGAGATCGACGAGGGCCCCTCCCAGCGGTCGATCTTCCTGACCTGGACCGGCAGTCACGTCACCTCGGTGTCGGCGGGCCTGGCCTCCGGCGAGCGCTGGAACACCTGGAGCTACTTCTACACCGGCAACCAGCTCACCAAGGTCTGCGACGCCGAACCGACTCCCCGCTGCACCACCTACGGCTACGGGGGCACCGACTCCTCCCACACGGTGCCCCGGCTGACCCAGATCACCCGCCCCAACACGGCCGCCGTCACCAAGCTGACGTACAGCGGCGACCGCCTCTACACCCTCGCCTACCCCTCGGACCTGGTCAGCGGCGGCTGGGACACCTGGTTCTACCGGCGCACCGACCCGCCGAGCGGCGACACGAACGCCTCCGACGTCATCCACACCACCGACCCGACCGGCGTCAACGTCTACTACGAGTTCGACGCGCACGGCAGCCTGCTCTCCCGGTGGACCGGCGGAACCACGCCCACCCACGGCAACACCCGCAGCTGGCAGTACGACTCCACCGGCCGGGTCGCCGGCCTGATGGACGAGAACGACAACATCACCGAGTACTACTGGGACAGCATCACCGGCCGGCTCCAGGACCAGAACCGCTACCGGGACACCTCCGGCACGATCGTCAACACCCACTACGAGTACGACTCGACGCCGTACGCCAACACCCTCTCCGTCGCCGACGGCAACCACCACGCCGTCACCATGACCTACAGCGGCGAGCGCCTGAAGACCCGCACCACCCCGCCGACCAAGTCCGCCCCGAACGGCGCGACGACCACCTACGGCTACACCTGCGACTCCGGCACCCAGCCACCGGTGGTCAACGACCCGTCAGCACCGGCCGGCAGCGTCCAGCCATGCGGCCTGCTCGCCACCGTCACCGACCCGGACGGGCACGTCACCCGGTACGGCTACGACCGCTTCGGCGACCGCACCCTGCAACAGCTGCCCACCGGCGGCGCGGTCAACAGCTACTTCGACACGCACGGCATGATGACCCGCCAGGTCGTCTCCGGCACCCCGGGCGGCTCCGGCTACACGACCTCGTACACGTACGACACCCACGGGCGGGTGGTTTCCGCCATCGGCGACCCGGTGTCCGACCCCCTGGTGGTGGGGGGCGGCTGGAACGACCAGCTCAAGGTCTTCTACGGCTACGACGCGGACGGCAATGTCTCCTTCACCTCACGCGTCGACTCCCTCAATCTGCCCGAGGTGGACGACGTCACGCGCTACGAGAGCTACGCCTACGACGCACGGGACCGCCTCACCAGCACCACCACCGAGAACGACCAGGGGAGCGGACCCGAGTCGTACGTCCTGTCCCACCAGCTCTACGACGGGGTGGGCCACGTCGCGGACTCCTGGGACGCCAACAACATCCACTACCACTACACCTACGACTCGCGCGGCCAGCTCAACTCCGTCGCCATCCCCGAGTACACGGACACGCCCGGCCAGAGCGGCGCCACCACCCGCAGCGTGCGCCTGAAGGCCTACGGCTACGACAACGCCGGCCGGCTGGAGGACTTCTGGGACGCCAAGGGCCACGTCGTGTCGTACACCTACACCCACGACGACCTGCTGAAGTCCGAGACGTACATCGCGCACGCCGACCCGGACAACCCGAACTCCACCCGGGACGTCCCCCTGCACTCCTACACCTACGACCTGGCCGGCAACCTGGTCCAGGACATCGAGGGCGGTGGCAGCGACGCCCGCACCACGACGTACGGCTACGACGACGCCAACGAGCGCACCTCGACGACTGTCGACCCGGCCGGCCTGAACCGCACCACCGCCTACAGCTACGACAAGGCGGGCCTGCAGACCGGCACCGCGGTCTCCGACGCCACCCGCACCGAGTCCACCAGCCAGTCCTACGACCCGGTGACCGGTGCCATGACCCAGTCGGTGGTCCACAACGACGCCACCGCCGACCTCGTCACCAAGTACACCCGGGACACCTTCGGCCGCGTCCTCACGGTCACCGACCCGCGCCAGAACACGACGTCCTACACGTACGACGCGATGGGCCGCACCTCGACGGTGACCGGACCCGCGGTGCCGGTCGAGGACGGGTCCGGTGCGGGGGCGACGATGACCCGGCCCGTCACGAAGTACGGCTACGACGCCTTCGGCGACACGACGGGCATGCGCGATCCCAAGGGGGGCGGCTCGAGTTTCGGGTACGACAGGCGCGGCGAACTGACCGACATCCACCGCAACGACGGCTCGTCGGACCACCGCGCCTACGACCACGCCGGGAACGTGGTGTCCGACACGAACACCGACTCCGGCCGCACCGACTACACCTACGACGCCCGCAACCGGGTGCACACCGCGACCCGCTGGAACCGGGACACGAACAAGGCCGACGGCACCCCCGCCACCTACATCTACGACGACAACTCCAACCTGCTGTCGGCCATCTCCTACACCGGCGCCCAGACGCTGAGCACCTACGACGACATGGACCGCCGGCAGACGGTGGACCAGGTCGTCCGCAACGGCACCGCCACCCCCGACCAGGACATCACCCAGTACCGCTACGACGACTTCGGCGAGCCGACGCACAGCTGGCAGACGATCAACGGCACGGTCTTCGAGTCCCGCTCCGGCTACAACGCGGCGGGCGAGCTCAGCTCCGTGTCGGAGACCGGCCGGGGTACCACGAACTACCTCCACGACGTCGCGGGCCGGCTCACCCGGGTCACCGACCCGCTGCAGCGCTCCACCGAGACCGTCTACGACCTCGCCGGCCGCCGCACCGCGGTCATCGCCAGGGACCCCGACGGCAACGAGGTGGCGCGCACCGACTACACCGTGGACCCGGCGGGCAACGTCACGGCAGTCAAGGACCCCAACAGGAACGTCTGGCAGGCGAGTTACGACGCCGGGAACCGGCTCACCGCCCTGACCGACCCGGCCCCGACCGCCGCCGACGGCACGGTCGCCGCCAACCCGGTCACCACCTTCGGCTACGACGAGCTCGGCGACGCCACCCGCGTCACCGACGCCGACCAGCACACGACGTACCAGACGTACATCGGCAGCTGGCTGCACACCCGGGTGGAACCCGCCACCAGCGCCCAGCCGGCCGCCGCCGACCGCACCTGGACGTACGAGCACAGCTCCGGAGTGGGCGGACGCGTCACCAAGGTGACCGAACCCGGGGGCGTCTCCACGTCGTACACCTACGACACCTACTACCGGAACACCGGCCAGACCGGCACCGGCGGCGCGGGCGGCACGACGACCCGGTCGTTCGGCTACGACCTGGACGACCGGCCGACCTCGATCGGCACCCCCAGCGGTACCCAGACCTTCACCTACGACGACCGCGCCCTGCTCACCGGCAGCAGCGGCCCGCTGGGCACCTCTTCCTACCGCTACGACCCGCTCGGCCGCCTCACCTACCAGCAGGACCCGGCGACGTCGGTGTCCTACGGCTACAGCGGCCTGGAGGACGTCGGGAACGTCCACGACGGGCTGACCGGCGCCAGCGTGTTCTACACCCGGGACACGGCCGGCCAGGTCAAGAAGATCACCGGCAGCGTGCCGGGCGAGGGCACCTACTACCCCGTCCAGGACTTCACCTACGACGGCCTCGGCCGCCTCACCTCCGAGACCATCACCCCCGACGCCCCTTTCCAGGACCAGAAGAGCACGCTCTCCTACACCTGGGACAAGAACGGCAACCTGAAGACCGCCACCCGCACCGGCCGCTACATCGCCGCGGGCACCACCGACTACGACTACGACGAGGACAACCGGCTGGTCCGTTCCTCGACGGAGGGTGCCACACCGACCGGCACCGACTACACCTGGGACGCGGTGGGCAACCGCACCTGGGCCACGCCGTGGTCGGGCACCGCGCACACCCCCACCGGCCAGACCACGTCGGCACAGTACGACGAGCGCAACCGCCTCACCCGCACCGCCGTCTCCGGTGGCGACACCACCACCTACGACTGGACGACGCGCGGAACTCTGGCCAAGACCACCACGGCCACGGCGAGCGGCTCGACGTCGAGCGCGGCATCGGTCTTCGACTCCTTCGACCGCCTGGTCGGCGACGGACAGCACACCTACTCCTACGACAGCCTGGACCGCCTCCTGTCGGTCTCCGACGGCACGACCACCCGTCAACTCGGCTACGGCGGACTGTCGAAGGAGCCGGACGGCGACGGCAGCTGGACCTACGCCCGCACCGCGGACGGCACCCTGCTGTCCGGCAAGCCGGCCGGCGGCATCGCCATGCCCCTGGTCCAGGACGTGCACGGCAACGTCGTGGCCTCGCTGGACACGACCTTCGGCGACGTGTTCGCCTCCCGCGCCTACGACCCCTTCGGCAAGGTCACCGCCCAGTCCAACGCGGCGACCATGACCGCCGGCTTCCAGGGCAGCTGGACCGACTCGACCACGGGCCGGGTCTCCGCCGAGTCCCGCTGGTACGACCCGGGCAGCGGCACCTTCGCCTCGGCGGACACCGCCTCGGTCCCGGTCACCGGCGCCACCTCCACCAACGACTACCTGTACGCGAACGCCAACCCCACCAGCCGGCTCGACCCCGACGGCCACATGTCGCTCTTGGGCCTCGCCAACCGCGCGCTGGACTGGAGCCAGTCCGCGATCGACGAGGAGTTCGCGAACATCACCCGGGGCCTCGGTTCCGCGGCCGCCGAGACCACGGGCGCCCTGGCCGAGGGAGCGGGCGCCGTCGTGGAGGGCGCGGAGGTGGTGGCCGGGGCCGCCGCGGCCGTGGGCGCCGGCGAGGTGCTGCTCGTGGTCGGCGGTGTCGTGGTGGTCGTCGCCGCGTCCGCCGTCCTCTACGACGCCGCCACCGGGACCGCGACCTTCGACGCGTCCGCCATCCGCACGCCCGCGGTGCCACCGCCCCCGACCGCCACGGTGCAGCCGCAGCCGTCGCATCCGACGAAGCCTGTCGTCATCGGCACCAGGCAGCACACCAGCACCACCAGCTGGCAGACCACCAGCAAGTGGCTCGACGACACCTACCTCTACACACGCACCGACTACTACAGCTACACCACCACCCAGCAGTGGACGTACTACGACAACGGCACCACCTCCTACCACTGGTGGCGCAGCCCGACGAGCCACCGCTGGACCATCGACCGCCGACCGCTGATCGACCTCAACAACCCGATCAAGATCCCCACCACTGCCCCCGGCAAACCCACCGCCCCGACCATCACGGCCGCCGCCGACGACAACGCCACCTGCGGCACCCAGGGCTCCAGCACCAACAGCTGCATCGCGGCCACCCGCGACGGCGGTCTGCCACCGGGTACCGGGGACGGTGGCGGCGGGTTCTGCGTCGGCGGTCTGCTCGGCTTCAGCTGCTCGGCCGGCGGCAACCTCCTCGACATGGTCACCGGCGCCGTGGCCTGCGGTCTCGGCGACGCGGTCCTGGGATCGGTGTGCCAGGGCGGCACGGGCACGGACGGCCAGACGGCGGGCCAGTGCAGCTTCCGCGCCGATACGCCGGTCTTGATGGCGGACGGCAAGACCAAGCCGATCGGTGAGGTGAAGCCGGGCGACGAGGTGGAGGCCGCCGACCCGGGCACCGGCAAGCACCGCGGCACCCGCGAGGTCACGGCCCTCCACCGCAACCTCGACAACGACCTGGTCGACGTGACCGTCCACACCCCGGACGGCCACACCGAGACCCTCCACACCACGTCGAAACACCCGTTCTGGGACGAGACCGACCACACCTGGGTCCCGGCGGCCGACCTCAAGCCCCACGACGCCCTCGCCACCGCGGACGGCCAGAAGGCCTACGTCGTCACCGTCCACACCACCCCCGGTGCCGGTGAAAGGTACAACCTCAGCGTCGCTCAACTGCACACGTTCTACGTGCTGGCCGGCAGGACGCCTGTCCTGGTACACAATTCCGGACCTGGGCCTGAAAGTTGTTTCCGGGGTGCCAGGGAAGGTGAGTCACCGAGCTTTGTTCCTCGTCCGAACGACTTCAAGGTCGACCCCACCACGGGGTTCGTGAAAGAAACACACGGCCTTTCTGTCTTCGACAATCCGGAAAGCGTTGAAGGAAAGGGATTCGTTCCGCATGGCATAGACATGGGAAGCGTGCCCGAATCTCTTCGCGTCATTCAGCGAGGGAAAGACCCCAGGCACTTCGAGATCGTGCCGGCGCCAGGTGCTAATCTGACTCCTGGGCAGTATGCTGACGCGCTGTCTCAGATAAGAACATCGGGTAACTGAGAGGCGGCCAGTTGATTCCATACGACCTGAGGTTCCCCGAATACTTGGATGGCTATGAGGTCGAGACCGAAGCCAAAGGTTACCTGGTCGGTCTGACGGTTTCGACAAAGGGCGCGAGATTTGATCTGACTGTCTATGACCCCGCTCGACTGGCTCAAGAAATTTTGGACGAGGTGTCCACGGCCGGATTTTTCGCAATGGCGAATGTTCTCGTGGTTTCGGCGGTCACCAGGGCCGAGATCTTGCGAGCGGTCGAACATCTTGCCAGGGCCGGCTTTCACGGGCTGGATCCTCGGCCCGTCGAATAGGTGATTGATGGCTCTTTCAAGGTGAAATGGCCCCTCCGGGAAAGAACTCTCCGAGGGGCCCTTCGTCGCATCCGTGGTCACTGCAGGCGCACTGTATGGCTCGTGCGGGGTGGATTGAGTCAGCTCCCCCAGGGAACCGTGAGAAACCCCTCCGCCCGTGCGCTCGCCAACCCGATCCTCGGGATGTCGCTGCTTCTCGCGAAGAGCAGGTAGCGGGGCTCCCACACCGGGCGGTACTTCGCGTTCGCGCGGTACAGGGACTCGATCTGCCACCAGCGGGAGAAGAACGTGAGGGTGGTGTGCCACAGGCGCAGGACCGGGCCCGCGCCAAGGCGGGAGCCGCGTTCGAAGACCGAGCGGAACATGGCGAAGTTGAGGGAGACACGGTCGACCTTCAACTCGGAGGCGCGGAGGAGGAGTTCGACGACCATGAACTCCATCAGGCCGTTCTCGCAGCCGCGGTCGCGGCGCATCAGGTCCAGGGAGAGGCCCCGCTCGCCCCAGGGGACGAAGCTGAGGAGGGCGCGGGGGGTGTCGTTCGCGTCCCGGCATTCCAGCATCACGCAGCGGCCGTCCGCCGGGTCGCCGAGGCGGCCGAGGGCCATGGAGAAGCCGCGTTCGGTGGCGCCGTCGCGCCAGCTGTCGGCCCGTTCGATCAGGGTCGCCATCTCGTCGGCCGGGATGTCCTCGTGGCGGCGGATGCGGACCGTGTAACCGGCGCGGCGGACCCGGTTGTGGGCCTGGCGGACGACGCGCATGGGGCGGCCCTCCAGGGTGAAGTCGGCGATGTCGACGATCGCCTCGTCGCCCAGTTCCAGGGCGTCCAGACCGTGCCGGGCGTAGACGGTGCCCGCCTCCTCGCTCGCGCCCATGACGGCCGGCGTCCACGCGTGGCGCCGCGCCTCCGTCAGCCACGCGTCGATCGCGCCGGGCCAGGCCTCCGGGTCACCGATCGGGTCGCCCGAGGCGAGGCTGACGCCGCCGACGACGCGGTAGGTGACCGCCGACTTGCCGGTGGGGGAGAAGATCGCCATCTTGTCGCGGCGCAGCGCGAAGTAGCCGAGGGAGTCGCGGGCGCCGTGCCTGTCCAGCAGGCCGCGCAGCCGTGACTCGTCCTCGGGGCTGAGCAGACGGCGGCCGCGCGGGGAGCGGAAGCCCGCGTAGAGGACCAGGCAGAACGCGGCGGCGAGGAGAATGTTGATGAGGATGTCGGCCCAGCGGGGGGCGTGGACCGCGGTGACGTGGTCGGCGAGCGGGCCGACGCTGACGCCCCTCAGGAGGGTGTAGGCGATCTCGTCGGGCAGGGTGGCGCCGGGGAGCTTGTTCGTCGCGTGCACGAGGAGGGTGCCCAGGCCGCCGGTGACCAGCACGCCGGCGGCCCCCACCGCCAGCGCCGTCTTCGGGTTCGACGGGTCGCCGACCGCGCTGAACTCCCGGCGGCTGATCAGCAGTGCGGCCACGAAGAGGCCGGTGAGAGCGGCCGAGACCCAGTTGAAGGCGTGGGCGCGGTACTCGTGCTGGGTGAGGGCGAGGACGTAGAGGGCGAAGAGCGGGGCGGACAGGAGTAGGTTGACCACCCAGGCCGCGCGCTTGCGGCGGCGCATCACCAGGACGAAGAAGATGGCGAGGGCGGCCGAGACCAGGCCCGCCGTGGCCAGGTACGGGGTGAAGAACTGGCCGGAGTGGTGCGCGTGCTGCCGGTGGAGGTGCAGAGTGAGACGGCCGTTGTTGTGCTCGTCGACCTCCTGGCGGAAGGGGAGCGACATCACCGCCACTATGTTCAGTACGGCGATCACGCGCAGGTACCAGACGGTGAAATCGGCGGCCCGCCTGCGCAGGGTGCCGCCGGACGCGCCGGTGGGGGCGCGGAGAGCGGCGGAGACGCGGGGCGGGATCAGGGTCGACAGCTGTGCGGGCATGGGACCGGTCACCTTGGGGACGGGGAGCGGGTTGACGGAGGGCTGACCCTACAGTCTGTAGGGTAACGGTGGGAGGCGGGGGAGTGATCCGCCGTCGTACGGAATACGGTGTGAAAGGCCCTTCTGCCTCTTACGGACGAGCCGGAGCCTGTGCCCGTTCCCGCTCCGCCCGCCGCCGGGCCGCCAGCATCCACGCCAGGTTCCCGATCGCCGCCCCCGCCAGCACCGCCGCGACGATCACCCCGCCGGTCGCCAGCCCGTCGCTGAACAGGTGCGGGCGCCGGTCGAGACTGTGCAGGCCGAAGCCGGACAGCTCGTACACACCCACCGCCGCGACCAGCAGGCTGGCCACCAGCACCGCCACCGTGGGGGCGAGGCTGCGCCGCGCCTCCTGTGTGTCCGTGCCCTGCATGAGGTACCCCCGTGAGCTGACGAGCCGCCGTGGCCGATGGGGAACCTACAATACGTAGGGTCCGGATAGCCTCAGGACGTGCGTATTTTCATCAGCGTGGACATGGAAGGCATCACCGGGCTGGTCGACCGGGACGATGTGCAGCCGGGCGGGCGGGACTACGAGCGCGGCCGGTCGATGATGGCCGAGGACGTGAACGCGGCGATCCGCGGGGCGGTGGCCACAGGCGCGACCGAGGTGCTGGTCAACGACGCCCACGGGCCGATGCGGAACCTGCTCCCCGAACACCTGCATCCCGCCGCCCGCCTGGTGCGCGGCAAGCCGAAGAAGATGCTCATGCTGGAGGGGCTCACGGCGGAGTACGACGCGGCGATATGTGTCGGTTACCACTCCCGGGCCGGCGCCCTCGGTGTGCTGAGTCACAGCTTCATGGGCCACGAGATCGAGGACATCTGGCTGGACGGGAGGCCCGCCGGGGAGATCGGGCTCGCGCACGCCACCGCCGCGGCCTTCGGCGTGCCGGTCGTGGCCCTCACGGGTGACGACGCGGCGTGCGCCGAGATGACGGCCTGGGACGAGTCGGTGGTCACCGTGCCCGTGAAGTACGCCCGGGACCGGTTCGCCGCCGAGCTGCGCCCGGCGGAGGAGGCCCGCCGGGCGATCGAGGAGGCGGTCGTGGCGGCCCTGACGCCCGTGCCGAAGCGGCCCGCCGCGCCCGAGGGCGAGTCGGCCCTCGCCGTGCGCTGGCAGTCCGCCTCCGTCCCCGCCGTCCTCCTCGGCATCCCCGGGGTGACGGCCCTGGACAGCCGTACCGTCCAGGCCCGGGGTCCGCTGCCCGCCCTCTACCGCCAGTTCGGCGTCTGGATGCGGGTCGCCTCCTCGCTCACCAACCAGCCGCCGTACTGCTGACCCCCTGTAGCGGGCTCAGCCGAACCGGCCGGCCACGTAGTCGGCCGTGCGCTGGTCCTGCGGGGAGTTGAAGACGGCCTCCGTGTCGCCGTGCTCCACGATGCCGCCCGGGGTGCCCTGCTCCGCCAGGAAGAACGCGCACTGCTGGGAGACGCGCGCCGCCTGCTGCATGTTGTGGGTGACGATCACGATCGTCACCTGGCCGGCCAGGTCCTGGATGGTCTCCTCGACGCGGCGCGTGGAGGTGGGGTCCAGGGCCGAGCACGGCTCGTCCATGAGGAGGACCCGGGGACGGACCGCGAGGGCCCGCGCGATGCACAGGCGCTGCTGCTGGCCGCCGGACAGGGCGCCGCCGGGCTGACGGAGCCGGTCGCGGACCTCCTTCCACAGGCCGGCGCGGGTCAGGGACTCCTCGACCAGCACGTCCTTCTCCCGGCGGTTCGCCTTCGTGCCGGTCAGCTTCAGGCCCGCCACCACGTTGTCGTAGATCGACATCGCCGGGAACGGGTTCGGCTTCTGGAAGACCATGCCGATCCTGCGGCGGGCGTCGGTCAGCCGCCAGGACGGGTCGTAGATGTCCTCGCCCTCGAAGAGCACCTCGCCGCCGAACTGCGCCGACGGGATCAGCTCGTGCATCCGGTTGAGGGTGCGCAGGAACGTCGACTTGCCGCAGCCGGACGGGCCGATCAGCGCGGTCACCTCGCCCGCGGGCATGGTCAGCGACACCTGGCTGAGCACCTGGTGGGAGCCGAACCAGGCGGATACGGCACGGGCTTCGAGCGTGGCGGGTGCGGGGCCGTCCACCACGGCGGTGGCGGTGGCGGTGGGAAGTACGGCGGTGTCGGTCATCTCGGCGGTCACGGCTGTCTCGGCTGTCTCGGTCGTTTCAAACGCTTGGGTTGCTTGGGTCACTTCGGTTGCTTCAGACACTTCACTCACCTCGGTCACAGCAGGTTCGGCAGCAGTTCGGTGGTCCGCGTCGCGACCTGGAGGCCGAGCACCGCGACGACCGGGGCGAAGACGATCCACGTCTGGTGGCGGCCCCAGCGGTGCCAGGTCCAGACGGCGGCCACGGCGGTGAGGAGCAGCGCCTGCAGCCACATCACCAGCGGCCACGGCACCCCGGAGGGGCGGGCCAGCGGCTCCTCGGAGCTCGGCAGGGTGCCGGCCCGGATCACGGCCGACGGGGTCTGGAACGGCGCGGAGACCAGGTCGGCGTCGACGCGCAGGACCCCGGAGGGCATGTACCTGGCACCGGTGGCGGTGATGAGGACGATCCGGCTCTTGCCCGGGGCCAGCGCCGTCGGCGCCGGGTCGCCGGCCCGTCGCACGTCGATGACCTGGAACTTCGCCTTGCCCTGGCCGGTGGTGACGGTGAAGGTGTCACCGGTGGCGAGCTGGGAGAGCTTGCCGAACGGGCCGCCGTACGCCGCCGCCCGGCCCATCAGCACGCTGGTGCCGGCCTGGCCGGGCATCGGGGTGTCCCGGCGGTGACCGGGGCCGTCGGTCATGACGGAGGAGTCGGTGCCCTCCAGGACGACCTGGCTCAGGCCCAGCTTGGGTATGTCGACGAGCGCGACCGGCGTGCCGGGCGCCAGCAGCTTGCCGTCCTGCCCGGTCTGCGCCACCGGAGCGGTGCCGAGGGCGAGTTGCTCGCGCAGCTGGTCGAAGTCGGCGTGCTGGGCGGAGTGTTCCTGGGCGCCGCTGAACACCAGCAGCTGGGCGGTGATGCCGAGCAGCAGGGCGGCGAGGCTGAGCAGTCCGCCGCGCGAGAGGTGGCGGACGAAGGTGAGGCTGCGGACGGGCCTGCGGGGCACGGCCGGAGCCAGGGTTTTCGGTGTCGGTACGGCGACGGTCATGGCGGCCCGCCTCCTTCGAGGAATCGGTGAGGGGCCGCCGGAAGCCGTAGGAGGCTTCCGGCGGGCCCGTCAGACGGTCACTTGCTGGTGATGGTGAAGTTGGCGCCGGCCTTCGAGTTCACGGTCGAGGAACCGACGTAGAAGGCGTGCAGGGTGTGCCTGCCCTTGGCCAGCTTCGGCAGGGTGACGACGACCTTGCCGCTGCTCAGGGTGCCGGTCGCGATGACCTTGGAGCCCTGGTAGATGCGGACGGTGCCGGTCGGGGTGGTGCCGGACGTGGTGACCTTGACGGTGACCTTGGCCCTGGCGGTGTGGCTCACCGAGGTCGGGGCGGAGGTGGAGACCGACGCCGAGGCCTTGGTGATCTTCAGGGAGACGGTCGTCGAGGACGCGTTCAGGCTGGAGCTGCCCGCGTAGGAGACCGACAGGGAGTGCGTGGCGACCTTGAGGTGGTTCGACAGGCCGATGGTGACCTTGCCGGACGCGTCGAGGGTGCCGGTGCCGACGACGGTGGTGCCGTCCTTGACGGTGACCTTGCCGGTCGGCGTGACACCGTGCGAGTCGGTGACGGTGACGGCGACCTTGGGGGTCTTGCCGTAGGCGGTGGTGGCGGCGGTGGCGGCCGTCTTGCTGGTGTACTTGACCGCGCCGGTCGAGGTGGCCTCGGCGCCGGTGCCGCTGAGGTTGTTGGCGGTGACGGTGGCGGTGTAGGTGCCGTTGGCCAGGCCGGTGAAGGAGTACGACGTGGTGGAGGCCGCGAGGTCCTTGGAGGCGACGACGGCGCCGTCCGCGTCCTTCAGCGTGACGCGGTAGTCGGTGACCGGCAGGGCCGGGACGATGGTGCTCGGGGTCCAGCTCAGCTTCAGGCTCGCGTCACCCGCGGTGGTCTTCAGGGTGGGCGCGGCGGGCACGCTCGTGTCGATGCCCGACCCTTCCAGGCCACCCTGCTTGACGTGCTTGTTGGCGAGGCTGATGAAGCCGTTGTAGGGCTCGTTGACGAAGCCGAAGGAGGCGATGACCTTCTCGGCGTCGTCGGAGGCCAGCGCGGCGGTGTGGCTGCCGCTGGTGACGAAGATGTCGTACAGGTCCTGGTCGAAGAAGATGCTGGTGGTGTCCAGCTCGCGGGTCGGGACGACGTTGTAGACGTCGCGGCCGAAGGTGGCGTTCTCGTAGTAGTCGGTGACGGGCTTGAGCTTGCCGTTGACCGTCGTCACCGGGCTGGTGCCGCCGGTGTCGCCGTCGAACTGGATCGCGGCCAGGTGACCGCCGTTGGTCACGGAGGCCTTGGTGTAGTCGGGGGCGACGCCGTTGTTCTGGGCGATCCAGCTGCCGACCGAGAACGGGGCGAGGGCGCCGTCCTCGGTGAGCGCGGCGTTGCCCTGGTTCTCCTGGACGACCTGGACGCTCGAGGTGAGCTGGTCGTCCGTCAGGCCGATCGCGTTGAGGAAGAAGTTGCGGGTGCCCGAGTTCTTCTGCGGGATCTTCGGGTGCACGGTCTGGCCGTTCACCGTGGTGAGCGTGCCGTTGTAGATGTCGTGCAGCTGCTTCACCGTCAGCGTGTCCAGCCCCGAGCCGCGCACCGCCACGCCGATGGCGTCCCGCGCCATGGGGATGAAGGTGAGCGCGGTGCCCGAGACGGAGGGGGCGCCGGAGGAGCGGCCGAAGTCGATCTGGTTCGTGATGGCGACACCGGTGCTGTCCGGCCACGACTCGCCGGTCAGCGACTTGGTCAGGGCCTTGCGGCCGGCGCCGGAGCCGTTCGGGCGCGCGAAGGAGGGGCCACCCGTGCGGGTGGTGATCTTCGACGTCGTGGAGCCGGTGCCGGGCTCGATCGCGTCGTAGGAGGCGATGCGGGCACCGGAGGTCGCCTGTACGGCGGTGGTGGCGTAGCTGATGCCGTTGACGGTGTCGCCGGCGAGGGCGTTGAGGACGTCCTGGGTGGTGTCCGAGCCGACGCCGACCAGCTGGCGGAAGGCACCGGCGTCCGGGTCGGCGACCGCCGGGGTGGCGAGGGCGAGGCCGCCGGCCACCACGGCCGCGGCGACGAACGCCGCCGAAGAGCGCAGATTGCGCATCGAGAGTCTCCTGACGAGAGCTAGCTAGCTGGGTGTTGCCAGAGGATCTGGCAGGGTGGTGCTGGCCGTCCGCCCCGACTGCCTTTCGGGGCGGGCGGCCGTCTGTGGGAGCACCGGGTGGTGCTCCGGTCTGTGGGGAGCGCCGGGGCGCCCGGGGATTACGGGAGCAGTCGCCGCAGTCGGCGCGACAGCTCCGGCAGTTCGGGTACGACGGTCACGCTCCGCCCGCCGGGCAGCGGGAGGCGCAGCGGCAGCCGCAGCCGGTTGCCGCCCGCGAAGGGCGCACCCACCCCGGCGACCGCCCCGAGCGCGGCCCCGACCGGAACGGCGTACCGCAGCGGATTCGCCGGGTCGGCCGGGGTGTTGCCGGCCGCGGTGGTCTGCAGGGCCTTGCCGCCGTCGAACGACGCCGACGCGCTGGGCGAGGCGCTCGCGCCGGCGCCTCCGGCGCCCGTACCGGCGCCGCCACTCGTGCCGCCGTCGGCCCCGGTGGCGCCGGAGGGGCCGCCGCCCGAGGTGTCGGTGCCGCCGCCGTCGGCCGAGCCACCGGAGGCGTCGGCGGTCGGCCCGGTGTAGTGGAGCAGCGCCTGGACCGCCTTGAGGGTCTGGGTACGGAGCTTCTTGGACAGCGGCGCGTAACCGGCCGGCAGGCGGCCCGGGTCGGCGCCGCTGACCTGCCCGGTGCCGGCCGCGTACTGCAGCAGGGCCGCGTAGTCCTTGCGGGCGGCGGACTTGATCTTGGCCGGCCGGACGGCCGCGTAGACCAGCTGGGCCAGCGGGTAGGCGTCCTTCGCCGTGGCGCCGGACGGGCTGATCTCGGCGACGTTCTTGCCGGCGGCGCTGTTCGCGGCGGCGGTCAGGGAGGCGGTGGTCGGCGCCACGAACTTGCCCGCGGCGTTGCGGAGACTGGCCGTCTGCAGGCCGTAGCGGGCCGCCGAGGCCGCGTCCGCGATCGTGATGACGAAGCGGGAACCGACCGTCTGCGGGCCGGTGCTCTTGTAGGCCGGCGGGCTGGCGAGCGAGTCCCAGCTCGACTTCCACAGGGTGTCGGCACGCCGGGCGTGCAGGGCGCCGGCGTGCATGTCCTCGACGTACGGGTGGAAGTCGGTCATGCACTGCTTCTGCGTGGCGCCGCTGCCGGGCGGGATCGTGCACCACGGGTCGCTCTTCGGGTACTCGTCGAGGTTCGACGGGTCGAAGGCGAAGCCCGTCGGGTTCAGGTCGGCGTTGGTGCTGTAGTACGGGTTGACCCGCATCCCGTCGTCGTCGGGGACGCCGGCGAGGAACTGCCGGGCGTCCTTGTCGGCGAAGATCCACTGCCAGACGGCGCGGGCGGTGTCGGAGTGGCCGAGCGCGGTCATCAGATCCGTGTCGGTGGACGGCGTCTCGGAGACCGAGAAGTACGCGAACTCGGGGTTGAGCGCGACGAACTCGGGGTCGCTCGCCAGACCCGCCGGGTTGTTCCTCGCCCAGCCGTAGCCCTTGGCGGCGGTGCCGCCGATCACGGCTCCCCAGGGTGAGCTGCGGTACGACTCGGTGAGCAGCTTGGCGACCAGGCGGGGTGTCAGCCTGATCGACCCGACCTTGGTGCCGGCGAGTCTGTCGACCGACTCCGGTGCGCCGGCCTTCGGTCTGCGCTCGATGGTGAAGCCGATCACGGCACCGGAGAGGGCGACCGGCGCGTACGTCGTGGTGTCCGAGGGGGCGGCCGAGCTCGCGTCGGCCCCCAGCGCGCGGGTGGTGAAGGCGAGTCCGGAGGAGCCGTCGTTGCTGAGCCGGGACCGGGCGTCGGGCTCGCCGAGCTCGGTGTAGCCGAAGACCTTGCCGGACGAGCACAGCCGGGCCTGCCAGCTGGTCATCGCGTCGGCGACCAGCTCGCTGCCGGTGGTGGGACGTTCGTCGGCACCGAGGGCGCAGTTGGTGCCCACGCTGTTGAAGTCCAGCTTGATCGCGACCCGGTTCGCCCAGTTGGTGGAGGAGACCGGGGAGCCCGCGTTGACCTGGCTCTGGTCCGCGTACGGCTTGCCGTCCAGGTCCAGGTGGCCCTGCGGGACGATCACCAGCCAGCATGAGCGGGGCTTGGTGACGCCGCCGGTGGTGACGGGCTCGCCGCAGCCGAGGTGGGGTGCCTCGTTGGCGGTCTGCACCTCGAAGTACTCCTGGCCCGTGCCGTTGGCGCTGGTGCGGGCGAAATCGATCTCGTTGGTGGTGTTGTAGTTGAAGAACTGGTTGTTCTGGGTGTGGGTGGTGACGGTGGTGCCGTCGACCGACTTGAAGGGGACCTCGCCCGGCGCGTTCGGGTTGGCCGCGCCGTACCGGTTGTCCTGGCCGTAGTTGGTGGGGTCGGCGCTGTAGAAGACCTGGCGGGTGTCGTCGTAGGCGTTGCCGGGCCAGCTCGTGCGGTCGGTGGTCGGGGAGCCGCCGTACTGGCACTGGGTGCGCGCCGGGCCCGGGTTGGACGGGACCGTGCCGTCGTCGTCGCCCCAGCACTGCATGATCTGCACGAAGTCGGTGTTGAACTGGGTGCCCGCGAACCTGGTCGGGGTGCCGCCGGTCCAGCTGACCGTGACGGCCTGGCTGGTGAGGTCCCTGGTCTGCGAGACCGTGAACTTCATGTCCTTGAACTCACCGCGCCCGGAGACGGTCACGGCGGAGTCGGTGGCCGCCGCGGCCGTGGGAGCGGTCTGGGCGACCGCGAGTCCGGCGAGGGCCCCGACCGTGGCGCCCGCGAGCAGGCGTATCAGCGCGTTGCGTACACGGGTGCGTCTCATCGCGAACTCCCGTCCTCGGAGCGGCCGTTGCCGTTGCTGTTTCCGTTGCCGTCGGCCCTGCTGCCGACCAGGCGGGAGATCACCGAGGGCAGCAGGAGCAGGCCGAAGACCAGGACCGCGGCCAGCAGCATCAGCGTCTGGGTGCCGGTCCAGCCGTGTGCGGTGGCCACGGCGACGGGCTGGGCCAGGGCCACCGTGCCGTCGGCGCCCGCGCTGGTGCCGCCGGAGGCCGAACCGCTGGTGCCGCCGGGGGAGATGGTCTGACCGGTGTCGGGATCGACGGAGGGCTGGCCGCTGTTGCCGCCGGCCGGGCCGGAGCCGCCGCCGGTGGAGCCGCCGGCGGTGCCGGTGCCGGTGGCGCCGGTCGATCCGCCGGAGGAACCGCCGCTGCCGTTGCCGGAGCCGGTGGTCGCGCCGCCGGTGCCGGTGGTGCAGGGGGCCGCACCCTTCTTGTCACAGGCGGCCGGATAGGGCGCGGTCTGCGCGAGTCTGTTCTGGCCGGTGGTGGTGAAGGTCGGGTTGTTGCAGTTCTTGATGTTGATGTTCTGCGCATGCACGCCCGGGATCCGGCGGATCTGGTCGAAGCCGGCCTGGACGAGGTTGATCGGGAGCGGCGAGTAGCCGAGGCCCGGCGCCTGTTGCTGGCCCTGGCACATGAAGTAGTAAGAGAACGCGCCGAGCGTCTTGCCCTTGGCCTCGGTGAAGGTGCCCTGCACCTTCAGCGGCAGGATCATGTACGAGTAGCTGGACAGCGGGTAGTTGCGCTTGTCGGAGTCGTTGTAGACGCCGTCGAGCTGTTGGGTGAGGTAGTCAGCCGAGTTCTTGTCGGTGTTGATCCTCGCCTTGAGAAGGGAGACCGCCACGTTCTGCGGGGTCGGCTCGGTGTAGTAGCCCGCGTGGTTCAGGACCTTGGCGACCGGGTAGTGCGCGTTGCGCGCGTACGAGTAGTTGACGTACCCGATCGCGCCCTCGCCGTAGTTCTGGGCGACGTAGCCGGCGACACCGAGGTCACCGGACTGGGCGATCATGCCGGAGACGGTGGGGTAGTACGACGTCTGCCCGCAGGATCCCGCACGGCCGACCTTGGCGCAGTAGGCGTTCCACAGGGCCCGGTGCTGGTTCACCATCCACATCGTGAACTGGGCGGTGGAGCCGGAGCCGTCGGAGCGGACGACGGGGACGATGGTGCGGTGGGGGAGCTGCAACCCCGGGTTGTCGGCCTTGATGACCGGGTCGTCCCAGGTCTTGACGACCCCGGTGAAGATCTTGGTGACCACGTCGCCGGAGAGGCGGAGGTTGGTGACCCTCTTGCCGTTGACCGTCAGGTGGTACATGAACACCGTGCCGCCGGCCACGATCGGCATGTAGGCGTACGAGCCCTTCGCGGGGCGTTCGGCCGCGCTGCCGTCCGTGGGGTGCGTCTGGAACGGGATGTCGGAGACGGCGAAGTCGACGGTGCCGGAGAGGAACTGGCGACGGCCGTCCGACGAACCGCCACCGGCGTAGCTGATGCGCATGCCGTTCTTGTTGACGTCGCGCCGCCACTGGTCGATGGCGTTCTCGGCCCAGGTGGAGCCGGCGCCGGCGATGGGGGTGTAGCTGTCGGCGACGGCGGGGGTACCGGCGAGGGTGCCGAGGATGCCTGTCAGTGCGGCCAGGATGCCCAGCCGTCTCAGGGCGTTGATGACAAGGCTGGACATCAGTGTGCGTCTCCTGTAGCAGGGTCTGAGTTCCCACCCGCACCACCCGTGCGAGTTTCGTTGTCAGGTGCGGGTGGCCCCTGTGGGGCGGGATCGCCGTCGGCGGCCGCGGGTGCGTTGTCTTCGGGGGACCGCTCGCCGTTGCCGGCTGCCGGTGCGTCGTGGCTGGGCGCGCTCCGCGGCGGAGCCGCTGATTGATGCAGCCCCGCGCCCCTTTCGGGGCGCTCGGTGTGGCCGTTGCCTTCAGAAGAACCGGTCTCGAACAACTCCAGTCCCGGCGTGTGGAGTTCCGCGAACCGCGTCACGTCCCGGCGGGAGGCGCGGGCCGCCCGCCTCGCCTGGCGCTTGTTCTGGTGGCCGGGGCCGCGGCCGCCGATCACGCGGGCGATCACGAAGAGGATCAGGACCAGCGCCATCAGGACGGCCGCCGCGCCGAAGCCGCGGGCGATCATCGTGGGCTCGGGGGACTTGACGAAGTTGAAGACGGCCAGCGGAAGGGAGATCATCGGGTCGTTCGTCGGGTCGGTGTTGAGCGCTGCCGTGAAGCCCGCCGTGAGCAGGACCGGGGAGGTCTCGCCGATGCCGCGGGCGGTGCCGAGGATGACGGCGGTGGCGAGGCCCGAGCGGGCGGTGGGCAGGACCACGTGCCAGACCGTCCGCCAGCGCGGGGCGCCGAGCGCCTCGGACGCCTCCGTGAGGGTGCCGGGGACCAGGCGCAGTACGACGTCCGCGGCGCGGATCACGATCGGCAGCATCATCACGCTGATCGCGAAGCCCGCCGCCAGACCCGACTTCTGCATCCCGAGGTTGAGGATCCAGACGGCGTAGACCATCAGGCCGGCCACGATGGACGGCAGCGCCGTCATCGCCTCGACGATCGTGCGGACGAACCGCGAGAAGCTGCCGGGAATCTGGTTGAGGTACACCGCGCAGGCCAGGCCCAGCGGCACCGTGATCGCCAGGGCGATGGTGATCATCTCGAGCGTGCCGAGCATGGCGTGCGCGATGCCGCCGTCGGTCAGCGGGTCGAGCGGGCCGGCCGCCTGCATGTCCTGGGTGAAGAAGTTGGCGTGCGGCAGGGCCTCCCGGCCGCGCCACGCGGTGAAGCCCACGACCATGGTGAGCGCGGCGAACATCAGGCCGCCCGCCGACCACAGGACGACGGTCATCACCCGGTCCCGTACCGCCTGCCCGTTCTCCTCAAGCCCTGTCAACACCGCGTAGATACCGAGGAAAGAAAGGTACGCGGTGACGAAGAACCCCAGTGCGCCGGAGAACGGCGCGAGCTCGCCGAAGAGGAGGACGGCGACGCACAGCCCGGAGGCGGCGGCGCCGAACACCGACAGCACACCGGAGCGGGTGACCCCGCCGATCCGGCGCGGCACGTCGGGAAGCACGGCGACCGCGGTGTCCGGGGCGGTGACCGCGCCGGTGCCCTCGGCGGCCTTCCCGGGGGCGTCCTGCGGGGCGTCCTGGGGAGCGCCCTTCTCAAGGTCTACGACGGTCATCGTCAGGCCTCGCTCTGTGCGCCGGACCGTGACCGCGCCACGATCGAGGAAGCGGTGAAGTTGACCGCCAGGGTGAGCAGGAACAGCGCCAGGCCCGCCGCCATCAGCGCCGACATGCCGAAGGTCGAGGCATCGCCGTAGTGCAGGGCGATGAGGGAGGAGACGGAGTTCGAGCCCGTCTGCAGGATGTGCGGCTGGATGGTGAAGACCGGGGAGATGATCAGGTAGACCGCGATGGTCTCGCCGAGCGCCCGGCCCAGGCCCAGCATGGTGCCGCCGATGATCCCGCCCATGCCGTAGGGCAGCACGACCGCGCGGATCATGCCCCAGCGGGTGGCGCCGAGCGCGTAGGCACCCTCCCGTTCACCCGCCGGCGCCTGCGCGAACACCTCGCGCATCACCGAGCACTGGATCGGCGCGACCATCAGGGCCACGACGATGCCGGCCACGAAGGTGGAGGCGGTGTAGACGCTCTGGGTGGCCAGCGGTTCGCCCGGCTGGGTTCCGTCGACGTGCAGGAACGGGATCCACCCGAACCAGTCCGACAGCCACCGGGACAGCCCGATCACATGCTGCTGGAGGAAGAACAGTCCCCACAGGCCGTAGACCACGGACGGCACGGCGGCCATCAGGTCGACCATGGAGACGAGCGTGCGGCGCAGCGGGCGGGGCGCGATGTACGAGATGAACAGAGCGGTCCCGAGGGCCAGCGGCACGCTGATCGTGACGGCCACGGCGGCGATGAGCAGCGTGCCGGTGAGCACGGCCGCGATGCCGAAGCGGTGGACGTCCGGCTGCCATTCGGCGGTGGTGAGGAAGTCCCAGACCCCTCTGGTTCGCAGCGCCTGTCCGGCCCGGAGCAGCAGGAACAGCCCTACGGCAGCCATGATGGCGAGGACGATGACGCCGGAGGCCGTCAACTGGACCCGGAAGATCCGGTCCCCGAGCCCCCGGGCGGCCGACAGCTGCCTGGGCACGGGTCTTTCGGATTCCGCCCCTGCGGAACCCTTGAGC
The DNA here is from genome assembly GCF_042892755.1 of Streptomyces sp. NPDC001714. Taxonomy (NCBI): domain Bacteria; kingdom Bacillati; phylum Actinomycetota; class Actinomycetes; order Kitasatosporales; family Streptomycetaceae; genus Streptomyces; species Streptomyces sp. NPDC001714. The sequence goes on from NZ_JBIAUL010000001.1 coordinate 72,342, forward strand.
GCGGACACCACTGTGCCCCCCCTATACGGAAACGAATGGCCCCCTACACGGCTCCACCGGGTCGCCGCGCGGGTCGAGTCAATGGCCGGTTCCTTGCGCACCAACGCGTCGAAGATGGAGAGCAGGTGAACTGTTCATGCCATTTCGGTGGGGGAGATGTGGGTACCTGTGTACTGGAGGGTCAGGCGGTACGAGTTCCGCGCGACACCCGCCCCGCTCAGGAGGCGGGCGGGCAGGGCGAGTTCGGCCAGGTCGCGGTCGGGGGACGGGGTTCAGCCGCGGGCCGCGCGGTCCAGGGCGCTCTTGACGGCCTGCTCGTCCTGTCCCAGCAGCGCCTTCTCCAGGCTGTGGTCCTTGCGCCGGGAGAAGCGCTCGCCCTCGGCGATGTCCTCCTTGCTCAGCACGCGTCCGCACCACTCGCCCTGGTCGCCGGTGTGGTCGTCGAAGGGCACGGCCCCGCCCTCGCCGAGGACCGCCCAGCCGCCCTCGTGCCAGCGCAGGGCGAGCAGATAGGTGTGGCCGACCTGGAGGCGGGGCGCGTCGGTGGCCATAACGGCGACGCGGGTGCCGCTGGACCGGTAGACCTCCCAGCCGGGGGCGACCATGTCGAAGGCGGACCCGAGGCCGTGCCGGGGCGAGGTGCGCGACCACGGCGTGCTGTCGGTCCGGAAGCTCACCAGCCGGTCCATCGCGTACGCCACGGCCCCCTTGGCGTACGTCCGCCGGTTCGTCTCCCGCTCCCCGGTCGGGCTGGCGACCACGACGTGATCGGCGTACGACACCCAGTCCTTCGCGGTCTGCGACGGATACAGGTCCCCCGAGGTCCCGCACCCCGCCACCGTCTCCAGCCCCGACCGGCCGACCAGCACCCCGGCGACGACGCCGACGGCCGCCAGGAACGCGGCGACGGGCCGCGTGGGCACGCGCCGAGGCATGGCGAATCGTTCCCGCATGATGACAAGGCCCCCCGTGTCTCCGTCTCCCCTGCGCGGCGGCGGAGTTGGTCAAGATCCGCAAGCCGCGTTGATCACTTTAAGCACGGCCGAACGAAACTGAACACGGAGCACCGTGGCCCGGCACAGAACTGTGACGCAGGGCGGTGGCAGGGCCGTGGGCGGGCGGCTCAGCAGCCCTCGCGGGTCGGGACGAACTCCAGCCGGGCGCGGTCGCCCGCGGTCCGGGCGTCGTCGTAGACCGAGCTGCCGACCTGGTACCAGACGTCGTCCCGCCGCTTGTCGCCGTTCACGTCGTCCAGCTCCACGCACCACTTCTCGGTGCGGACGGTCCTCCGGTAGGACTCGGTACCGCGGCGGACCTCGGTGCAGGACCGGGACCGCTCGGTCGTGTACCAGGTACGGGTCGTCCGCCTGCCGCCCGTCCCGCTGCTGGAGGTGTGCCGGACCCGGTGCGTCGTGGTGGAGCACTTCTTGACCAGGCGGGGCCGGGTGGCCCGGGTGGTCTTCGCGGTGACGTGCCGGACGGAGTCCTTCAGGCCGTGGACGGTGCCGGGCTGGGCGGACGCGGTGCCGCCGGAGCCGGAGCCGGAGCCGGTCCCGGTGCTCGTGTCGTCCTGTCCGTAGCTGACGCCGTTGTCGACCCCGCTCCCGTTCCCGGAGCACGCTCCGAGCGTGCCGATCAGAATCGCAATGGCTGCGCTCACTATGAGCTGCTTTCCGAACATGAATCCCCCATCTTGAGAACCGTGCCGACCACCGCCCGGTGATCGCGCCGATTCTGCACGAGCCCCGATGCCGGGGCGGGGCAGGCCGGGTATAGCGTCGCGCAGTGGACCTGACCTGACCCGTTTCGTCCCCGACCGAAGGAGGGTGAGCCGGATGGCCGAGCTGACCGTGGGCCGGCTGCTGACGTCGTGGCAGCTGGACGTGCCGGCGCTGCTGCTGGTCGTGGCCCTGGGCGGGCTGTACGGCTGGGGCGTGCGGCGCCTGCGCGGCAGGGGCGGGACGTGGCCGCGGGCCCGGTCCGCCGCCTTCGCGGTGCTGGGCCTGGGTGCCCTGGTCGTCGCGACGATGTCGGGCCTCGCCGTCTACGACCACGTGCTGTTCTGGCCCGCGGCCGTGCAGAACATCCTGCTCGACCTGGTGGCCCCGCTCGGCCTGGCCCTGGGCGACCCGCTGCGGCTGGCGGTGGAGGCGCTGCCGCAGGGCGCGGCGGCGCGGGTCCGCCGCGCGATGACCGGCCGCGTGGTCCGCCTGCTGACCTTCCCGCTGGTCAGCACGGCCCTCGTCCTCGCCACCGAGCTGACGGTCTACTTCACCCCGTACTTCGCCACCGCGCTGCGCGTGGGCTGGCTGCACGAGCTGATGTACCTGCACCTGCTGGTGGCGGGCTGCCTGTTCGTCGTACCGGTCCTGACCCGCGAGGAGACCCTGCCGGCCTGGTGCACCCATCCGGTGCGGGCGGCCCTGGTGTTCCTGGACGGTGTGATCGACGCGGTTCCCGGGGTCGTCGTGATGACGCACGGCACGCTGATCGCCGGCGCGTGGTACCTGCACCACCACCCGTCCTGGGCCCCCGACGTCCGGCACGACCAGCAGATCGGCGGCGGCGCGATGCTGAGCATCGCCGAGCTGGTCGCCCTGCCGTTCCTGCTGGCGCTCCTGTTCCAGTGGGCGCGGGCGGAGCGGGTCCAGACGGCGGCCCTCGACCGCCACCTGGACGAGCAACTCGCCGTGGTCCCCGCGGCCTCCCCCGCACCAACGGCTGTCACGGCCGCCCCCGCCGCCGACCGGGTCCGCCCCTGGTGGGAGACGGAGGAGAACGAGGTGGCCGCGAGGATCCGCAGGCAGCACGGCGAGAAGTGACCGGCGGCGCAGCAGCCGCCTGGGGGCGCTGGGGGTGCCCCGGCCGAAGAGTGGGGGAGGAACCGCGCGACCGGCCCCGACGGCGCCGCGGACGGCCGACGGCGCATCGCGGCCGTTCCAGCGGAGCGCCTAGCGCTGGTCGGCGCGGAAGGCGCCTGGAGTGCGGCCCGTCTCGCGGGTGAAGAACTTGCCGAAGTTGGTGGGTTCGGTGAAGCCGAGCCGGTGGCTGACGGCGGCGACGGGCAGGTCGGTGTGGGCCAGCAGCCGCTTGGCCTCCAGGGTGACCCGGGCGTCGATGAGCTGCTTGGCGGTGTGACCGGTGGCGCGTTGGCAGGCGCGGTTGAGGGTCTTGAGGGAGTAGCCGAGCCGGGCGGCGTAGTCGTGGGCCTGGCGCAGGGTGGTGAAGGAACGCTCCAGTTCGTGCTGGAAGAGACGGTACGGCTCCTGCGCGGCCGGCGGCGCCTGGGCGGAGCCGTCGGGGCCGTAGGTGCTGCCGGGCAGGCGGGCCATGCGCAGCAGCACGCCGGCGAGGAGCTGGCGGAGCAGCTCTCGGGTGATCTCGGAGTATTCGTCGTCCGCCGGGTACGCGCCGTACTCCTGGGCCAGTTCGGCGAACGCACGGCCGAGCCGGTCCTGGTCGGCGGGGCGGAGCTGCCAGGCGGCCGGGCCGAACGGGTCGTCGGTGACGCGGGCGGTCGCCGGGAGCCGGGGCGGGAAGTCGGGGGTGAACAGGACGAGGGTGGCGTCGAGGTCGGCGGGGGTGCCGTCGGCCGCCGTGGGCAGGCGCTGCACCTGGCCGGGGCGGATGTGCAGCAGGGTGCCCGGCCGGCAGGGGCGGTCGACGAAGTCGACCATGGCGGTGCCGTGGCCGCGGCGGACCAGGGTGAGGTGGTGGAAGTCGGGCCGGTGGACCCGCCGGTACTCGTCACCGGGCAGCCGGCGGTGCAGGTCGGCGAAGGGCAGCAGCTCCAGACCGAGACCGGGCCTGGTGGGGTTGCGATATCCCCGTTCGAGTACCAGCGGCCCCGAAGGTTGTCCCGTTTCGACCATGGCCATGCCTGACTCTACCGTGCGCGGAGCCCGGCCCGCCGGGACAGTGGAGGACGTGCCGACGGACCGGCACCGACGAGAGTTACCAGATCGGAGACATGGTCATGAGCAGCAAGGACATCGTCCTCAAGGCGGCCGGCGAGTTGTTCGGGGACCGCGACCCGAGTGCGGTGGACCGCTGGGTGGCCGCTGACTACCGTCAGCACAGCAGCCTGGCGGCGGACGGCCCGGAGGCGCTGCGCGCTCTGGTGGCCGGCCTGCCCGGGGACTTCCGCTACGAGGGGGCGCGGGTGATCGCCGACGGTGACCTGGTGGCGCTGCACGGCACGTACCACGGCTTCGGCCCCGCACCGCTGGTCGCGTTCGACCTGTTCCGGGTCGACGCGGACGGCCGGCTGGCCGAGCACTGGGACGCGCTGACGCCGGTGGTCGCGGACACCGCCTCGGGCCGCTCCCAGACGGACGGCCCGAGCGCGCCGTCCGACCCGGACCGCACGGAGGCCAACCGGGCGCTGGTGGCCGAGTTCGCGCAGAAGGTGCTCGTCGGCGCCGACTACTCGGTCCTGACCGACTACATCTCCACCGACACCTACCGCCAGCACAACCCGGAGGCCGCCGACGGCCTGGACGGCTTCGGCGCGGCGGCCGCCAGGTGGGCGGAGCAGGGCAAGAACCTCGTCTACAGGACGGTCCACCGGGTCGTCGCCGAGGGCGACCTGGTCCTGCTCCAGTCCGAGGGCGAGTTCGGCGTCCCGGTCGCCTACTGGGACCTGTTCCGGGTGGCGGGCGGCAGGATCGTCGAGCACTGGGACGTCATCGCCCCGGTTCCGGCCGAACTCCCGCACTCCAACGGGCTGTTCTGACCAGTTGTCCCGACCTGACCGGTCGTTCAGAACGGTGCGGGGTCAGGCGGTCGCGAGGGACACCTCGGTCGCCTTGATCAGCGCCACGACCGGCGCACCGGCCGTCAGGCCGAGATCGCCGACCGCGTCCCTGGTGATCGCCGCGGTGAGAGCCTGACCTCCGTCCACGGCGACCTTGACCGTGGCCATCGCCTCGCCCGTGGCCACGTCGCTGACCGTGCCGGGCAGCTGGTTGCGGATGGACACGCCCGGCACCCGGCCGGTGGCGAGCGCGACCTCGGTGGACTTCACCATCGCGCGCACGGCCGAACCCTCGGTGAGCCCCAGCTCCCGGACCGCCTCCAGGGTGATCGCCGCGGTCAGCTGCTGGCCGCCGTCGAGACGGACCTTCACGGTCGCCATCACCTCGCCCGGGGTGACGGCGGTGACGGTGCCGGGGATCTGGTTGCGGATGCTCAGGCTCATGAGGGGCCGCCTAACAGGGAGGGAAAAGGGGCGGATTGCCAGGCTTCGTCCTGACGCCGACTCCACAAGTTAGCCGGTCTGGCGCCGCGCGCCCGTCAGGAACCGCCTCCGGTCTGTTCCGTCGTACCCTGCCGGTCCGCCTCGTCCCTGAGCAGCATCGTCAGCAGGGAGGCCACGGTCAGGCCGGCTCCGGCCTCGGCCGGGTGGCGGAGCACCTTGTCCGGGTCGATGCGGTACTGGTTGGCGCGGCCCTTGCGGGTGTGGGAGAGGTAGCCGTCCTGTTCCAGGTCCGAGATGATCTTCTGGACGGCGCGTTCGGTGAGCCGGCAGCGTGCCGCGATGTCACGGATCCGGGTGTTGTGGTCGTCGGCGATGCTGGCCAGGACGCGCGCATGACTCGTCAGGAACGTCCAGCCGGTGTGCTGCTCGGGAACTCCGTCGACTCCCACCATGGCCCACATCGTACGACCGCATGTTCCCGTTCACAAAAACACGAAATAATATTCGCGTATGTCTTGACGGGTCGCGGAGGGGTGTACGAGTCTGAGGTGGACGCCGTGGAGGAGGCGAGGCGGAGGAGGCGACCATGCTGGAGACGTCCCCCGAGGAGCAGTTCGCCGGCAAGGACGGCGACGACGGCCCGCTCCCGTCGACCGCCGGAAGCCTGTCGGTCCGGGTCGGCGCGGACGACGACCGGGTGGCCGTCGCCGTGAGCGGGGAGTTCTGTCTGGACAACAGCCAGTACCTCCGGCACGCCCTGCACGAGGCCCTCGCGAGGTCCGCGGCCGGAGTGGACCTGGATCTCGGCGGACTCGGGTTCACGGACTGCTCCGCGCTCAACGTCCTGCTGGCCGTGCGCGGCCAGGCGCTGGGGGCCGGAAAGACGGTGGTGATCACAGCCGCCAGCCCCGCCGTGCAGCGGCTGCTGTCCTTCACCGACACCCGCACCCTCTTCTCGGCCCCGGCCAGCTCGGACCAAGCCGCTTCGGACCAAGCCTGCTCGGACCAGGCCTCCTCGGCCCCGGCCGACGACGGGCTGCTCCAGACCGAGGTCGTCCAGCTCCGGCGCGCCCTGCGGACCCGGCCGGACATCGACCTGGCCCGCGGCATCCTCATGGCGTCCTTCGGCCTGAGCCCCGACGAGGCGTGGGACGTGCTGGTCATGGCTTCCCAGAACACCAACACCAAGCTGCACCGCCTGGCCCAGGACGTGGTGACCACGGTGCGGGGGGTGCCGCTGCCGGATCAGGTCCAGAGGCAGCTCACGGCAGCCGTCGCCGACGCCCGGGGGAGCGGGGACCGTCCGTAGGGAGGCCACCGTGCTGCGCACACCCCCGCGCGCGCCCTCGCACCCACCGCCGCGCACGCACCGCATCACCCCGGCTGCGCTGGGTACGTGAAGCCCATGAGAGTTGGCCTGGTGGACGCGGGGTCGAACACGGTCCGGCTGGTGGTGACCGACGCGACGGACGGGGTGCCGCTGCCGGTGCACACCGCCAAGTGGAAGCTCCGCCTGTCCGAACAGGTGGGAGCCGATGGGCATTTCGGGGAGGAGGCCACCGAGCAGCTGGTCACGGCGCTGCGCAAGGCCACCGAGATCGCCCGCCGGTGGGGCGCCCCGGAGCCCATGGCGTTCGCCACCGCCGTCGTACGCAACGCACCCGACCGCGCGGCCGTCCTGCGGGCCGTGGCCCAGGGCACCGGGGTACGGCTGTGCGTACTGCCCGGCGAGGTGGAGGCCGAGCTCACCTTTCTCGGCGTCCGGCGCTGGATGGGCTGGCGGGCCGGGCCGCTGGCCGTCTTCGACATCGGGGGCGGCTCCTTCGAAGTGGCCTTCGGGCGGGGCCGGATGCCGGACTTCGCGGTCTCACTGCCGCTCGGGGCACGCCGGCTGACCGGCGAGTTCTTCGGCCACGACGGCCCGCCGACGGCGGCCGAACTGCTCGCCCTGCGCCGCCGGGTCCGCCATCAGCTGCGCGACGCCACCGCCCGCATCCGCTGGGAGCACCCGCACACCGTCGTCGCCACCTCCCGCACCTTCCAGCAGCTGGCCCGGCTGTGCGGCGCGGCACCGGGACGGCACGGCCCGTTCGCCGAGCGGATCCTGTGCCGGGGCGACCTGCGCCGCGCGATCGACCGGCTGGCCGCCCTGCCGGTGACCGAGCGCTCCGACCTGCCCGGCATCTCCGCGCCGCGGGCCCGGCAGAGCCTCGCGGGCGCGGTCGTCGGCCACACCGCGATGAAACTGAGCGGCGTGAAGGCCCTCGCGATCTGCCCCTGGGCGCTGCGCGAGGGCATCCTGCTGCGCTACCTGGAGGACGGCGCCGCCTGGTGGGCCGACGTCGAGGCGGCGAACGGCGAACACCGGGACGGAGACCGGGACCCGGCCGGGGACGGCGACGGGCACGGCGGCCGCCAGGGTGTGGACGGGGACCGGGGCCGTGACGGGAGCCGCCTGGGTCTGGACGGGGACCGGGGCCGTGACGGGAGCCGCCTGGGTGTGGACGGGCAGCGGGACCGGCCGGTTCCGACGGCTGTCAGTCTGCTGCCGCTCCGGACCACCCCCCCGACCTCGACCGCCTGACGACCCGTCGAGGCGAGGCTCTCCCCGATGCCCGATGCCCGATGCCCGATGCCCGATGCCCGATCCCTACGCCGCGGCACAGCGGGCGGCCTGACCGGCGGTTCTCCCTGCCCAACTCGGCTCAGCGGCGCAGCCCCAGTTCCTCGGCGCCCGCGTAGCGGGCCTGGAAGCCCAGCTCCTGTTCGATCCGGACGAGTTGGTTGTACTTGGCGGTGCGGTCGGCGCGGGACAGCGAGCCGGTCTTGATCTGGCCGCAGCCGGTGGCGACGGCGAGGTCGGCGAAGGTGGTGTCCTCGGTCTCGCCGGAGCGGTGGGACATGACGACCGTGTAGCCGGCGCGGTGGGCCGCGGCTCTGCGGCTGCCGGTCTTCCGGGGCGGGGGCCGGCTGTGGCACAAGCGCCTGATCCTGGTCGTCGACGCCGAACGGACCGTACGGCACACGCTCTTCCCGGTCACCGACATCCCGCACGCCGTCGAGGAGAGCCTGCTGCTGGCCACGGCCCTGCGGAACCCCGTTGCCGGGGACGACCGGGGCTGGCTAGGTTCGGCCCATGGCGGATGACGAACCCACGCGCGCGGCGCGCCTGCTCGAAGCCCAGGACAAGGCCGTACGGCTGTTCGCGGAGATCGAGGAGCGCGGGCTCGTCGCGCCCGGCGAGGGGGAGCGGGCGGTCAGCGACCGGATCCGGGACCTGGCGAACGAGATGTTCGGCACGACCCGGCACTGGCACAAGCGGATCGTGCGCTCCGGGCCGAACACCGTGCTGCCGTACCGGGAGAACCCGCCGGACCGGGTGATCGGCGCCGACGACATCGTCTTCGCCGACTTCGGGCCGATCTTCGAGGAGTACGAGGCCGACTTCGGCCGTACCTTCGTCCTCGGCGACGACCCGGTCAAGCACCGGCTCCGCGCCGACCTTCCCCGGGTGTTCGCCGCCGGCCGGCGGTTCTTCGACGCCGCCCCGGAGATCACCGGCGCTCAGCTGTACGCCGAGGTCGAGCGGCTCGCCGAGGACGCGGGCTGGGAGCTGGGCGGCTGGCACGCCGGGCACCTGGTCGGCGAGTTCCCGCACGAGACGATCGACGGCGCCGACGTCGAGTCGTACATCACGCCCGGCAACGACACCCCGCTGCGCCGCACCGACAAGGCGGGCCGCACCTGCCACTGGATCCTGGAGATCCATCTCCTCACCCCGGAGCGGCGGTTCGGCGGCTTCCACGAGGAACTGCTCACCCTCTGAGGGGTCCCAGCCACCCCGTGAGCTCAAGTCGCCCCGTGCACAAGGCAGATGAGACGCCCGAGTACGATCACCACGACCTCGGTCCCTCACCGTCTCTCCCGGCGCGATGGAGTTGCCATGACGACCAACCCACAGCCGTCCCCGCCGATAGACACCAGCAGGGCGCACCCCGCGCGGGTCTACGACTGGCTGCTCGGCGGCAAGGACAACTACCCGGTGGACGAGGCGGTCGGTGAGAAGCTGCCGCCCGAGGCGAAGGACGCCGCCCGGCAGAACCGTCAGTTCATGCACCGGGCGGCCGCGTGGCTCGCCCGGCAGGGCATCGACCAGTTCCTGGACATCGGCACCGGGATCCCCACCGAGCCGAACCTCCACCAGATCGTGCAGAACGTCGTGCCGTCGGCCAAGGTCGTCTACACCGACAACGACCCGATCGTCCTGCGGCACGCCGAGGCACTGCTGATCAGCCGCCCCGAGGGGGCGACCGACTACATCCAGGCCGACGTGCGCGATCCGGAGGCGATCGTCCGGCACGCCCGGCACGTCCTGGACTTCGACCGCCCGGTCGCGCTCTCCCTCATCGCTCTGATGCACTTCATCAGCGACGAGCAGGGCGCCCACGGCATCGTCCGCGCCCTGGTCGACACCCTCCCGTCGGGCAGCTACCTGATCCTCTCGCACGCCGCGTCCGACCTGTACCCGGAACTCGTCGAGCAGGTCGTCGCCGAGTACGCCAGGGGCGGCATCCGGCTCGCCTTCCGCACCCGCCCCGAAGTGGAGCGCTTCTTCGACGGCCTGGACCTCGTCCGCCCCGGCCTGGTCACGGCGACGGAGTGGTTCGCCGGCACCCCCGCCCCGGAACCGGAGGGCAGCGGCATCTACTCGGGAGTGGCCCGCATCCGCTGACCCGCCCTCCGGGTCGGCGCGGCCGGCATGCCGGCTCGCGGAAGGGGTTCAGTTCACCTCGGCCACGGTGTGCGCCGTGACCGGGGTGTCGCGCAGGCCCAGGCGCAGGTGCTCGACGTGGTAGAGGGCCTGCTCCAGGAGTTCGGCGACGTGGTTGTCGTAGAGGGCGTAGATCACCGAGCGGCCCCGGCGCTCGGTGGTGACCAGGCCGAGGTTGCGCAGCAGCCGCAACTGGTGGGAGCAGGCGCTCTGTTCCATGCCGACGGCGTCGGCGAGTTCGGTGGCCGCGCACGGGCCCTCCTGGAGGCGGGCCAGGATGCGCAGGCGGGACGGGGTGGCCAGCGCCTGGAGCGTGGCCGCCACGTCGCCGGCGCCGACGGTCTCCAGGCGCTCGCGTGCGGTGGCGGTGGTGGTCCGTCCGTCAGCTCCATGGCCCATGGGCTTCATCCTACGGAGAACCATTCATGAACGTATGAATGGTTCTTCATGTGGTCCTGTACGGTGGAGGGCGCGGAGCCGGGTTCCCGGTGCCCGCAGATCCGTCATGCCCTCGTGAAGGACCCCACCGATGACCTCCACCCTCGTCACACCGCCGGTCCCGGCCGACCGGGCCGCCGACGCGCGCGCGGCCGCGGTGCCCCGGCGTCGTACCCGGGTCCTCGCACTGCCCGAGGCGCGGTGGGCGGCGGTGGCCCTGGTGCTGTTCCTGGTGGCACTGCCCCTCCGGCTGACCGGCGCCCCGGCCTGGACCTGGGGCCCGCTGTTCGCGCTGACCTACGCGGCCGGCGGCTGGGAACCGGGCTGGGCCGGGCTCCGGGCCCTGACGGCGAAGACCCTCGACGTCGACCTGCTGATGGTCGTCGCGGCGCTCGGTGCCGCGGCGATCGGGCAGGTGACGGACGGCGCGCTGCTCATCGTCATCTTCGCCACGTCCGGCGCCCTGGAGGCGCTGGCCACCGCCCGCACCGCCGACTCGGTGTGCGGCCTGCTGGATCTGGCTCCGGCCACCGCCACCCGGCTCGCGGACGACGGCACCGAGGCCGCCGTGGCCGTGGCGGAGCTGCGGGTCGGCGACACGGTCCTGGTGCGGCCCGGCGAGCGCATCGGGGCCGACGGCCGGGTGGTGGACGGGACCGGCGACGTCGACCAGGCGACCATCACCGGCGAACCGCTGCCGGTGGCCAAGCAGCCCGGCGACGAGGTCTTCGCCGGGACCCTCAACGGCACCGGTGCGCTGCGCGTCCGGGTCGGGCGCGACGCCTCCGACTCGGTGATCGCCAGGATCGTGCGGATGGTCGAGGAGGCCTCGGAGACCAAGGCGCCCACCCAGCTGTTCATCGAGAAGGTCGAACAGCGCTACTCGCTCGGCATGGTGGCCGCGACCCTCGCCGTCTTCCTCCTGCCGCTCGCCTTCGGCGCCGCGCTGACCGGCTCCCTGCTGCGGGCCATGACCTTCATGATCGTCGCCTCGCCGTGCGCGGTCGTCCTGGCCACCATGCCGCCGCTGCTGTCGGCGATCGCCAACGCGGGACGGCACGGCGTGCTGGTCAAATCGGCGGTGGTCATGGAGCGGCTCGGAGAGGTCGACGCGGTCGCACTCGACAAGACCGGCACGCTGACCGAGGGCACCCCGCGCGTCACCGACGTCCGGCCACTGCCGGGCTCCGGCCTGGACGAGGGCGCACTGCTCACCCTGGCCGCCGCGGCCGAGCACCTCAGCGAACACCCGCTGGCCCGCGCCGTCGTGGACGCGGCACGGGAGAAGGGCCTGGTTCTGCCGGCGGCCGAGGGCTTCGGTTCGGCGCCCGGCGTGGGAGTCCGGGCCACCGTCGGCGGGCGCGCGGTCGTGGTCGGGGCTCCCGCGCGGCTGCTCGCCGGTGCCGGGGACGCCGGCTCGGCGCGTGCGTCGGTCGTCGCCGCCGAACTGGAGGACGGCGGCCGGACCGCCGTACTGGTCATGGCGGACGGCGAGCCGCTCGGTGTCCTCGGGATCGCCGACCGTCTTCGCCCGGACGGCATCGCCGCCGTCGCCTCCCTCACGGCTCTGACCGGAACGGCGCCGCTCCTGCTGACCGGCGACAACCCACGCGCCGCGGCCCTGCTGGCCGCCGAGGTCGGCATCGAGGACGTGCGCGCCGGGCTGCTCCCCGAGCACAAGGTGCGGGCGGTCCGGGAACTGGAGGCATCCGGCCGCAAGGTGATGGCCGTCGGCGACGGCGTCAACGACGCGCCCGCGCTGGCCGCCGCCCACACCGGTGTCGCGATGGGCCGGGCGGGCTCGGACCTGGCGCTGGAGACCGCCGACGCGGTCGTCGTCCGGGACGAACTCGCCACCGTCCCGGCCGTGATCTCGCTGTCCCGGCGGGCTCGCGGGCTCGTCGTCCAGAACCTGGTGATCGCGGGGGTGTTCATCGCCGCCCTGGTCGTCTGGGACCTGGCCGGGACCCTCCCGCTGCCGCTCGGCGTGGCGGGCCACGAGGGTTCCACCGTCGTCGTCGGCCTCAACGGACTCCGCCTGCTGCGCGAGGCCGCCTGGAAGCGGGCCGCCCGATGAGCCGCCGCAGAACGCCTGCCGCGCCACCGGCGCCACGGTGCACGGTCACCGTGTGCCGAGGCTGCTGCTGCGGAACGGCCAAGGTGCCCGGTGTGGATCACGCCGCCCAACTCGCCACGCTCAGGTCCGAGTTGGCGGGCGTGGCGCAGGTCCGGGTGGTGGACTGCCTGGACGCCTGCGAACAGGCCGACGTCGTCGTCGTGCAGCCGTCCCCGGCCGGGCGCGCGGCGGGCGGCCGGCCGGTGTGGCTCGGTCTGGTCAACGACCCTGACGCGACGGCCGACATCGCCACCTGGGTCCGCGCCGGGGGCCCGGGGCTGAGCGAGCCGCCGGAGATCCTGGACCTGTACGGGTTCAGCCCGTCGCGGCGGGTACGGCGCGGCGTCGAGGGCTGAGCCGCGGTACGACGTCAGCGGGCGCGCGTCGCCCTTTAGGGTCGGCGGCATGACGACATCCCTTGCCGGCAGTGCCTTCGACTCGCTCCGCCTCGACGCCGTGCCCGACCAGGAGACGTTGCGCCGGGTCTACGCACTCCCCGGCGACGCGGCCGTGCGCAAGCAGATGACCGAACTCACCGAGCAGACCCGGCGGTTGATCGGCTGCTCGTCGCTGGTCCTGGTCGCCAGCGCGGACGCGGAGGGCAACTGCGACGTCTCGCCGCGGGGCGGCCCCGCCGGGTTCGTCGCCGTCCTGGACGCACGGACGGTCGCGATACCGGACGCGACCGGCAACAAGCGTCTGGACACCCTCCAGAACGTCGTCGCCACGGGGCGGGCCGGGCTGCTGTTCGTCATCCCGGGCCGCACCACGACGCTCAGGGTGAACGGCCGGGCCTGCGTCTCCACCCGCCCCGAGCTGCTGTCGCAGCTGACCGCCGTGGGCAAGCCGCCGGCCAGTGCGCTGGTGCTGGGGATCGAGGAGGTCTACCCCCACTGCCCCAAGTCGCTCCTGCGCAGCGGGGCCTGGAAGCCGGAGCAGTGGCTGCCGGCGGACGCCCAGCCGACCTCGGCCGAGGTCACGCTGGCCCAGCTGCGGATGCCGGAGCTGACGATCGCCGACATCGAGCGGACGGAGGCGGATTCGCTGAAGTACCGGTACGAGTGACGGGCGGCCGAGCCACCAGCCGCGCAGCATCGAGGGCATCCGAAAGGGCCGGCAGGGATGAGCCGGGGAGTGTCGGTGCCGGAGCACGAGCAGCGCCAGATCACCGACGAGCAGTTCCACGACGCGGCACTGATCTGGAACTACCTCCGGACGGGACACGAGCCGCGGCCCTGCTCGGCGGCGATCGGCCTCGGCAGCAGGGACCTGGGCGTGGCGACCACGGCCGCTGACCTCTACCGTGCCGGTCACTTCCCCGTCGCCGTCGTGGTGTTCAGCGGCGGCAACAGTCCCACCACCCGGGCCCGTTTCCCGCGCGGTGATGCGGTGCACCACCGAGAGCAAGGTGCGGCTCGACCGGGATCGCCTCGTCGGGCACCCCAGGCTCGGGGCGTGACGACCTGCCCAGCAGCTTTGGCTCGCCCTCCCCACCCACCTGCCCCACGGTCGCCCGACGCTGATCAGCGAGGCCCGGCTCGCGGAGCCTCGTCGCTCACGGCGCATGGTCGAGCTGCTGGTCCGGCAGTTGGTCACGATCACGACCAGAACCGCGCCCATGGCCCAGGACATCCACTCCAGGACATCCACTCCAGGACGTCCACTCCGGGGCGGACAGCGGCGCGCCGGCCGGGCCCAGGTGCACGGCCACGCCCCACCGTACGCGGGCACCGAACCCGTGCCCCGGTCAGCAGGGCAGGGCGAGGACGACGCGGACCCCACGCTCGGTGTTCTCCGCGTGCGCGGTGCCGCCGTGGGCGGTCGCCACCGCCTGGACGAAGGCGAGTCCCAGACCGGATCCCTCGCCGGTGCGGCTGGCCTCTGCGCGGGCGAAGCGGTCGAACGCCCGGGGCAGGAACTCCGGTGGGAAGCCGCTCCCCTCGTCCGTGACGCACAGCCGCAGCCCGCCCTTGTCGACGCTGGCCGTGAGGCGGACGGTCCCGGTGCCGTGCCGGAGGGCGTTGTCGAGCAGATTGCCGATGGCGGGCCGCAGCCACCGGCCGTCGACGTCGACGATCGCGCGGACGGCGTCCACGGTCACGGCCCGTCCCTCCCGCTCGGCGGTGCGCAGATGAGGCGCGGCGGCCGCGCCGACGAGGTCGGCGAGATCGACGGGAGCCCGGCTGAGGTGCTGGGCGGTGCCGAGCTCCTCCAGGTCCAGCAGGGCGTTGGAGAGCTCGATCAGGCGCTGGACCTCGGTGTCCACCGACCGGAGGGTCTCGGTGAGTTCGCCGGCGGAGCGGGGGCGGTGCAGGGCGACGTCGAGTTCGGCGCGGATCAGGGTGAGCGGGGTGCGCAGTTCGTGGCTGGCGTCGGCGACGAACCGGCGCTCGCGTTCGGCGGACGCCGCCAGGCGGTCGAGCATGTGGTTGAGGGTGTGGCCGAGCCGGGTGATCTCGTCGTCGCGGTCGGCGGGCACGTCCAGGCGCAGGTTCTGGGCGCCGTCCGCCAGACCCGCGGCACCGCCGCGGTAGCGCTCGACGGGACGCAGGGCGGCGCGCGCGGTGCGGTAGCCGACGTAGGAGGCGGCGATCAGGGTCAGGCCGGAGGCGAGGGCCAGCTGGGCGAGGAGTTCGCGGAGCGCCTCGTCGCGGTGGCCGCGCCGGACCGCGGCGATCACGATCCGGGTCCTCCCGTCCGCCGTGACGCGCCTGGCCTGGAGACGCAGGGTGTTCGAGGTGATCGGCAGGAGGGAGCCGACGTCACGCCGTACGGCGGCGCCGTGGGCGGCGGCGCCCAGCTCGGCCGGGGTCAGCAGTGACCGGTCGTGGAGACCGTCGCTGGAGACGATGACCCGGCCCTGTGCGTCGAGGACCTGGCGAAGGCTGCCGCTGGGGCCCGGCGGGAGCTGCCCTCCGGTCCGTACAGCCCGGTCGAGGCTGTGTTGGTACGTGGTCAGGTCGTCGTTCAGCTGCCGGTCCAGGGCAGCCTGGACCCGCCAGTAGACCAGGCCCGCCGCGCCCGCCAGCACCAGGGACATGGTGACGGCGACGGCCAGCACCAGGCGGGCGACGACGGGCAGCCGCCGGAACCGAGGCCACGGCCGCGACTGCCCGCGGAGACGGTTCACGGGGTGGTCTCCAGGCGGTAGCCGCGTCCGCGCAGGGTCGTGATCGTCGTACGGCCGAAGGCCCGGTCGGCCTTGGCGCGCACCTTGGAGACGTGCACGTCGATGGCGTTGCTGCGCAGGTCGGTCTCGCCGTCCCAGACCTCGTCGAGCAGCTGGAGGCGGGTGACCACGCACCCGGCGTTCTCCATGAGCACCCGCAGCACGTCGAACTCCCGCCGGGACAGCTCCAGTTCGGTGTCCGCCCGCCAGGCCCGCTGCTGCTCGGGGTCGAGGACGAGGTCACCGACCGTCAGGCGCCCGGAGGGCTCGGGGCGCCGCCGGGATATCGCCCGCAGCCGGGCCAGCAGCTCCTCCATGGCGAACGGCTTGACCACGTAGTCGTCGGCACCGGCGTCCAGCCCGGCCACCCGCTCGCTGATCGCACCACGCGCGGTGAGCAGGATCACGGGAACGTCGATGCCCTCACCGCGCAGCGTCCGGCACACCTCGACGCCGTCCATGCCCGGCAGCATCACGTCCAGCAGGACGGCGTCCACCCGCGGATCGCGGGCGGCGACGAGGCCGGACGGCCCGTCGTAGCAGCCTTCGGCGGTGTGACCGGACTCGGTCAGGTAGCGGACGACCAGATCGGTCAGGCGGGTCTCGTCGTCGACGACCAGGCAGTGCATGCCGGCCAGGCTAACCGCGTGCCGGGCACACCAGGGTCACCGGGAAGGCTTCATGGTCTGTTCATGTGACATCCCTACCGTCCTTCAGGTCGCGGTGTTCCGCGGACCGCGACCGGTCCCCGTCCGACGTGCCGTGACGGAAGGGACCTTCCATGCACGCCTCGGTGCTCGCCGCCAAGGGCATCACGGACCACCTCACGGTCACCGATCTGATGACCCGCGGCGGTCTCGACGTCATCGCCCTGCTGCTCCTGGTCGGCTGGCTCTACCGACGCCGGCCCAGCGTGCCCGCGATGCCGCTGGTGCTGGCCGCGCTGAACATCGGGCTGTTCGCCGCGATGAGCACGATCAGCGCCGGCAAGTTCCCGGCCGGCGTGGGCTTCGGGCTGTTCGGGATCCTCTCCCTGGTCCGGCTGCGCAGCGCGGCGTTCACCTTGCGGGACGTCGCCTACACGTTCGTCAGCCTGGTGATCGCCCTGTGCGCGGGGCTGCCGCAGCGGCAGACCTGGCTGGTGGTCGCGCTGGACGTGGTGGTGCTCGTCGCCGTCCTCGTGGTCGACGACCCCACGTCGTACGAGCCGCCGACCCGGACGGTGAAGCTCATCCTCGACCGGATCTACCCGGACCCCGCCGTGATCGCCGCCGACGTCGCGTTCCGCTTCGGGCAGGCACCGCTGTCGGTGGTCGTGGACGAGGTGGACTACGTCCGCGAGACCACCCGGGTCTCCGCCCGTTACCCGGCCGAGCTTCGGGAGTCCGCCGTCGCCGCGGACCCGGAGACGCGGGAACCGGTGATGGCGCCATGACCGCCGCCCCGCCTGCTGTTGCCCTGCTGGGCCTGGCGGAACTGCGCGGGGCGACCCTCGCCGAGGTGGACGCGGCGGCGGCGCTCCAGCACCGGGTCGACCGCAAGTACCTGGTCCCGCTCGACCGGGCCCGCCGCCTCGTCGCCCGCCTCGCCGACAGCCACCACGTCCTCGACCTGGGGGAAGGCCGTCGTACGACGAGCTACCTCAGCACGTACTTCGACACCCCGGAGCTGGGCTCCTGGCGCGCCCACGTACAGCGGCGGCGGCGGCGCTGGAAGGTCCGCACCCGCCTGTACGCCGAGGACGGACTGTGCCGGGTGGAGGTGAAGACGAAGGACGGCCGCGGCGCCACGGTCAAGCACGCCCTGCGGGTCCCGGCCGACAAGTACGGCGAACTGACCGCCGCCGCGGCCGCGTTCGTCGACGAGCTGCTGGAGCGGGCCGACGTCCCCGTCACGGCCGGGGCCCTGTCCGCCGCCGTCGAGGTCCGCTACGTCCGCGTGGCCCTCGCCGACCTCCGTCACGGCAGCCGCGTCACCCTCGACTCCGCCCTCAGCTGCCGTCGGGACGGCCGGGCGGCCGCGCTCGACCCCGGGCACGTCCTGATCGAGACCAAGGGCGGGGCACGCCCTGCCCCCGCCGACCGCCTGCTGCTCGGGATGGGGGTCCGGCCGGTCTCGCTCAGCAAGTACGTCATCGGCCAGTCCCTGCTCACCCCGGGACTGCCCGACAACGACGTACGGCGCCTCGCCCGCGCCCACTTCACCACCGAGCCACACACGGCACCGTCCCCGGCACAGCTTCCGGTATCGCTCCCCGAAAGGACTCCTGCCGCATGAACGTCCTGCGCGGCGTCAAATGGCGCTATCCCCTGATCGCCCTGCTCGCCGTCGCGGCCGTGGCCGTCAGCACCCTGCGACCGCAGCTGGTCACGGCCGTCACCGCCGCGGTGAAGAACCCCAGCGCGACGGACCTGATCAAGCAGGACCCGCCACCCACGCTCTTCACCGACGCCGAGATCGCGGCGATCGGCAAGGCGGCCGACGCCCAGCGCGCCAAGGCCGACAGCCTCTTCGCCCAATGGCGGACGGCCCACGGCACCACCCGCGACGACAAGGCGTTCACCGCCTGGGCGGCACAGCAGATCCCGGCCCCGCCGTCGGCGAAGGAGCGCACCGCCGAACTCCGCCAGGACCAGGCCCTCGCCAAGGCCCGCACGGCGGCCGGGAAGAAGGCCGCGACCTGGCTGGAGCTGCACGGCAAGAAGGACGTCTGGAAGCTCTACCTCCACGACCAGCGGGAACTGATCCCCGCCGCGCGCGGCAGGACCGAGAAGGCCGAGCTCAAGACGGCCCTGAAACTGGCCAAGACGATCAGCGACCAGCTGGCGGCAAAGGACAAGCAGCCGGCCCCGTTCGTCCTCGACCCGGCCCTGCGCCCCGACAAGCACATCGCGCCCGGCGCCAAGGGCCCGTACTCCTACCCCTCCCGGCACGCGACCCGCTCCGCCGCGGCCGTCACCTTCCTCAGCGTCCTCTCCCCGCACCGCGCCGCGGACTACCGGTGGATGCAGGACGAAGTCCTCTACTCCCGCCTCTACATGGCAGGCCACGTCACCAGCGACCTCACCGCCGGCACGCTCCTCGGCGACCTGATCGGCGACTACGAACTCGCCGTCAGCGGGCACTGACCTGGCGCAGGTGCGTCGCCCCGGGAAGACTCCTCTCCTGGTTCTCCCGGGTCAACGCCGTTCCCAGGTCCACGTGCCCCGGATGCGCCCTCGCGGTTGCCTTGCTCCGGCACCAAAAAGGGCGAGGCCCGAAGACCCCGCCCGAAACCACCGAACCCCAGGTCAGGGCCACACCAAGCAGTACGGCTGATGCCCCGCCTCATGCAGGCGGTGGCTGAAGTCCTGCCACTCGTGCAGCAGCTGGTACACGTTGAACGCGTCCCTCGGGCCGCCCCGGTCCGGGACCGTCGACCAGATGAAGGCCGCCGCGCCGACCGCTTCCTCGCCTATGCCGCGCAGGGGATCGACCACCGTCATGGGCAGCTTGACCACCGCGTAGTCGGGGTGCAGGACGACCAGCTCCAGCGGCGGCACCTTGTGCAGAGGCACGCCTTCGATGCCCGTCAGCACCATCGCGGCCATCGTCTCCGGCTTGATCTTCGTGAACATGCCGTTCATGCCGAGCTCGTCGCCGCCGAGTTCCTCGGGGCGCATCGAGATCGGGACCCGGGCCGCGGTCGCGCCGTCCGGTGCGCCGAAGTATTTGTACGTCACCCCCACCCGACCACCATTCCTGCTACCGGTCTGCAGACGGTCGATCCGCCGATCGCTCCGCTGGCCACGATCCCTCTGATCGCGGTCCCGCTGATCGATACGTCGGTCGCGCCGCTCCGACTCACTCGGTACGCCCTGTTCCTGCCGTGCTGCTTCGGTCGATTCCTCCGCGTCGCGCCGGTGCCTTCCCCGTTGGGCACGTCGAGGACCCAGGTCATCGGTCCCCTCGCCCACTCCGCCACCGCGATGCATATCTCCACCCGACTGCTTTTCTAGGACGCGTGGCCCCCGCCGCGCAACCCGATCATCGTGTCAGTGACCTCCCCCACGGCCGCCCGCCGAAACGTGCGTCGAAACATCAGTCCGCAGGATCTTTACAGCCTCCGGCCGCCTGCGTACCGGATGAGCTGGGTGTATCGGGTCACAGTCTCGCAGATGCCCCGGGCCCCGCGTGGGGACCGGCCGCCCTCCACTGCGAGGAGACGGCTGTCCTCCGCCTACCCTGAGGAGGTCACCCAGCATCCGGAGTCCGAGAAGTCGGAGAAGTCGCACGTCATGAGTGCCCAGAGCGAAACGCCCTATCCCTACGACGCGCCCGTCTCGCAGGCGCTCTTCGACCGCGCCTCCGCCGTCACGCCCGGCGGCGTGAACTCGCCGGTGCGCGCCTTCCGCGCCGTCGGCGGCACCCCCCGTTTCATGGTCTCCGGCAAGGGGCCCTACCTCACGGACGCGGACGGCCGCGAGTACGTCGACCTGGTCTGCTCCTGGGGGCCCATGATCCTCGGGCACTCGCACCCCGAGGTCATCGCCGCCGTCCAGGAAGCCGTCTCCCGCGGTACCTCCTTCGGTACCCCCGGTGAGGGCGAGGTCGCCCTCGCGGAGGAGATGGTCGCCCGGATCGACCCCCTGGAGCAGGTCCGGCTGGTCAGCAGCGGGACGGAGGCGACCATGTCCGCCATCCGGCTCGCCCGCGGGTTCACCCGGCGCACCAAGGTGATCAAGTTCGCCGGGTGCTACCACGGGCACGTCGACAGCCTCCTGGCCGCCGCCGGGTCCGGCGTCGCCACCTTCGCGCTGCCCGACACCCCCGGTGTCACCGGTGCGCAGGCCGGGGACACGATCGTGCTGCCGTACAACGATCTGGAGGCGGTGCAGGAGGCCTTCCACCGGCACCCGGGGGAGATCGCCTGCGTGATCACCGAGGCGTCGCCGGGCAACATGGGTGTCGTGCCGCCCGGGCCCGGGTTCAACCAGGGGCTGAAGAACGCCTGCCGCGAGAACGGCGCCCTGTACATCTCCGACGAGGTCATGACCGGGTTCCGGACGAGTCGGGCCGGGTGGTTCGGGATCGACGGGGTCGTGCCCGACCTGATGACCTTCGGGAAGGTCATGGGGGGCGGCTTCCCGGCCGCCGCCTTCGGCGGGCGGGCGGACGTCATGGCGCACCTCGCCCCGGCCGGGCCCGTCTACCAGGCCGGCACGCTCTCCGGCAACCCCGTCGCCACCGCCGCCGGGCTCGCCCAGCTGCGGCTGCTCGACGACGCGGCGTACGACAAGGTCAACGCCGTGTCGGAGCAGATCCGGGGGCTCGTCAGCGAGGCGCTGAACAAGGAGGGCGTCGCGCACCAGGTGCAGACCGCCTCCAACATGTTCTCCGTCTTCTTCACCAACCGTCCGGTGCGCAACTACGAGGACGCGCGGGGCCAGGAGTCCTTCCGGTTCACCGCCTTCTTCCACTCCCTCCTCTCCGACGGCGTCTACCTGCCGCCGTCGTCCTTCGAGTCCTGGTTCGTCTCCACGGCCCACGACGAGCGTGCCGTCCAGAAGATCGCCGACGCCCTCCCGGCGGCGGCCCGAGCGGCCGCGGAGGCCACGGCAGCATGAGCGAGCAGCAGAACATCACCGTCGTCCACGTGATGCGGCACGGGGAGGTGGCCAACCCGGACGGGGTCCTGTACGGCAGACTCCCCGGCTACCACCTCTCCGAACTCGGGCGGCAGATGGCCGACCGGGTCGCCGAGCACCTCTCCGGCAGGGACGTGACGTACGTCGTCGCCTCGCCGCTGGAGCGCGCGCAGGAGACCGCGACCCCCGTCGCCAAGGCGCACGGGCTCGACCTCGCCACCGACGAGCGGCTCATCGAGGCCGAGAACATCTTCCAGGGCAAGACCTTCGGCGTCGGCGACGGGGCGCTGAAGAATCCCGCCAACTGGAAGTACCTCGTCAACCCGTTCCGGCCGTCCTGGGGCGAACCGTACGTCGACCAGGTCGTGCGGATGAAGGGCGCGCTGGACACGGCCAAGGACCGCGCGCGCGGGCACGAGGCGGTGCTGGTCAGCCATCAGCTGCCGATCTGGATCCTGCGGTCGTACGTCGAGAACCGCCGGCTCTGGCACGACCCGCGCAAGCGGCAGTGCACCCTCGCCTCCCTGACGACTTTCACGTACGAGGGCGACAGGATCGTTTCCGTGGGTTACTCCGAGCCCGCTATCGACCTCGTCCCGGCCCACCTCCGCGCCGGCGCCAAGCCGGTGAAGGGGAAGGGGAAGGCCTTCGGGGCGTGAACTCCGGGCCCCTCGAACCGGGTTCAACCGGCTTCATGAGATTAGTCTGAAAATATATGGTTCCTTCTGGAACCTTCCTGTTCGTCCCGCCCTCTGAGTGGGTGACCACCAGAGGACGTGACGAATCGGGGAACCATGCGGACCTTCACCCGAAGGGGAATGCTCGGCGTCGGGGCGGGTGCCGCGGCCGGACTGGGCCTCGCCGGCTGCGGGACTCACACATCGTCGGACGGTGCCGACCACGCCGCCGGTTCCACCAAGGAGCCGTCGAAGAAGCCCTCGAAGACGCCCAGCGCCCGCCCCCTCGGCGACGGCTCCACCGCCAACACCGGCAAGCAGCCCCACCAGCCCGCCGCCCCCGAGCCGCTGGAGCCCGGCGGGACCCCGCCCCAGTTCGTGATCTTCTCCTGGGACGGCGCCGGCGAGGTCGGCACCGGCCTCTTCCCGCGCTTCCTCGACCTGGCCAGGGAGCACGGCGCGTCGATGACCTTCTTCCTCTCGGGGCTGTACCTGCTCCCCGAGTCGAAGAAGCGGCTCTACGACCCGCCGAACAACCCCCGCGGCGCCTCCGACATCGGCTACCTCACCGACGAGCACATCAAGGCGACGCTCGCCAACGTCCGCCGGGCCTGGCTCGAAGGCCACGAGATAGGCACCCACTTCAACGGCCACTTCTGCGGCGGCTACGGCACCGTCGGCAACTGGACGCCCAAGCAGTGGCGCAGCGAGATAGACCAGGCCAAGGCGTTCGTGAAGGAGTGGCGGACCAACTCCGGCTGGACCGACCTGCCCCCGCTCCCCTTCGACTACGACAAGGAACTGGTCGGCGGCCGCACCCCCTGCCTCCTCGGCCAGAACAACCTGCTGCCCACCGCCCGCGAGCTCGGCTGGCGCTACGACGCCTCCTCGCCCGGCGGCCGCCAGGTCTGGCCGGAGAAGAAGCTGGGCATCTGGGACCTGCCGTTGCAGCAGATACCGTTCCCGGGCCGCTCCTTCGAGGTCCTCTCCATGGACTACAACATGCTCGCCAACCAGTCGGTCAACTCGACCAAGGCCCCCGCCTACAACTACCCGCGCTGGCGGACCCAGTCGGCCCAGGCGTACATAGCGGGATTCCAGCGGGCGTACACGACAAACCGGGCACCGTTCTTCATAGGCAACCACTTCGAGCAGTGGAACGGCGGCATCTACATGGACGCCGTCGAGCAGGCCTTCAAGCACATCGCCCGGGAGAAGGAGAAGGGCGCCGACGTGCGCCTGGTCTCCTTCCGGCAGTTCGTGGACTGGATGGACGTACAGAAGCCGGAGGTGCTGGCGAAGCTGCGCACCCTGGACGTGGGGCAGCGGCCGGCCGAGGGCTGGAAGACCTTCCTCAAGCAGGGGGCGGCGGCCTGAAACGGGGCGGATCCCGGACCCAGGGGGGTGCGCAAGATCCTCAGAACGGGCATGCGAAACTTTTCACATGAGTACCCGTAGCCGCGCCCTCCTGCTCGGCGCCACGGCCGCCGCGGCAGCCCTGACCCTGTCCGCGTGCGGCAACGGCGGCACTTCCGGCGGAGGCGGCAACACCAACTTCGTCACCGGCAAGGACGGCATCGACACGGTCGCTCAGGGCCACCGCGCGGCGGCCCCCGACCTGTCCGGCAAGACCATCGACGGCAGCACCCTGGACGTCGCCGACTACAAGGGCAAGGTCGTCGTCATCAACGTCTGGGGCTCCTGGTGCAGTCCCTGCCGGGCCGAGGCGCCCAACTTCGCCGCCGTCTCCAAGGAGTACGCGAGCAAGGGCGTCCAGTTCGTCGGCATCAACACCCGCGACACCAGCACCGGTTCCGCGGTCGCCTTCGAGAAGCAGAACGGCATCGACTACCCGAGCCTGTACGACCCGACGGGCAAGCTGATGCTCCGCTTCAAGAAGGGCACGCTCAACCCGCAGGCCATCCCCTCCACCCTGGTACTCGACCGGCAGGGGAAGATCGCGGCGCGCTCGCTGGCGGCGCTCAGCGAGGAGAGCCTGCTGAAGATGGTCAAGCCGGTCGTCGCGGAGAAGTGACGTGAGCGCACTCGTCACCCTCGCGGGCGCGACCGACGGACCGAACACGACCGTCATGAGCGGCGCCCTGCTGCTCGCCCTGCCGATCGCCTTGCTCGGCGGACTCGTCTCCTTCTTCTCGCCCTGCGTGCTGCCCCTCGTCCCCGGCTACCTCTCGTACGTCACGGGGGTCGCCGGCACCGATCTCGCCGAGGCCCGGCGGGGGCGGATGGCCACCGGCGCCGCGCTCTTCGTGCTCGGCTTCACCGCCGTGTTCGTGTCGGGCGGGGCCCTGTTCGGCTACTTCGGCCAGGACCTTCAGGAACAGTCCGGCATTCTCGGCAAAGTGCTCGGCGTGCTGATGATCGCCATGGGTGTGTTCTTCATGGGCCTGATGCCCTGGTTCACCCAGCGCGAGTTCCGCTTCCACAGGCGGCCGGTGGCCGGTCTGATAGGGGCACCGCTGCTCGGCGCGCTGTTCGGCATCGGCTGGACCCCGTGCATCGGCCCGACGCTCTCCGCCGTGCTGAGCCTCTCCGCCCAGCAGGGCAGCGCCGGCCGCGGCGCCATACTGACCGTCGCCTACTGCCTGGGCCTCGGTGTCCCCTTCGTGCTCACCGCGGTCGCCTTCCGCAAGGCACTCGGCGCCTTCGGCTGGGTCAAGCGCCACTATGTCTGGGTGATGCGCATCGGCGGCACGATGATGATCGTGACCGGTGTGCTGTTGCTGACCGGGGCCTGGGACAGCCTCGTGCAGGAGATGCAGGGCTGGTCCGACGGCTTCACTGTGGGGATCTGATCGATGAGCAAGACCGAAACCGACAACAGCGAGCCGGACCTCGGCGCGGCGGGCTCCCAGCTCTCCACCGCCCCGGCCGAGCCGCCGGTCGCCCCCGGCCTCGGGGTCGTCGGCTGGGCCCGCTGGTTCTGGCGTCAGCTCACCTCGATGCGGGTCGCGCTGCTGCTGCTCCTGCTGCTGTCGCTGGGCGCGATCCCCGGCTCGCTGATCCCGCAGTCCGGCGCCGACATCAACAAGGTCGCCGAGTTCCAGAAGTCCCACAAGACGCTCGCGCCGATCTACGACAAGCTCGGCCTGTTCCACGTCTACAGCTCGGTGTGGTTCTCGGCGATCTACATCCTGCTGTTCGTCTCGCTCGTCGGCTGCATCATCCCGCGCGCCTGGCAGTTCGTGGGCCAGCTGCGCGGCCGTCCGCCGGGCGCCCCCAAGCGGCTGGACCGGCTCCCGGCGTACACGACCTGGCGGACCGCGGCCGAGCCGGACGAGGTCCGTGCGGCGGCCCTCAAGCTGCTGAAGAAGCGGCACTTCCGCGCGCACCTCGCCGGGGACGCGGTCGCCGCCGAGAAGGGCTACGTCCGCGAGTTCGGCAACCTGGTCTTCCACATCGCGCTGATCGTGCTGCTGATCGCCTTCGCCTCCGGCCAGATGTACAAGTCGGACGGCACCAAACTGGTCGTCGAGGGCGACGGGTTCGCCAACTCGATCCTCCAGTACGACGACTTCAAGTCCGGGTCCATGTTCAGCACCGACGACCTGGTGCCGTTCAGCTTCGACCTGAAGAACTTCCACGCCACGTACCAGACCAGCGGCCCCAGCAAGGGCACGGCGGTCTCCTTCGCCGCGGACGTCGACTACAGCGTGGGCGCCTACGGCAAGCCGAAGCGGACCACCATCAAGGTGAACGAGCCGCTGCACATCGACGACGCCAAGGTCTACCTCGTCAGCCACGGCTACGCGCCCGTCATCACGGTCCGCGACGGCAAGGGCGACGTCGTCTACCACGACGCCGTCCCGCTGCTCCCGCTCGACAGCAACGTCACCTCCCAGGGTGTGGTGAAGGTGATGGACGGCTACCAGGACGCCAAGGGTGTCAGCGAGCAGCTCGGCATCTCGCTGTTCTTCCTGCCGACGTACGCCGGCGGCCCCTCGGTGCTCTCCAGCTTCCCGGCGCTGGACAACCCGGTGCTGAACCTGACGCCGTACCACGGTGACCTCGGCGTCAACTCGGGCATCCCGCAGAGCGTGTACCAGCTCGACAAGACCCACATGAAGGAGTTCAAGGACTCCAAGGGCGCGCAGTTCCGGGACAACCTCAAGCCGGGCCAGACCATGCAGCTGCCGAACGGCGCCGGGTCCGTGACGTTCGAGAAGGACGTCAAGGAATGGGCCGGCTTCGAGATCGTCCAGGAGCCCGGCAGCGGCTGGGCGCTGGGCGGCGCGCTCGCCGCGATCTTCGGCCTGGCCGCCTCGCTGTTCATCCAGCGCCGCCGCGTGTGGGTGCGCGCGGTGCAGGGCCCCGACGGTGTCACGGTGGTCGAGATGGCCGGGCTGGGCCGCAGCGAGTCCGCGAAGGTGCCCGAGGAACTGGGCGACCTCGCGGGCATCCTCTACGACCAGGCGCCGGGCGCCCCCGACCCCGACGACACCACTGACGACGACCCCGCAGAATCCCCCGACCCCGAAGTCGTACCTGCCGAAGGGGCTGAGAAGCGATGACTTCCGCCGCCGCAACCGCGCTCGACGCAACCACCCTCGCCGCGACCAACGAGCATCTGGCGAGCATGAGCAACACGCTCGTCTACTCCTCGATGGCCGTCTACACGCTGGCGTTCTTCGCCTACATCTTCGAGTGGCTGCTCGGCAGCCGCAGCCGGGTGGCGCGCACCGCCAACGCGCTCACCACCAAGGCTGAGGCGAAGAAGGCGCCCGCCGTCACGGTCAAGAAGGCCGGCGGCACCGCCGTACTGGAGCGACCGCAGGTCGTGGTCCGCTCCGCGGCGGGCTCCCGGGACGTGCCCGACGGCCCCGGCGCCCACGGCGGCGACGAGCAGGGCGACCTCTACGGCCGGATCGCGATCTCCCTCACGGTGCTCGCCTTCCTCGTGGAGCTGGCGGGCGTGGTCACCCGCGCGGCCTCCGTGCAGCGGGCGCCGTGGGGCAACATGTACGAGTTCAACATCACGTTCTCCACGGTCGCGGTCGCCGTCTACCTGACGCTCCTCGCCCTGAAGAAGAACGTCCGCTGGCTCGGCCTCTTCCTGATCACCACGGTCCTGCTCGACCTCGGCCTCGCGGTCACCGTCCTCTACACGGCGAGCGAGCCGCTGGTCCCGGCCCTGCACTCGTACTGGCTGTACATCCACGTCTCGACGGCGATCTTCTGCGGCGCGGTCTTCTACGTCGGCGCGGTGGCCACGATCCTGTACCTCTTCAAGGACGCGTACGAGAGCAAGCTGGAGAACGGCGGCAAGCCCGGCAGCTTCGCCACCTCGGTCCTGGAGCGCCTGCCCGCCTCGGCGTCCCTCGACAAGTTCGCCTACCGCGTGAACGCGGCGGTCTTCCCGCTGTGGACCTTCACGATCATCGCGGGCGCGATCTGGGCGGGCAGCGCCTGGGGCCGCTACTGGAACTGGGACCCCAAGGAGACCTGGTCCTTCATCACCTGGGTCGCCTACGCCTGCTACCTGCACGCCCGCGCCACCGCCGGCTGGAAGGGCCGCAAGGCCGCCTACCTGGCGATGATCGCCTTCGGCTGCTGGCTCTTCAACTACTACGGCGTCAACATCTTCGTGACCGGCAAGCACTCCTACGCGGGCGTCTGACCCCGCCGGGGGCGACACTGGTGTCATGACCGGTTCCATAGAACAGGGCACCAGTCAGACCCACGGGAGAACGCACATCCTCCACTTCCTGGTACGACTGCCGAAGCCGCCGGACCAGGTCTGGCCGAGCCTCTCCACCCCGGAGGGCCTGGCCGCCTGGTTCACCCCGGTCGACGTCCTGCAACCGAGACTGGGCGGCACGGTCACCCTGGGTGACCTGGGCACGGGCACGGTGACCGCCTGGGACGTCGACCGCATCGCGGAGTACACGGTGGAGGGCGGCGGCAGAGTCCGCTTCCACCTGGAGCGCGACGGGGAATCCGGCAGCGCCCTGCGCTTCACGCACGAGTTCAAGGGCGAGGGCGAGACGGAACAACGCTGGCGCACCAGGTTCCAACGGTTGATCGACTCCATAGGGTGAAAGTGAGGCGCGAAGCTTTCAGGGGCGCGGGGCTGTATCACCATGCGGCTCCGCCGCGTGGGCGCGACCAGCCCCCACCGGGCCCGCGGCTCACGACGGCGGCAGACACTCCCCACTCGGCGGCTTCCCCTCCGGCCACGCAATGGTCACGAACCGTGACCCACCCTCGGCACGCAGCTCCACGATCGGCACCGCCTTGTCGTACGGGTTCCCGTGCGCGTCCAGGCAGATCCACCCGCTCGCCCCGTCCACCCGCAGCGACCCCTTCACCTGCGGCCACTGCAACCCCACGTCGGCCAGCGCCGGCACGGACCTCCCCGCCGGCACCGCCTCGCGAATGCCGTGCACCGCGAGCCGCATCGCGTCGTAGGCGATGATCAGCTGGCCGTCCTCCAGGGCGACCGGCCCGACCGGCCCGACCGGTGCCTTCTCCGCGCTCTTCAGCAGCCCGGCCAGCGTCGCCATGTCCGCCGCCGAACCGCCCGTCCTCGGGCTCCCCCTGCCCCACGCGTCGGGATGGGCGAGGGCGGTGTAGCGGACGGAGAGGTTGTGCCGCAGGGCACTGCGGTCCAGCTTCGTCTCGCCGGTCAGGTACGACCCCTCGTCCCCCGTCAGCACCGTGAACCTCCGGTCCTGGCACCCCCGTCCGCCCAGCGCGTTGATGAACTGCCGCAGCTGGGTGTGGCGGCCGGCGAAGAGGATCGTGTCGGTCGACCGCGAGGTGTCGCAGACCAGGTTGGTGATCTGCCGGAAGGTGTTCGCGGTGGTCCCCTCCCGGCTGCGGTCGGCCGGCGGCGTGAACGGCTGCGGCTCGTACGGCGACCCCTTGATCAGCGCCGCGAACGACGTCTGGAGCGTCCGCGTGTACGGGTCGCCCGGCTTGTCGTAGACGAGCAGCGCCCGGCCCGCGCTGACCTTCGCGAAGGAGGCGAGGGCGCGGGCCTCGTCGGTGTTGGTGGGGGAGACCCGGGCAAGGCCGGGGTAGGGGTCCTTGCCGCCCTGCCCGTTGGCGAGGTCGTCGGCGGTGATCGAGGACCCGACCACCGGGATGCCCAGCCTGGTCAGCTCCTTGACGGCCTTCTTGTTGTCGTCGGTGCTCTGCCCGACCCCGGCGACCGCCCGCAGCCGGTCCGTGCCGCCGGTCATGCCCGCCAGCTGCGTGACCATCCGCTGCCAGTACTGGCTGGTCGCCCCGGGATTGGCCAGTACCAGCCGGATCGCCGGGGACTGCCCGTTGGAGTCGTGGTTGGCCTGGTACTGGGCCAGGTAGGCGCCCTGGAGCTCGTGCTGGATGTCGGCGAGGCTGGCCGCCGCCGTCGCGGTGTACGGCAGCATCACCGCGACCGTCACATAACGCCCGGGCTGCAGGCGGGAGTTCTCCCGGGCGATCGCCTGCACGGTGCTCCGCAGCTGCGGATGCCCGAAGTCGTACGCGGTCGTCGCCACGCCCACGCACTCGTCGCTTCCCTCGGGGCGGGCCACCCCCGGCGCGCAGGACCGGTCGTCGTGGACGACCACCCGCACCCCGACGACCAGCCCGGCGATCACCGCGGCCGCGACCAGCAGGGCCAGATAGCGGCGCAGCGGAATCTCCCAGACGTGCTCACGCAACCACGCGCCCACACCCCGCCCCGCCATCAGGCCACCCCGCTCCGCTCGTCGTCGCCCGCGTCACCCTCGTCGTCGTCCCCGTCCTCCGCGGGCGGGCGGCCCGCCAGGGCGGCCGCAGGCCAGTCCCGGGAGGCCCGCCACAGCAGCGCGTTGCCGGCCGGCCGCAGGTTGGACAACTGCTCCAGCTCGAACCGCAGCCGGTCGCCGACCTTCGGGTCGGGCAGCACCAGCGGGTCGGTCAGCAGCCACACCGCGTGCAGCAACCGCCGTATCCGCAGGTGCAGTACGCCGTCCACGCCGTCCGGCACCCGCTGCTGGGCGTCCGTGCGGCCGAGCGCCACCGCCGCCCGCCGGTCGCCGTGGCCGCCGAAGTCGCGGCCCTCGGCGTCATGGGCGTGGAAGTAGGGCGCGGCGGCGATGAACCGCAGGGTGTGCAGCCAGCTGCGGGTGTCCAGGACCGGGAAGCTGTCGCGCAGGTGGGCGACCGCCGGTCCGGTCTGACCCAGGGCCAGTTGGTGGTGGAGCCGGAAGCGGGCCTGCCCGTCCGGCCGGTCCTCGGTGTAGTACGCGATCAGCGTCTCGTGGGCGGTGCGCCAGCCGCTGTGGTCGGCGTCCCGCAGGTGCAGCCGGAGCAGCAGCAGGGTCCGCACGAAGGGGTCCCCGACGAACTGGCCGGGCTCGGCGGGCAGCCCCTCCCGGGCGAGCCGGTTCTGCAGCGCGCGTACGTCGGCCGGGCCGAAGTCGTCCGGGAGCAGCGCGGCGGCCAGGGCGCACGCCGAGTCGTGGTCGTGGGCGGCGGCGAGGACGGTCAGCTCGTCGAGGCGGTCGGCGGGGACCAGCCGGTCCAGGAGCTGGAGGTAGGCGGGCGCGGCGGGGCCGTCCTCGACGGGCCGTACGTCGGCGGTCAGCAGGTCGCCCAGCGATCCCGCCCGCTCCGGATGCTGTGCCGCGGACTCGGCGAGCAGGGCGATGCCCAGCGGATTGCCGCCGGTCAGCCGGTGTACGGCGTGCGGGAGCTGGGGCGCGGCCGGGGCGCCGACCAGGTGCAGGGTGTCGTCGGGGGTCAGCGGCGGGAGCGCGACCAGCAGCGCGCGCGAGGAGGGCACGGCCGGGTCCGGGGTCCACCCGGTGCGCCGGGCGACCCCGGCCAGCTCCCGCCGTACCCCGCCGCGCAGCAGCTCGCGGCCGTCGCCGCGCAGTCCGGTGACGAAGGCCACCTGGTCGGCGATGCCCTCGGCGCGGTCCCTGAGCACGGCCTCCACCAGGCCGGGTCCCGGCCCGGTCTGGACGTTGTCGAGGAGCACCAGCGGCCGGCCGAGCCGCTGCATCCGCGGCAGCACGCCCGCGTACGCCTCGGCCAGGTCGGCGAGCAGCGCCCGCACGAGGTACCGCTCGGCGTGCTCGCGGGAGGTGCCGCCCGCGCGGAAGTGCCCGGAGAGCAGGATCAGCCCGCGCTGGGCGTGCCCGCCCGCGTTGGGGTACGTGCGGTACCAGACCGACGCCTTCTGGTGGCGGCGGCTGGCGAAGCCCTCGGCGATCGACTCCAGGGTCGCCTCGATGGCGCCGGAGACCAGCGGCCCGGTCCCGGTCGCGGCGGCGACCACCTTCGCCGCCACCTTCCCGGCCCACCGCCCGGCGAAGCCGCTGATCCACGAGCCGCTCTCGTTCAGCAGCAGGATCCGCTCCACCTCGCGCCGGATCCGCTCCGAGTCCGCGTCGCCCCAGCCGCCGGCGGCCACCGCGACCAGGCCCGACATCAGCCGCGGGAACGTGATCCGGCCGGCACCGGTGACCGGTTCGGCGAGCTGCTCGGCGACGACCAGCAGCGCCTGCGCGACCGGCGACCAGGACTCGGCGGGCCGCTCCGGCGGCGGGCCCGCGAACTGCGCCTCCGTGCAGTCGACCAGCGCGACCGGGGTGTGCCCCTTGTACGCGTCCCGCAACTCGCCGAGCACCGCGCTCTTGCCGAGCCCCCGCGCCCCGGTCAGCACGACGAACGGCAGCTCACCGGGGTGTTCGAGAGGAAGGGCACGATGGTGGTACGGCCGTAACCCGACGATTCTCGGCACGAGCCCGGCCGGCTCGACGTCGAACAGCGCCCCACGACCGTGCAACCGTCTGTGCAAGGCAGTCCCCCCTCAACGCAAGTGTAGGAAGGGGGAGTTGCTTCAGGCCAGATCAGGTGATGACTGTTGGGTTACGAATCTTGACGCTGTGGGGTCAGCCGACGGTGATGGAGTCCAGCTTCTCCCGCAGGTAGACGTGCGAGTCGACCGGCGGGTACGCGACCCGGCCGACCGGCGCCGGGACGGACTCGACGGTCGTGCCCGGGGTGCACTCGCCGAAGTAGACGAGGGACATCAGTTCCTCGGCGGGCGCGTCGGTGGGCGGCGGCAGCACCCGGTGCCGTCCCGACCGCCACCGGTCGCCGGTCCAACGGGCCATCAGGTCACCGATGTTGATGGTGAAGGCGGCCGGGTCGAAGGGCGCGTCCTCCCAGCCGCCCTCGTCCGTGTACACCTGCAGCCCGCCCTTGCCGGCCTGCCGGTCCAGGATGGTCACCGTCCCGAAGTCGGTGTGCGGCCCGATCCGGAACTGGCCCGGCGCGGGCTCGCCGAGCACCTCGGTGCCCGGATACCAGTTGATGTTGAAGCCGTACGTCGGGTGGTCCATGTGCCGGGAGAAGAAGTCCCGTTCGAGTCCGAGCGCGTACCCGAGGAGGGACAGCAGCTCCTTCTCGAGGCCGGCCATCCGGTCCAGGTACTCCGCGCAGAGCGTGCGCAGTTCCGGCACCTCGGCCGGCCACACGTTGGGCGCGTACCACTCCGCGTTGACGACCGGGTCGTCGAACGGTTCGTGGGTCGCGAAGGTCAGCGACTCCTTCAGGTCGGGCGGGGTCTCGGTGCCCTCCGAGTAGCCGTTGGCCTCCGCGCCGGGCCCGAGCCAGCCGCGCCCGCCGACCTTCACCTCGTACGCCTGCTTGACCTCGGTGGGGAGGGCGAAGAAACGGCGCGCGGCCTCCCGTACGGCGGTGCGCAGCTCCTGCTCGACCCCGTGCCCGGTGACGAGCAGGAAGCCGGCGGTCTGCAGGGCACTGTCGACGGTCCGGGCGAGGTCCTCGCGGGCCGTCGGGTCGCCGTCCAGCCAGGGACGCAGATCGATGGTGGGGATACGGGGCCTCAGCTCATTCACCGATGTCCTCATTCCACAGAGCCGGGTTGTTCTCGATGAAGTCGTGCATCAGGGCGACGCACTCGGCGTCCTCCAGCAGGACGATCTCCACGCCGTGTTCGGCGAGCCAGTCATGGCCGCCGTGGAAGGTGGCCGCCTCGCCGATCACGACCCGGGAGATGCCGAACTGGCGGACCAGACCGGAGCAGTACCAGCAGGGCGACAGCGTCGTCACCATGGTGGTGCCCCGGTACGACCGCTGCCGGCCCGCCGCGCGGAAGGCGGCCGTCTCCGCGTGCATGGACGGGTCGTCGTCCTGCACCCGCCGGTTGTGCCCGCGGCCGAGCAGTGCGCCGTCGGCGCCGTAGAGCGCGGCACCGATCGGGATGCCCCCCTCGGCGAGCCCCGCACGGGCCTCGGCGACGGCGGTGGCGAGCCAGGTACGGGCGGTACGGGCTTGCAGA
This sequence comes from Streptomyces sp. NPDC001714, assembly GCF_042892755.1. Lineage (NCBI taxonomy): Bacteria > Bacillati > Actinomycetota > Actinomycetes > Kitasatosporales > Streptomycetaceae > Streptomyces > Streptomyces sp. NPDC001714. Next base: position 105,642 of record NZ_JBIAUL010000001.1, read on the forward strand.
TGATCCATGACGTCACTCTCCCGTGGCCGAAACACGAGGGCAACGTGCGGAAAGTACCCTCCGGGCAACCCCCGGCCGGACGAAATGTCAGCGGCCGTGCCCGTCCCCTGGAGGTCACCGTGCCCGCACTCACCCTCCGCGAAGTCCTGGCCCTCGACCCCGTGCGGGCGGCCCGCCCCGAACTCCTCGCCGGGGAGGGTGCCCTGGACCGCCCCGTGCGCTGGGTGCACTCCAGCGAGGTCTACGAGGGCGCCAACTTCCTCGACGGCGGCGAACTCCTCCTCACCAACGGCTTCGGGCTGACCGACGCCGGCAACGAGGTCCGCCGCCGGTACGTGCGGGAGCTGGCGGCACGCGGTGCGGCCGGGCTCGCGGTGGAGGTCGGGCGCGCCCTGCCCGGCATGCCGCCCGAGGTGACCGACGAGGCCTGCCGGCTCGGCCTGCCGCTGCTCGCCCTGCACCGGGTGGTGCCCTTCGTCCGGATCACCGAGGCCGCCAACCGGGCGATCGTGGCCCGGGGCCTGTCCGGCCGCCGTACGGTCGTCCGGCCCTGGGGCGACGACCACGCGGCGGCGCTCCTCGCCGACCTGGCCGACGGGCAGGCCCTCAACCAGCCCGAGGTGGAGGCGCGGGCGGCCCTCGCCGGGTTCCACCCCGGGCCCGGCGCCCGGCTCCTCGGCGTCTCGCTGCACGGCAGCCGGGGCGTGGGGGCGGTCGACCGGGCGGCCCGGGCGCTGGGCGGGGCCGGAGCGCTGCGGGCCGCGTTCCCGGGGGACGTCCTGGCGCTGCTCGCCGTACCGGCGGCCGTCCCCGGCGATCCCGTGCGGTCCGTGCAGGAGGCGTTCCGGGGCGCCGCCGAGGCGGGGGCCACGGTCGCCGTCGGCCACGCGGTCGGTTCCGGCGGCTGGCTGCACTGGAGCGAGACGCTGCGCGCGGCCCGGACCACCCTCGAACTCGCGCTGACCGTGCCGCCCGCCGAACCGGCCGTGCCCGAGGGCCCGTCGGTGACCTCGGCCCGCGCCCTCGCCCTGGAACGCGAGCTGACCCGGGGTGGCATCGCCGCCAACCGCGACCGCCTCGCCGCGCTCGTCCAGCACACCCTCGGTCCGCTGCTGGCCTGGGAGGCGGCCCACCCCAGCGACCTGGTCCGCACCCTGGAGGTGCACCTGCGGCACGGCTGCTCCCCGACCCGCACGGCCGCCCTCCTGCACATCGGCCGGCAGTCCCTCTACCAGCGCCTGGAACGGATCGAGTCCCTGCTCGGCCTGGAGATCGACGACCCGGACCTGCTGGGCGAACTCCTGACGGCGGTCTGCGCGCACCGGGTGGTGCGGGGGACGGCGGCGGTCCGGTCGCCGGGGCTGCGCACGGTGGCGTAGCGGGGGCCGCCGTCTCGCCCGGACGGCCCGCACCTGGTCGGCGACAGCGGGTGCGCGCACCGCGGGCCGCCCGCAGGCTGGGAGCGTGGGCGACGGGATCAGCGGTGAGGGCGATGATCGTAACGATGGTGTCGGTGCCGGACGGGGGCACGACGACGGTCTCCGTGCCGGAGGCACGCCGGCGACTCGCCACGGATCCGTTCCTGCTCCTCGGTGTCGAACTGCCCGAGGAGGAGGGCCCGGCCCAGGAGCCGGTGGTCCGGCAGCTCGGGCTGGACGACGAGGACCTGGAGTGGTTCGGCCGGCCGGAGGGATCCCCGCGGGCCGAGTTCCTGGGCGACACCGCCGGGTTCGTCGTGCCGGTGGTCCGGGCCGGCCAGGTCCACCATGTGCACGCCCTGGCCTCCGAGAGCTTCCTGGTGGTCGTCCACTGGGGCCGCCGGGCGGGCCTGGCGGGGGACATCAGGGCGCTGGTGCGGCGGGAGCGGCCGCACGACGCGGTGGCCGCGCTGTTCCTGCTGCTCCAGGAGGCGCTCTCGACGTTCCGCCGGGCCGCGGTGGAGGCGCTGCTCCAGGTGGAGGAGCTGGAGGACGACATGTTCGAGGAGCGGCGCCCCGAGCAGATCTACCGGCTGTCCCAGCTGCGCCGCCACTCCGCCGTCCTGCACCACGCGTTGCTGCCCTACCTCCAGGGGGTCGACGAGGTGATCACCCGCAGGATGCTGAGCCCTGACTTCCCGGTGGAGCGGCAGCGGCTCGCCCAGGAGCTCCAGCGGGCGGCACGCCTGGTCCTCGCGGACATCGAGTCCCTCCAGGACGCCAGCCGCCGGGCCTTCGCCAGCTACGGCTCGCTGGTTGCGGGCGAGCAGAACGGCGTGATCAACCGGCTGGCGATCGTGTCGGTGATCTTCCTGCCGCTGTCGTTCCTGACCGGGTTCTTCGGCATGAACTTCGAGTTCCTGACGAACCGGCTGGAAACCAGGGACGAGTTCTGGCTGCTCGCCGTGGGGCTCCAGCTGGTCGCCGTGGTCGGCTCGCTGTTCCTGCTGCACCGCAGCCGGATCTGGCGCAGACTGCGGGACGACGACTAGGACGACTGACCGACCCCGGCGGCGGGCCGGCGAGGTCAGAATCCGTTGACCGCCACGACGGCCGCCGCGAAACCCGTCGGGTCCTCCTGCGGGACGTTGTGTCCCACGTCCAGGGTCCGGTGCTCGTACGGGCCTCCGAATTTTTCGCGGTAGGCCGTTCCGTTTCCCGGGGGCGTGAACGGATCGTGCTTTCCGTCGATGGTGATCGTCGGCACCTTGATGACCGGTGCCGCGGCCAGGCGCTTCTCGAGGTCGTCGTACTGGCGCTCGCCTTTCGCGAGACCGAGCCGCCACCGGTAGTTGTCGATCACGATGGCGACGTAGTCCACATTGTCGAAAGCCGCTGCCGTGCGATCGAACGTCGCGTCGTCGAACCGCCACGTCGGAGAGTTGAACCTCCAGACCAGTTCGGCCAGGTCGCGTCGGTACTTGTCGAGGCCGCGGACGCCCCGGTCGGTGGCGAAGTAGTACTGGTACCACCAGGCCCATTCACTCTTCGGGGGCGACGGCATCTGGTTGGCCTCGACGTTCGCTATCAGATATCCGGTCACGGAGACCAGCGCCTTGCAGCGTTCCGGCCAGAGCGCCGCGATGATGTCGCCGGTCCGCGATCCCCAGTCGTATCCGGCGAGGATGGGTCTCTCCGTCTTGAGGGCGTCCATCAGGGCGATGATGTCGACGGCGAACGCCGACTGCTGGGCGTTCCTCGGTGTCTTCTCGGAGCGGAACCGCGTGCTGCCGTGGCCGCGCAGATAGGGGACGACCACCCGGTACCCCTTCGCCGCGAGCAGTGGCGTGACCGCTTCGTAGCTGTGGATGTCGTAGGGCCAGCCGTGCATGAGGATGACCGGCTGTCCGTTCGCAGGTCCGGCTTCGACGTACCCCACGTTCAGATCCCCGGCGTCGATCTGCTTCACCGGACCGAACGAGGGCGGGGGCGCGGAACCGGCCGCGCTGTGAGCTTCCGCTCGGTCACGTCCCGTCATGCCGTAGCGGCCCGCCACGGCAGCTGTGGCGGCGGCACCGAGGAACTGACGACGACTGTGCATGGGCCCGTGTACGTCCATCGGTGAGTCTCCCTGTTCCGAGGTGGCACCGGCAGAACACGGATGGCGCTACGCGGAGGCGCGCAGGCGCCTCTCCTCTGTCATGCAACACCCGTCGGCGGACCCCCGCAACAGGGGTCGAGCGCCCCCTTTCGCGCTGTTTCGCGGGAAAAGGGGCGAAGACCTCCGGTGCGGAACCCCTAGGCGGTCCGGGGGCGCCGCCGCAGGGCCGCGTACAGCAGGGCGCTCACCGCGAAGCCGACCACCGGCGTGATGTCGCCGAAGGCGGGGTGGTGCTCGGGGACCCAGCCGACGTAGTCCTCCTGGTTGGAGAAGAGCGGGACGGAGACCGCGACGCCGATCAACAGCGCGGCGAGACCGGGCCAGTTGGTGAAGGAGCGGTCGGCGAGGCGGGCGGACAGCTCCTCGTCGGTCGCGGTACGGCGCTGGAGCCACCGCTCGACCAGTACGACCCCCAGCCAGGGCGCCACCCAGTACGCGATGACCAGCAGGAACGCCTCGTAGGCCGAGCCCGCGTCGTCCAGCGAGGCCCAGGCCGCCGCCGTACCGGCGATGCCCGACACCACGACCAGGGCGCTGCGGCTCAGCCAGGTGGGGAGCTTCAGGCCGAAGGAGGCGATGGAGATCGCGCCGGAGTACACGTTGAGGGCGTTCGCCGAGACCCCGCCCAGCATGATGGCGAGCAGGACGAGGTCACCGAGCCAGCCGGGGAGGTGCCCGGTGAAGGCGGCCGTCGGGGTGGCGTCCTTCGGGGCGACGATCGTCGCCGAGGCCGCGCCGATCACGGCGACGATCGAGACCGACACGAACAGGCCGACGGCCGGCCACAGGACGGTCTTCGCCTTGTTCGCGGTGCGCGGCAGGTAGCGGGAGTAGTCGGTGGCGTACGGGTTCCAGCCGGCCGCGTAGCCCCAGGCCGCGCTGAACGCGAGCAGGAAGCCGCCGACGCCGCCGCCCGAGCCGCCCCCGCCGAGGTCCGCGTCCTTGAAGGTCCACACCCCGGCCAGCAGGAAGATCACCGCGAGCGCCGGGAACGCGTACTTCTCGAAGGTGTGCACGAAGTTGTGGCCGATGAAGCCGATGAGGATCTCGGCGACCACGACGAGGAGAAGGGAGGGGAGGGGGCGCAGGCCGGTCAGTGTGTTCAGGGCGAAGGCCGCGCTCACGCTGTTCACGGCGAACCAGCCGACGCCCGCGAGCAGGCCGTTGGCGGCGGAGGGCAGGATGTTGCCGAGGAAGCCGAACGAGAAGCGGCCGATCACCATCTGCGGGACGCCGAACCGCGGGCCGTCCAGCGACAGCACGCCCTGGGTGACCGCGCCGATCGCGGTGCCCAGCAGGATCGCGGCGGTCGCCGACCAGAAGTCCAGGCCGAAGAAGAGGACCGCGATCACGCCGATGTAGACGGTCGCGAACTCGATGTTGGGGGACGCCCACGTCCACAGCAACTGGAGGGGGCTGCCGTGGCGTTCGGCGTCGGGGATCGGTTCCGAGCCCGCCGCCTCCACGGCGATGACCCGGTCGCCGTACTCGGGCGCGATGCTGGTGGTGGAACCGGCGGGAGCAGTCGTCATACGAGGTAAGTGTCGGGATCCCTCCCGGCCCGGCCCAGGGGCGCACTGTCCGCTTCGGGCGGCTCACCGGCGTACAACCTGCACGCATGCGAGGACTTCCGCAGGCGCGGTGCCTCCGGAAGTCCTCGGACGATACCTGCGGCGCGGCCCGGGTCAGCCGCTGGTGCAGGTGTTGGCGGCCGCCGGGTTCAGCAGGCCGATGACGTCGATGCTGTCACCGCACACGTTCACCGGGATGTCGACCGGGACCTCGATGACGTTGCCCGACACCACACCCGGGCTGTTGGACGCGGTACCGGTCGCCTCGGCGCCGTTGTCGGCGAACGCGGCGGTGCCGCCGGCGAGGGCGAGGGTGGCGGCGAGTGCGCCGGTGACGGCGAGGGAACGGATGCGCATGACGGCCTCCAAGGTGTCGGGATGTCAGAACGCGTCCATCACAACCGCCCGCCACCGGAGCCGCATGTGCTGCTGGGCCGATCGGCGCAACCGGCCCCGGGCCAGGGGCCGCTGCGTACGTTACGCGGCGAGGCGGTCCGCCAGCTCCTTCGCCTTGCTGGCCGCGTCCTGGAGGGCGCGGTCGCGGGAGGCCTCGTAGAGCGGCACGAGCTCGGCCATCGCCGGGTTCTGCGGGGCCATGGTCAGCTCCGGCACGATGAAGTCGACGTCCAGGCCGAGACCGTCGGACAGCAGCGCGGTCAGGTAGTTCTGGACGTACTCGAACGGCTCCCGCGGGGTGCCCGGCGCGTACGAGCCGCCGCGGCTGGCCACCACGGTGACCGGGGTGCCCTTGGCGGAGGGGTTCTCCCCCATCGTGCGGTTGAACAGGACCACGTTGTCCAGCCACGCCTTGAGCGTCGAGGGGATCGTGAAGTTGTACATCGGGGCGCCTATGAGCACGGCGTCCGCCTGCTCCAGCTCCTCGATCAGCCGCACCCGGGCCGCGAAGGCGTCCGCCTGCTCGGGGGTGTGGGTGGCGGGGTCGGCGAAACCGGCGGTGTGGGCGGCCGCGTTCAGGTGCGGTACGGGGTCCGCCGCCAGGTCGCGGTAGATCACCGTGCCCTCGGGGTGCTGCGCGAGCCAGGCCGTACGGAAGGCGTCGGTGACGGCACGGGAGGAGGAGGCCCCGCCGGGGAGGAGGGACGAGTCGATGTGGAGAAGGGTGGCCATGAGAGGTCTCCGGATACACGGGCCCAGGGCAGGGCCGCAGGGCTGAGAATTCGTACTCAGCTATAGATAACACAGGTGCTTACTTTTTTTCAGCCCCTTCCTTCGAGTGGGGCTGTACCCTGATGTCATGGCGGTGGAGCAGGCCCATGACCCGGAAGCGTGCAAAGGCGTGGATGTCGGCATCACGCGTGTCTTCCAAGTGCTCGGCAAGCGCTGGAACGGCCCGATCCTGTCCGTCCTGATGGATCAGCCCACGCACTTCGCCAGCCTGCGCCGCGCCATCCCCGGCATCAGCGAACGCATGCTCTCCGACCGGCTCGCCGAACTCGGTACGGCGGGTCTCGTGGTCCGCGAGGTCGACGAGGGGCCGCCGCTGCGGGTCTCGTACCGGCTGACGGCTGCGGGCGCGGCGCTGGAGCCGTCACTGAAGACGCTGGGGGAGTGGGCGCGGGACCACCTTCCCGACTCGCCCTGTTAGGCGCTCTGTTCAGTCGTCCTCGACCGGCCGTGCCGGGGACGCCCTCACCTCGGCCCGAGCGGTGACGGGCAGGCCCGGATCGCGGACCTCACCGATCTGCCGTGCGGCATGCGCGCGCACGCTCACACCGGCGGCGCGCTCTGACGTCCCGGCGCGTCAGTCGGTGCGCGGATCGTCCGGCTTCAGGGACCTCAGGAACTCCGGGTTGTCGTCCGGGGCGACCCATCGCTCGCGCGGCTGCCGGGACTTGCCCGCCACCAGCCAGGCCACCGGACCGACCAGGACCTCCCCGAAGAGCAGGATGACGAACACCCAGGCCAGCTTCGGCAGGGCGCGGACCTCGTCCTCAGGGGTGTTCAGGCAGTCCACGAAGGCGTAGATCCACAGCGCGAGGACCAGCAAGTAGGGCAGATACCTGAGCATGGCGGCCAGACTAGCGGGTGACCGAGGCCGCGCATCGGCACCCGGGCATCATGGTTCCGCACGGACAGGAGGGGGGACAGGAGGGGGAGCGGTGGGGGTGCGCGGGTGGTCTCGCAGGAGCCGGGTGGCGGCCGGTGCGGTCGTGGTGGGGCTGGGCGTCGGGGGCGGGCTGGTCGCCGGTGAGCTGGACTCGCCGGTGTTCGGGCTGGCGCAGGGGCCGTTCGCGACGGACCCGGCGTGTGCGCGGCTCGCCGACCGGTACCCGGACCGGCTCGGGGGCGACACGCGGGACCGGGTGTCCTTCGAGGGGCTCGCGGTCTGGGGGCACGGGACGGTGGAGCTGCGGTGCGGTGTGAACCCGCCCGCCCCGACCACCGACGCGTGCGTCAGCGTGGACGGTGTCGACTGGGTGTGGCGGGAGACGGCGGGGGACGGCCGCAAGATGCTGGTCACCTACGGCCGTAGCCCCGCCGTGGAGGTCTCGGTCGCCGACTCCGTGACGGGGCTGGACGCGGTGCTGGTGGAGCTGAGCCGCCTGGTGGCGCCGATCCGGGAGGGCGACAAGTGCCTTGCCGGCGGCGGGAGCTGAGGCCGCGGTCGCGCGCTACTCCGCCAGCAGCGGCCGGGTGATGGCGCGGACGTCGGCCTCCGTCAGCTCGCTCAGGTACTTCGCGGCGATCTTCCCGTGCCGGTCGATGAAGAGGGTGTACGGCAGCGACTGCGGCAGGTACCCCTTCGGCAGCCGGACGAGCTTGCGGCTGCCGGGGTCGTGCAGGCTCGGGTACACCAGGTCGTGCTCGTCCTGGAACGCCCGCCCGCTGTCCCGCCGGGCGTCCGTGTCCACCCCGAGCACCTGGACCCCCTTCGCCGCCAGCGCCCGCTGCGCCCTGGACAGTTCGGGAGCCTCGGCCCGGCAGGGCCCGCACCAGGACGCCCAGACGTTCAGCACGACGACCTTGCCGCGGTAGTCGGCGAGGCTCACCGTCCTGCCGTCGAGGCTGCTGCCGGTGAGATCGGGGGCGGCCTTCCGGTCGGCGGCCGGCACCCGGGTCAGCGGGGAGACGGGTGAGCCGCCTGCCTCTCGCGCCGGCGCACAGGCGGCGGCGAGCACGAGGAGCGGGGCGAGGAGCGGAGCGAGCAGCGGTAACCGGCGATGACGTCTCACGCCCGACGAGTATGCAGGGGGCGGTGACCGGGCCCGGACCCCGGGTGGCCGATACTGGGACACATGGCTTACGACGATCTTCGCTCCCTGCTCCGGGCACTGGAGCGCGAGGGAGACCTCAAGCGTGTCAAGGCCGAGGTCGACCCGTATCTGGAGGTCGGGGAGATCGTCGACCGGGTGCAGAAGTCCGGTGGACCGGCCCTGCTCTTCGAGAACGTGAAGGGGTCGAGCATGCCCCTCGCGATGAACGTGTTCGGCACCGACCGGCGGCTGCTGAAGGCCCTGGACCTGAAGTCGTACGGCGAGATCTCCGAGAAGATCGGCGGGCTGCTGCGCCCCGAACTGCCGCACGGCTTCGTCGGCGTGCGCGAGGCGTTCGGCAAGCTCGGCGCGATGACGCACGTACCGCCGAAGAAGGTCAAAGAGGCTCCGGTGCAAGAGACCGTCCTGACCGGCGACGACGTCGACCTCGACCAGCTGCCGGCCCTGTTCACCTGGCCCCAGGACGGCGGCTCCTTCTTCAACCTGGGACTGACCCACACGAAGGACCCCGAGACCGGCATCCGGAACCTGGGGCTCTATCGCCTCCAGCGCCATGACCGGCGCACCATCGGCATGCACTGGCAGATCCACAAGGACAGCCGCAACCACTACCAGGTGGCGGCCCGGCGCGGGGAACGCCTCCCGGTCGCGATCGCCTTCGGCTGCCCCCCGGCCGTCACCTACGCCTCCACGGCCCCGCTCCCCGGTGACATCGACGAGTACCTCTTCGCCGGGTTCATCGCGGGCAGGCGGATCGAGATGGTCGACTGCAAGACGGTCCCGCTGCAGGTACCGGCCAACGCCGAGGTCGTCCTGGAGGGCTGGCTGGAGCCGGGCGAGATGCTCCCCGAGGGCCCGTTCGGCGACCACACCGGCTTCTACACCCCGCAGGAGCCGTTCCCGGCCCTGACCATCGACTGCGTGACGATGCGCAAGCGCCCGCTGCTCCAGTCGATCGTCGTCGGCCGCCCGCCGACGGAGGACGGCCCCCTCGGCCGCGCCACGGAACGCTTCTTCCTCCCCCTCCTGAAGATCATCGTCCCGGACATCGTGGACTACCACCTCCCCGAGGCCGGCGGCTTCCACAACTGTGCGATCGTCTCGATCGACAAGAAGTACCCGAAGCACGCGCAGAAGGTCATGCACGCGATCTGGGGGGCGCACATGATGTCGCTGACCAAGCTGATCGTGGTCGTCGACTCCGACTGCGACGTCCACGACCTGCACGAGGTCGCCTGGCGGGCCCTCGGCAACACCGACTACGCCCGTGACCTCACGGTCGTGGAAGGTCCCGTCGACCACCTCGACCACGCCTCCTACCAGCAGTTCTGGGGCGGCAAGGCGGGCATCGACGCGACGAGGAAGTGGCCCGAGGAGGGCTACACACGGGACGGGGGCTGGCCGGACATGGTCCTGTCGGACCCGGATACGGCGGCTCTCGTGGACCGCCGCTGGAAGGAGTACGGGCTGTGAGCTCCGCTTCCGCAGCACTCCCGCAGCCGGGACGCACGAAAGCCTTCCTCCGCCTGGTGATGATCGAGCACTCGGTCTTCGCCCTGCCCTTCGCGTACATCGCCGCGCTGACCGCGATGTTCGAGCTGGACCGGAACATCCACTGGGGCCGGCTGCTCCTGGTCACGATCTGCATGGTCGGCCTGCGCACCTTCGCCATGGCGGTGAACCGGATCATCGACCGCGAGATCGACGCCCGGAACCCGCGCACCGCCCACCGCGAGCTGGTCACCGGCGCGATGAGCGTCAAGCACGCCTGGACGGGCGCGCTGATCGCGGTCGCGGTGTTCCTGGGCTCGGCGGCCCTGCTGAACCCCCTCTGCCTGGCTCTCGCGCCCGTCGCCGTGATCCCGATGGTGGTCTACCCCTACGGGAAGCGGTTCACGAACTTCCCGCAGGCCATCCTCGGCCTCGCCCAGGCCATGGGCCCGATCGGCGGCTGGCTGGCGATCACCGGCGAGTGGTCCTGGGACGCGGTGATCCTCGGCCTCGCCGTCGGCATCTGGATCGGCGGCTTCGACCTGATCTACGCCTGCCAGGACGTCGAGACCGACCGCGAGATCGGCGTCATGTCGGTCCCGGCCCGCTTCGGCATCCCGGCGGCGATCTGGGGCGCCCGGGTCTGCCACGCGGTGACGACCGGCCTGTTCGTCTGGTACGCGGTCGTCACCCACGCCGGCGCGTTCTTCTGGCTGGGCCTGGCGGTCGTGGCGGGCGCGTTCGTGTACGAGCACAACATCGTCCGCCCGCACGACCTCTCCCGCCTCAACCGCGCCTTCTTCAGCGTCAACGGGTTCATCGGGATTGCCCTCTTCGTGTGCGCGCTGCTGGACCTGCTGGTCCGGGGCCTGAGCGTCTGAGTACCGTCGGTCACCGCGGACCCGTCCTGAACTCGCCGGGTCGCGCCGGTACGCTCAAGGTGTGAACGCAGGAGAAACGCAGCGCGTGCCTTGGATCGTGGGGGTGTCCGGGGCGTCCGGAACGCCGTATGCCGCTGCTGTGCTGCGTGCCCTGCTGGACGGCGGGGAGAGCGTCGACCTGGTGGTCAGCCGGGCCTCGCGGCTCACCCTCCTTGACGAGACCGGGATCTCCTTCCGGGACGCGCACTGGCGGGACGACCTGGGGGAATGGCTGGCCCGGGGGGCCGACGGCAAGCCGGGTACCTTCCGGGTGGACCTGACGCGGGTGCGGTACTGGAGCGCCGGGGACCTGGCCGCGGGGCCGTCCTCCGGGTCGTACCCGGCGAAGGGCATGCTGATCGTGCCGGCGTCCACCGCCGCCGTCGCCGGGGTCGCGCTCGGCCTGTCCAAGGACCTGCTCCAGCGGGCGGCCGGTGTCACCCTGAAAGAGCGCCGGCCGCTCGTCGTCGCCGTCCGCGAGACCCCGCTGAACGGCCAGACCCTGCGCCACCTGGTCACCCTGGACGACCTCGGGGCGGTCGTCGTCCCCACCTCCCCCGCCTTCTACGCGGGCGCGACCCACATCCAGGACCTGGTGGACTTCGTCGCCGGGCGGGTGCTGGACGCGGCGGGCGTCGGGCACCGGCTCTACCGCCGCTGGGAGGGCGACCTCGGCGGCGGAAGCAAGTAGCTGTACCTCTGCACCACCTCTCATCTACTTCGGGAATCTTCAGCGGAAGGCTTCGATCGCATGGACGCCGTGGACAGGCAGCTCATCCAGGCCCTGAGGGAGAACGGCCGGGCCTCGTACGCTGAGCTGGGCCGCCTCGTCGGACTGTCGGGACCCAGCGTCACCGACCGCATCAACCGGCTGGAGGCGGCCGGGGTCATCACCGGCTACCGCGCCACCGTCGACGCGGCCTCGCTCGGCCTCGGCGTCATCGCCCTCATCGGCATCTCCCTCTCCGACGCGGCCGACCACGAGGACGTGGCGCAGCGCCTGCGGGACCTGCCGGAGATCGAGGACTGCTGGTTCATCGCCGGCGACGACTCCTTCATGCTCAAGGTGCGCTCCACCGACGTGGACGGCCTGGAGAAGACCATCCGGCGGCTCTCCGGGACGAAGGGCGTCTCCCGGACCCGTACCACGATCGTGCTGTCCACGAAGTGGGAGAACCGGGTCGGGGAACTGCCCGAAGAGGTCTAGGGATACCGTTGGTCGGGCTGTCGTAGAAAGGGTGAGGCATGGACGTCGGGCTCAAGCGTGAGCTGGAGGAGAAGGTCCGCTCCGGTGAGCGGCTGTCCCGCGAGGACGGCATCGCGCTGTACGAGTCGGACGACCTGGCCTGGCTGGGCGGCCTCGCCCACGAGGTGCGCACGCGCAAGAACGGCGACGTGGTCCACTTCAACGTCAACCGCCACCTCAACATGACGAACGTGTGCACCGCGTCCTGCGCCTACTGCTCGTTCCAGCGCAAGCCGGGCGAGAAGGACGCGTACACGATGCGCATCGAGGAGGCGGTGAAGCTCGCCAAGGCGATGGAGGGCGAGAACCTCACCGAGCTGCACATCGTCAACGGCCTGCACCCGAACCTGCCGTGGCGCTACTACCCGCGCTCGCTGCGCGAACTGAAGGCGGCCCTGCCGAACGTCTCGCTGAAGGCCTTCACGGCCACGGAGATCCACCACTTCGAGACGATCTCCGGTCTGTCGGCCTCCGAGATCCTCGACGAGCTGATCGACGCGGGGCTCGAGTCCCTCACCGGCGGCGGCGCGGAGATCTTCGACTGGGAGGTCCGGCAGCACATCGTGGACCACCGCACCCACTGGGAGGACTGGTCCCGGATCCACCGCCTGGCGCACGAGAAGGGTCTCAAGACCCCGTGCACCATGCTGTACGGCCACATCGAGGAGCCGAGGCACCGGGTGGACCACGTCCTCCGCCTCCGCGAACTGCAGGACGAGACGAACGGCTTCCAGGTCTTCATCCCGCTCCGCTACCAGCACGACTTCGTGGACGTGAAGGACGGCAAGGTCAGGAACCGGCTCCAGGCCCGGACCCAGATGGCGACCGGCGCGGAGGCCCTGAAGACCTTCGCGGTCTCCCGTCTCCTCTTCGACAACGTCCCGCACGTGAAGGTCTTCTGGGTCATGCACGGCGTGCAGACGGCGCAGCTGGCGCTGCAGCACGGCGCGGACGACATGGACGGGTCGGTGGTCGAGTACAAGATCACGCACGACGCGGACAACTACGGCACGCCGAACAAGCTGACCCGCGAGGACCTGCTGGACCTCATCCGCGACGCGGGCTTCCGTCCGGTGGAGCGGAACACGCGCTACGAGATCATCCGCGAGTACGACGGCCCGGACCCGGCGCGCAGGGAGTCCCCGCAGCCGATGCGGGTGTGAGGGCGTCGACGGTGCGTTGTCGGGTGCGGGCGCGTCGTGGCTGATCGCGCAGTTCCCCGCGCCCCCAAGGGGGCGCACTGCGGCGCCCCTGCTTTTAGGGGCGCGGGGAACTGCGCGACAAGCCCCCACTCACCCGCGGGCGGAGACGAATCCGCATTCCCACGGCGGGTACCCGGACCTCATGTCCACCACCAGCGCTCCGGAGGACGCGTACACCGCCACCCCCTTCCTCCCGGACCGGCTCAACCTCGCTGCCCTCCGGCGGGCCGCCGCCGGCTGTCGTGGGTGCCCGCTGCACCGGGACGCCACTCAGACCGTCTTCGGGAAGGGCAAGGCGCATGCCCGGGTCATGCTCGTCGGTGAGCAGCCCGGCGACCAGGAGGACCGGCAGGGCGAGCCCTTCGTCGGGCCCGCCGGGCGGCTGCTCGGCAAGGCGCTGGCGGAGGCAGGCCTCGACCCGGCCGACGCCTACGTGACCAACGCCGTCAAGCACTTCAATTTCACCTGGGCCGCAACCCGTAAGCGCCGCATCCACAAGCCACCCACCCTGCGCGAGATGTCGGCCTGCGGCCCCTGGCTCGCGGCCGAGCTGAGCGTCGTGCAGCCGGAGCTGATCGTCGTGCTCGGTGCCACCGCGGGAAAGGCGCTGCTCGGATCGTCGTTCCGGGTGGGCGAGGCGCGCGGGACCATGCTGGAGGAGGAGATCCATGGGCGGCCGGAGCGGCTCGTGCCCACCGTGCATCCCTCCTCCGTACTGCGATCGGACGACCGGGAGCAGGCCTACCAGGGCCTCGTCGCCGACCTGAAAGTGGCTGCACAAGCACTGCAGTAATAGATACGATCCCGCTATGCCCCTTACCTTCACCCTCGACCCCGCCATCACCCCCGCCCTCCGCGACGGCATCCTCGACCTGTGGACGGACGTGTCCAACGCCGGCGGAGCCGTCGGCTTCGTGGCGCCGGTCACGGCGGAGGAGATCCGGCCAGAGCTGGTCCGGCACCTCGTCGCGATGGCCGAGGGCCGCCACCGCCTCCTCGTCGGGCACGACGAGGCCGGCGAGGTCGCCGCCACCGCGTTCTTCTCCTTCAACACGCACCGGCTGATGACGCACTGGGTGTGGCTGTACACGGTGATGGTGCACCCGAGGCACCAGGGGCAGGGCTACGGCCGCGACCTCCTCGCGGCCGCCGCCGACGCGGCCCGCGGCTTCGACGGCATCGACGCCATACGGCTCAGCTGCCGCGGCGGCCTCGGCCTGGAGAACTTCTACGGCTCCTGCGGATACAAGGAGGTCGGCCGGGTCCCCGCCGCGGTCCGCGTCGCACCCGGCGACGACCGCGACGACATCACCATGCTGCTCCCGCTGACCTGACCCGGCCCGACCCGACCCCGGTGCAAGATCGGCCCCACGGCGTGCTTCACTGGACGGTGCCCCTTTTCGTCATCGGAAGACTGGATTGAGATGCTCCGCTACACGCTGATGCGCCTCGGTATCTTCGCGGGCTGCCTCCTCGTCGTCTGGGGCCTCGTCTACGCCGGCGCGTTCCCGCGTGGCTTCGGCGACTCCAACCTTCTGTGGGTCCTGCTGCTCTCCCTCGTCCTGTCGGCGCCGATCAGCTTCGTCGTGCTGCGCAAGGAGCGGGACCGCGCCTCCGTCCAGGTCTCGCAGCGGGTCGACCGGATGAAGGCCAACATCGAGGCCAACCGCAGCCAGGAGGACGAGGCGGTCGACGAGGCGGCGCAGGCCCGGACCCAGACCTCTTCCTGAGCGACTCCCGCGCCCCGGGTCCCAACTAGGCTTTGTCCCATGGGGACCGTCAAGACCAAGCGGATGCCGCGCGCGGTACGTGAGCAGCAGATGCTGGACGCCGCCGTGCGGACCTTCGGCCAGCGGGGCTACATGGCCGCGTCGATGGACGAGATCGCCGAACTCGCCGGTGTCTCCAAGCCGTTGGTGTACCTGTACCTGAATTCGAAGGAAGACCTGTTCGCGGCGTGCATCCGCCGCGAGGCCAGAGCCCTGACCGAGGCGGTCCGGGCCGGCGTCGACCGCGAACTGCCCGCCGACCGGCAGCTCTGGGACGGCCTCGGGGCGTTCTTCACTTACACCGCGGAACACCCCGACGGCTGGTCGGTGCTGCACATCCAGGCCCGTACCCACGGCGAGCGGTTCGCCTCCGAGGTCGCGGCGATGCGCGAGGAGATCGTCGCGTTCGTGACCCAGCTCATCGTCGCCGCCGCCCGTGCCGCGCACCGCGACCCCGATCTGGGGGAGGGCGAGGTGGCGGGCCTCGCCGAGGCGCTGGTGGGGGCGGCCGAGTCCCTGGCGGCCTGGGCGAACGCCACGCCGGGAGTGACGGCACGTCAGTCGGCGGCGACCCTGATGAACTTCGCCTGGGCGGGCCTGGGCAACCTGATGGAGGGACGGCCGTGGTCCCCGCCGTGACCGGCCCGCTCCGTCACACGGCACCCCAGCGGCGCAGGGCGGGCGCGAGCCGCTGGTGACCCACGCGGTACAGCGTCTTGGCACCCCGCCCGGCGACCCTCCGCACGGCCCTCTTCACCCGCCCCCGGCCCCCGGCGCCCGGCGGTACGGGCAGCGGGCGGCCCTGCTCGTCGAAGCCGTTGTTCCGGAGGATGCCGCCGAGGTAGGTGCCGGCGCTCTGCGGCGTGTAGTACGGGCGCAGCGGCTGCAACGGGCCGGCGGCGCGCAGCGCGGCGACGCGGGCCCGGGCCGCGGCGTACGGATCGCTCTTGCCGATGCCCTGGGCCGCCGCCCACTCCGGGTCGGGCTGCGGAAGCGCGCCCGCGTCGATGTCGTCCCAGGAGACGAGGCAGCCGGAGTGCACGAAGTAGTGGTTGCCGTGGGCCTCGCGGACACCGAAGTCGGTGAGGATCGCGGTGGGTATCCGCCGGTGCATCGACTCCAGGGCGGCCGTCGAACTCACCGTGACCAGCAGGTCGGTGCGGTCAAGGACGTCGGCCATGTTGCCGTAGACCAGCTGGAGGTTGGCGGGCGCGGGCTCGGCGAGGGTCTCGACCAGTTCCTGGTACGGGTCGGACTCCACGTGGGTGGTCTGCTCGCCGGGCAGGCTGCGCAGCTTGACCAGCACGAGCCGCTCCGGATACAGGCGGGCGTGGGCGGCGGCGCGCTCCAGGAGCCGGAACCGGGACGCGCGGTCCCTGGGCACGGACGGCTGGGCCGCGAAGCTGACGGTGAACGGCCGGTCGGGGGAGGGCCGGTAGGGGGCGCCGCCCAGGAAGGGCAGCGCGCACTCGACCACCGAGCCGGGGTCGACGCCGACGCTCGCGAAGACGGAGCGGAAACGGCGGGTGTCGTGGTCGGAGTTGGCGAGCACGAGGTCCGTGCCGGCCCGGGTCATGAGACCGTCGACCATCTTCTCGTAGACCACGCCGACGTACCCGCTGACCGTGACCGGCCGGTGCAGCCGGCCCTCCCAGGCGCGCCCCAGGCTGTGCACGAGCGCCAGGACCGTGCCGCCGACGACCGCCAGCACGACGATGTCGGCCGTCGCCAGCTCCTCG
Organism: Streptomyces sp. NPDC001714; assembly: GCF_042892755.1. NCBI lineage: Bacteria > Bacillati > Actinomycetota > Actinomycetes > Kitasatosporales > Streptomycetaceae > Streptomyces > Streptomyces sp. NPDC001714. The sequence continues at coordinate 122,395 of NZ_JBIAUL010000001.1, forward strand.
TCGTCGACCAGTGCGGCGGCGGGCACCTCGCGCCGGCTGTCGGGCTCGATGCCGATCTCGGCGAGTTGCCGTTCGGTGGGTGTGGACCGGCCCCGCAGGAAATACGCGTCCAGCGCGCAGTCGGGGGCGAGCTGCCGGGCCACCGACGCCCCCCATTTCCAGCGGGTGTCGGAGTCGGCGATTACTGCGACGCGTCTGGGAGGCATGCTCAGCGCCCTTCGTGCAATGGATCACAAAAGTGAGCCGAGATTAAGGACGCATTCTGAGCGCAGCATGGGGGATTCCTTCACGGAGCCTTGGGCAGGCTGGGTGTCCCGTGTGAAAAGGGCTTCGGGCAACTCTGTGACCTGCGGGTTCGCCACGACATGACAGGAGTTGCACAGAAAGGCGAAACACACTCTTTGTGCAGGGTTGGCAGATCAAAGGGCAACGCGTGGGCGCACGCTGCCCGCCACGTGCACCCGGTCGCCGCTCCGCAATTGAAAGCGACCGCCCTCGGCGGCGTATTCGACCGTGCCCGGCAGCAGCACCGGCGCCCGGAACTCCGCCCGCACGTCGGCCGCCGTCGGCACCCCGTGCGCGGCCAGACACCGGGCCACGGTCCACATGCCGTGCGCGATGGCCCGGGGGAAGCCGAAGAGGCGGGCCGTGAGCGGGTGCAGGTGAATGGGGTTGCGGTCCCCGGAGGCGGCCCCGTACCGGCGGCCGACGTCCCCGGCGATCCGCCACTCCTCGAGGACGGGCAGCGGGCTGCCGGGCTCGTCCCGGGCCGGCCCGCCGGAGTGCCGCGTCCGATGCCGCGCCAGATACGTGCTCCGCGACTCCCATACGACGTCCTCGCCGGCCCGCACCCCGGTCACGACGGTGGCCTCGGTGCCCCGCCGATGCGGACTCAGTTTCTCGACGTGGACGGCTATGTCGTACGTCCCGTCCCCCGGGAGTTCGGCATACCGCTCGATCTCGATGGAGGTGTGCACCAGCCCCAGCAACGGCAACGGGAACTCCCGCGCACTCATGAGCCGCATCGCCAGCGGAAACCCGAGCACGTGCGGGTAGGTGACCGGCAGCCCGTCGTCACCGGTGGCGAACCCGCAGACGCGCTCGTAGGCGGCGAGTCTCCCGAGGTCGGGGCGGACGCCGGGCAGTACGAGGTGGGTGCGGGGGAACGAAGCGTCGGCGCCCGGCTTCTTGAAGGGCGACCGCAGCGCACCGAGGGCGAGCAGAGGGCCGAGAGAGGGGGTGCGGTCAAGGACGATCACGGAGTTTCCCTTTCGATGCCGGTGACGGACCCGCTCCACGACCGCCACGCCGCCCATATGGCCCAATTCCTGACTCTGGAGTAAGGTTACCGTAGGTAAGCCTATGTCACACCTGTCAACTACCGGGAAACGGGCCGAACGTGAAGGACCCTCACGTAACCTCCGGGATTGCACAGGCCCGTCCCCGGACAACCCCCGAAAACCCACAAGCCCGCCACAGCGGCCCCGTACGATCTCCAGCCTGAACCGCCGGTAACCCCTTTCCGAGGGCCGGTGCCGGTGAACGCCTCGGTGCGCGAGGCACGTACGTCATGCAGCAAGCAGTTCACCGCTGCACGCCCGAGGAGCCGCCCCGTGTCCACGTCCTCTTATCCGAACGCCGCGCCCGTCTCCACCGGTGCGGCGATCCAGGCCACGGACTACGACGGGAACCCGATCCTGGTCGAGCCCCTCGTGCAGCGGCTGGACGGGGTGGTCCGGGAGGCGTACGTACCGCCGTTCGCGCCGCCGGTGCGGCACGGCTCGCTCGCCGACCTGCCGTTCGAGAACGCGGAGGCGGAACCGGGTGCCGTGGTCCTCAGCCGCAAGTCGGCCGGGGGCGAGGGCCCTTGGGAGCACGTGACGGCCGCTCAGTTCGCCGCGCAGGTGCTGGCGGTGGCGAAGGGCCTGATCGCCGAGGGGCTGATGCCGGGCGACCGGATCGCGATCATGTCCCGGACGACGTACGAGTGGACGCTCCTCGACTTCGGCGCCTGGGCGGCCGGCCTGGTGACGGTGCCGATCTACCCGACCTCCTCGGTCTTCCAGACCCGCTGGATCATGCACGACTCGGGTGCCGTCGCCCTGGTCACCGAGACCTCCGCGCAGGCCGCCGCGCTCGGCCCCGAGCTCGACCGGCTGCCCGACCTCAGGCACCTGTGGGTGGTGGAGAAGGGGCACGTGGACCGGCTCGCGGAGGCCGGTGCGCAGGTGCCGGACGGCGAGGTGGGCGTCCGGCGGGGCATGCTGGGCCCCGACACCCTCGCCACCCTGATCTACACCTCCGGCACCACCGGCCGCCCCAAGGGCTGCGCCCTCTCGCACGGCAACTTCTTCGCCGAGGTCGACAACGCGATCGAACTCCTCTACCCGATCTTCAAGGCGCGCAACGACGAGGAGGTCTCCATCCTCCTCTTCCTCCCCATGTCCCACGTCTTCGGCCGCATGGTGGCGATCGCCTGCGTCCGCGCCGGGGTCCGCCTCGGCCACGCCCCCAGCCTCAAGGCCGAGGACCTGCTCCCGGACCTGGCCGGCTTCAAACCGACCTGTCTGCTCACCATCCCGTACATGCTGGAGAAGGTCTTCAACACGGCGCGGGCGAAAGCGGAGGCGGGCGGCCGGGTCTCGGTCTTCGACCGGGCCACGGGGGTCGCCCAGCGCTACGGCGAGGCGCTCGAGGCGAAACAGACCGGCACCGGCAGCGGGCCCGGCCGGGCCCTGAAGACCGCCCGCACCTTCTACGACCCGCTCGTCTACCGCCGTATCCGAACCGCCATGGGCGGTCGCGTCCGCCACATCATCTGCGGCGGCTCCCCGCTGGGCCGCCGCCTCGCCGCGTTCTACGCCGGGGCCGGCATCGAGATCTACGAGGGCTACGGCCTGACCGAGACCACGGCCGCCACCACCTGCACCCCGCCCCTCAAGCCCCGCCTCGGCACGGTGGGCTGGCCGATGCCCGGCACCAAGGTCCGGATCGCCGCCGACGGCGAGATCCTGGTCGCCGGCGACCACGTCCTGCGCGGCTACTGGGACCCGGCGGCCGGCGGGGTCGTCCCGGCGACCCGGGACGGCTGGCTGGCCACCGGTGACCTCGGCGAACTCGACGACGAGGGCTACCTCACCATCACCGGCCGCAAGAAGGAGATGCTGATCACGGCCGGCGGCAAGTCGGTGGCCCCGGCCCCGCTGGAGAACTGGCTCCGCTCGCACCCCCTCATCTCCCAGGTGATGCTGGTCGGCGACGGGCTGCCGTACGTGAGCGCCCTCATCACCCTCGACCGGGACGGCCTCACCCACTGGCGCCAGATGAACGGCAAGCACCCGGTGCCGCCGGAGCTCCTGCTGGACGACGTCGAATTGCGGGCCGTCCTGCAACGCGCCGTGGACGAGGCCAACAAACTCGTCTCCCGACCCGAGTCCATCCGCCGCTTCGAGATGCTCCCCGTCGACTTCACCGAGGAGGCCGGGCATCTGACCCCCTCGATGAAGCTGCGCCGTGAAGCGGTCATGAAGGACTTCGCGGCGGAGATCGAGGGCCTGTACACGAAGTGACCGGCGGCCGGCCCGGGCGGCGGTCCGCGGCCCCGGTGTCCGGTGGTTTGCGTTGGGCCACCTGGCCCACCTGGCGCGATGGCATCACGGGGACCGTCCATCGCCCGTGATTCCATCGCGCCAGGAGGTACACCATGGCCGACGACCGGCAGCAGGACACCCTTTCCCGACCGTTCACCACCCGGCGCCGTGTGCTTGCCGCGGGCGCTGTGGCCCCCGTCCTCGCAGGCGCAGCGACGCCGGCGGCCCGGGCGCTCTCCCACGACCGCCCGCGCACCCTGGCCGAACCCGAGATGACCGACCTCGCCTACTGGGCCGACGTGGCCAAGGCGCTGGGACGGCCGGGTGACATGAAGCGGTACATGTACCACACCGGCCTGCCCCGCCGGGACCTCAAGGTGGTCTCCCGGGGCGTGCGGATCGAGACCTCGCTGGCCCTCGGCACCCACGTCGCCTTCGTCCGCTACAAGGACGGCGCCCACCTGCTGATGGGAGACGCCGTGGTCACCGAGCACGAACTGGACGGCTTCACCGACGCCGTCCTGGAACACGGCATCGCGATCAATGCCGTACACAAGCACCTGCTCGCCCACCAGCCCGCCCTGTGGTGGCTGCATCTGCACGCCCACGCCCACGACCCGGTACCCGTCGCCCAGGGGCTGCGTGCGGCCTTCGACCGCACCGGCACCCCGCCCGACCGGCCGCCCGTCACGCCGACCCTCGACCTGGACACCAAGGGCATCGACGGCGCGTTCGGCAACAAGGGCGTCCAGGACGAGGGCATCTACAAGAGCGTCTGGGCACGTGCGGAGCGGATCGTGGACGGCGACATGATCCTGCCGCCCGGTCTCGGCTCCACGACCACCGTCAACTTCCAGCCGCTGGGCAGGGGGAGGGCCGCGGTCAACGGTGACTTCGTGATGACCGCGGGCGAGGTCCAGCCGATCCTGAAGATCCTGCGCAAGGGCGGGATCGGCCTGGTGGAGCTCCACCACCACAACCTCAACGACGAGCCGCGCCTGTTCTTCCTCCACTACTGGGCGGTCGGCGACGCCCTGCGGCTCGCGAAGGATCTGAGCGCCGCCGTCCACGCCACCAACGTGGTGCCGTTCCCGTGAGCGACCGACCGATGAAGGAGACGAACGTGCAGGCGGTCAACTGCCCCTTCAATTTCAGCAAGTCCCTCGACTTCGACCCGGCCCTGGCCGGCTTGATGGCGCGTGAGTCCCTCGGCACCATCCGGCTGCCGTACGGCGAGTCGGACGCCTGGCTGGTCACCAGGTTCGAGTCGGTGCAGCAGGTGACCACGGACCCCCGGTTCAGCCGGGCCGGGATCATCGAGCACGACTATCCGCGCATGACGGCCGAGCCGATCGTCTCCCCCGAGTCGATCAACGTGATGGACCCGCCGCACAGCAGCCGGATCCGGCATATGGCCACCCAGGCCTTCACCGAGCGCCATGTGGACCGCATGCGGGGCCGCATCACCCTGCTCGCGGACCGGCTGCTGGACGAGATGGAGGCCGAGGGCCCGCCGGCCGACCTGGTCCGGCACCTGTCCAACACTCTTCCGCAGCACACCATCCTGGATCTGCTGGGCATCGAGCGCGCCGAGTGGCCCCGGATGCAGGAGTTGGTCCGCCGGCTCCTGGTGGTCGGCGCGGGCAACCGGGACGTCGCCCGCGCGGCCAAGGAGGACCTGACGGCCTACTTCACCGAGCTCGTCGCCGAACGCCGGAAAAACCCCGGCACGGACATCATCAGCGTGCTCGCCGAGGTGCGGGACGGCGAGGACCAGCTCGACGACCGGGAACTGGCCGTCCTGGCCCTGACCTTCACACTCAGCGGCCAGGACACGGCGACCTGCCAGATCAGCAACATCGCGTATCTGCTGCTGACCCGTCCGGAGCTGGCGGAGTACGCCCACGAGCACCGGAAGGACCTGACGGACTTCCTCCACGAACTGCTCCGGTACATCCCCTTCCGCAAGGGCGTGGGCATTCCCCGGGTGGCGCTGGAGGACGTCGAGATGGACGGGGTGGTCATCCGGCGCGGCGACTTCGTCCACGTCTCGTACCTGGCGGCCAACCGCGACCCGGACCGCTATCCGGATCCGCACGAGATCGTGCCCGACCGTCCCGTCGCTCCCCACATGACCTTCGGCTGGGGCGGCCACCGGTGTGTCGCGGTCCCCCTGGCGATGGCCGAACTGGAGGTCGCCGTGGACCGCCTCCTGGACCGCTTCCCCACGCTCCGTCTGGCGGTGCGCCCGGAGGAGGTCCGCTGGGACACCGAGACCATCCGCCGGTTCCCGCTGGAGCTGCCGGTGGCCTGGTAGGCCGTACGACATCGCCGCGCCCGCCGCTTCGAGTGGCGGGCGCGGCGATGTCGTACGGACCGGGGCCGGGGCCGGCGTGTCCGGGCGGGAGAGTTGGTCTGTCGTATCCAGTACAGAACCGAACACTCCGGGGCAGCATCTGGGGAGAACGGATGGTGCAGGCTTCTCCCGGATCGGAGCACCCCTGGATGAGAAGTGTCCACGACATCGTCGTGAACCTGGTCGCCGCGGCACTGGCCTTCGTCTTCGGCAGGTTCTACGACCGGCTGCGCGCCCTGTGGCGGTTCCGCAGTGTCCGGGCCTTCTGGAAGCCGTTCGTCACCGACGACCTCAAGGTCGTCACGTCGATCTTCATCCAGGAGGAGCACTACATCTGGGAACGGTCCGGCCTCGTGGGAGTCGGGGACGTGATGGCGTTGAACGAACTGCGCCAGCAGCTCCAGCGGGCGAGCGTGGAGTCGCTGCCGCTGACCTCCAGTCACCAACTGACCGGGATGGAACGGCGCGGCAACCTCATACTGGTCGGCGGCCCGCACTCCAACCAGGTGACCGCCGAGGTCATGCAACGACTCCCGCTCACCTTCCGCTTCGGTTCGGTCGACGTGCACGACGCGAACATCTACGACGCCTCGACGGGTGAGGTCATGCGGTGTGCCGTCGACGGCAGGGACCAACTCCTCGTCGACCAGGGCATCGTGATCCGGGCGGTCAATCCGTTCAATCCGGCACGACGCGTCGTCATCCTCGCCGGCAGCTTCGGCTTCGGCACCAGCGCGGCGGCCCAACTGCTGGCCCTGCCGGACCTGTTGGGGCACCCTCTCGTGGCGGCGGACCAGGCCTTCGAAGCGACCTTCTCGGTCGAGATAGCAGGCGGAACACCCCAGCGGATCGAACTGAGAACCGTGCGAGGTCTCGACTCCAGGCTGCTCCCGGCCGGTGCGGGGTGACACGTCCGGGAACGTGACGCCGGGGCGTGGGACGCGCGGCGGTGTCTCAGGAGTCGGTGGCCAGGCGATCCAGCCACTCGCTCATGAGGTGCTGTTCGGCTCGGCTGAGGGTGGTCTGGTCGGGGAGGGAGGCGCGCAGGGCGCGGGCGGCGCCGGCGGGGCCGGTGGCGCGTACGGCGGGCTTCTCGGTGGTGACGGCCGTGACCATCGCCTCGCGGAGGGTCGTCAGCAGGGCCGGGTCGCGGTCGGCCTCCGGCATGGACAGCCAGGTGAGGACGGCACCGCGGGCCGTCGCGTGGATGACGTTGGCCGCGAGGGCCTCGCCGACGCGCAGCCGGCCGCCGACGGCCAGCCGCCGGACCCGGCCCTTGAGGATCTCCAGCCCCGTCCGGAAGGCGGGCGAGTCGCTGCGCGCGACGTCGCCGTACATGAGCGAGTACAGCGCGGGGTTCTCCAGGCCGAACCGGACCGCCAGGTCCCAGCTGTCCCGCAGGTCCTGGATCGGGTCCTCGGGGTCCGGGACGACGCGCTTGCTCGCGAGGAACGTGGCGAAGCCGTGCTCGGCCACCGCCTCCAGCAGCCCCTCCTTGTCGCCGAACAGCCGGTAGATGGCCGGGGGCTGGAGCCCCGCGGCGACGGCGACCGCGCGGGTGGTGACGGCGTCCCGCCCCTCACGCTCCAGCAGCCCGATGGCGGCGTCGATGACGCGCTGCCGGGTGTCGGGTGCGGAGCCGGTGGCGGCGGCGGTCGTGTCACGTGATCCCGAGGGCATGTATCAACGATATCGCGCACTTGCTTCCAACGTTAGTATCAGTGTTATCGTCTAAGCGTTTCCATTGATAGCAACGTCGTCGTTGGAGGGCATCGTGATCATCGTGACCGGAGCCACCGGGCAGCTCGGCAGCCAGATCGTGGAGCGGCTGCTCGCCCGCGTACCCGCGGACCGGGTCGGCGTCAGCGTCCGCGAGCCGAGGAAGGCGCAGGCTCTCGCGGACCGGGGTGTGCGGGTACGGCAGGGCAGCTTCACCGATCCGGCCGGTCTGGCGCACGCCTTCGAGGGCGCGTCCCAGATCCTGATCGTCTCCGTCGACCGGATGGGCGAGGAGACCGTACGGCAGCACCGCACCGCCATCGACGCGGCCGTCGCGGCCGGCGCCCGCCGCGTCGTCTACACCGCGCAGATGGGCGCGAGCCCCACCTCCCGCTTCCAGGCCTGCCGCGACCACGCGGCCACGGAGGAGGCCCTCGCCGCCTCGGGCGTCCCCTGGACCTCCCTCCGCAACGGCTTCCACGCGGCCAGCGGCCTCGACTTCCTCGCCCCGGGCCTGGCATCCGGGGAGGTGGCCCTGCCCGCCGACGGCCCGGTCTGCTGGACGGCACACGCCGACCTGGCGGAGGCGGCGGCGGTGATCCTGGCGGACGAGGGCCGCTTCGAGGGGCCGACGCCCTCACTGACGGGCTCCGAGGCGCTCACCTTCGCCGACCTCGCCTCGCTCGCGACCGAACTCACGGGCCGCCCGTGCACCAGGACCACCGCGCCCGACGACACGTTCCGCGCGCACCTGGTGGACGGCGGCGTCCCCGCCGAGACGGCCGGCCAACTCCTGACCATCTTCACCGCCGCCCGCGAGGGCGAGTTCGCGACCCCCGACCCCACCCTGGCGAAGCTGATCGGCCGCGAACCCACCTCCCTGCGCACGCTGTTGCGTGAGCACCTCGCCCGGCGGGGCGGATCCGTCCGAGCCGTCCCGGGAGCCGACCGGTCCCAGCCGGCGCGGCCGTGACCGGCCTCGGTGTCGGCGAAGAGAATGAGAGGACTTCTCTTCTGGCGGCGGCTCTTCCCTTCCGGAGGCGGCAGTTGATCAGGCGGTGGCGATCAGATACGCCTGCGGACTCGTCTCCCCCAGTCCCGCGTCCGCTTCCCGCACCGTGCGGGAGTGGAGCCGGAAGCCGGCCTCGGTCAGCAGCCGCGTCATCTCCTCCGGCCGCCGCCGCTGGAAGTCCAGTGCCACCGGATGCCCCCACGGGTCCTCGAACCGGCGTGTCGCGTCCCCCACCTGGAAGGCGAGGAGCAGATGGCCTCCCGGCCTCAGTACCCTCATGAACTCCGCGAACAGCGACGGCAGATGGTCGTCCGGGGTGTGGATGGACGAGTACCAGCACACCACCCCGTCCAAGGCGGCGTCCGCCACGGCCAGTTCCAGCATCGAGCCCTGGACGAAGCGGAGGCCGGGGTTCTCGCGGCGGGCGACGGCGAGCATCGAGGTGGAGAGGTCGAGGCCGAAGACGCGGAGGCCGAGCCCGGCCAGCCGGCCCGTGACGCGGCCGGGTCCGCAGCCGAGGTCGGCCACCGTGCCGCCTGGGCCGACGAGTTCGGCGTAGGCGGCCAACAGAGCGCGGTCCAGGGGTCGGTTGGCGACGTCTTCGCGGAAGTGGTCGGCGTAGTCTTCGGCGATCGCGTCGTAGAACGTACGTGTGGCGGTGAGGAATTCGGCGGTCATGGCCGCGGACCCTAGCGGGCGGCACTGACATCAGCGTCCCGACCGGGCGCTGGGGGTATCCCCGGCCGAAGGCCGGCGCAGGAACCGCGCGACCAGCCGCAAGGGCGCCGCGGTCGAGCGGCGACGCCTCACGGCCCTTCCGGCGGAGCGCTCAGCCGACTCCGGCCACCCGCAGCAGCGCCGTCACCGCCGCGGCCCCCAGGACCACGACCACGAACGGCGCCCTGAACCAGGCCAGTACGCCCGCCGCCAGCACCCCGGCCGGGCGGGCGAAGCCCGCGAAGCCGCCGTCCTCGGTCAGCGCGCCGGTGGCCAGCAGGGCCACCAGGAGCACCACCGCCCCCGCCGACGCCAGCTCCTGGACCCGCGCCGGGATCTCCACCCGGCCGTGCAGCGCCGGGCCCACCAGGCGGAAGGCGTACGTGCCGAGGGAGAGGGCCAGGATCATGACCACGGTCGCGTTCATCGTCGTACCCCCGGACGTGTGAACAGGCCCAGAAGGGCGAGGAGGACCGGGATCCCGGCGGGGACGGCGGGGGTCACCGCGAGGGCGATCGCCGCGCCGAGCAGGGCGGCGCGGCGTACGCCCGGGTCCGCGCGGAGGGCGGGCAGGACCAGGGCGGCCAGCACCGCCGGGAACGCCGCGTCCAGGCCGTAGCGGTCGGTGTCGCCGAGGGCGCTGCCCGCGAGGGCGCCGGCGAGCACCCCCACGTTCCAGGCGGCGAACAGGCCGAGGCCCGAGACCCAGAACGCGGCGCGGCGGCGGGCCGGGTCCGGCTGGGCCAGCGCGAAGGCGACCGTCTCGTCGGTGACCAGGTGGGCGCCGAGCAGGCGGGTGGCCCGGCCGGGGCCGAGCAGGCCGGCGACGGCGAGGCTGAAGGCCGCCGCCCGGGTGTTGAGGAGCAGGCCGGTGGCCGCGGCCGCCAGCGGGCCGCCGCCGGCGAGCAGCACGCCGACGGCGCTGAACTGGGCCGAGCCCGCGTAGACGACGAGGGACATCAGGACCGGGACCCACACGGGCAGGCCGCCGGCGACGCTGACCGCGCCGAAGGAGACGCCGACGATCCCGCCGGCCAGCCAGACGAGTGAACTGTCCCGGACCAGGGAGGCCGTCCTCCGCGGCCGGGTCGCTCGTCGAGCGATTCGGGTTGTTCGGTTTGGCGAACGCATGTTCTTTACAGTGAACGAGTAGAGTGTGTTCGTCAAGGCGAACGGTCGTACCGATGGAGCGAACGAACGAGATGTCCGAGGCAACCAGCCGGCCGGACCGGCTTCCCATGGAGTGGATCGCCGGGTCGCTGAAGCGTGAGCGGGCCCGGGCCGGGCTCTCCCTGTCCGAGCTGGCCAAACGGGCCGGTGTCGCGAAGTCGACGCTGTCCCAGCTGGAGGCGGGCGGCGGGAACCCGAGCGTGGAGACGCTGTGGTCGCTGGGGGTGGCGCTGGGCGTGCCGTTCAGCGCGCTGGTCGAGCCGCCGGTGTCCGGCGTTCAGGTGATCCGGGCGGGGGAGGGGCCCACGGTTACGTCGGAGCGGGCCGACTTCGCCGCCACCCTGCTGTCCTCCTGCCCGCCCGGCGTCCGTCGCGACATCTACCACCTGCGGATGGAGCCGGGCGTGGCGCGGGAGTCCGAACCGCACATTCCGGGAACCGTCGAGCATCTCGTCCTATGCGGCGGGCAGGTTAAGGCGGGGCCACGCGGAGAAGCCGTCGAATTGAACCCCGGGGATTATCTGACCTATCGCGGCGATGTTCCGCATGTGTACGAGGCGCTGGTGCCCGGCACCACGTTCGTGCTGGTGATGCAGCACGTGTAAGCGGGGTCCGGAAAAGGCAGGAGCCCCGTCGCCTGTCGGCGCGGGGCTCCTTGGGTACTGCACTCAGTCTGCGATCAGACTTGGTTTGTCTGGGATCAGACGGGGGTGACGTTCTCCGCCTGCGGACCCTTCGGGCCCTGCGTGACGTCGAAGCTCACCTGCTGGTTCTCCTCCAGGGAGCGGAACCCGCTGGCGTTGATCGCGGAGTAGTGGACGAAGACGTCGGGGCCGCCGCCTTCCTGGGCGATGAAACCAAAGCCCTTTTCGGCGTTGAACCACTTCACGGTTCCGGTAGCCATAAGCCCTCCTTGGGCCCAAAGGGTCGCCCTGCTCCAGAACCTGCAAGTGTGAAAACAAACTAAGTGCCGCACAACTGCATATGTCTGAAAACTACGAGAGCCCGCGGTTACATGCTCCGCAGGCTCTGTACTGCAAGGGAAACCAAACTGCAACTTGCGGCGAGCCTAGCATGTAGGCAGCCGAAAGCAACAGAGGCCAAGATCACGTCACCCGGACGTTTGAATGCCCCCGGGAGTGGGTTGACCGTGGGGATGGCCGGGACACCAGGGGTGGGGGCGGTCCCAGCACCGTACCCCATGGGGTCTAGTCTCGCGATGTGGACAATTCTCGCACCCGGCCGCGCGTCGGCCACATCCAGTTCCTGAACTGCCTGCCCCTCTACTGGGGGCTCGCGAGAACCGGCACCCTCCTCGACTTCGAGCTGACCAAGGACACCCCTGAGAAGCTCAGCGAGCAGCTGGTGCGCGGCGACCTCGACATCGGGCCCATCACCCTCGTCGAGTTCCTGCGCAACGCCGACGACCTGGTCGCCTTCCCGGACATCGCCGTCGGCTGCGACGGCCCGGTGATGTCCTGCGTGATCGTCTCGCAGGTGCCGCTGGACCGACTGGACGGCCGCCGGGTCGCCCTCGGCTCCACCTCGCGCACCTCGGTCCGCCTCGCCCAGCTGCTGCTCGCCGACCGTTACGGCGTCCAGCCCGACTACTACACCTGCCCGCCCGACCTCAGCCTGATGATGCAGGAGGCGGACGCGGCGGTGCTGATCGGCGACGCCGCCCTGCGCGCCAACCTGCTGGACGGCCCGCGCTACGGCCTCCAGGTCCACGACCTCGGCGCGCTGTGGAAGGAGTGGACGGGCCTGCCGTTCGTCTTCGCGGTGTGGGCGGCGCGCCGTGACTACCTGGAGCGCGAACCGCACATCACCCGTGAGGTGCACGGCGCCTTCCTCGAATCCCGCAACCTCTCCCTGGAGGAGGTCGCCAAGGTCGCCGAACAGGCCGCCCGCTGGGAGGCCTTCGACGAGGCGACCCTCGCCCAGTACTTCACCACCCTCGACTTCAGCTTCGGCACGGCACAGCTGGCGGCGGTGGCGGAGTTCGCCCGCCGGGTGGGCCCGACGACCGGGTTCGCGGCGGACGTGAGGGTCGATCTGCTGAGCGCCCCGTAGGGGCGCCGGGGGTACCCCCGGCCGAAGGCCGGGGGAGGAACTGCGCGATCAACCCCCACCGGCCCGCGGCAAAGGAACCGCCCAACCCGCGGAGCCAATAGGCTGCTGTCGAACTCTCTGGGGGTGAGGGCGCATGCAGCCGCTCGCGGGCGACGAACCCACGGCCGTCGGGCCGTACCGGCTGCTCGGCCGGCTCGGCTCCGGCGGCATGGGCCGCGTCTACCTGGGCCGTTCGGCCGGCGGCCGCTCCGTCGCCGTCAAGATCGTGCACCCGCACTTCGCGCTGGACGAGGAGTTCCGCGCCCGCTTCCGCCGCGAGGTGCAGGCCGCGCGGCGGGTCGGCGGCGCCTGGACGGCCTCCGTCCTGGACGCCGACCCGGACGCGCCCGTGCCCTGGGTCGCCACGGCCTACGCGGCCGGTCCCTCCCTGACGGCTGCCGTGACCGACGGCGGCCCGCTGCCCGCGCACACGGTACGGGCGCTGGGCGCAGGGCTCGCCGAAGCGCTGACCGCGGTGCACGAACTGGGCCTCGTGCACCGGGACGTGAAGCCGTCGAACGTGCTCCTGACCCTCGACGGGCCGCTCCTCATCGACTTCGGCATCGCCCGCGCCACGGACGGCACGGCGTCCCTGACGTCGTCGGGGGTGTCGATCGGCTCGCCCGGATACATGTCCCCGGAGCAGATCCTCGGCAAGGGCGCCACGGGCGCCGCGGACGTCTTCTCCCTCGGCGCGGTGCTGGCGTACGCGGCGAACGGGGCACCGCCCTTCCCCGGGGACTCCTCGGCCGCTCTGCTCTACAGGGTCGTCCACGAGGAGCCCGAACTCGGCTCGCTCGGCGGTGAGCTGCGGGAGGTGGCCGAGGCCTGCCTCGCGAAGGAGCCGGGGCGGCGGCCGGCCCCGGCGGAGGTGGCCCGGCGGCTGGCTCCGGAGGGGGCCGCACAGCTGGTGGCGGGCGGATGGCTGCCGGGGGCGCTGGTGGAGCGGGTGAGCCGGAGTGCCGTGGAGGTGCTGAACCTGGAGGCGGCGGAGGCCGTGCCGGCCGCGGCACCGGCGTCCGGGCCGGTGGAGTTCAGCACCCCGTTCGTGGCCGGGGAGTTCGGGCCGCCGCCGACGGTGCCGCCCGCGGTCGTACCCGCCGTCGTACCGGAGCCGCGGGATGCCGCGCCCACGTCGCAGGGGACGCCCGGGAAGCCCGGCAAGGTGTCCGTGAGCGTCGCCGCGACCGCCGTACCCGGGGAGGGCGGGCGTGGCCGCCGGGTGAGCTGTACGGTCGCGCTCGCGGTGGCCGGCGCGCTGGCGGTGGCCACCGTCGGGGTGGGATTCCTGGTGAAGCCGTTCCTCGGGACCGACGGAGATGACGCGAGCAGCGGCACGGGTGCCGCCGCCAAGCCGCCCTCGACGTCCGCGTCGTCCCCCTCCGGCGGCGGAAGGATCCCGGCCGCCTACCTCGGCACCTGGCAGGGCTCGGCCACCGCCCTGTCCGGCAACCTGCCCATCGGCACCTTCCGGGTCACCGTCGAACAGGCGGCGGTCGGCGAGGAGCTGGGCCGCCTGCGGCAGACCGACCAGCTGGGCGGGGTCTGCACCGACATCCTGACCCTGAAGTCGGTGACGGCGGCCAGGCTCGTCGCCTCCTCGACCGGCGCCGAGGGCAACCACGACGGCTGCGACCCCGGCACGAACACCGTCTACCTGACCCCGAGCCACGGCGACCTGGTCTACACGTCGGACAGCTCCGCGGAGGGGAACCCGGTGGCGGTGATGTCGAAGGCGGGGGACTGAAGGAACTCGGGGACCCCCGCCGTTCGACCGCTCACGGCTACTGCGGGGTCGTCACCGTGACGTGCTCCCCGCTGCCCAGGTGCAGCATGCCCTTGCCGGGCTGGATCGGGCCGCCCACCATGGCCCGGGTGGTCCGGATGCCGATCAGCTCGCCGGAACCGGACTCCTGCGGGGAGAGCAGGATGCCCCGGCGGGCCTTCTTGGCGTCGACCTGCCAGCCGGAGAAGCCGTCGCAGATCTCGTCCTCGTCACCGGCGATGACGACGGCGAGCCCCTCCTCGGTGCCGCGCTCCACGATCCGCTTGAAGACGTCCTCGGCGTCGCAGTCGTCCAGCACCTCGGCGTCGTCGACCAGCACGACGATCGGCTCGGCCGGGGACGCCGACGCGAGTACCTCCGTCAGCTCGTCCTCGTCCACGTCCCGTCCGGTGAAGACCTTCAACACGCCTTCCCGGCCCTCCAGTTCACGCAGCGGCGACTGGCGGGGCGCGGCCACGACGATCCGTACGCCGTTCGCGAGGTACGAGCGGGCGAAGCCCAACAGGGTCGTGGAGCGGCCCGACTTGGCGGGCCCGCCGATCACGAACGCGGGAACGCCCTGGGCCAGGTCCGGGCCGAAGGCGGTGAGTTCGTCGCCGCCGACACCGACCAGGGCCCACAGCGGGGAGGCCGCCGCGGCCGGGGTGCGCATCGCCCAGGCGTCCTCGAAGGAGATCCGGCTGGGCAGCACGTCCACCCGGAACGGCCGCCGGGAGCGCTCCACCTGGGCGTCGCGGGCCTCGGCCGCCTCGCCGATCGCGACGATCGCCGCGTTCTGGCCCTGACCGGTGGTGTCCGCGGAGAGCAGCGCGAACTGCGTCTCGGCGGCCGTCTCGCTGCGGAAGGCGCGGCCGGGCGGGATCTCCTCCGGAACCTTGCGGGAGTTGATGTCCAGCATCGAGAAGTCGGCGCGGTCGGCGAGCCGCAGACCGTACTTGTCCTCGGTGAGGGAGGAGATCCGGCCGGCCAGGATCTGCCGGTCACCGGTGAGGACGAGATGGATGCCGACGCTCGCGCCCTCCCGCATCATCACCATGATCTGGTCGGTGAGGTCACCGTGGTTGAGCTCGCCGAGGGTGGGCAGCCAGCCCTCCCAGCGGTCCAGCAGCAGCACGATGTGCGGCAGCCGCTCCGCCTCCGGTACGGCGGCCCGCTGCTCCCCGATGTCCGCGAACCCCCGGTCCGCGAGCAGCTCCTGACGGCGACTCAGCTCGCCGGAGAGGCGGGCCATGAGCCGTTCCACCCGCTCGGTCTGGTTGCGGCCGACGACGGCACCGCAGTGCGGCAGCCGGGTCAGCGCGTTCAGCGCGCCGTTGCCGCAGTCGATGCCGTACAGGTGCACGTCGGCACAGGAGTTGGTGCGGGCCAGCGAACCGGCGATGGTGCGCAGCACCTGCGAGCGTCCGGTGCGCGGGGCACCGGCGATGATGAGGTGCCCGAAGGTCGCGAAGTCGACGGCGACCGCACGGCGCGCCTGGTCGGCGGGCAGGTCCTCGACGCCGTACGGGGCGGCGGGCAGCGCGCCCTGCGCCTGCACGGCCGGCACGTCGTCGAGCAGCAGCATGTCGTCGAGGGCGGGCAGCCACGGCGAGTGCTGGGCCGGGATCCGCAGAGCGGTGTTGGCCTCGCGCACGGCGTCGACGAGCACCTTCAGGTCGGTGATCTCGTCGTCCTCCTTCGCCTCGGACTTCGGCTTGCGCAGCGCGGCCCGCCCGAGGTCCTGCCAGGACAGCGCCCCGGCCCAGGGCGCGAGCGTGGCCGGGTCCGCGGCCCCCGGCCGCCGTCCGCCGACCCGTCCCGACTGGAAGGGGACCAGCGAGGCGTGCCCGAGGCGGACGTACGCCCGTCCCGGCGTGCTCTTCGCGATGTGCCCGGCGTCGGGCGCGTCGATGACGTCGGTCGACTCGCCGGCGTCGGTCACGCGCAGCGCGATCCGGAGGTTGGTGTTGGCGCGGATCTCGGGCGACACGACACCGGAGGGCCGCTGGGTGGCGAGCAGCAGGTGGATCCCGAGCGACCGCCCTCGCTGGGCGATGTTCACAAGTCCCGTGACGAAGTCGGGCAGATCACGCACCATGGACGCGAACTCGTCGATGACGATGAGCAGTCGGGGGACGGGGGAGCGGGAGGGGTCCCTTCGGACGAGGTCCTGGTAGTCCTCGATGTCCTTGGCGTCGGCGGCGGCGAGGATGTGCTCGCGCCGCTTCAGCTCCGCCCCCAGCGACTCCAGGGCCCGCTCCACGAGGTGGGCGTCGAGGTCGGTGACCATGCCGACGGTGTGCGGCAGCTTCACGCAGTCCTTGAACGCCGAGCCACCCTTGTAGTCGACGAGCACGAAGGTCATGTTCTCGGGGGTGTTGGCGACGGCCAGCGCGGCCACGATGGTCTGCAGCAGCTCGGACTTGCCGGAACCGGTGGTACCGGCGATGAGCCCGTGCGGCCCGTCGCGCCGCAGGTCGATGCCGAACGGCCCGTCGTACGACTCCCCGATGACGGCCATCGTCGACTGCCCGCCCATCCGCCAGCGCGCGGCGATCGCGTCCCGCGTGGGCGGCTCCAGCTGGAGCACGTCGAGCAGCCGGCTGGCGGCGGGCAGGGCGGAGTCCTCGCTCTCGCCGCTGATGTCGCGGAGCGGGGAGAGCGAGCGGGCGAGCCGCGCGCACCAGGCGGCGGAGACGAAGTCGGGCCGCACGTTCCGCTTGCGCAGCGCCCCGCTCTGCTCGACGCGCAGCCGCAACTCCAGGTCCTGCGGCGCCTGTTCCTCGCCGCCGCCACTCTGCGGATGCCAGGCCTGGAAGGACGGGAACCCGCCGACGGCCTGCTGCGCCACGGGCGCCGCTTGAACGGTTTCCTTACCGGCTCGCGGCTCGGCGACCACGACCCCCTGGCACTCCCCGGGCAGGAACCGCTCCTCCTCGTCGAGGCAGATGGACCGGATGGCGACGCCCGGCCCCTCCTTCAGCAGCCGTACGACACCGGGCATGGACCGCAGCCGCCGTGACCCGTCCCACACCACCACGATGTCGGGATCCGAGAACGCCGGGCCGTCCGTCTTGCTCCGCCCGCCCTTCTGCAGGGCCTTCTGCCGGCCGTCGAGCAGCTGGGTGAGCTCGCCGACACGGGCGCCGACGGTCTCGGAGTCGGTGCCGATGAGGACGTTCACGTCCTGCCCGCCGCCCGGTCGGACATGCGGCAGCCAGCGCACCCAGTCCCACCGGTCACCGGCGTCGTGGTCGGTGAGGACGTAGAACTGCACGTCCATGGGGCTGTGCAGGACGGCGGTCTGGGCGACGGCCCAACGCCCCAGCGCATGCGCCGAATCCCCGGGCCCGGCGACCCCGATCACCCCGAGGTCGCGCAGCGAAAGACCGACCGGGGCGTCCTCGATGTACCAGCGGACCTTGCGCTTGTGCTCGTCCTGCTCAGGGTCGTCGAGCTCGACCTCGGAGGGCACGCGTCCGGTGCCGAACCGGATCAGCAGATGGTCGGCGTCGGTGCGCCGCCGCTCCCACAGCCGCGTCCGCGGCCCGGTGCCGTACGTCAGCACGGCGGCCGGATCCGGCACCGCGGCCCGCCGCTCCGACCGCTCCGCGACCAGCGCCTCCTGCGCCTCCCCCTCGATCCGCGCCTTGTGCTCCTTGTACTCCTTGAGCTGCTTGGCGTGGGACTTCCTGCCGTGCTTCTTGTCCATGAAGTAGTTGCCGAAGAGCATGAGGGGGCTCATCAGCGCCATGATCAGGTAGTACCAGCGCCCGAACATCATCACGGAGACGACGGCACCGACGAGCGGCAGCAGCGCCATCAGCCAGGGCAGCGGCCGGGCCTCGTAGTCGCCGAGCGGGTTGGGCAGCGAGAAGTGCGTCTGCCGTTCGGCGGGGCGCAGCCGCGGGGGCCGGTTGTAGTCGAGCCCGGCACCGTCGTCGGACCACTTGAGGGCGGCGTTGGGCGGGGTGTATCCGGCGATCTCGAGGAGGGTGTTGCCGAGGGCGAGTTGGGAGTTGAGGGGCCAGTCGTCGCCGCTGTGGAGTTCTTCCCCGTCGAGTCTGGCCTCTTCCACGTGTGTCTGCACTTTGCAGGTGCCGTCGATGGCGATGGTGAGGGTGGCGGCGCGGGCGGGCAGCTCGGGGTCCTCGACGCGGAGATGGGAGGCGGGCCCGCTGCCGATGTCGTACCGCCCGACCCCGAGCCGGTGCACGGCGCCGGCGGCCGGACCGCCGGCGACCCGGAACTCGACGATGCCGGTGGGCTCACCGAGCAGACACCCGGCGGGATCGTGGAGACTGACGACGACACCGTCACGCAGCGGCGAGCCGACGACGGTCGCGGCGGGGTCGAGGGCGTACCCGTCGACGTAGGCGAGCGGCCCGGAGACGTGGACGGCGGCGGCCTGTTGGCGGCCCGCGCCGATGGGTATGACCTGGGCGCCGCCCTCTCCGGGGTCCGGATACCCCAGACCGACCTGCCGGGCCAGCTCCCTTGCGACGTCACCGACGGTCGACTCGGGATCCGCGTCGAGCACCACGTCGGCGGTGGCACCGCCGACCGGGTCGACGACGGTCAGACTCAGGCGCACGTTCCGTCCCCCAACACACCGAGAGCACCCAACACAGTGGAAGTGACCTTAGCCGTCCGCTCTTTCCCGGGTGCAACGGGATGTGGACGGTTCACGATTCCGCCGCACAAGGACCGTGCGGTCCCACGCGTCACCCCCGTAGGATCTTTGCTCGTGCGGACGGCCATGCCATGGCCAAGGATCCGCGCGAACGGTGCCACGGGGGAAGGCCCTGAGGCCACACGAACGGGAGGGAGCCGTCATGGCCGGCAAAGACACGGATCTTACATATGCCGAGATGGAGAAGGTCGCGGGCGACCTGATCAAGGACATGCACGAGCTTGAGGACAAGATCAAGAACGTCGAGAAGCGCGTCTCCGCCCTGGTGGAGAACGGCTTCACCACCCAGAAGGCCTCGGGAGCGTACGACGACTCCATGAAGGACTTCACGAAGGGCGCGACGAAGACGATCCAGGGCCTGCACGGGCTGTCCGACTTCCTGAAGAAGGCCAAGGAAGCGTACGAGCAGCTGGACGACTCGCTGGCGAAGCAGGCCAAGGGCTAGTAAAGTCCGAGGTCATCGAACGACTGGGTGCGACGGAGCATGTGCTGTGCTCCGTCGCTCCCGGCTGTCAGGCCTCGGTGACTCTGGCCTCGCCCGGCTGCTGTTGGCGCGCCAGGTACGTGTGCAGTTCGCTGCGCCACTCCTCGGTCGTCAGCGTGAGCCATGAGCCGTCCTTGAACCGCAGGAGCAGCCTGTCGTTCTCGAACTCGGGGAGCGGGTCCGTGAGGACGGCGTCCCCGGCCGGAATCTCGGCGACGACCTGCGTGAGGGCGTCACGGCGGATGGACACGCGCTGGGGCGGAGCGGCCAGCAGGATGCGGTTCCCGGCAAGCGCGACCAGGCGTTGGTGGTGGGAGGAATGGCTGTACCACTGCAGGAGGAAGCGGCCGGCGGCTCCGTTCCAGTCGCCGTCGAAGGTCTTGTCCAGGCCGAGTTCGACGACGGCCGCGTCCCGCCGCTTCCTGTCGAGCTGCGCGGCGCGGTGGCGCTCTTGTTCTCCCGTGGTCGACAGCATGCGCTTGACGGCCTCCTCGGCCGCGCCGATGAGACCCAGCAACTTCCCGATGTACAGCAGGGGGGTCCCCAGAGCGACACCGAGCATGCCGAGCGGTGGCATGGAGGCAGGGCGCAACGGCCCCGATCCGGCTGCCCGCTGGACCTCGGTGGGTGGTTCGGGAATCTTGCCGATCGTGCACCAGGCTGCTGCGTCCGGTGTGACGCCGAGTCGGTCCCGTATGGTGCGGTCGGTGCTCGTGGACAAAACCCGTCCCACCTTCCAAGTCGTTTGCCGATGGCCGACAGAATCAGGTACGACCTTGACATGATCAAGGGGTGCTCGCGGACCTGGGTAAGCTCCACAACGAGTTCGATCAGCACGGGAACTCTGCGGATGGCTGTGAGGGCGAACTGGGGCACGGTGGCCTGAAGGACGCTTTCGACGAGTTCAGTGCCACCTGGAAGAAGACGCGCAAGAAACGGTCGAAGGAACTCAACAAGCTGGCCTACTGCATTGGAACTGCAGCCCAGAAGTACGAAGAGATCGACCACAAGTTGGCGAAGGCCATTGCCGAGTGAGTGGACAGTGAAGGCCGAGCAGCGGACCACGGAGGAGCTGCCGGGCAGGCAGAACGTCATGGTGCGGCCCAGACGTATGCGCCCGCACAATGCCGAAGTCGTGCGCCGGGCTCGTCTCTACGCGGACGGCAGGACCCTCGTCCTACGCGACCGGCGCCCACGAGAGCGCCGCTATCCGGTCGGTCCGGGAGGCATCCGTCGAGCCGTGCTCGTCCCGCCGCCCTCCGACGCGTGGGAGACCGTCACCAAGCGGCCTGCGGAGCGTTGGGGTGTACTCGTCTTCCAGAACGAGGACGGGCATGACGTCCTGTGCGTTCCGCTCGCCGATTGGCTGCCGGAAGCCGGAGTCGTGGGGATCCTGGAACTCAAACCCGCGAAGTGCCTGAACCGGACCGGGCTGCCGGAGCTGGCAGCGGCCCTCGGCATCCCGGTGGAGGAGCAGCCACGTTCGAAGACCGGTGAACGTGAGCTGCCGGCAACGGGCTCGGGACACGCTCCGAACCACGCGGTTCATCGCGAACTGCCCCGCTGGCACAGCTGGATCAGAGGGCTCGGCCTCTTCGGCTGGCTCGTCGGCCTCGTCGTCGCCTTCGCGGGTGATGTCGACTGGTGTCTGCCGGTCGCCGCAGGCGCTCTGTTCGCGGTACCGGCGGCCGACAGCGTGGTCCGTGTCGGCGCGTGGTGGCGCAACCGGCGGGACGCAGGCCGGTACTTCGCCGAGGCGGTGGTGATCACGCCCGATCCGGTGCCAGGGGAGGGCGCCACGCCCAGGTTCCGCCGTACGACGTCCGTACGTGTGCTGCCCGCTGATGTCGTGCTGACCGACACCGTCGGCCGAGAGCGCTGGCTCGGACGCGACGGCGCGCACGGGGTCACGCGGCTTGTGCGCCTCGTATCTGCGGGGGACCGGCAGCCGCTTGGCGTCGAGTTCAGGGACCGCAGTGGCGAGGTCCGGGCGCTGTTGCCGTGGCGGTACTGGTTCGCCGGTCCGCAGGGCCGCAGTCGCTGGGAGGAAACGGTCTCGGCGCTCTCGGTTTCCGTGGCGGAGGAGGAGATGCGAAGCAGCAGGCAGCCCACAGGGGCAATGAAGCTCTGGTGGGACGGCCACCCCCTCGCCGCGGACGCCCGGGTGATGTCGCCTCTGCCCGCCAAGGAGGCCCGGGACGAGACGAGTTGGCACAGCTCCGTGGTTGGCGGAAACGAGCTGCTGCTGGTTCCTCTCTTCAGCCTCGTGCTGCTCGCCGGACTTTACGGCGACACCGGCACAGCGCGCCTGGCCGGTCTGTTCTCGGCTCTGACCATCGTGGCCGAATGGGGCCCGGCCGCGATGAGGTCGGTGTTCAGCCGCTTCTATTACGACAAGCCGGAAGAGTGACGGGGAACGTCGGCAGCGCCCGTACACCCACCTCCCCCGAAGCGCCGACGAGATGTGGCCCTCGGTAACGGCGGACTACCAACTCCAGCGCCGGGAACCGCGGCGCACCTCGCACGGCCGCTGCCTTGGCTTTGCGGTCCGCCAGGGCGATCAGCATGCCCAGTCGAAGACCGGGACGCGCACGGTCATGCCTGCCCGGGGCGGGCTGTCTTGCGGTCGTTGGCGTACACGAGGTTCAGCGCGGCTTCGACGTCCCGCCGCTCCTGCTCGGTCAGCTCCTGTGGCGTCTCCTCGGCTTCGGCCGACACCACCTCAGCTTCGGCCTCCGCCCGCGATCAAGGCATCGACTCCTGAGAACTGCTCCTCTACGGCCTCGGTCTCCGCCATCTGCCGCGTAGCGGAGCGCACCAGGTAGGCCGAGATGTCCATCCCGGCCCGGGATGCATGCTGTCTGATCCGCTCGGCCTGCTCCAGGTCGAGACGGATGCTGATCCTGACCTTGCCCACACTGAGAGCGTATGACGCGTATTACGGGAAGTGCAGCTGCTCAGAACGGTGGCACTCCCTAGCGTGAAGTCGGTGCCTCCAGAGAACTGCGAGTCATTGACCCGGGACAGGCCCACGTCCGTGGCCCCGCACGCCTGGTGCGCCAGGTATGCGGGGCCGAGGCCGCAGCCGGAGGGGAACGTGGCTCCGGTCGTTCTGCCCTGCGCGTCTAATCCCTGGGGCGTCGGGCGCGACATTTCACCCGCCGCAATGAGGGAGCCGTTTGGTCCTACAAGCGCCTTTGGCGCACGGTGTTCGTCAGCGCGTGCAAGGGGTGGGGAGCCCACCGGCGGACGCCTGCGCGGGGCACGCTCACGCCTATGGTCCCCCCGCATTCCGCGGGGCTTTCACGCCATCCCTGTCCCCTCGGCCTCCGGTGCCGGCAGGCGCATGCCCCGGGACTCGGCGACGCGCAGCGCGTCGGTGAGGCATTCGGCGAGGCGGATGCCGGCGTAGCGGACCTCGGTGTACGGCGACATCGGGTCGTTCAGCACCTGGTGGGCGCGGCCGAGGACGTCGGTGCCGGTGGCGAGCTGGGCGGCCTCCAGGTCGTCGGCGAGGCGGGAGAGGTACCCGCCGTTGTTGTCCGTCACCAGATAGCAGGGCTTGCCTTCGGGGTTGGGCCAGGGGAGGAGGCGGGGAGAGGCCGGGGCGTGCGCGCGGCTGTCTGCCTGTTCCATTACGCAGCCACCTCCGGCGCGCCGATCACGTGCTGGTCGAGGTCGATCCCGAAGTCGGCGGCGAGGGCGAGGCGGCGGCGCTGCTGGAGGGCGGCCTCGCGCTCGCGCGCGACGAGATAGGGGCGGACCAGGGCGGAGTCGGCGCCATCAAGAAAGGTGCCCAGGCCGTACGGCGACCGGTGGCCGGGGAGGCGTGGAGGCTCGGTGGTGAGGGGGCAGCGTACGAGGGCGAGGTGAAGGTGGGGGAACGGCGGACGGTGAGGGCGGCGGCGCCGTTTCCCGGTGCCGGGGGCGAAGAGGAGGCGCAGCCATTGGAGGGCGCGGGGGATAAGGTCATGCATGTCGACGCTCCTGGTAAGCGTTGGCCATGCCCCGGGAGGTCTAGCCACCTCGCCGGGGTCCTGTCATTTCGACCATACCGGCAACTGCGTCCCTCTGCACCCCACAGATATATTCCGCGTCCCGACGCGGCGGGACGCGTTCTGCTCCTGCGATGTGCGTAGGACTGCGGCACGGTGGAGATATGACCGAGCTTCCGCGTTATGAGTACGTGAAACTCGCCGATGCCATCGCGGCGGACATCGCCTCTGGAAAGCTGCCGCAGGGGGCCGCGTTGCCCGGCGAGCGTGCCATGACGGATCTGTACCGCGTGAGTATCGGCACCGTGCGCCGCGCCATCGTGGAACTCCGAAAGCGAGGACTGGTCGCGACGCTGCCCGCGAAGGGGACGTACGTCATCGGTATGCCTGAGTCAGACGGCGACGCCCGTGAAGGGGACGGATCGAACGTCTGAATGAGCTGCGCATTACGCTGCGTGATCCCTGCCGCCCCTGTTGACCACCTGCAGCAGCCCGCCGCCCGCGCTGCTTCTTCTCGCGCGCCGACGCCGGGCATGCCGGTCCGTGGGCGCTCAGTTCTCCAAGGCCGACTCGTCGGTCGTGCCGTCGCCTTGTCCTGACGAGCCCGTGTTGTTTTCAGAGGCGGGGAAGGACACGGTCCGTAGGATCGCCACCGTTCCGTCGCAGAACTCACCCCAGTATTCGGTGGATGCCGTATGAAGGGTGAAGACGGCGGTGTACGGGCCGGTCGGGAATGGAACGTGGACCTCGATCTGACCGGTCAGCAGCTTCTTGGGCTGGCCGTCTGCCGTGATCGCCGGGTTGAGGCTCAGTTCGCGCAGGGTGACGCACGAGACGGCAGGGCCACAAGGCAGGTCCATCCAGCGGGCGTCGTTCAAGGGATCACTACTCAGTGCGGCGAGGATGCCCTGCGCCGCGATCTCCGGATCCGTCTGATCTGTCTGGACGGCGGCCACAGTGAAGGCGCATTGGACGACACCACCGTCGTCCGTGGAGAACAGGCCCAGCGCGGAGTACGCGAGACCGCTGTCCGACAGATATTCGGCGATGGCCTCGAAGTAAGGAGCTGCGGGGGCCCAGATGGTCTCGTCGCCCCGAGAGTACAGCTCCCGCACGAAGGCGTGGGCGAGTTCGGCGCGTTCCTCAGAGGTGCTGGCGAGGGGGAGCGCGAAGAAGCCGTCCGGGGCGACGAACGTCATTGGTGGGACGGGACTGTCATCGGTGCCAGGGGCGGACGGAGTGATATCTGTCGGGGTGGCCATGGGGTGCTGTCCTGAAGTCGTGATCGGTCAGAAGGCGTAGTCACCGGGCTCGGGCTTCACTTCTTCGCCGTCAGGGCCCATCAGACGGATTACGGCGATGCGCTGCCCGACCGGCGGATCCTCTGGGCCCAGCTGTTCGGCGAGGAAGTTGCCGCTCGGTCGGCGGCTGACCACGGGGGGAGCGGAAAAGCCGCTCTCTGCGACCATGTCCTCGACTGTGCGGCGCTGACCGGGGGTGAGGGCGTCGAGGGGGATCAGCTCGTTCGGGGTGGTCAGATAGCGGAACCACTCGCCGGTGTGTACGTGAAGTCGGCACCAAGAGCCGTCGCCGAAGCGGATGACGGTGTCCCCCTTGTCCCTGCTGTACGCCTTCCTCTCCACAGCCGCGATGTCATGGCGGTCGCACTCCCACAGGACCTCGGTCTCGCTGCTGCGGCCACCCTGGCACCCGATGAGGACGATTCGTTGGTCGGTGGCGAACGCTTTGGTCTGATAGGAGGCATGCCTACGGCCCCGATCGAGCTGCCAGGGCAGCGTGCGGGCGAGAGTATCCGGTGCAGCCCACATGACCGGGAAGTCCTCGACCTCGTTCTCGGGATCCTCCGGTGGCGTTTTGACAGGGCCGGAGGGTCCCTTGATGGTGCTGCCGGACCCGGCCAGGCTTTCCAGGCCACCCACGACCACTGCAAAGAGTCCGATCAGGCCGGACCGGCCGGCGGAGCGAGCCCGGCCACGATTCTCGCTCCGCGGGGTGTACGTCGGCCCCTCGGGCCAGCCGGGGAGGGCCCCTTGGATGTCGTTTCGCTCCGTGTCGCGGAACCAGCGCATGCCGGAGACCTTGGGTGCGATACCAGTGGCAAAGGTGACAAGGCACCGGGTGAGCAGTAGTTCTCCGGGACGAGGTTGCCAGATAGTCATGCAGCGGGCCTTCGGTCGTCAGTGGGCGGTTGCGGCTTGGTTGAGGCGATCACCCGCGGTGAAGTGATCATGCGCGGCAGTGACGATACTGACCGCCTTCGGGCCTATCTTGAACGCTCCGTCGATGCCTCGGCCCAGTCTGCTGAACGGGTCGACAGCCATTTTCTCCGGCGACAGTAGATTCCAGGTTTTCGTGCCGAGCGTCTGCCCCTGCCGATAACCCGCGTTCATGACGCCGGCCAGACGGTTGAGCTTCGTGCTGTCGCTCCCCACCAGCCGCATCGGACTCTTGCCCCAGAGCGCTACGGTCTTCCCGAACGCTTCCAGGCGTTTTCCGCCCATCACTTCCTCGGCCTTCTCACCGAAGGAGACGAAGTTCCGGGAGGCTGCCGGACCCAGATCCCTGAACCCGGCACCAAAGATCGTCTCTGCCGACTCCGCCACCCCCTTCTCGACCACGACGCCCTCCTTGCCGAAGGCGCCGATGCCGGGCAGCAGACCGAGCGCGTCCGTCCCGAGTTCCATCCAGGTGACGTCTGCTCCTGCCGCCATGGCAATCGAGTGGGACAACAGGGCCAGCCCACTGGTGAGGATCGCTGCCGCACCGAAGATCGCTCCCAAGGGCTCGAAGGGGAGCGTGATGATGGCCAGCAGACCAAGCACTGCCGTGAGATCGCTCAGAACGTCGCCGACCATCTTGATCAGGTCCGCATGGTCTTCCAGCCACTTCCCCGCGGCGTTCCACCCATCCGCGATGCCATGACCCAGCTTGTCCCAGAAACCCGGCTCGTCCGGAGCGATGTCGCCTGCCCTGTCCAACTCCTTGCCGACCTGGCGGGCGGCTGCCCGGTAGTCCTCCTCCAGTTCGTGGACCTTCTGAATGACCCCGTCCACCGCACTGGACGCCTTGCCCAGTTCCATGCTGCCGTCGCTGCCGGCCTTGGCCTGGGCATCAGCCTTGGCGTCGAGCTTTTCCCCCGCGCTCTTCTCGAGCCGGTCCGCCCGGACCTGGAACTCATGGAGTTCGTCCGCCCAGCGGTGCAGGGCGCGTGAGGCCTTGTCGAAGGAGTCGTGGCTCTTGCGGATGAGCGGGGTGACGTCCTTGCCGATGTAGTCGGTGAACGCGATCGCGGTCTTGCCCTTCCAGGCCCCGCACTCGATGCGCTCCAGTTCGGACAGCGCCGTCCCCAGTTCGCCGGCCAGCTTGCCCAGCTGCTTGGCGAGGTCCCGAGTGTCCTCCACGCTCCCTGGCGTGGGGTCCCAGCCTATGTGGGGGAAGGCAGGCCGTTGCCCAGCCACGTCACTTGCCCTTCTGCTTCGGAGACTTGAGGGACTCGGCGAGGTCCAGGTCGAGCTTGTCGAAGCTCTCGCCGATCTTGTTGATCATCTTCACGGCGCCCTGGGTGTGCTTGCCGAGCTGTTTGATGCCGTAGCTCCAGTCGTCGGCGAAGTCCTGGACGTCCTCGACGAGCTGCTTCTCGCCGACGGCCGAGGCGTCCGCACTGCGCAGGGTGCGGCGGGTGTTCTCCATGCGGTCGCTGATGGACGAGAAGGTCTTCTTCAGGTCCTGGAAGATCGTGTCTTCGAGGCGCAGGTCACTCATGTCGGATTCCGGTCTCCTGGAGCGGCCCGAGCCGGAACTCGGCGGGCAGCTCACGTCTCGTCAGCGGTTGACCGCCTGGATTTCCTTCACGGTCACGTTCTGCTCGTACGTCGAAAGGCCGTCGGGCAGGCCCGGCTGTCGTGCGGGTCCGTCGGGGTCGGCCGAGTCCGTCCAGGTCACCTTCCAGGTGATCGACGCCTTGAAGGGGTAGGTGCCGGTTCCGGACGAGCGTTGGTAGGTGACGTTGCAGGCCGCGTCCTTGCTGTCGACCGTGTAGCCGCTGTCGCCTTTCACCAGGTCGTACGTGCAGGTCTGCGGATCGGCGTCCGACGTGCCCGCGTCGACTCTGAGGGCCACGGGAGTTGCGACGGTCGTCGCGGCCATCTCGACGCCCTTGTAGTTGATGCTGGCAGTCGTCCAGACCCGGTCGAAGTTCCCCTCGAACTTCACCCGCGTGCCGAGGTTCACCTTGAGCCGGTCGGGGCTCGGGTTCAGCACCACGGGCGGCTTCGGCAACTTGGTCGAGTTGTAGGCGAGTTCGGAGAGGATCTCGGGGGTCAGCTGATTGGGATCCGCCTTCGGCTGGGCGGGCGGGACCCAGATCTCCCAGTTGGCTGGGGTCACGGGACAGGCGTCGGTGTAGTTGTCGTTGCGGAACTGCACCTGCCACCAGAGGCCCTTGTCGCCCTTGTGGTAGTCCTCGTCGGCGCGCTTCTTCGCGTAGCTCGCGGCCGGTTCCTGGGCGCCCTTGTACGAGGACTTGATGAAGTTCTCGTACTCGTCCGGCGAGTACATGGGTTCGTACCAGCAGACGGGGGGCTTCCAGTTGGCGTTCGAGGAGGTGGTGGTCGCGGT
Source organism: Streptomyces sp. NPDC001714 (assembly GCF_042892755.1). Lineage (NCBI taxonomy): Bacteria > Bacillati > Actinomycetota > Actinomycetes > Kitasatosporales > Streptomycetaceae > Streptomyces > Streptomyces sp. NPDC001714. Next base: position 150,646 of record NZ_JBIAUL010000001.1, read on the forward strand.
GGAGGTGGACGAGCCGGGCGTCTTCTGGTTGATGCGGATGTGGGCGCCGATGGTGCCCGAGCCGGCATCCCCGCCGGACTCGCCGCCTTTATCCGACTGGTCCGGTGGAGCAGCGGTTCCCGTACCACTACCGTCGCCTCGGATATCGTCCGCGTGAGCCGGTAGCGGTGTCCAAAGGACCAGAACGAGACCTGTTGCGGCGACCACCCGTGCTGCGGGACGAACTGTCCTTGCGCCTACCCCTGCACGCACGAAGCGGCCCCCTTCTTCCAGTTCTGCTGTGTCACCTGCCAGTCGCCGGCTGCGTCTTTCTGAGCCTGGAGTGTGTAGAGGACGAAGCTCTTGTCGCTGGCCTTGGTGCGCAGCACCTTCCCCGACTTGATCTCCTTGCCGAACGCCTTGCTTTGGTCTTCGCAGTAGCGGGCCGCCGCAGCCTTCCCGTCGACGACATCCGTGACTTGGAAGTTGTAGTACCGGTAGTCGCCGGTGACGGTGAGTCCGTCCTTCTTGACCGTCTCGACCCGTTTGGCCCAGTAGGTGAGAGCAGCTGCCGCAAAGTAGCGGTTCATGTTGGGGGTCTGGCCGACCCCCTTGGCGAAGGCTTCGATGTTGGCCTGGGTCGAGTAGGCCACATCCCGCAGGATCGAGTCCTTTGTGGTGTCCCCGGTCGACTCCCGATCCACTGTCACCTTGATGTCTGACGGGAAGTCGAAACTCGGCGCGTTCTTGTCGGCCGAGGCCGAGGCGGACGGTGAAGGGGAAGCCGATTCTTCCGTACCGGCCCCCGCGATCTTGTTGTTGTCCTTGGAGCTGTCGTCCCCGCCTCCGCATGCCGTCAGCAGCAGAGCTGCGGTCGCGGCGAGCGCGGCGGCAACGGGCAAGGTGCGGCGCTTCACTGTGGACTCCCCCGTGAGAATAAAGTTCGGTAAGAGTGCAAACGGTATCTGTGGGATCCCGGGTTTCGCCACCGCGAACTTCGCTGTAAATGCGGTGAATGATGACATTCGTGGTGTCCTCCAGGGTGAGGTGGCCCTGTGGTGATGGCGTGGCACGGCCCGACCCAGGTCGGTCGCACGGGCATTGTGAAGATTGCGCGGGCATGGCGTGGGCGCCTGTACGGCCTGCTGGGCGCCATCCCCGTCCTTTGATCTCCCTTTGCGGCCCGTTGGTTGTAGCCCCCGAAACCCTCGACACACAGTGACCCTGGTCCTCTGCGTCTCGCGGGGCGGCCGGTAGGCAGGTGTTCACGGGGGTAGTAGTGGCGGATCACGTCAAGGTGTCCACGAGCGAGTTGCGGGAGATCAGCAGATCTGTCGCGAAGTTGAAGTCCAACTTTGAACATGCGAAGGATCTCGTCGACTCGTACGGCTCCGAGATCGGGTCCGGGGAGGTGGCCGATGCCCTCGGTGACTTCGCGGACGACTGGAAGAAGAAGCGCAAGGAGCTCTGCGACGGGCTGGAGTTTCTCGGGAAGACCGCGGGCGAGGCGGCCAAGGCCTACGACGGGATCGACCAGCATCTGGCCGACGCGCTGGTCAAGGCTCAGCCGGGGGACAAGTGAGCGATCACGACTTCTCCGGCGTCGACTGGCAGACGGCCCGGTACGACGACAAGGAGTTCACGCCGGGGGATCCGTACGAGGTGGCCCGGCTCGGGAAGCGGATCTCCGACACCGCCAGGCTGATCGAGGAGCAGGCCGGCAAGCTCAACAACCTCGTCGACGGGAACGGGTGGGACTCCGACGCGGGGAAGGAGTTCGCCAAGAAGACCGGCGACACCGTCAAACTGCTGAGCCAGTCGCACCAGCGGTATGCGGCGGCGGGGGCGGCGCTCGGTTCCTCCGTGCCGTACGAGCCCATCGCCGACGGCGTGCGGGAGAACTGGGCCACCGCCCTCAACCACGCGCAGAACAGGGTGCGGGCCGCGCTGAAGAAGGCTGCCGCGGCCGACGCCGACAGCAGTAACTACCAGAAGCAGATCGATCAGCATCCGTCCGGTGACGACAACCACCCGGACAAGCAGAAGCTCAAGCGGCAGAAAGAGGCCTCGGACGGGGAGCTCGACGCCGCGAAGCGTGAGCTTCGCGCGGCGCTCGAGTACCGGGACACGCAGGCCGGGTACGCCGCCAAGGCGATACGGGACGCCGTCGACCACGACGGGCTGAAGGATCCCAAGCACCACTGGTGGGACAACTGGAAGGACTGGGTCGCCACCATCGGCCACTGGGCGGGAGCGATCGCCGGAGTGCTCTGCCTCTTGGCCCTGTGCCTGAGCTGGGTCCCCATCCTCGGCGAGGTGCTCGGGGCGCTGGCTCTCATCGCCTCCGTGGTCGCTCTCGTCTGCGACACCGTCTCCGCGCTGGACGGCAAGGGCACCTGGCTGGACGTCGCCATCGACGTGGTCGGCGTGCTGTCCTTCGGCGCCGGCCGGGTCCTCGGGACGACCTTCAAAGAAGCGGCCACGGCCGCCCGGGGATCGTCGGCGCTCAGGGAGTTCCTGAACCTGCGTGGACTGGGCGTGGGCGAGAAGCTGGCCGGCGAAATCGCCCAGGCGAACTCGGGGGTCAAGGCGGGCAAGATCGCCGAAGCCCTGGCGAAGGGACCGGACAGCGTCCTGCCCAGGATGAAGTCGATCGTCAAGGAGTCCGTCAACTTCAAGGCGTACTTCGGCGACATCCGCACGGCCGTCGCCGAGCGAGGAGCCGAGGACCCGATCCTCACCAAGGACCTGCCCAAGTGGCGTGGTCTCTCCGACTCGGTGTTCAAGGGCAAGGCTTGGTCGGCCGGCGGACTGTACGCCGCGAGCCAGGTGCTGCCGCTGGGCGTGGGCATCGTGAACCTGGCGCCCTCGGCGGGCTGGGAGCCGACCTCCGTCGAGCGCAACCAATTCGACGGCATCAAGCACACCGCACCCCTCGGGGCGAACGGCATTCCCTTCTACAACTGGAACTGGAAGGTCGCCGGCGGCTGAACGCGTCCGCCGGGACCGACACGGATCATGGCGAGGCCCGCAAGGGCGAGGAGAGAACGAGGAAAGTGGCACCTGGAGACGGTCAGACCGTCGACGAGCAGTTCGCCCGGCTACCGAGAAGCAGACAGCGCGAACTCGAGGAGAAAGGGCTCGGTCTGCCGCGCCTGCGCGAGATCGCCCTCGAGGAGGGCGGTGAGGCGGCCGTGCAGCACGTCCTCGCGGAACACTCCCGCCCCTCCAGCCGATGGGATTTCGACGGCCATCGGGGCACCGACGAGGGCAGAACGGTGTGGCCGTGGATACGGCTGCTCCTGGTCGCCGTCGCCGGCGTGGTCCTGTGCCTGCTGTCCACGTATGTCCTCAACTCCTCGGCGCTCTTCGTCGGTGCGGCCTGTGGTGTGGCCGTGGCCTGGGCGGGGTTCAGGACCCGCAGGTCCCTCGGAGGGCTCGTGGCCTGCGGCCTCGTCGCGGTCGCCTATGTCGCGCTGATCTGGGTGGGCTCGTACGCCGCCGACGAGTGGTACCTGCACCTGCGCGGACAGGAGACGACGGTCACCTACGCGAAGCCCCTGCACGAGCAGGCCTCGCACGGCGTGCGTGTCACGTACTGCCGTGTCACTCTCCCGGACGGAACGGTCCGCAGGGTGTTCGAGAACGACAACCGCTGTACGGACGAGACCAGGGTCGGCGCCAGGACTCGTGCGGTGATCGACCCGTCGGATCACTACCGGCCGGTCCTCGGAGGCAAGTCCGCCATCGGCGGGATCGCGGCCGCGTACGGCTGCCTCGGTGCCGCCGCCGTCCTCGTCCTCGCTCCCTTGGCCGCTGCCGTGATGAGCCGGTCGAACGAGCGGCGCGGCCGACAGGGCGAGCCGGACGGCCGGGCGAGCGGAACGGGCGCATGACGGACCGCGCGGAATCCCCTGTTGCGGCAGCCCCCGTCCCACCCCCCTCCGACTACCGCCTGGCCGTCCCCGACGGCTGGGAGCGGATCGTGCTGGACGGTCCGGAGCGCTGGACCCACCGCATCGACAAGCTGGTCAAGCGGGGGCTGCGGCGGACGCAGGCCACCCCGCAGCTGGAGGCGGCGCTCGCGGAGCGGATGCGGGCGCAGGCCGAGGCCGCACACGCCAACGGCGGTGTGGAGATGTACGTCGTCAACCAGGTCCTCGGCCAGGTCCCCGTCTCCGCAGGTCTGGTCGTGACGGTGCTGCGGCCGTCGCCCGGCACCGAACCCGGCGACCTCGGCGACATCGCCCGCTCCCTCGCCCTTCGTGCCGATTCCGGTGACCCCGGCGTCGACGACGTCACCCTCGTCGACCTCCCCGCCGGCCCGGCCGTACGCCACCGCTACCTCCGCCGGCCCGCCGCCGACGACCCCGACGGCAACAAGCTCGCCGTCGCCCACCTGGACGTCTACCTCGCCGTCCCGCAGAGCGGCCAGCGACTGCTGCTCTCCTTCTCGACGCCGACGGCACCGCCGCTGGAGCCGCTGGTGGAGGCCCTGGTCACGCTGTTCGACTCCGTCGCCCGCACTCTGCAATGGATGGCCTGATGCCCGAGTTCGCCGCGTCCACGGTGCGCATGAAGGTGCCCGAGGACGCCGTGTCCCTGCCGGTGCGCGTGGCGGGGGTCGACCTGGCCGCGTGGGCCGCGGAGGCGGCCGCGCGCCGTGTCGGCCCGGACGACCGCGAACCCAAGCTGCTCGCCGCCCTCGCCGCCGAACTCCGCGAGGCCGCCGCAGACTCCCGTGAACGCGGTCCCGTCACCGCGCTGTCGTACGTCCCCGAGCCGCGGCTCGGGGAGCTCGCCCGGATCGAGTTGTCGGCGCTGGTCGCCGATGAGACGTACCCGGCCCTGACCGTCGAGCTCCTCCAGCGTTTTCTCGCCGCCCCGACCGCCGACTCCTACCGGCCGCCCGAGGCCGAGCTCCGTACGCTGCCCGCCGGGCCCGCGGTGCGGGTCCGGCACGCGTACGTCCGGGACGTCGGCCGGGACGGGCTGGGGACCGTGATGGAGACATGCGCGTACGGCATCAGGGCCGACGAGACGTGGGGGCTCGTGCTGCTGACGTCCTGGCAGGCGCTGGCCCACACGGACGCCCTGTGCGAGCTGACCGACGAACTGGCCCGGACCGTCCGGGTCACGGCCTAGTCGGACGATCAGGCCGCCGTCAGGTGGCCGACGAGGGGCTCGCCCTCCAGGGACGTCAGGCGGCACCAGGAGCCGTCCGTGAAGGTGATCCTGAAGTCCCGTCCGCCGACGCTGAACGGGCGTCGCTCGACCGTGGCGACCGTGCTCAGGTCCGTCTCCCAGAGGACTTCCTCCCAGGGTTCCCTGGGGTCCTGGAGTCCGCCGAGGACCAGCAGGCGGCGGTCGGTCAGGACGAGGTGCGTGACGTCCGTGTCGGGGCGGCGGGATGGGTCGAGTTCCCAGGGGAGGGTACGGGCGATCGTGCCGGGGGCGGCCCACAGCACCGGGAAGTCCGTCTCCTCGTTCTCCGGGTCCTCGCTCCTGCCCAGCGAGCCGGAGCCGCGGGGGCCGCTGCCGGAGGGCACGTTGCCCCCGGAGACCACGGCCAGCGCGAGCACGCCGAGCAGGAACACGGCCGTCAGCACGGCCCGCACGACGGGGCCGACCCTCGATCTGAGCCGGTATGTCGGGCCGGTCGGCCAATCCGGCAACTCGGCTTGTATGTCGCGCCGTTCGGGGTCGCGGAACCAGCGCCGGCCCTGGACGCGGTCCGCCGCGCCGGTTGCGAAGGACACCGGGGCGCGGGCCACGAGCGCCTCGCCCTCCGGGGGTTGCCAGGAGTGGCGCTGGGGCACGGTCACGGTCCGGCATCCTCATGGTCGTCGTCATCACGGTCGTGCACGGCGGCGAACCGTTCGGCCGGCCGGGTGATCCGCGGTCAGTGATCTTACTCAGGCCGCCGTCCCGACCCGGCCGCCGGCGTGAGCACTTCGTGCAGGCCTCATGGGTGCGGGGTGAGGGCACCGAGGGCGGACCGGCCGCGAGCAGGGTGTGGTGGATTCGCCGGCGCACAGTTCGGCATCCCTTGGTGCGTCCGTAGTCCCAACCGGCGCACAGGTCACCGTCGTTGCAGATCGCAACGACGATTTCAGTGAGGTCAAGGAGTCCGGGCGCGCCTTGAGGGGCTTATGTGCGGCTGATACGGTGCGTTCGCTTGACACTCGTCGCGACGCCGAGTATTCGCCCGGATCGGGCACTTGGTGTCGAGTGTCCGCTTTTATGGCGTTGACGGAGTGTTCGGCGGACAGTTTTTCTTGGCTGTAACGGGGAGCGGTTGCGTGAAGATCCAAGAGCGTACGGGGGCGGGTGCCGGTCGTTCGGCCGGTCCGGCTCAGCCTTCGGCCGGTGACCGGCTTCCCACCGCGCCGCGCGAGCGCAAGCCCGCGCTGGCCGCGCTCGCGGTGCTGCTGATCCTGCTGGGCGCGCTGGGCGCGACGACGCTGGTCCTGCAGGCCGGCAAGCGCATCGAGGTCATCAAGATCACGCAGGAGATTCCGGCCGGCTCGTCCGTGACCGGGAGCAACGTGACCTCCGTCATGGTCGCCGACGACTCCAGCATCCACTACGTCAGGTGGTCCCAGCTGGAGAGCCTGAAGAAGCTGAAGGCCATGAGCACCATCCCGGCCGGTGCCGTCGCCGTCGGCGAGATGTTCGGCAGCGGCAGCAAGCTTCCGGCCGGCAAGTCCACCGTCGGCCTGGCTCTGAAGGAGGGTCAGTACCCGAGCGGTATCGAGGTGGGCGACACCGTCGCCGCCTACCGCGTCAGCGGTTCCTCCACCGGCGGTTCCTCCTCCGGTGGTTCGTCCTCCTCCTCCGGCAGCGACTCGCTGATCACGGGTGACGCCAGGGTCAGTGCCGTACCGGACGACAAGAGCAGCAGCGAACTCGTCAGCAGCACCAGCTACGCCATCACGCTCACCGTCGACAGCGCCAAGGCCGCCGAACTGGCCGACGCCGCGTCCAACGGCGAGGTCGCCCTCGTCCTTGTCCCCGGCGTGTCCGGCACCGGCAACTAGAAGGCGGCTCCCACCCCATGGCGCTCATCGCAATCGCCGCCGACAAGGGTTCCCCCGGCGTCACCACCGCGGCCGTCGCGCTGGCCGCGGTCTGGCCGCGCCGGGTCCTGCTCGCCGAGGCCGACCCGGCCGGCGGCGACCTCGTCTACCGCAGTGCCGCCGCGCACGGCGGACCGCTCAACCCCAACACCGGCATGCTGTCCATCGCCGCCACCGCCCGGCGCGGGCTCGTTCCCGACCAACTCTGGGATCACGTACAGCCGTTGAGCGGAGGGCTGGAGGTGCTGGTCGGGCTGGGCATCGCCGAGCAGGCGGCCGGGCTCGCCGGGCTGTGGCCCACCCTCGGGCACGCCTTCGCCTCCCTCGCCGACTCCCCGAACGCCCCGGCCGACGTCATCGCCGACTGCGGACGGATCAGCGGCGACACCCCGGCCGTGGAGATGTTCCCGCACGCGGCGCTCGTGCTCCTCGTCTCGCGGACCGAGCCGGAGGCGCTCGCCCGGGTCCGGGACCGGGCCGCCGCCCTCGCGCAGAAGCTGCACGGCGGTCCGCGCGGTGCCGCGGCCCTCGCCACCCCGCTGATCGGCGTGGTCCTGGTCGCCGACCCGTCGAGCTCCGGCAAGCTGGTCAACCAGGTCAACGACATGCTCGTACACGCCCAGACCGGCGCCCGGGTGGTCGGCACCATCGCCGACGACCCGGCCGGCGCCGACCAGCTGGCCGGCCGCAAGCGCGGGCGCCTCGACAAGTCCCTGCTCATCCGCTCGGCCCGCAAGGTCACCGCCGACCTCCACCAGCAGTACGGCGCCGCCTGGTCCGTACCGACGCAGGCGCCGCACGCGGGGGCCGGCCGATGACCGCTGTCGACCACCAGTTGGTCAAGCGGTTCCGGCAGGACGCCGGCGACCGGATCGCCGAGCAGCGCCGCCAGGACCAGGCGTCCGGCGTCACCCCGATGTCCACCGAGGACGAACGGCAGTACGCCCGCGCGGTCATAGCCCAGATCCTGGAGGAGTACGCCCGCGCGGAGATCAACGCCGGGCGCACCCCGCTGGACGCGGAGACCGAGGAACAGTACGCGGCCGCCGTGCACGCCGCGCTGTTCGGCGTCGGACGGCTGCAGCCGCTGCTCGACGACCCGGACGTCGAGAACATCGACATCAACGGGTGCGACCAGGTCTTCGTCGGGTACAGCGACGGACGGGAGGCCATCGGGGACCCCGTCGCGGAGACGGACGAGGAACTCATCGAGCTGATCCAGGTGCTCGGTGCCTACTCGGGTCTGTCGTCCCGGCCCTTCGACTCCGCCAACCCGCAGCTCGACCTGCGGCTGCCCGACGGCTCCCGGCTCTCCGCCGTCATGGACGTGGCCCGGCGGCCCGCGCTGTCCATCCGCCGCGCCCGCATGGGCAAGGTGTTCATCTCCGACCTGGTCGGGAACGGCACCGTGACGCCCGAGGTCGCGCACTTCATGGCCTGCGCGGTCCGCGCCCGCAAGAACATCATGATCGCGGGTGCGACCAACGCCGGGAAGACGACCCTGCTGCGTGCCCTCGCCAACGAGATCCCGCCGCACGAGCGGCTGATCACCGTCGAGCGCGCGCTGGAACTCGGTCTCGACACCTTCCCCGACCTGCACCCCAACGTGGTGGCGTTCGAGGAGCGGCTGCCCAACTCCGAAGGGCAGGGGGCCATTTCCATGGCCGAACTCGTCCGCCGGTCGCTGCGTATGAACCCGTCCCGGGTGATCGTCGGTGAGGTCCTCGGCGACGAGATCGTGACCATGCTCAACGCGATGTCCCAGGGCAACGACGGGTCGCTGTCCACGATCCACGCCAACAGCTCCAGCGAGGTCTTCAACCGCATCTCGACCTACGCGCTCCAGGCCGCCGAGCGGCTGCCCATCGAGGCCAGCCAGATGCTGATCGCGGGCGCGGTGAACTTCGTCGTCTTCATCCAGCGGCGCAACAACTACCAGACCGGCGGCCGCCTCCAGCGCATGGTCACCTCGGTCCGTGAGGTCAACGGCGTGGACGGCAGGGTGCTGTCCAGCGAGGTGTTCGCGGAGGCCCACGACGGCCGGGTCGTACCGCACGCGCCCATAGCCTGCCTGGAGGACCTGATGGCCTACGGCTACCAGCCGCACGGGGCCTGGGGGTGACGTGACATGAACCTCAACCCCTTCGCCTCCCTGGGCTCCATGGGCGGGCTGTTCTCCACCACGGTCCTCTACGCCCTCGGCAGCGGTGTCGCCGCCGGCGGCGGGCTCGCGCTGCTGATCCTCGCGATCCGCGGGCTGCCCGCCAAGCCCCACCACGAGAAGCAGAAGGCGAACGAACGGGCCGCCGAACTCATCCGGTTCGCCGGACAGCGCGGTTCGCTGGCCGCCATCATCGGGCTCGCCGTGCTGCTGATGACCCGCTGGGCGGTGGCCGGCATCGCCGCCGGCGTCCTGGTCTTCTTCTGGGACAAGCTGTTCGGCGGCGCCGCCGAGGAACGCGCCGCGATGAAACGGGTGGAGGCCCTCGCCTCCTGGACCGAGTCGCTGCGCGACACCATCGCCGGCGCGGTCGGCCTGGAGCAGGCCATCCCGGCCTCCGCCCGGGCCGCCGCACCGATCCTGCGGCCGCACCTCGACGCCCTCGTCGACCGGCTGCGCGCCCGCACCCCGCTGCCCGACGCGCTCCAGCACCTCGCCGACGAGATCGACGACGCCTCCGCCGACATCATCGTGGCGGCGCTCATCCTCAACGCCCGCCTCCGCGGCCCCGGTCTGCGCCAAGTCCTCGGCGCCCTGGCCAAGTCGGCACGCGAGGAGGTCGACATGCGCCAGCGCGTGATGGCCCAGCGGGCGTCGACCCGGCGCTCGGTGCAGATCGTCGTCGCGGTGTCGGTCGCGTTCGTCCTCGGCCTCGCCGTCTTCAACCGCGACTTCGTCTCGCCGTACGGCACCGCCGTCGGCCAGCTCGTCCTCGCCCTGGTCTGCGGGCTGTTCGCGCTCGGCTTCTGGTGGCTGCGCAAGCTCTCCACCATCGAGACCCCGGAACGGTTCCTGGTCCGCGACCAGTCCTCGGTCCAGTTCGTACGACCGCCCCGCACCGCACCCGGCCAGACCGGGCACCCGGGCCAGCCCGGTCAGCAGACGCTGCCCACCGAGGAAGGAGTACGCCGGTGAACCTCACGATGCCGATCGTCGTCGGCGTGACCCTCGGACTGGGCGTCTACGCCCTGATCCGTGCCCTGATGCCGTCCAAGCGCAGCGCGGTCGCACAGGTCGCCCGGATCGACGCGATGCGGGCGCGAGGCGCGGCGTACGAGTCCGCGCGGCCGGCGCAGGACGCCGGCCGGTTGGGCTCCCTGCGCGCCGAAGTCGGCGTCCGCGTCGCCGAGTTCTACCGGGAGCAGGGCTGGGAGCAGCGTTCGCTCCGCGCCGACCTCGCCGTCCTCGACCGCAGCTGGGAGAAGTTCCTGGCGACCAAGGCGCTGCTCGCCGCCGCCGGACTGATCTTCGGCCCGTTCCTGTTCGCCGTCGTCTACACGATGGGCTTCGGGCACAGCCCGGTCATTCCGGTCTGGCTCTCCCTGGCCTGCGCGGCCCTGTTCTTCTTCCTGCCCGACCTGGAGGTACGACGGGACGCGGCCGAGAAGCGCCGGGACCTCAGGCGGGTCATCGGCGCGTACCTCGACCTGGTCTCGATGAGCCTCGCCGGCGGCCGCGGCCTGCCCGAGGCCTTGATGGCGGCCGCCGAGGTCTCCGACGGCTGGGCCAACCAGCGCATCCGCAACGCCCTCGCCGACGCCCGCATCACCGGCGTCAGCCAGTGGCAGGCCCTCGGCGCGCTCGGTGAGGAACTCGGGGTGGAGGAGCTCAAGGACCTCTCCGCCTCCCTCGCCCTGGTCGCGGACGACGGCGCCAAGGTCCGCGAGTCCCTCGCCTCCCGCGCCGAGACCATGCGCCACCGCGAACTCGCCGAGATCGAGGGCAGCGCGGGCGAGAAGTCCCAGTCGATGCTCGTCGCCCAGCTGCTGCTGTGCGCCGGCTTCCTGGTTTTCCTGATCTTCCCGGCGGCGATGCGGGTGTTCCAGGTGTGAGCCGACCCGAGCTGACCCGAGCTTCGTAGAGAACCTTCGCCAACTGCTGTTTCGAGAGGACAAGTCATGATGAACACACGGAACTTCAGCACCGGGATCCCGGCGGTGGACTTCCTGGTCACCTTCCTCCAGGGCCGGGTGCAGCGCGCCCGCTCCGGCGAACTCGACCGCGGTGCCTCCGCCGTCGAGTGGGTCATCATCTCGGCGGTCGTCGTGGCGATCGTCGGCGTCGTGGCCGCCATCATCAACGCCGCGCTGAGCGACGGTGCCAAGAAGGTCGGCGACTGCATCAAGGGCGCCAACGCCAGCGGAACCTGCTGAGCGGGCGGGCGCGACCACGACGGGGATGACGGGGTGACGGGGGTGACGGGGATGTCCGTGGGCGTGAGCAGAGGCCTGCGCGGATGGGTGCGCCGCCGCGCGGCGGCCGCGCGCGGCGACTCGGGCATGACCGCGATCGAGTTCGTGTTCCTCACCCCGGTCCTGTTCTTCATGATCTTCGCGACGGTGCAGTTCGCGCTGTACTTCTTCGCCGACCACGTGGCCCAGGCCGCGGCCCAGGCCGGCGCCCGCAAGGCCCGCGCCACCGCCGACGCGGAGCCCGGCGCCTGGCGCGGCGAGGCCCAGGACGTGGTCGACTCCTACATCCGCCAGCTCGGCCCGCAGCTGGTCCTGTCGCCCGATGTGAAGATGCTCCAGCCGGAGCAGACCACGGTCGGCGTCGAGATCACGGCCCGCATCCCGACGGTGTTCCCGGGCCTGGACCTGACGGTGCACGCACGGTCCGCGGGACCGGTGGAGCGGTTCGTGGAGGACAAGAACTAGATGTCCTCCGTGGAGAAAAGAGCGATGGGCGGCGACCGGGGGCTGTCGACCGTCGAGGTCGTCATCCTCGCCCCGGTCATGATCCTGTTCATCCTCGTCCTGGTGGCCTTCGGCCAGCTCGTCGACGGGCGGGGCGCGGTCGACGGCGCGGCCCGGGACGCGGCCCGCGCCGGGTCCATCCAGAAGGACCACGTCACGGCCATGTCGGAGGCGAAGAAGGCCGCCGAGGCCGACCTGTCGGACGTCTGCTCCGGCCCGGTCTCGGTCGTCCAGACCAGCGCGGGCTTCGAGCCCGACTCCATCTTCACGGTCGAGGTGAGCTGCGAGGTGCGGGGCCTGGCCATGCTCGGCCTGGACATCCCGACGAGGCTCACCGCGAGCTTCTCGTCACCGCTGGACCCGTTCCGGAGGGCAGCATGAGCCTTGCGGTGCTGCGCAGTTGGTGGACCGCCCGCCGGCTCCGTCTCGACGACCGGGGCTCGGGCGCGGGCGCGGTCATCATCTTCGCCCTGGTCTTCCTCACCCTGTCCGCGTTCGTCATCGACGGCGGCCTGTCCATCTCCAAGCGCGAACGGGCCGCCGACATCGCGGAACAGGCGGCCCGTTACGCGGCCCAGGACATCGACCTGGACAAGCTGTACGAGAACCAGGGCGACGCGCCGATCAACTTCCAGGACTGCGACGCCCGGGTGAAGACCTTCGCCCGCGAGATGGACATGTCCACCGCCGACGTCGCGGCCACCCACTGCGTCGCCGCCGACGCCCAACAGGTCCAGGTCGAGGTCCAGTTGACCTACGAACCGGTCTTCACGGGCATGTTCTACGGCGGCGCGATCGTGGTGCACGGCGAGGCGACGGCCGAGAACGAGGTCGGTTAGGCGGCCCCCTCAGGCCTCAGGCCTCAGGGTCCGAGGTGGTGCGGCTGCCGCGGCCCGCGCTGTCGTGGTCGCCCTTGTCGCCGTGGGGGCGGCCGCCGTTGCCGTTGCCGTTGCCGTGGTGGGGCGGGCAGTTGTCGTCGGGCGGACTGACCGGGTCCGGGTCGGCCGGGGCCGGGTCGGGGTCCGTGACGGGCGGGGGCTCCACGGGAGCCGGGTCCGCCGGGGGAGCGGGATCGGTCGGCCCGGCCGGTGGCGTCGGCTCGGCCGGGGGAGTGGGGGCCGGGTCCGTGGGCGCGCCGGGCGGGGCCGGCTGCGTCGGCGCGGGCGGAGTGCTGCCCCCGTCGTCACCCCCGCCGCCGGTGCTGCCGGGGGTGCTCCCGCCGGGATCCGGATCCGCCGTCGAGCCGCCGCCGCTGCTGCTGCCCGACGGCGGCTGCGCCGCGGGCTCGGGCGAGGACGCGGCCGCCGTGGAACCGCCCGCACCGCCGTCGTCCCCGGCCTGCGGCCGCACCGCCTCCCCATCGCCCTGACCCGGTGTCACCGTCGGCCGCACGGTGGGCGCGTCCGTCGGAACCGCCGGCTGTTCGGCCACCGGCACCTGTGCCACCGGTGCGTCGGCGACCGGTGTCCGCCGGGCGGGGACGGAGGCGGACTGGCCGGGGCCGAGTATCAGCACCAGGGCGGCCGCACCGGCCGCCATCGCGCCCGCCGCGACCATCACCGGCGCCTTCGTGCCGCCCACGCCGGCGGCCTGCCGTACACCCTGCAGCAGCCCGCTGCCGCCTCCGCCCGCGTGGCCGCCCGTCGAGGCCCCGGCGGCGGTCAGGGTCAGCAGGAGCTTGCCGGCCGTGCCGCCCACCGCGAACACCAGCAGGGCCGGGCCGACGAGGGCGGGCAGCCGGTCGTTGGCGCTCATCAGGGCGGCGAGCCGGGTCCGGCAGTCCTCGCAGGCGTCCACGTGGCCGAGCAGCCGGTCGGACTGGCGTTCCGTCGCGGCGCCGCGCACGTACGCGGGCATCCGGCTCCAGTGGACCTGGCAGGCGGGGTCCTCCGGGGCCCCGGTCTGGGTGCGCAGGAAGGCCTGCCGCATCCCCTCGCGGGCGCGGTGCAGGAGTACGGCGGTGGCGCCCTCCTTGGTGCCCAGTTGCGGCCCGATCTGCGCCAGCGGCTGGCCCTCCGCCTCGGCCAGCCAGAGGGCCTTGACCCAGCGTTCGGGCAACTGGGCCAGGACGCGCACGAGCAGGTCGACCGAGGAGACGTGCTCGGCGGGGTCCTCGCCGTGCCGGCCGGACTCGGCCTGCTCGTCGTCGTGCGGGTCGCGGGGCGTCTCGCGCGCGGCACCGTTCGCGGCGTACGCGAGATGCCGGACGGTCGTCGTCAGGTACGCCGACACGTTGTCGATCTCGTGCCCCTCGGCCAGCCGCCGCCAGACCCGGAAGTGCGCCTCGGCGACCAGGTCTTCGGCGACCCAGGCGTTGCGGGTGAGGGAGCGGGCGTACGCGACGAGCCGCGGCTGCTGTTCCTCGTAGATCCGGGCATAGGCGGTGGTGCTGATCACTGCAGAGGAACCGTCGTGCATGGCGGAACGCTCCAGTTGCCGGCTCAGGGGCGGGAGAAGGTTTGTCAGCGTAGATGACGAAACTTTCAAGCAAAGTTTCAAGCGCATCAAGAAGTGACGCATGTCACTCAACTTCCTTGCGTTTCCGGCGTAATCAACCCGGGGCCGGGCGCTCTCACTTGTACGACGGCCCACCACGAACCCCCGGAGACGATCCGTGCCCATCACGCTCGAGCAGCCCACCGGCGCCCGCCTGCTCACCGCCGACGAGCAGGAGGTGGCGGTCCCCGCGACCCTCCGCTACACCTCGGCCGACCCGCAGGCCGTGCACTTCGTCTTCCCGCCGTGGATCTCCCTGGACGGCGAGGAGGTCACCTGGACCTTCGCGCGGGCCCTGCTGGAGGAGGGTTTGGCGGCCCCGGCCGTGCTCGGCAACGTGCACGTACGCCCGTACGGCGACTCCCGCACGGTCGTCGAACTCCGCGCGGAGGAGGGTGTGGCGGCGGTCAGCTTCCCGACCTCCGCCCTCACCCGCTTCCTGCTGTCCTCGCTGCGGGTCGGCGGCTGACGGGCTGTGCGGGATGTGTGGAGGGGGTGTGTGCGGGACGGGGGGCGGTAACTCCGGCCAATGGGGAACGGGTTGCCGAAAGCGGATGAGTCGGGCGGTGGTTGGTCGTTCTACCCCTTCGACGCTGTCGGTGCCAGTCAATAGGATCGTCAAGGGGACCTCGGCAGGCTCGATGTGCCCCCGGTCCACTCCTTCCACACGACCACGGGGCACTCGTCATGGCGCGACGCAGCACATCAAGCTCGACGGGAAGGCCGACGGGCACCGGTCCGTCGGGTCCGCGGAACCGGACCCCGCAGCCGGTGAGGCTGCGTCGGCGCACGTTCGGGGACGTCGTCAAGGCGTTCCTCGCCTTCGTGGTGCTGCTCGTCCTCGTCGTCGGCATCCCCGGCGCCCTCGCCATGAAGGTCGGCTGGCCGCTGCCGCGCAGCGCGCCCAGCATGGACTGGCTGTCCCAGCCGATCGACGTACAGACGTTCCTGAACGCGCTGACGGTCGTCGTCTGGCTGGCCTGGGCCCAGTTCACGGCCTGCGTGCTCGTCGAGGTCAAGGCCGCCGTCTCCGGTGTCGGCCTGCCCGGCCGGGTCCCCGGCGCCGGCCCGAGCCAGCTGCTCGCCCGGCAACTCGTCGCCGCGCTGCTGCTGGTCGGCGCCACCGCCGCCAGCTTCACCCCGGGCCTCTCCCAGCTGGGCCACAGCCTGGAGGGCAACCAGAAGGGCACGGTGGCCACCGCCCAGGCGACCCCGGGCATCCTCGCCCAGCAGCAGGAGCAGGCGAAGAGCACCGCCGCCGCCCTCGCCGAGCAGGCCGGCCATGCCGCGGCCCAGGCCGAACAGGGCGGCTCCACCGCCACGCACGGGGCGACGAAGTACTACCGGATCCAGCCGCCCGAGGGCCGCCACCACGACTCCCTGTGGGAGATAGCGCAGCGCCACCTCGGCGACGGCCGCCGGTACAAGGAGATCTACGAGCTCAACAAGGACCGCGTCCAGCCCGACGGCTCCCGGCTCTCCGAGGCCAGCCTCATCCGACCCGGCTGGATCATGGAGATGCCCGGCGACGCGCACGGCGGCGAACTGGTCGCGAACCCCGACGCGCACGTCTCCCCGGAGGTCCGGCAGCAGATCGGCGACTACGCGCAGACCGGCGACCACGCCCAGCACCAGGAGCAGGGTGGCGGGCAGCACGCGGGCGAGGACGGGGCCACCGCCCGGATCGCCGTGCCCGCCCAGCGCCAGGCCGGCGACACCGCAACGCCCGCCGCACAGGAGTCCGGCAGCCACTCGTCCGGCCACTCCTTCGGTCTGCCCGAAGCCCTCCTCGGCTCCCCCCTCCTCGCCGCCGGCCTGCTCGCCGCCCTCGGCCGCCGGCGCCGGCAGGCCCTGTGGCAGTCGGCTTTCGGTGCCGTCGGCGGCCGCCGCGGCATGGAGCCGCCGATCCCGACCGGCGACGCCCAGGACGTGCAGGACGCGCTGCTGGTCGGCGCCGACCCGGACGGCGTACGACTGCTCGACCGGTCGCTCCGCGCACTCGCCGCCGCCCTCACCGCCGAGTCCCGCTCCCTCCCCGTCGTCTACGCGGCCTGGCTCAGCCACGGCGACCTGCACCTGCAACTCGCCCAGCCGGCCGGCAAACCCCCGGCGCCCTGGCAGCTCGGCCAGGACCAGACGTTCTGGACGCTGTCCCGCGCGGACGCCGAGCGCTACGAGGACACCGACGCCGCGGCCCCCTACCCCGGTCTGGTCAGCCTCGGCACCATGGACGACTCGCGGCTGCTGCTCAACCTGGAGGCCGTGCCCGGCATCGTCTCGCTGAGCGGCCGCGAGGCCGACCGGGCCGCCGTGTTCGCCTCCGTCGCCGCCGAACTCGCCACCAACGGCTGGTCGGACCGGATGACCATCACCCTCGTCGGCTTCGGCGCGGACCTCACCCCGCTCGCCCCCAACCGGCTGCGCCATCTCGACGACGTGGAGGCGCTGTTCGAGACGATGGAGGCGGAGACCCGGCAGCGGCGGGGCGCGCTCGGCGCCGCCGACCACCACTCGGTCCTCACCGGCCGGACCGGGCCCGCCCAGCACACCCGGTGGGCGCCGAACCTCGTACTGCTGGCCACCCAGCCGTCCGCCGAGGACGCCGTGCGCCTCGCCGAACTCGCCGCCGACGCCGCCCGGCTCGGCATCGGCTACCTGGTCGGCAGCGAGAGCGACGACCTGCCGGGCGCCGCCTGGGCGATGGAGATCACCCCGGACGGCAGGCTCCTCGCCCCGCTGCTCGGCCTCGAACTCCAGGCCCAGCTGCTGCCCGCCGTCCAGCAGCGCGCGGTCGTCGAACTCTTCGTGGAGGCCGACCCCGAGCGCGACCCGGACGGGCCCACCACCACCCCGCCGTTCCTCGTCGACATCAGCGAACAGGGCCGCCCCGCGGTGTACGCGCGCCTCGTCGGGCCGTACGAGATCATCGGCCTGGACACCCCCGACGGCGAGCGCAGCCCCCTCCTCCACGAGGCCCTCGCCCTGCTCCTCCTGCACCGCGAGGGCGTGCACCCGCGCGTGCTGTCGTCCGCGCTGTGGCCGCGGGGCGTGACGGAGGACGTCCGCGACGCCCTCCTGGAGCGGCTGCGCGGCTGGCTCGGCACCGACCCCGACGGCAGCGCCCGGCTGCGCGCCGACTCGGCCGGCCGCCTCACGCTCGCCAAGTCGGTCGTCTCCGACCTGGACGTACTGCGCTCCCTCTACTACGAGGCCACCCAGGGCAAGGGCGTCGACAGCCGCGCGGTCCGCGGCCGGCTGCTCACCGACGCGCTCGTCCTGGTGCGTGGCCCGCTGCTCGCCGACCGCGCGGAGGGCCGCTACCGCTGGCTCACCCACGAGATCATCGACGCCCAGCTCCCGCTCCTCGTCGCCGACATCGGCCTCGCGCTGTCCGCGTTCCACCTGGAGAAGGACCGCGCGGAGAAGGCGATCGAGGCGCTCGGCGCGGCCCTGCGGACCGCCCCGGCGGACGAGCGCCTCTGGAACGAGCTGCTGCGCGCCACGCACGCCACCGGCGACCCGGACCGGCTGCGCGCCCTCGCCGCCGATCTGGTCACCCGCAGCGGCGTGCGCGGCCTGCCCCCGCGCACCGAGGCCCTCCTCGACGAACTCCTCCCGACCTGGCGCGACGGCGCCGCCGCGACGGGATGACGACCGCCCTGGACCTCGCCCTCCCGGCCGCCGCCGCCCTCTGGGGCGCGACGGCCGGGTCCCTGCTGCCCCGCGCCGCGTACCGCTTCTCCGCCCCGGCGGGGGAGGAGTGGCGGACGACGTGCCCTGCGGGCCACCCCATCAGAGGCTGGCTGGGCCGCGCCCCCTGCCGCGACTGCACAACCGACTCCCCAGCCCCGGCACCCGCTCCGGTACCCGCCCCGACGGAGGTCTCCGTACCCACCCCCGCCGCCGGCCCCACGCCTGACGACGCACCCGCGCCCGGCGACGGCCTCACCCCTGACGACGGATCCGCCCCCGGCGACGGCCTCACCCCTGACGACGCACCCACCCCCGGCGACGCACCCGCGGCCGCCGACGGCGAGGACGTCCCGCCGGGGCCACCCGCACTCGACGACGAAAGTCGCACGGGTGGTGCGGGTGGGAACACCAAAACCGCAACCACCCACGGACCCGCACCCGCCCCCCGCACCCCCCGCACCCTCCGCACCACCCCCCTCGCCCTCGCCACCGCCCTCGTCTGCACAGCCCTCGCCCTCGCCACCGGCACCCGCCCCGAACTCGCCGTCTGGCTGCTCCTGGCCCCCGTCGGCGTACTGCTCGCGGCCGTCGACTTCCGGGTGCAGCGGCTCCCCGACCCCCTCACGCTCCCCTTCGCGGCCGCCGCCCTCGCCCTCCTCGGGGTGGCCGCGCTGCTCCCCGAGCACGCCGGCGACTGGCTCACCTCCCTCTACGCGGCCCTCGCCCTCGGCACCGCCTACTTCGTCCTCTTCCTCGTCAACCCGGGCGGCATGGGCTTCGGCGACGTGAAGCTGGCCCTCGGCACGGGCGCCGTCCTCGGCTGGTACGGCTGGCCGACCGTGCTGCTCGGCACCTTCGCCGGGTTCCTGTTCGGCGCCCTGTACGGCGGCGCTCTCGTCGTCGTACGGCGCGCCGGGCGCAAGACGGCGATCGCGTTCGGGCCGTTCCTGATCGCGGGGGCCTTCGCGGGACTGCTGGTGGGGGCGTACACGGCCTGAGGCCGGGCCGTTCGAAGGGCGGCCGCGGGGCTGGCGTAGGCTGGTTCGGTCCGTCCACAAGCCTTTACGAAAGGGACGCGCCCGGTGACCGAGAAGGCCGACCTTCAGTCCGTCCTCGACCGTGCCGCTGCCGGTGGGCGGATCACCCCGGAAGAGGCGCTCGACCTGTACCGCGACGCCCCGCTGCACGCGCTGGGCGCCGCCGCCGACGCCGTGCGCCGCCGCCGGTACGCCGGCACCGAGCACATCGCGACGTACATCATCGAGCGGAACATCAACTACACGAACGTGTGCGTCACGGCGTGCAAGTTCTGCGCCTTCTACGCGGCCCCCAAGGACACCGCCAAGGGCTGGACCCGCGACCTCGACGACATCCTGCGCCGCTGCGCGGAGACGGTCGAACTCGGCGGCACCCAGATCATGTTCCAGGGCGGCCACCACCCGGACTACGGCGTCGAGTACTACGAGAAGCACTTCAAGGCGATCAAGGACGCGTTCCCGCAGCTGGTGATCCACTCCCTGGGCGCCTCCGAGGTCGAGCACATGGCCCGGATCTCGGGTGTCTCCGTCGAGGAGGCCATCACCCGCATCCACGAGGCCGGCCTGGACTCCTTCGCGGGCGCCGGCGCGGAGCTCCTGCCCGCGCGCCCCCGCAAGGCCATCGCGCCCCTCAAGGAGAGCGGCGAGCGCTGGCTGGAGATCATGGAGACGGCCCACAAGCTGGGCGTCGAGTCCACCTCGACCATGCTCATGGGCACCGGCGAGACCAACGCGGAGCGCATCGAGCACCTGCGCATGATCCGGGACGTCCAGGACCGCACGGGCGGCTTCCGCGCCTTCATCCCGTACACCTACCAGCCCGAGAACAACCACCTGAAGGGCCGCACGCAAGCCACGCTCTTCGAGTACCTGCGGATGATCGCCATCGCCCGCCTCTTCATGGACAACGTCGCCCACATCCAGGGCTCCTGGCTGACCACCGGCAAGGAGGTCGGCCAGCTCTCGCTCCACTACGGCGCGGACGACCTCGGCTCGATCATGCTGGAGGAGAACGTCGTCTCCTCCGCCGGCGCCAAGCACCGCTCCAACCGCCTGGAGATCATCGACCTGATCCGCAAGGCGGGCCGCGTCCCGGCGCAGCGCGCCACGACGTACGAGCACCTGATCGTCCACGACGACCCGGCGAACGACCCGGTCGACGAGCGGGTGATGTCCCACATCTCCTCGACGGCGATCGAGGGCGGCACCGCGCACCCCGAGCTGAAGCTCCTCGCCTCCAACTGACGCACGGGTGGAGACGATTCACACGGCGGACCGGGTCCTCGTCACCTGGGACGCCGAGCCGGTCGAGAACGGCGCGGTGGTGGTCGTGACCGACCGGATCGCCGCGGTCGGGGCGTACGACGACCTGCGCGCCCGCTTCCCGCGGGCACGGCTCCGCACCTGGCCGGGCGCGCTGGGCCCCGCCCGCGTCCACGACGGGCCCCTCCCGGCCGCCCCGAGCCCACGGGAGCGCGTGCACGCCGTACTGAAGCGGGGCGCGACCGCGGTCCTGGACCGGTACGTCGACTCACCCGAACTCAGGGCGGCGGCGGAGCGCAACGACGTCATGATCGTGCCGAGTCCGTGGCGGCTGCCGACGATCGTCGAAACCGGCCGGGCGGACTTGGCGGTCTTCGACGCGGCGGGGGCGTGTATCGCGACGGTGTGCGCGGGCCGACTGGTGCACAGACGAAGGTGACTTCTCAACGCCCCTCAGGACAGCGCCCCGTCAGGGGCGCGGGGCTGTATTCGATATGCGGCTCCGCCGCGTGGGCGCGACCAGCCCCCACCGACCCGCAGACGACACTCAACCCGCAAACGCTTCTCCGAACGCCCCCGAACTCTGAGTCACCCCACTGCAGTCGGTCGCCGCGTCGTTCTGCGACGCAGTCCCGCTCTCACACTGCACATCCCGGAACGTCGACCACATCGACACCCACGCGATCCCCTCCTCCTCCGCGAACGCCCGCACATCCTTCGCGTCGGACAGCGAGAACGTCTCCCCGTCCACGTCGTTGACCCCGATCATCGACGTCAGCGCCATCCCGCCCCACGCCCCCGCGTCCGACAGCCCGAACACCTTCTTCAGCTGCGTGTGCGCGGCCTTCGCCGAGGTGAGCGCGTAGTCGCCCATGTCCCCGTCGTACGACTCGCCGTAGTTCATGGTCATGATGTTGACCGTCGAGACCTGCACGTCGTACCTGTTCGCGGACTCCAGCAGCGCGAGGCTGCCGGAGTCGAGCCCCGACGGCATCACGGGCAGCGTGAAGGAGACCTCCAGGTCCGGCCGTTCCTTCTGGAGCAGCGCGATCGCCTCCGACCGGAGGGCGACCGAGTCGGAGTCGGTCAGCGTGTCGCCCTCGATGTCGAAGTCGGCCTGCGTGGAACCCGCGGCGTCCAGCGCGGCGCCGTACGCGGCGGCGAGTTTCGACGCACCGGAGCACGTCGTCGCCAGCTCCTTCCCGGAGGCTCCGCCGAAGGACACCCGGACCGTCGCACCGTCCTCCTTCAGCTTGGAGATCCGCGACTTCACGGTCGAACTGCCGACGGCGTCCGTCCCGTTCCACGCCGGCGTGCAGCTGCTGCCGTCGGCGATCACGAAGGCCAGGTTGTACGTCGAGGGCGACCCCGCGTCGTCCGTGTCGGCGGCCTCCGTCGCGCTGACGTAGGGCGCGTACGCCGTACTCGATCCGTCCGATCCGTCCGACCCGTCCGACCCGTCGGCCCCGCTCGCGGATGCCGACGCGGACGCCGACGCCTTCTTCGACGGTGCGGGCGCCGCGTCCGACGTGCCGTCGGAGCCCGAGGAGCACCCCGTGACTGCCATGGCAAACAGGCAGGCAAGCCCAGCAGCCGGCCTGAGGAAACTCCGCATTAAGATGCACCCGCTCTCGTGATTTGTGTCTCAGGCTCGAAACAAAGCCTGATTCCAAAGGAAAACGTCTCACACGGTCATGGTGTTCAACGGTTCGGCCGATGCATAGAAACCTCATGGAATGAAGGGCGTGAAGGGAGCGAAAGGGGCGCCGCAAAAGGGGTGTTCATGCTGTTTCCCCTCCACGGCGCCTACCGCAGGTGTTCACAGAATCTCTCAGCGAAAAGACAGGAAAAGACGTTTCTCATGGGCGCCTCACAAGAACTCCGAAGACGGTCACATAAAGCCTCCCTAATATCTTGGGAATGCAATCCGAGCCTGCCATCGAAAGCCGCGCCGCCGGGCGCGGTCGCCGCCGCAAACGAGGCAACGGGTCTGCCGAGGGGCCCGTTTTCGTCGACTCCTCCGGACGCCGGTCCAAGGTGCTGCGGCGCGTCGGCCTCCTCCTCGGCGTCGTCTGCCTCGCCTACACGGGAGTGCTCGGCGCCGCCTTCATGGGCTGGGGAACCTCGCTCACCCCGGACTCGCTGATCCCCGACTTCGCACGTGCCGGCAACGCCCCGGGCGGCGAGCGCCCGCAGGGCGGCATCGGCCGTCAGGCCGGCGTGCCCAGCGACCGTCCGTCGTCGCCGCCCTCGGCCACCACCACCCCGTCCGCCACCGCCGACTGACCGGGAACGCAGGCCTCTCCCCATGACTACTCCGACCTCCGCACGCGGCCGCAGGCGCGCCCCCACCCGCATCGAGCGGGCGGCGGGCAGGGCCGCGGCGCTGCAGAAACCACGTGTCATCCTCGCCCTGCTGCTCCTGCTGGCGCTGACCTGCGTGATGCTGCTCGACGGCTATCTGCGCGCAGAGGTCGGCGGCGACCAGCGGGTGCGCACCGGCGCCAGCTCCGGCAAGGTGCCGGACAAGATCCTCGACGGCGGCCCGATCCTCACCTTCCGGGGTGGCCGGGCGACCACCGTCTCGGTCCCCTCCAGGACCATCGCCCTGACCTTCGACGACGGCCCGAACCCGACGTACACCCCGCAGGTCCTCAAGATCCTGAAGCAGTACGACGTGCCCGCCACGTTCTTCCTGGTCGGCTCGATGGTGTCGCGCTACCCGAGCATCGTGAAGACGATGGTCCAGCAGGGCAACGAGGTCGGCATCCACACGTTCACGCACGTCGACCTGTCGTACCAGAGCGACGCCCGGATCAACCGCGAGATGCAGCAGACGCAGCTCGCGCTGGCGGGCGCGGCCGGCATCACCACGACCCTCTTCCGCGCGCCGTACTCCTCCGAGACGGACGCCATCGACAACTACAGCTGGCCGGTCTACAAGAAGCTCGGCAACGAGGGCTACACCAGCGTCTTCGTCGACACCGACAGCGACGACTGGAAGAAGCCGGGCGTCTCGAAGATCGTCAAGTGGGCCACGCCGAGCGGCACCAAGGGCGCGGCGGTCCTCTTCCACGACGCCGGCGGTGAGCGCTCGCAGACGATCAAGGCGCTGCCGCAGTACATCAAGAAGATGAAGGCGAAGGGCTACACCTTCACCACCGTCAGCGGTGTCATCCAGAAACGGAACACCGCCAACCAGCAGGCCGCGTCCGCGAGCAGCGGTTCGAACGGCCAGACCACCACCACCGGGGTCACCGAGGCCGGCGTGACCGGCACCGGGACCGGGACCGGTTCCGGTACGGGCACCGGCTCCCAGCCCGGTGGCGGCACCGCTCCGAACGGCAACGGCAACGGCACCGGCACCGGCAACGGCCCGAGCGGCGAGGGCGGCACCGCCCCCAACAGCGGGACCGGCACCAGCGCCACCACCGTCTCCCGTCTCCAGGCCGCCCACCGCACGGCCACCGGCATGACCCTCTACGAGGGCAAGGCCCTCATCGTGGCGGTCGCGATCGCCGAGTGGGCCCTCCCCGTCCTGTCCGGTCTCCTGTTCGTCGTCGGCATCGCGGTGATGGGCCGCTTCGGGATGATGCTGCTCATCGCCCGCCGCCACTACAGACAGCGCAACAAACGCCGGTTCAGCTGGGGGGTGACGGTCACCCGGCCGGTGAGCGTGATCGTCCCGGCGTACAACGAGAAGGAGTGCATCGCCAACACCCTGGAGTCGCTGGCGCGGAGCACCCACCCGATCGAGGTCATCGTCGTCGACGACGGCTCCACGGACGGCACCTCGGAGATCGCCCGCGCCGCCGCCGACAAGCTCGGCATGCCCAACGTCCGGGTCATCCGCCAGGAGAACGCGGGCAAACCCGCCGCCCTCAACAACGGCGTGCGCAACGCCAGTTACGACATCGTCGTGATGATGGACGGCGACACGGTCTTCGAGCCGGAGACGGTACGGCACCTCGTGCAGCCGTTCGCCGACCCCGAGGTCGGCGCGGTCGCAGGCAACGCCAAGGTCGGCAACCGCGACACGATCATCGGCGCCTGGCAGCACATCGAGTACGTGATGGGCTTCAACCTCGACCGGCGCATGTACGACCTGCTGCGCTGCATGCCGACGATCCCCGGCGCGATCGGCGCCTTCCGCCGCGAGGCGGTCCTGGGGGTCGGCGGCATGAGCGAGGACACCCTCGCCGAGGACACCGACATCACCATCGCCATGCACCGCGCCGGCTGGCGGGTCGTCTACCAGGAGCACGCCAAGGCCTGGACGGAGGCGCCCGGTTCGCTGAAGCAGCTGTGGTCGCAGCGCTACCGCTGGTCCTACGGCACCATGCAGGCCCTCTGGAAGCACCGCAAGTCCCTCACGGACAAGGGCCCGTCGGGCCGCTTCGGCCGCGTCGGCATGCCCCTGGTCGTCCTCTTCCAGATCGTCACGCCGGTCTTCGCCCCGCTCATCGACGTCTTCACGGTCTACTCCATGATCTTCGTCGACTTCGAGGCGGCCCTGCTGGCCTGGCTCGCCGTCCTCGGCATCCAGCTGGCCTGCGCCGCCTACGCGTTCCGCCTGGACAAGGAGAAGTACCGCTACCTCGCGATGATGCCGCTGCAGCAGCTGGCCTACCGCCAGATGATGTACCTCGTGCTCATCCACTCCTGCATCACCGCCCTCACCGGCGGCCGCCTGCGCTGGCAGAAACTCAAGCGCACGGGCGAGGTCGGCACCCCGGCGGGAGTGAGCGGCTGATGACCTGGGACCAGCAGAACCCGTACCAGCAGAACCCTTACCAGCAGGGCTACAACGGCTACGACTACGGCCCCTACGGCGGCCGGCAGCAGTACGCCCAGCAGCCGTACCCCGACTACACCTACACCCCGGCGCCGGACCAGACGGCCCCACTACCCCTGGTGGAACCGGAACCGGAACCGGAACTGGAACCGGTACTCGAACCGGAGCCGCAGCCGCAGGCGACCGCCGCCACCGCTGTGGGCAGTCGTTCCGCAGGGCGAGGGCGGTCCCCCCGCTCGAGCGAAGCCGAGAGTGGGGGAGGGTGGGCACGGCCGACAGCGCCGGGCACCGAGGCAACAGACGCCAAGGAGTCCGCCCCCAAGCCCTCAAGGGACCGGTACTTCGACACCCTCAGGGCCGTCGCCCTCATCCGCGTCGTCACCTACCACACCTTCGGCTGGGCCTGGTGCGGCATGGTGTTCCCCTCCATGGGCATCATGTTCGGCCTCGCCGGCACCCTCATGGCGAAGTCCCTGGAGCGCCCGGCGTTCAAGGTCGTCAAGAGCCGCCTCCGCCGCCTCCTCCCGCCCTTCTGGTTCTGGGGCTTCTTCGTCGTCCTGGCGATGCTGATCCACGACTGGATGCCGGGCCGGCAGATCGTCTACTGGATCGTGCCGCTCGGCGACCCGCCGGGCAACGCGTGGGGCGAGCAGGCCTGGGAGATCCTCTGGTACCTGCGCACCTACCTCTGGTTCGTCCTCCTCTCCCCGGCCCTGCTGTGGATCTTCCGCAAGGCCCCGATCCCGGTCCTCCTCCTGTCCCTCGCCCCGATCCTGGTCCTGAACTTCGTCTGGTCGGGCCCGGACAACCGGTTCGGCAGCGCCCTGTGGGACCTGTCGACGTACCTCTTCTGCTGGATCCTCGGCTTCGCCCACCGCGACGGCGTGCTCCAGCGGATGAAGCCGGCCCTGGTCGTCGTCGGCTCGCTCGCCGCCGTCGGCTACGGCGGCTGGTACGCCTTCTCGCACCAGGCCGACTTCGGCACCTACGACCTGGACGAGAACCCCCTCGCGCAGGCCTTCTGGTCGGCCGGGTTCGTGATGCTGCTGATGTGGGCGAAGGCGTACTTCAAGATCGACTTCGCCTGGCTGACCCGCTACGGGAAGCTCGACCGGACGGTCACGATCTTCAACGCCCGCGCGGTGACGATCTACCTCTGGCACGAGATCGCCCTGGTCCTCGCGGTCCCGCTGATCGACCAGATGTGGAACGTACCCGCGTTCGAGAAGTGGCTCCCGCTGGACAGCCAGTGGTTCATGTTCGGCGTCGGCTGGATCCTGATCGCGGTGTTCGTCGTGGCGTGCGGCTGGGTGGAGGACGTCGCCGCGAAGAAGAAGCCGAAGCTTCTCCCCTGAGGGCGTGCTGCAAGAATGGCGAGCGTGACCCGCGCTTCCCTGAACAAGCAGCCGCACGAAGTCGCCTCGATGTTCGACGACGTGGCGGAACGGTACGACCTGACCAACGACGTGCTGTCGCTCGGCCAGGACCGGCAGTGGCGGAAGGAGGTCGCCAAGGCGGTCGACGCGCGCCCCGCGCAGAAGGTCCTGGACCTGGCGGCCGGCACGGGCACCTCCTCCCAGCCGTTCGTCCGGGCCGGTGCCTATGTCGTGCCCTGCGACTTCTCCCTGGGGATGCTCCAGGTCGGCAAGCGCCGCAACGCCTGGATGCCCTTCACCGCGGGGGACGCCACCCGGCTGCCGTTCGGGGACGACACCTTCGACGCCGTGACGATCTCCTTCGGGCTGCGCAACGTCCAGGACACCGACGCGGCCCTGCGCGAGATGTACCGGGTGACGCGGCCCGGCGGCCGGGTCGTGATCTGCGAGTTCTCGCACCCGACCTGGGCGCCCTTCCGGACCGTCTACACCGAGTACCTGATGCGTGCCCTGCCGCCGGTCGCCCGCGCGGTCTCCTCCAACCCGGACGCCTACGTCTACCTCGCCGAGTCCATCCGGGCCTGGCCCGACCAGCCCGCGCTGGCCGGACGGCTGCGCGAGGCGGGCTGGTCGAAGGTGGCCTGGCGCAACCTCACCGGCGGGATCGTCGCCCTGCACCGGGGCTTCAAGGAGGCCTGAGCCCCGACCGGGGGCTCACAGGCTGCTCACCTCGAAGGTGTTGTCCCCGGGCTGGTCCAGCTCCCGTTGCAGCCCACCCCTGGGCGGCCGTGGGATGCGGGGCTCGCGCACGCCCCCGCCGCCCTCGCCCTCACCGAAGTCGAACCACACGTACACCATCGAGTCCCGCGGCACCTCGGCACCGGGCTGCGGGAACTGGCGCACGACGTAGTCGACGACCGTGGAATGGAAGTCGGGCCGGTCCGGCGCGTTGAGGAACAGACCCCGCGACCGGGCGGTCTCGCGCGCGTCCACGGCCATCAGTCCGACCAGCCGCGGCACGCGCACTTCGGGTGTTTTGGGTGTTATATGCACAGATGTCACCCCCAGCGGTACTGGAAGAGTAACCCGCGGCACGTGGCGGCCGGAAGCGCCAAGTGTCTTTCTGTAACAGATCGTTACTCTGTGTAGTCAGCCGCGGCGTTGCCCCGCAGGTCGAGCCGGAAGCAGAGCGCCTCCTCCGCGAAGCGCGGGTGCGGGAACGTCCCCGCGAGTTCCATCCCGAGGCGCCGGGCCACCGCGACGGACCGCTCGTTGCCCGGCCGCACCATTGCCATCACCTCCGGCACGCCCGCCGCCCGCAGCCGGTCCAGCGTCATCCGCGCCGCCGCGGAAGCGTACCCCTTGCCCCAGTGGTCCCGTCCGAGCCGCCAGCCGATCTCGATCTCCCCCCTGGGGCCCCACTGGTGCGGCCACGGCTGCGCGCCGGTGAAGCCGATGACCTGCCCGGCCTCGTCGGTCATCGTCCACAGGCAGAAGCCGAGCTCGGCGTCGTGCCGGCGCTGCCGCGCGGTGAGCTCCTCGTAGACGGACAGCTCCGCGGAGCCGCCGCCGAAGAACTCCATGACCTCCGGGTCGTCGAAGACCCGGTGCCAGGCGAACGCGTCCTCGTGCGTGGGTACACGCAGCCGTACCGCGGGGAGAGCTCGGTTCACAGGGACAGCCCTTCAGCAGGGTGATCAGTACCGCTGAATAGACTGCCCATGTCCAGTGCCGGTCGGCACGCAGATTTCGAGCCTTGGGGAGCCCCCGCCGTGACCGAGCCCCTCTCCGAAAACACCGCCGATGTCATCGTCGTCGGCGCGGGGCCAGCCGGCTCCACGACGGCCTACCATCTCGCCAAGTCCGGCCTCGACGTGCTCCTGCTGGAGAAGACCGAGTTCCCGCGCGAGAAGGTGTGCGGCGACGGACTCACCCCGCGCGCCGTGAAACAGCTGGTCGCCATGGGCATCGACATCTCCGAGGAGGCCGGCTGGCTGCGCAACAAGGGCCTGCGCATCATCGGCGGCGGCAGCCGCCTCCAGCTCGACTGGCCGGATCTCGCCTCCTTCCCCGACTACGGCCTGGTCCGCAAACGCGACGATTTCGACGAACAGCTCGCCCGCCAGGCGCAGAAGGCGGGGGCGCGGTTGTACGAACGCTGCAACGTCGGCGCCCCGATCGTCGACGAGCGCACCGGCCGGATCACCGGCGTGCACGCCAAGCTCGGCGAGGAGAAGCGCCAAGTCACCTTCCACGCCCCCCTGGTCGTGGCCGCCGACGGCAACTCCACCCGGCTCTCCCTCGCGATGGGCCTGCACCGCCGCGAGGACCGCCCGATGGGCGTGGCCGTCCGGACCTACTTCACCTCCCCCCGTCATGAGGACGACTACCTGGAGTCCTGGCTGGAACTCTGGGACCGCCGCGGTCCCCAGGACCGCCTGCTGCCCGGCTACGGCTGGATCTTCGGCATGGGCGACGGTACCTCCAACGTGGGTCTGGGTGTCCTGAACACCTCCGACTCCTTCAAGGAACTGGACTGGCGCGAGGTCCTCAAGGCCTGGTGCGCCTCCATGCCCGAGGACTGGGGCTACACCCCCGAGAACATGACCGGCCCGATCCGCGGCGCCGCCCTCCCCATGGCCTTCAACCGCCAGCCCCACTACACGCGCGGGCTGCTGCTCGTCGGCGACGCCGGCGGCCTGGTGAACCCCTTCAACGGCGAGGGCATCGCCTACGCCATGGAGTCCGGCCAGATCGCCGCCGACGTCATCGTCCAGGCCCATGCGCGGGCCACGCCCAGCGGTCGCGAGATGGCCCTGCAGCGCTACCCGCGCGTCCTCAAGGACACCTACGGCGGCTACTACACGCTGGGCCGCGCCTTCGTGAAGCTCATCGGCAACCCGAAGGTCATGCAGATCGCCGCCCAGCGCGGCCTGACCCACCCGCTGCTGATGAAGTTCACCCTGAAGCTCCTGGCGAACCTCACCGACCCGACCGGCGGCGACGCGATGGACCGCATCATCAACGGCCTGAGCAAGGTGGCCCCGAAGGCCTGACCGCTCCTAGGAGCCGATCGCCTCGATGTTGGCGGCCCGGCGGGCGTACACGTCCTCCCTCCGGTCCGCCACCTGCCGCAGCGCTTCCTTCCGCTCCCGCTTGGAGAGCCGGTCGAGATACACGCGCCCGTTCACATGGTCGGTCTCGTGCGCCAGGCAGCGGGCGAAATACCCCGTTCCCTCGATGGTGAGCGGATTGCCTTCCTTGTCCAGCCCGTGCACGACCGCCCGGTCCGGCCGCGGGACGTCCATCATGGCGCCCGGCACCGACAGGCACCCCTCGCTGTCGTCGAGCAGCCGCCGCCCGGCCGGGTCCGGTGCCTCCAGGACGGGGTTGACGATGTGCCCGACATGTCGGACACCGTCGTCGTCGGGGCAGTCGTAGACGAACAAGCGCAGGTCGACTCCGACTTGGTTCGCCGCGAGGCCGGCTCCCTCGGCGATGTACATGGTGAGGAACATGTCGTCGATGAGCGCGGCGAGGTCGGGTCCGAACTCGGTGACGTCCCGGCACGGCTTGTGCAGGACGTCCTCACCGGTCTCGGTGATCCGGCGCACCGAACCGCGCCGGGCCTCGGGGGCGTGCCGGGGGTAGTAGTCCATGGGGTTTCCCTGGACGAAGACGCGTGGCATCGCGGTGTCTCCTTCTCGGATCTCGGGGCCGCCGCTCCGTACGAGCGGCCTGCACCGAGCATCCCAGGAGCCACCGGATCGCGGGCGGACCTGTGGAAAACCCTCGCGGTGGCCTGCGGCCTGTGGAAAACCGGGCGAAGGGCGGGCGCGCCGGAAGGGCCGCTGCCCCCGAGCGGCTGCGGCCCTACCGTGCTTGCGTGATGCCTGAGTTGTCCTGGTTGCCCGGGTTGTTCAGAGCACCCGCACCGCGCCGGTCGGCGGGTCGTACGACAGCGGGTGCTCGCCGACACCGCTGGAGGGGTTCTGCGCGCCCACGAACATGCCGTCGCCCACGTACACCGCCACGTGGTACGCGCTGCCGGCGCTGCCCCAGTAGAGGATGTCGCCGGGCTGGAGGTTGCTCAGCGAGACCTGGGTGCCCTGCGTCGACTGGTCCTGGGAGACGCGCGGCAGGCTGACGCCGACCGACTTGAAGGCGGCCTGGACGAGACCCGAGCAGTCCCACGAGTTGGGGCCCGTGCCGCCGGAGACGTAGGCGTCACCGATCTGCGCCTTCACGAAGGCGACCACCGCGGCGGCCGAACCCGTCGCCGTGGACGTGCTCGTGGAGGTGCTGGAGCTCGTGGAGGCGCTGAGGGTGGTCCGCTCGGCGCTGCGCGACGCGGCGCGCTCAGCGGCGGCCTTACGGGCCTCCTCGGCCTTCTTCTTCTTGGCCTCGGCCTTCTGCTTCGCCTCGGCGAGGTCCGCCTTGGCCTGCTTCGCGGCATTTGCGGCGGCCGCGTCACGCTCGGCCTGGAGGGTGTAGTTCGCCGCGGCCTGCTGCGTGGCGTCGGCGGACTGGGCCACCTGGGTGGCCAGATCGGCCGTGAGGGTGGGCAGTTCGAGCGTCTGCGTCACGGGTTCGGCGGCACTCGCCGAGGCCGCGCCCGCCGCTGCCATGCCGAGGACACCACTGGCAACTCCGGCGCGCACGGCGATGCTTGTCGTCGCGCTGCGGCGGGGTTTTCGGTGGCTGCGTATGTGAGCGGTGTGGGACATGGGAACAACCGGTATCAGGGGCTCCTTCATATCTACAAGAAACGTGTGCTGCGCCACAGTTGCTCAATCGAGACCGCGAATCCCTCGCGTGTCTTTCTTTATTGACGCCGTAACGGACATTGCGGACGCCTGTGATCAAGCCCGTGATCACGTTCTTTCGCTGTTACGTCCGGATTGCCCCCCGCCTACCACCGGTCGGGATGGTTGGCCAAGCCCCGTTCTCAGACGCCTCTCATGGATGTGGCGGAGGTCACGGAACGGTTACCGGTAGGGGTGCGTCTCGCGCGGGGTCGGGCCAGAGGTCCGGTCGGCGTCGGGTCGGGGCCGCGGTCCGTCCGGGTTCGTGAATGCGTGCACGCGTCCACATCGCGGCCCGCCCCTCCCTCTGATGTGTGAATGCGGCTCTCTATCAAGGCGCCCCGTCCATCGCGAATTTGCATGCAGGGGAACTCTCTTGATATGGAGACGCTCGCTCGAGACCCCGTCCCGCCAGCGCGGACGGTCGAAAATGTCACTTCTGGTGATCAGCTGAACGCTTCGCGTGTGAAGATCACTACTCATCCGACTTCATGATCGATCGTCAGGTGGTGGAGATCACAAAGCTTGTGCAATACCCCGTGTCGCAGATCACAGAGCGGCGGGCATAAGATGCGAGGCAGTTGGGCTTGTGACCTGCTTCACATGTTCGCGATCTTCGCCCGGGACGCGCGGGGTTCGCGTGACGGATGAGGCAGGTGGGGAGCCCGATCCGAACCGCCACCAGTCAGTGCCGACTGAGAGGAGCGAGGAGCGGTGAACGCCTATGCGCCCATCCTCGTACTGGGAGCCCTCGGGGCAGGCTTTGCGATCTTCTCCGTGGTCATGGCCACGCTGATCGGTCCGAAGCGGTACAACCGCGCCAAGCTCGAAGCCTACGAGTGCGGTATCGAGCCGACCCCCACGCCGGCCGGCGGCGGGCGTTTCCCGATCAAGTACTACCTGACGGCGATGCTCTTCATCGTCTTCGACATCGAGATCGTCTTCCTCTACCCCTGGGCCGTCACCTTCGACGCCCTGGGTGTTTTCGGGCTCGTGGAGATGCTGCTCTTCGTGCTCACCGTCTTCGTCGCCTACGCGTACGTGTGGCGGCGCGGCGGCCTGGAATGGGACTGAGGGGTCTTTGGACATGGGACTCGAAGAAAAGCTGCCGAGCGGATTCCTGCTGACCACCGTCGAGCAGGCCGCGGGCTGGGTGCGCAAGGCGTCCGTCTTCCCCGCCACCTTCGGCCTCGCC
Source organism: Streptomyces sp. NPDC001714 (assembly GCF_042892755.1). Taxonomy (NCBI): domain Bacteria; kingdom Bacillati; phylum Actinomycetota; class Actinomycetes; order Kitasatosporales; family Streptomycetaceae; genus Streptomyces; species Streptomyces sp. NPDC001714. The sequence goes on from NZ_JBIAUL010000001.1 coordinate 183,281, forward strand.
TGCTGCGCCATCGAGATGATGACCACCGGCGCCGGCCGCTACGACCTGGCCCGCTTCGGCATGGAGGTCTTCCGCGGCTCACCCCGCCAGGCCGACCTCATGATCGTCGCCGGCCGGGTCAGCCAGAAGATGGCGCCGGTGCTCAGGCAGGTCTACGACCAGATGCCCAACCCCAAGTGGGTGATCTCCATGGGCGTCTGCGCGTCCTCGGGCGGCATGTTCAACAACTACGCGATCGTCCAGGGCGTCGACCACATCGTCCCCGTCGACATCTACCTGCCGGGCTGCCCGCCGCGCCCCGAGATGCTGATGGACGCGATCCTCAAGCTCCACCAGAAGATCCAGACCTCCAAGCTCGGCGTCAACGCCGAGGAGGCTGCCCGCGAGGCGGAGGAGGCGGCGCTCAAGGCCCTGCCCACGATCGAGATGAAGGGGCTGCTGCGGTGAGCGACGCGAACGGCCACAACGGGGTCAACCCCGAGAAGGACCTGGCCGCCGACAACCTCCCGGGCCAGCGCGGCCAGGGCGGTGAGGAGATCCGCGTCCAGCGCGGCATGTTCGGCGCCAACAACGGCGGCGACACCTCCGGCTACGGCGGGCTGGTCCGCTCGGTCCGGCTCCCGGGACCGGCCACCCGCCCCTACGGCGGCTGGTTCGACGAGGTCGCCGACGAGCTGGAGGGCGCCCTGGAGGAACAGGGCCTCCTGCCCGAGAACGCCATCGAGAAGACGGTCGTCGACCGCGGCGAGCTCACCTTCCACATCGAACGCGAGCACCTGCAGCGCGTCGCCCGCACCCTGCGCGACGACCCGGCCCTGCGCTTCGAACTGTGCACCGGCGTCAGCGGCGTCCACTACCTGCACGACAAGGGCCGCGAGCTGCACGCCGTCTACCACCTGCGCTCGATCACCCACAACCGGCTGATCCGCCTGGAGGTCAGCGCCCCCGACGCCGACCCGCACATCCCGTCCCTGGTCTCCGTCTATCCGACCAACGACTGGCACGAGCGCGAGACCTACGACTTCTTCGGGATCGTCTTCGACGGTCACCCGGCCCTGACGCGGATCATGATGCCGGACGACTGGCAGGGCCATCCGCAGCGCAAGGACTACCCCCTCGGCGGCATCCCCGTCGAGTACAAGGGCGCCCAGATCCCGGCTCCGGACCAGCGGAGGTCGTACTCATGAGCACGCAGCACGCAACTCCGCGGGAGACCACCGAGGGCACCGTATATACGGTCACCGGCGGCGACTGGGACGAGATCGTCCAGTCCGCGGCCCGCGCCGACGACGAACGCATCGTCGTCAACATGGGTCCCCAGCACCCGTCCACCCATGGAGTGCTCCGCCTCATCCTGGAGATCGACGGCGAGACGGTCACCGAGGCCCGCTGCGGCATCGGCTACCTGCACACCGGCATCGAGAAGAACCTCGAGTTCCGCACGTGGACGCAGGGCACCACGTTCGTGACGCGCATGGACTACCTGACGTCCTTCTTCAACGAGACCGCCTACTGCCTCGCCGTCGAGAAGCTCCTCGGCATCGAGGACGAGATCACCGAGCGCGCCGAGATCATCCGGGTGCTCCTGATGGAGCTGAACCGGCTCTCCTCCCACCTGGTGTGCATCGCCACCGGCGGCATGGAACTCGGCGCCACCACGATCATGATCTACGGCTTCCGTGATCGTGAAATGATTCTCGATCTCTACGAACTCATCACCGGCCTGCGGATGAACCACGCGTACATCCGCCCCGGCGGCCTCGCCCAGGACCTGCCGCCCGGTGCGGTCGACCAGATCCGCGAGTTCGTGAAGAAGATGCGCAAGAACCTCCCGGAGTACGACAAGCTCGCCACCGGGAACCCCATCTTCAAGGCCCGCATGCAGGACATCGGCTACCTCGACCTGGCCGGCTGCATGGCCCTCGGCGCCACCGGCCCGATCCTGCGCGCCGCCGGCCTGCCGCACGACCTGCGCAAGGCACAGCCGTACTGCGGCTACGAGACGTACGACTTCGAGATCCCGACCGCCGACACCTGCGACGCCTACGGCCGCTTCCTGGTCCGCCTGGAGGAGATGCGCCAGTCGCTCGGGATCGTCGAGCAGTGCCTGGACCGGCTCCAGCCCGGACCGGTCATGGTCGCCGACAAGAAGATCGCCTGGCCCGCCCAGCTCGCCCTCGGGCCGGACGGACTCGGCAACTCCCTCGACCACATCAAGAAGATCATGGGCACCTCCATGGAGGCCCTGATCCACCACTTCAAGCTGGTCACCGAGGGCTTCCGGGTCCCGCCGGGCCAGGCCTACGCGGCCGTCGAGTCACCCAAGGGCGAACTCGGCGTGCACGCCGTGTCCGACGGCGGCACCCGCCCCTACCGGGTCCACTTCCGCGACCCGTCCTTCACCAACCTGCAGGCCATGGCGGCGATGTGCGAGGGCGGCCAGGTCGCCGACGTCATCGTCGCCGTGGCGTCCATCGACCCCGTGATGGGAGGCGTCGACCGGTGACCACCTCTTCTTCGGAGCGCGGTGTCAGCCTGGGCATGCCCGAGCTGCCCGCGCCCGCCTACCCGGACGACGTCCGGGCCCGCCTGGAGGCGGACGCGCGCGACATCGTCGCCCGCTACCCCGACTCCCGGTCCGCCCTGCTGCCGTTGCTGCACCTCGTGCAGGCGGAGGAGGGGCACGTCACGCGCACCGGGATGCAGTTCTGCGCGGACGTCCTGGAGCTGACCACGGCCGAGGTCACCGCCGTCGCCACCTTCTACACCATGTACCGGCGCAAGCCCTCCGGCGACTACCAGGTGGGCGTCTGCACCAACACGCTGTGCGCGGTGATGGGCGGCGACGCGATCTTCGAGACCCTCCAGGAGCACCTGGGCGTCGGCAACGGCGAGACCACCGGCGACGGCAAGGTCACCCTGGAGCACATCGAGTGCAACGCGGCCTGCGACTTCGCGCCCGTCGTGATGGTCAACTGGGAGTTCTTCGACAACCAGACTCCGGCGAGCGCCAAGCGCCTGGTCGACGACCTGCGCGCGGGCCGGGACGTCGAGCCCACGCGCGGCGCCCGGCTGTGCACCTTCAAGGAGACCGCGCGGATCCTGGCCGGCTTCCCCGACGAGCGGCCCGGGGCCGTCGAGGAGAGCGGCAGTGCGGGACCCGCGTCGCTGGTGGGCCTCCGCCTGGCAAGGGGTGAGGCAGCACCCGCGCGTGTGGTCCATCCGCGCGGAGGTCCGCAGGAGGCGCAGGACCGGCCGGTGCACCGGCCGTCCCCGGCCGAGCACCTCAGTTCCCACGACGCACCGCAGGAGACCTCGGCCTCCGACCCGTCGCACCCGGCAGGGCCTGCCGCCGAGGAGGGGGAGTGATGACGGTGGTACCCGACCTCAAGGACACCAGCCCCGAGAAGCTGCTCGCACCCGTGCTGTCGGCCTTCTGGGACGAGGACCGGTCCTGGACGCTCGACGTCTACCGAAGGCACGAGGGATACGAGGGGCTCCGCAAGGCGCTCGCCATGTCGCCGGACGACCTGATCGCCTATGTCAAGGAGTCCGGACTGCGCGGCCGCGGCGGCGCGGGGTTCCCCACCGGGATGAAGTGGCAGTTCATCCCGCAGGGAGACGGCAAACCGCACTATCTAGTTGTCAACGCCGACGAATCGGAGCCCGGGACCTGCAAGGACATCCCGCTCCTCTTCGCCAACCCGCACAGCCTCATCGAGGGCATCGTGATCGCGTGCTACGCCATCCGGTCGTCGCATGCCTTCATCTATCTGCGTGGTGAAGTCGTCCCCGTCCTGCGGCGGTTGCACGAGGCCGTGCGCGAGGCCTACGCGGCCGGCTACCTCGGCGAGAACATCCTCGGCAGCGGACTCGATCTCACCCTCACCGTGCACGCCGGCGCCGGCGCGTACATCTGCGGTGAGGAGACCGCACTGCTCGACTCGCTCGAAGGCCGCCGCGGTCAACCGCGGCTGCGTCCCCCCTTCCCGGCTGTCGAAGGGCTCTATGCCTGCCCGACTGTTGTGAACAACGTGGAGTCCATCGCCTCGGTTCCCGCCATCCTGCACAAGGGCAAGGAATGGTTCAGGTCGATGGGGAGCGAGAAGTCGCCCGGCTTCACGCTCTACTCCCTCAGCGGCCACGTCGCGAGCCCCGGCCAGTACGAGGCACCGCTCGGCATCACCCTGCGCCAGCTCCTCGACATGAGCGGCGGGATGCGCACCGGCCACCGCCTGAAGTTCTGGACCCCGGGCGGCTCCTCGACGCCGATGTTCACCGACGAGCACCTCGACGTCCCCCTCGACTACGAAGGAGTGGGCGCCGCGGGTTCCATGCTCGGCACCAAAGCACTCCAGTGCTTCGACGAGACCACCTGCGTCGTCCGCGCCGTCACCCGCTGGACCGAGTTCTACGCCCACGAGTCCTGCGGCAAGTGCACCCCCTGCCGCGAAGGCACCTACTGGCTGGTGCAGCTGCTGCGCGACATCGAGGCCGGCAAGGGCGTCATGTCCGACCTCGACAAGCTGAACGACATCGCCGACAACATCAACGGCAAGTCCTTCTGCGCCCTCGGCGACGGCGCAGCGTCCCCGATCTTCTCCTCGCTCAAGTACTTCCGCGAGGAGTACGAACAGCACATCACGGGCCGGGGCTGCCCCTTCGACCCGGCCAAGTCGACGGCCTGGGCGGACCGCCCGGAGGTGAACGCATGACCGTGACCACGAGTTCCCCCTCCTCGGGGGGAACGGCGGCGGTCCCGCCGGAGGACCTCGTCACGCTGACGATCGACGGCATCGAGATCAGCGTGCCCAAGGGCACCCTGGTCATCCGCGCCGCCGAACAGCTCGGCATCGAGATCCCGCGCTTCTGCGACCACCCCCTGCTCGACCCGGCCGGCGCCTGCCGCCAGTGCATCGTCGAGGTCGAGGGCCAGCGCAAGCCCATGGCCTCCTGCACGATCACCTGTACGGACGGCATGGTGGTGAAGACTCACCTCACCTCGCCCGTCGCCGAGAAGGCCCAGCACGGCGTGATGGAGCTGCTGCTCATCAACCACCCGCTGGACTGCCCGGTCTGCGACAAGGGCGGCGAGTGCCCGCTGCAGAACCAGGCGATGTCGCACGGCAACGCCGAGTCCCGCTTCGACGGCCGCAAACGCACCTACGAGAAGCCCGTCCCGATCTCCACCCAGGTACTCCTGGACCGCGAGCGGTGCGTGCTGTGCGCACGCTGCACCCGCTTCTCCAACCAGGTCGCCGGCGACCCGATGATCGAACTCCTGGAGCGCGGCGCGCTGCAGCAGGTCGGCACCGGCGAGGGTGACCCGTTCGAGTCGTACTTCTCCGGGAACACCATCCAGATCTGCCCGGTCGGCGCCCTGACCTCGGCGGCGTATCGCTTCCGCTCCCGGCCCTTCGACCTGATCTCCTCGCCGTCCGTGTGCGAGCACTGCTCGGGCGGCTGCGCCACCCGCACCGACCACCGGCGCGGCAAGGTCATGCGGCGGCTCGCCGCCAACGACCCCGAGGTCAACGAGGAGTGGATCTGCGACAAGGGACGCTTCGCGTTCCGGTACACACAGCAGAAGGACCGCCTGGAGACCCCGCTGGTCCGCAACGCCCAGGGCGTGCTCGAACCCGCCTCCTGGCCGGAGGCCCTCGAGGTGGCCGCCCAGGGGCTCGCCGCCGCCCGCTCCCGGGCCGGAGTTCTCGCGGGCGGCCGGCTCACCGTCGAGGACGCCTACGCGTACAGCAAGTTCGCGCGCGTGGCCCTCGACACCAACGACATCGACTTCCGTGCGCGCGTGCACAGCAGCGAGGAGGCCGACTTCCTCGCCGCCCGGGTCGCCGGCCGCGGCCGGGACCTCGACGGTACGGGCGTCACGTACACCTCCCTGGAGAAGGCGCCCGCCGTCCTGCTGGTCGGGTTCGAGTCGGAGGAGGAGGCCCCCGGCGTCTTCCTGCGGCTGCGCAAGGCCTGGCGCAAGCACAAGCAGCAGGTGTTCTCCCTCGCCACGTACGCCACACGCGGGCTGGAGAAGTCCGGCGGCACGCTGCTGCCGGCCGCACCCGGCACCGAGACCGAGTGGCTGGACGCCCTCGCGAGCGGCGTAGGCCTGGAGGAGCCCGGCACCCGGGCCGCCGAGGCGCTGCGCGCCGACGGCGCGGTGATCGTCGTGGGCGAGCGGCTGGCGTCGGTCGCCGGCGGCCTCACCGCCGCCGTACGGGCCGCCACCGCCACCGGCGCCCAGCTGGTGTGGATCCCCCGCCGGGCCGGTGAGCGCGGCGCGATCGAGGCCGGTGCGCTGCCGTCGCTGCTGCCGGGCGGCCGTCCGGCCACCGACCCACGCGCGCGTGAGGAGGTCGCCGCCGCCTGGGGCGTCCTGGAACTCCCGCTCCGCTACGGCCGCGACACCGGCCAGATCGTCGAGGCCGCCGCCCGCGGCGAACTCGCCGCCCTGGTGGTCGCCGGCGTCGAGGTCGCCGACCTGCCCGACCCCACGCGCGCGCGTGCGGCACTCGAAGCCGTCGGCTTCCTGGTCTCGCTGGAGCTGCGGCCCAGCGAGGTCACCGAACACGCCGACGTCGTCCTGCCGGTCGCCGCGGTCGCCGAGAAGGCCGGCACCTTCCTCAACTGGGAGGGCAGGGCACGCCTCTTCGAGGCCGCGCTCAAGCCCGAGCAGATGACCCGGCGGCTCCCGCCCACCGACGCGCGCGTGCTGCAGATGCTCGCCGACGCCATGGACATCCACCTCGGCCTGCCCGACCTGCGCACCGCGCGCGCGGAACTGGACCGCCTCGGCGCCTGGGACGGCCCCAGGGCCTCCGAACCGATGGAGACGGCGGCATCACTGCCCCGGCCCGCGGCCGGGGAGGCCGTGCTCGCCGGGCACCGGCTCCTCCTCGACCAAGGTGTCCTCCAGGACGGCGACGAGGCACTGGCAGGCACCCGGCACGCCGCCCACGCGCGCGTGTCCGCGGCGACCGCCGCCGAGGCCGGCGTCGACAACGGCGGCATCCTCGCCGTCACCACGGGCTCCGGCACCGTCGAACTCCCGCTCAAGATCACCGAGATGCCCGACCGCGTGGTCTGGCTCCCGCTGAACTCGGCCGGCGGCGGCGTCGCCTCCGACACCGGGGCGCTGCCCGGCTCCCTCGTCCGCATCGGCCCGGCGGCCAACGCCGGTGAGGCACCCAAGGAGGTGGAGGCATGAGCCCGTTCCTCGCCGCTGAAGACCTCTCCATGTTCGGCCGCGACCCCTGGTGGCTGGTCGTCATCAAGGCGGTCTTCTGCTTCGCCTTCCTGATGGTGACCGTGCTGATCTCCATCGTGATGGAGCGCAAGGTCGTCGCCTGGATGCAGCTGCGCATCGGCCCCAACCGGCACGGCCCCTGGGGCATGCTCCAGTCGCTCGCCGACGGCATCAAGCTGATGCTCAAGGAAGACGTCGTCGTCAAACGCGCCGACAAGGTCGTCTACGTCCTCGCGCCGATCGTCGCGGCCATCCCGGCGTTCATGGCCATCGCGGTCATCCCGTTCGGCCCGGCCGACAACGAGATCTCCATCTTCGGCCACCGCACCACGATGCAGCTCACCGACCTGCCGATCGCGATGCTCTACGTCCTCGCGGTCGCCTCCGTCGGCATCTACGGCATCGTCCTCGCCGGCTGGAGCTCCGGTTCCACCTACCCGCTCCTCGGCGGCCTGCGCTCCTGCGCCCAGATGATCTCCTACGAGATCGCCATGGGCGCCGCGTTCGCCTCCGTGTTCCTGTACTCCGGGTCGATGTCGACGTCCACGATCGTCGACCAGCAGCAGGGCCGCTGGTACATCCTGCTGCTGCCGGTCTCGTTCATCCTCTACGTCGTCACCATGATCGGCGAGACCAACCGCGCCCCGTTCGACATGCCCGAGTCCGAGGGCGACCTGGTCGGCGGCTTCAACACCGAGTACTCGTCGATCAAGTTCGCGATGTTCATGCTCGCCGAGTACGTCAACATGGTGACGGTCTCGGCCGTGTCGACCACCCTGTTCCTCGGCGGCTGGCGGGCCCCCTGGCCGATCAGCACCGTCTGGGCGGGCGCCAACCACGGCTGGTGGCCGATGCTCTGGTTCGTCGCCAAGGTCGTCCTGCTGCTGTTCGGCTTCGTCTGGGTACGCGGCACCCTCCCGCGCGTGCGCTACGACCAGCTGATGAAGCTCGGCTGGAAGGTCCTCATCCCGGTCTCCGTCGTCTGGCTGATGCTCGTCGCGACGGTGCGGACCCTGCGCAACCAGAACTACGACTTCGCCGACATCGCCCTCTACGTCGGCGGCGGAGTCCTCGCCCTGCTCCTGCTGTCCTTCGTCGTCGACATCTTCCGCGACAAGGGCAAGGAGGCCGCGCAGCCCGCCGCCGAACCGGCCGTGTTCGACCCGATGGCGGGCGGCTTCCCCGTACCGCCGCTGCCCGGACAGGAACTGCCGCCGGTGCCCCGGCGCAGCCCCCGCCGGGAGCGGGAGCTGATTGTCAGTGGCGGACCGGACACTGTCAGTGACGGATCTACGGATGGAAAGGAGGCGTCCGATGGCTGAGGAGCCCAAGGAGACCAAGCCCGGTTTCCAGAACCCCGTGGCCGGCTTCGGCGTGACCTTCAAGGCCATGTTCAAGAAGCGGCTGACCGAGCAGTACCCGGAGCAGAAGAAGACCACGGCTCCGCGGTTCCACGGACGGCACCAGCTCAACCGCCATCCGGACGGCCTGGAGAAGTGCGTCGGCTGCGAGCTGTGCGCCTGGGCCTGCCCCGCCGACGCCATCTACGTGGAAGGCGCCGACAACACCGACGAGGAGCGTTACTCGCCGGGCGAGCGCTACGGCCGCGTCTACCAGATCAACTACGCCCGCTGCATCCTGTGCGGCCTGTGCATCGAGGCGTGCCCCACGCGCGCGCTCACGATGACCAACGAGTTCGAACTGGCCGACAGCAGCCGCGCCAACCTCATCTTCACCAAGGAACAGCTCCTCGCCGGCCTCGAAGAGGGCATGGTCGACACGCCGCACGCGATCTTCCCGGGGACCGACGAACAGGACTACTACCGGGGCCTGGTCACCGAGGCCGCGCCCGGGACCGTGCGCCAGGTGGCCGTCTCCAAGGGCGAGAAGCCCGAGGAGCAGGAACGGGAGGTGGACGCATGAGCCCGCAGCTCGCCGCCTACGCCACCTCCACCGGCGAGGCCTTCCAGTTCTGGGTCCTCGGCACCGTCGCCGTGATCGGCGCCCTGTCCACCGTCTTCATGAAGAGGGCCGTGCACAGCGCGCTGTCGCTCGCCGGAACCATGATCGTCCTGGCGGTGTTCTACCTCGCCAACGGCGCCTACTTCCTCGGCATCGTGCAGATCGTCGTCTACACCGGCGCGATCATGATGCTGTTCCTCTTCGTGGTGATGCTGGTCGGCGTGACCGCCGCCGACTCCCTGAAGGAGACCATCAAGGGCCAGCGCTGGCTGGCCCTTCTGTGCGGGCTCGGCTTCGGCGTCCTGCTCCTCGCGGGCATCGCCAACGCTTCCCTGAAGGACTTCGCGGGCACCGGCCAGGCCAACGCCAACGGCAACGTGGAGGGCCTCGCCGCCCTCATCTTCACCAAGTACGTGTTCGCCTTCGAAATCACCGGCGCGCTGCTCATCACCGCCGCGATCGGCGCCATGGTGCTCACCCACCGGGAGCGCACCGAGCGCGCCAAGACCCAGCGCGAGCAGTCCGAGCAGCGCGTCCGCGACGGCAAGCACCTGCCGCCGCTGCCCGCCCCCGGCGTCTACGCCCGGCACAACGCCGTGGACATCGCCGGCCTGCTCCCCGACGGCACCCCGTCCGAGCTCACCGTCAGCAAGACGCTTCGCGACCGCGGCCAGATCCGTGACGTGTCCGCCGAGGCGCTCGGTGACCTGCGGGCCCTGGAACAGCGCTCCGAGGAACGGCTGGAGCGGACCCCGGTCGAGCCCGCGCACTTCAAGCGCAGCGAGGAGGCGTCGAAGTGAATCCCGTCTACTACCTCTACCTCGCCGCCCTGTTGTTCACGATCGGCGCCACCGGTGTGCTGATCAGACGGAACGCGATCGTCGTCTTCATGTGCATCGAGCTCATGCTGAACGCCTGCAACCTCGCGTTCGTCGTCTTCTCCCGGATGCACGGCAATCTCGACGGCCAGATCATCGCCTTCTTCACGATGGTCGTCGCCGCCGCGGAGGTCGTGGTCGGGCTCGCGATCATCGTGTCGCTGTTCCGTACCCGCCACTCGGCCTCGGTCGACGACGCCAGCCTGATGAAGCTGTAAGGGGTCGCTGAATCGTGGAGAACCTGATTGCGCTGCTGATCGCGGCGCCCCTGCTCGGAGCGGCCGTCCTGCTCGTCGGCGGCCGCCGGCTGGACGCCGTAGGCCACTGGATCGGCACGCTCCTGTCGACGACGTCCTTCGTGTTCGGCGTCATCCTCTTCGCCGACCTGCTCGGCAAGAACCCCGAGCACCGCACCCTGATGCAGCACCTGTACACCTGGGTGCCGGTGGAGGGCTTCCAGGCGGACGTCACCTTCCGGCTCGACCAGCTGTCCATGACGTTCGTCCTGCTGATCACCGGCGTCGGCTCGCTCATCCACCTGTACTCCGTGGGGTACATGGAGCACGACGAGCGCCGCCGCCGCTTCTTCGGCTACCTCAACCTGTTCCTCGCGGCGATGCTGCTGCTCGTCCTCGCCGACAACTACCTGCTGCTGTACGTCGGCTGGGAGGGCGTCGGTCTCGCCTCGTACCTGCTGATCGGCTTCTGGCAGCACAAGCCCAGCGCGGCGACCGCGGCCAAGAAGGCCTTCATCGTCAACCGTGTCGGCGACATGGGCCTGTCGATCGCGATCATGCTGATGTTCACGACGTTCGGCACCTTCGCCTTCGGCCCGGTCCTCAGCCAGGCCACCGACGCCTCCGAGGGCAGGCTCACCGCGATCGGCCTCATGCTGCTCCTCGCCGCCTGCGGCAAGTCCGCCCAGGTGCCGCTGCAGTCCTGGCTCGGGGACGCCATGGAAGGCCCCACCCCGGTCTCCGCCCTCATCCACGCGGCGACCATGGTGACCGCGGGCGTCTACCTCATCGTCCGCTCCGGAGCGATCTTCAACGCGGCCCCCGACGCCCAGTTGGTCGTCACCGTCGTCGGCGCCGTCACTCTCCTCTTCGGTGCGATCGTCGGTTGCGCCAAGGACGACATCAAGAAGGCCCTCGCCGGCTCGACCATGTCCCAGATCGGCTACATGGTGCTCGCCGCCGGTCTCGGCCCGATCGGCTACGTCTTCGCGATCATGCACCTGGTGACGCACGGCTTCTTCAAGGCCGGTCTCTTCCTCGGTGCCGGCTCCGTCATGCACGGCATGAACGACGAGGTCGACATGCGCAAGTACGGCGGCCTGCGCACGTACATGCCGGTCACCTTCATCACCTTCGGCCTCGGCTACCTCGCCATCATCGGCTTCCCGGGCCTGTCCGGCTTCTTCTCCAAGGACAAGATCATCGAGGCGGCGTTCGCCAAGGGCGGCACCGAGGGCTGGATCCTCGGCACCTGCGCCCTGGTCGGCGCGGCCATCACCGCCTTCTACATGACGCGCGTGATGCTGATGACGTTCTTCGGCGAGAAGCGCTGGCAGCCCGACGAGCACGGCCACGAGCCGCACCCGCACGAGTCCCCGAAGGTCATGACCATCCCGATGATCGTCCTGGCGGTCGGCTCGGTCCTCGCCGGCGGCTTCTTCAGCATCGGCGACCGCTTCCTGCACTGGCTGGAGCCGATCACCGGCCACAGCGAGGGCGACTCCCCGATCAGCGCGGGCGTCGTCACCGGCGCCACCATGGTCTGCCTGATCATCGGCGTCGGCATCGCCTACCTCCAGTACGGCCGCCGCCCCGTCCCCGCCGTCGCCCCGCGTGGCTCGCTGCTCACCCGCGCGGCCCGCCGCGACCTCCTCCAGGACGACTTCAACCACGTCGTCCTGGTCCGCGGCGGCGAACACCTCACCCGCTCCCTTGTATATGTCGACCACACCCTGGTTGACGGCGTCGTCAACGGCACGGCGGCAGGCTTCGGCGGGCTCTCCGGCCGGCTGCGCAAACTGCAGAACGGCTACGCGCGCTCGTACGCGGTCTCGATGTTCGGCGGCGCGGCCCTCCTGGTCGCCGCGACCCTGCTGATGAGGGCGGTCTGATACCGATGTCCTTTCCCCTGCTGACAGCGACGGCGGTCCTCCCGGCCGTCGGGGCGGTCGCCACGGCCGCCGTACCGGCCGCCCGGCGCACCGCCGCCAAATGGCTCGCGCTGCTGGTCTCGCTCGCCACCCTCGTCCTGGCGATCGTCGTCATGGTCCGCTTCGATCCCGGCGGCGCCCGCTACCAGCTCACCGAATCCCACGCCTGGATCAGCGACTTCGGCGTCCGGTACGAACTGGGCGTCGACGGCATCGCGGTCGCCCTGATCGCACTGACCGCCCTGCTGATGCCGTTCATCATCCTGGCCGGCTGGCACGACGCCGACCCGCTGGAGACCGGCAGCAAGCGGTGGCGGCCCACCCAGGGCTTCTTCGCCCTGATCCTGGCCGTCGAGGCGATGGTGATCATCTCCTTCGAGGCCACCGACGTCTTCCTCTTCTACATCTTCTTCGAAGCCATGCTCATCCCGATGTACTTCCTCATCGGCGGCTTCGGGGACCACGCCCACGCACAGGGCGAGGAGGCCGCGTCGACACAACGGTCGTACGCCGCCGTGAAGTTCCTCCTCTACAACCTCGTCGGCGGCCTGATCATGCTCGCCGCGGTGATCGGCCTCTACACGGTCTCCGGGAACTTCTCCCTCGCCGAGATCGCGCAGGCCCGCGCCAACGGCACGCTGCACATGGCCACCGGCACCGAACGCTGGCTGTTCCTCGGCTTCTTCTTCGCCTTCGCGGTGAAGGCGCCGCTGTGGCCGCTGCACACCTGGCTGCCCAACGCCATGCAGGAGTCCACCGCCCCCGTCGCCGTCCTCATCACCGCGGTCGTCGACAAGGTGGGCACGTTCGCGATGCTCCGCTTCTGCCTCCAGCTCTTCCCGGAGGCCTCGAAGTGGGCGACACCCACCATCCTGGTCCTCGCCCTGATCAGCATCATCTACGGCGCACTGCTCGCCGTGGGACAGCGCGACATCAAGCGGCTGGTCGCATACGCGTCCATCTCCCACTTCGGGTTCATCATCCTGGGCATCTTCGCGATGACCAGCCAGGGCCAGTCCGGCGCCACCCTCTACATGGTCAACCACGGCATCTCCACCGCCGCGCTGATGCTGGTCGCCGGCTTCCTGATCTCCCGGCGCGGCTCCCGGCTCATCGCCGACTACGGCGGTGTGCAGAAGGTCGCCCCGGTACTCGCCGGCACCTTCCTGATCGGCGGCCTGGCCACCCTGTCCCTGCCCGGCCTCGCACCCTTCGTCAGCGAATTCCTCGTCCTGGTCGGCACGTTCACGCGCTACCCGGTCATCGGGATCATCGCCACCTTCGGCATCGTCCTCGCCGCGCTCTACACCCTCGTCCTCTACCAGCGGACGATGACGGGCCCGGTGAAACCGGCGGTCTCCGCGATGCCCGACCTCAAGGCACGCGAACTCGTCGTGGTCGCCCCGCTGATCGTCCTGCTGATCTTCCTGGGCGTCTACCCGAAGCCCGTCACGGACATCGTCAACCCGGCGGTCAAACAGACCATGTCGGACGTACACAAGACCGACCCCAAGCCCGCAGTGGAGGCGGCCAAGTGAGCGCAGTAGCCGTCCACAGCCTGTGGACAACCGCAGCCGAACCGATCTCGAAGATCCCGGCGCCGAAGATCGAATACGGGCAGTTGTCGCCCACCCTGATCGTCGTCGGCGCGGCGATCGTCGGAGTGCTGGTCGAAGCGTTCGTGCCGCGCAAGTCCCGTTACTACGCCCAGGTGTTCGTCTCCGCCGTGGCCCTGTGCGCCGCCTTCGCGGCAGTCGTCGCCCTGGCCGCCGACGGATACGGCACCACCAAGGCACACATCGCCGCCATGGGCGCCATCGCCGTCGACGGACCGTCCCTGTTCCTCCAGGGAACGATCCTGCTGGCCGGCCTCGTCGGCCTCTTCACCTTCGCCGAACGCCGCCTCGACCCCGAGGCCCACGGCAACCGCGTCGACTCTTTCGCCGCCCAGGCCGCCTCCGTGCCCGGCAGCGACAGCGAACAGGCCGCGGTGAAGGCCGGCTTCACCACCACCGAGGTCTTCCCGCTCCTGCTCTTCGCCGTCGCCGGCATGCTGGTGTTCCCCTCGGCCAACGACCTGCTGACGCTCTTCGTGGCCCTGGAGGTCTTCTCCCTCCCGCTCTACCTGCTGTGCGCCCTGGCCCGCCGCAAGCGCCTCATGTCGCAGGAAGCCGCCGTCAAGTACTTCCTGCTCGGCGCCTTCGCCTCCGCGTTCACCCTGTTCGGCATCGCCATGCTCTACGGCTACGCCGGCTCGGTGTCGTACGCCACCATCGCCCAGGTCGTCGACGGCACCGTCACCAACGTCGACCCGGCCCTCGCCAACACCATGGGCAACGACGCGCTGCTCCTCATCGGCGCCGCCATGGTCGTCATGGGCCTGCTCTTCAAGGTCGGCGCCGTCCCCTTCCACATGTGGACACCCGACGTCTACCAGGGCGCGCCCACCCCGGTCACCGGCTTCATGGCCGCCGCCACCAAGGTCGCCGCCTTCGGCGCTCTGCTGCGCCTCCTGTACGTCGTCCTGCCCGGCATGCGCTGGGACTGGCGGCCGGTCATGTGGGGCGTCGCGATCATCACCATGCTGGGCGGCGCGATCGTCGCCATCACCCAGACCGACATCAAGCGGCTCCTCGCCTACTCGTCGATCGCGCACGCCGGATTCATCCTCGCCGGTGTCATCGCGACCTCCAAGGACGGCGTGTCGTCGGTCCTCTTCTACCTCGCCGCCTACTCCTTCGTGACCATCGGCGCGTTCGCCGTGGTCACCCTGGTGCGCGACGCCGGCGGCGAGGCGACCCACCTGTCCAAGTGGGCCGGTCTCGGCCGCCGCTCACCCCTGGTGGCCGCCGTCTTCGCCGTCTTCCTGCTGGCCTTCGCGGGCATCCCGCTGACCTCAGGCTTCGCCGGAAAGTTCGCCGTGTTCAAGGCGGCGGCCGAGGGCGGAGCGGTCCCGCTGGTCGTGATCGGTGTGATCTCGTCCGCGATCGCCGCGTTCTTCTACATCCGCGTGATCGTCCTGATGTTCTTCAGCGAGCCGAAGCCCGAGGGACCGACGGTCGCCGTGCCGTCACCGCTCACCATGGCGGCGATCGGCCTCGGCGTGGCGGTCACCCTGGTACTCGGCGTGGCACCGCAGTACTTCCTGAACCTCGCGAGTCAGGCCGGAGTGTTCGTGCGCTGAGACACCCTGTACGGCCCTGGGCCCCGGTTCCCGCGGAGGAGCCGGGGCCCACGCGCGCGTGCGCGACTCCGGACCACGGGCCGGGACTACGGACACGTCACCGTGGGATTCCACGACGCGAACAGACCGCTCGGATTGTCCTTCCAGATCCAGGCGCGCAACGTGTACACGGGCCCCATGACTCCGGGAACCGTCATCGGCCCCTGGAACGACTGCCCGAACAACGTCGGCGGGGCGCCACCGGTACCCGCCCGCACGATCCACTCCACCCCGACCAGGGCACGCCCGCCGCCCGCGTCGGTCTCGTAGAGGAGACCCGCGGGCTCGGCCGGGTCCAGACTGTCGAGACCGGCCGTCTTGATGTAGTGGTAGCCCGCGCCTCCCAGGCCCGTCCGGTCGCAGATGTCGGACCGGGCATACCCGTCCGTGACCGCGAACGGCTCGTACTGGTAGTCCGCCGTCGCCGTGTACGTCGGGGTCAGATCCGTCCACACGAACGGGTCGGGATCGGGGACGGGAGCCGCGTCGGCGGGAACCGCGGCCAGAGCGAACGGCACGGCCAGCGCCAGAACGGCGCCGGCCGTGCGGGACCTGAGAGACATCCTGATGCTCCTTGGGGCGGAAGAGGCACGCGAACGCGGCGCCTCCGTACGACACGGGCCTCCCCGATCCCGCCCGTGCAGCATCACCCACGCCTCTTCCCGGCCGCCACGCGAAGACCGCCAAAGGACTGAGGCCACCGCCGGACGGGGAACCCCGCACACCACCCCCTCCCGGGCGGCCAGCCTGTGGATAACTCCGGCGCTGTCGGTCCGGACCCCTATCGTGGAGGCAGTGGTCGAAGGACGACGTACGGGGGACACGACGATGGGCGGGACGGGCGGGACCTACGAGATGCCAGGGACGACCGAGACGCCGGGGGCGCCACAGGCGCACGGCCCGGCGGACAGCGAGGCACTGGCCACGCTGCACCGGGTCTTCGGGTACGACGCCTTCCGGGGCGAGCAGGAATCGATCATCGAACATGTGGTGGCGGGCGGCGACGCCGTCGTCCTCATGCCCACCGGCGGCGGAAAATCACTGTGCTACCAGATCCCCGCCCTGGTCAGACCCGGTACGGGCGTCGTGGTCTCACCGCTCATCGCCCTCATGCAGGACCAGGTGGACGCCCTGCGCGCCCTCGGCGTCAACGCCGGGTTCATCAACTCCACCCAGGACTTCGACGAGCGGCGCGTGGTCGAAGCCCAGTTCCTCGCGGGCGAACTCGACCTGCTCTACCTCGCCCCCGAGCGGCTCCGCCTGGACTCCACGCTCGACCTGCTCGCCCGCGGCAAGATCGCCGTCTTCGCCATCGACGAGGCGCACTGCGTCTCCCAGTGGGGCCACGACTTCCGCCCCGACTACCTCGCCCTCTCCCTCCTCGGCGAGCGCTGGCCCGACGTCCCGCGGATCGCCCTCACGGCCACCGCCACCCACGCCACCCACCAGGAGATCACCCAGCGGCTGCACATGCCGACGGCCCGGCACTTCGTGGCCAGCTTCGACCGGCCCAACATCCAGTACCGGATCGTCCCCAAGGCCGACCCCAAGAAACAGCTCCTCACCTTCCTCCGCCAGGAACACGAAGGCGACGCGGGCATCGTCTACTGCCTCTCCCGCAAGTCCGTCGAAGCAACGGCCGAGTTCCTGACCCGCAACGGCATCGACGCCGTCCCCTACCACGCCGGCCTCGACGCGGGCACCCGCGCCGCCCACCAGTCCCGCTTCCTGCGCGAGGACGGCCTGGTCGTCGTCGCCACCATCGCCTTCGGCATGGGCATCGACAAACCCGACGTCCGCTTCGTCGCCCACCTCGACCTGCCCAAATCCGTCGAGGGCTACTACCAGGAGACCGGCCGCGCCGGCCGCGACAGCCTGCCCTCCACCGCCTGGATGGCCTACGGCCTCAACGACGTCATCCAGCAGCGCAAACTCATCCAGTCCGGCGAGGGCGACGAGGCCTTCCGCCGCCGCGCCCAGGCCCACCTCGACTCGATGCTCGCCCTGTGCGAGACCGCCCAGTGCCGCCGCGGGCAACTCCTCAACTACTTCGGCCAGGACCCCGACCCCGCGGGCTGCGGCAACTGCGACACCTGCCTCACCCCGCCCGAGACCTGGGACGGCACCGTCGCCGCCCAGAAGGTCCTCTCCACCGTCGTACGACTCCAGCGCGAACGCGGGCAGAAGTTCGGTGCCGTCCAGATCGTCGACATCCTGCTCGGCAAGCGCACCGCCAAGGTCATCCAGTTCGACCACGACCAGCTGTCCGTCTTCGGCATCGGCACCGACCTCGACGAAGGCGAATGGCGGGGCGTCGTCCGGCAGCTGCTCGCCCAGGGGCTGCTCGCGGTCGAGGGCGAGTACGGCACCCTGGTGCTCACCGAGGCCAGCGGGACGGTCCTGCGGCGGGAACGCGAGGTCCCGCTGCGCAAGGAGCCGAAGAAGCAGGCGGTCTCCCGCTCGTCCGGAAGCTCCGCGTCCTCCGGCTCCTCCGGCAAGAGCAAGGCGAAGGCAGCCGTGGCAGAGCTGCCCGAAGAACTGCTCCCCGCCTTCGAGGCACTGCGCACCTGGCGCGCCGAGCAGGCCCGCGAACAGGGCGTACCCGCCTACGTGATCTTCCACGACGCCACCCTGAGGGAGATCGTCAGCCGGTGGCCCGAGTCCGTCGCCGAACTCGCCACCGTCGGCGGCGTCGGCGAGAAGAAGCTCATGACGTACGGAGAGGGCGTACTCGGGGTTCTGGCCGCCCTGAACACGCCGGCCGACGCCCCGCCGCCCGCGGCGACGGGGACCGGGGACGAGGACCACTGGCCCGAGATGGACGCGGAGCCGGAACCGGAGGACTGGATATAAGAACCGGTGGCGGTGAGGGAGCCGCCTACAGCCCCCTCGCCGCATAGGCCCTGACATCCGCGTCCGGATCGGCCGTGGCCGCGACCAGGGCCGCGCGGGCCTCGTCGGCACCGGAGTGCCGGGTCAGGGCGAGCACGGCAGCCTTGCGGACGTCGGCGTTCCGGTCGGCCAGGGACTTCGCGAGAGCCGGCACCGCCACGGCACCGTCAGCGGCACCCAGCGCCCTGGCGGCACCCACACGCACCTGCCAGGCCGGCGCGGCCAGCGCGGCCACGGCGGCCTCGGCCAGGAGCGGCGAACAGACCGGCGTCACCCAGGAGCAACACCCGCAGCACGTCGAGCGCGGCCGTCCGGACCAGGGAGTCGGCCACACCGAGCGCGTCGACGAGGGCGTCGCCCAGCGCCGGTTCGGGCGGAAGCGTCTCGACCAGCTCGCGAAGCGAGGTCGCGGCCGCAGAACGGACCCCGGCATCGGGATCGGCCGGCGCACCCGCCAGCGCCGGCCCGGCCCCCGCCGGAGCCGCCTCCGTGAGCACCGACACGGCGGTCCGGCGCACCGAGGCATCGAGGTCGGTCAAGTACGGCTCAAGAGACGCGAGCTCGGGCTCCATGCGAAAGCAGGTCTTGAACGATCGCGCTCGTGGGGAGTGGTGATCCGGTGGCCGCGACCGGCACCCTGCCCGCGGACAGCTACGCGCGCGGGGACGTGCGGGCCTGCTCGACCCACCCCGAAACCGCCTTGGCGCCGCAGCTCTGGGCGACCGCCTGCGCCTCGTCGAGGTGCTGCAGTGCCACCGGCCGGTCGCCGGTCTCGGCCGCGAGGTAGGCGAGGGCCACCAGGCCGGCGGCTTCCCCGGGCCTGAAGCCGATCTCCCGGCGCAGCGACACAGACTCGGTCAGCCGCTCACGGGCCTGTTCGAAGTAGCCCGCGTCCTTGTCGGCGAAGCCGAGATGGCGCACCGCGTAGGACATGGTCATCCGGTCGTCGACGGATTTCGCCAGCGCATACGACTGTTCGAAGTACGGTCTGCCGGTGGCGCCGTCGCCCTTCACCACCTGGTGCCAGCAGCCGACCCAGAACAACGCGTCCGCCTCACCCGAAACGTCCTCCAGCCGCCGGTACAACTCCGCCGCGCGCTCGAAGAACACCACTTCCTGGCTGTTCTCGTCGAGGCCGTTCAGAAAGCGCACGTGCAGTACCTTTCCCCGCGCCATGGAAAGTCGCGCCTCGACCGCGTCCAGCACGTCGTCGGACCGGTCCAGCGCGGACGCGTCCCCGCCGAACATCGCCGCTTCGAAAAGCTCTCCCGCCTGCACGACCCAGTCCTGCTCCTGCATCCCCGGCCCCCTGCCCTTCCCCGTCGGACGACAGCCCTGAGGCTATCTCCGTGCCTGTGCCGGGAGTCGGACAATTGTGAGGACAGCCCTCCAGCCCACCCCCACCGCTCGCAGGCCGGCAGCGCGCGCTCTAGCCGAGCGCCGTCAGGCCCGGTGCGAACGCGATCAGGAGCGGCAGCAGGGGGACCAGGGCGGCCGCCGTCGTCGTCAGGGCCCGCTGGCGGCGCAACAGGCGTGGCGGTGGTTCCAGCAGGCGGTCGACCCTCTCGCCCAGCAGCCGACGGCTCGACGCGCAGGACAGGACACCGCGGTGCTGGTTCAGTTCGATCAGGGCCAGGGCGGTGGTGAGGTGGCCGCAGCGGCGGGACGCCGTGTCGTCCGCGGCGAGTTCGACGAGCCGGTGGGTCTGGTCGCAGAAGTGGGAGAAGAGCGGCACGCGCGGGAAGCCCGTGGCCAGGGCGCTGGACAGGTGGAGCAGCCAGTCGTGGTGGGCGCGGGCGTGGCCCCTTTCGTGGGTGAGTACGGCGTCGAGCTGGTGGTCGGTGAGGCGGTGCAGCGCCCCCGTCGTCACGACCAGCTGCGGCGGATGGCCCGGCATCCACCAGGCGTCCGGGTACTCGTCCTCCAGCACCAGCATCGGTCCGCGGGCCGCGGGCAGCCCCGCCGGCAGTTCGGGTGCCCGCTCGCGCAGGTGTGCGCGGGTCTGGTCGCGGCGGCGCCGGGCCTCGACCAGTTCGCGGGCGAGCATCGCCGTCGTCCACGCGGCCCCGGACGCCAGCAGCACCGTGAGGGCGACCGCCCAGGGGGGCGCGACGGAGAGGTCGTACGCGGCAGTGACCGCCGGTGGCGCCGGCGCGAACACCCGGTCGCGCACGGTGTGGAAGACGGCCGCCGCGCCCAGGGTCAGCGCGGCCAGGCAGCACATCAGCACGGTGGCGACCAGGCACTGCCACACCCACAGCGCGACCACCGGTTCCCGCTCCGGCCACAGGGACCGCACCAGGGCGCGCGGTGCAGGTACCGCGGCCGTCAGGGCGACGACGGTCAGCAGGAGCAGGCAGACGGTCATGCCGGGGCTCCGTTTCCTGATCGGAGATGCGTGCGGGCGGCGGGGGGTGCGAGGTGATACGCCCTCGCGTGACATGACGTGTGCGCCGGCGCGTCACGTGGTGAGTACGCCGACGCCTCGCATGGTGCGCGTGCGGGCGCATCGCATGGTGCGTGTCCCGTCAGTATGACGGTGCCGGGTGCCCCGAGTCAGGCGTCGAGGACGATCCGGGCGCCCCGCTCCCCGGTCCGGCTGCTCACGCGCGGTCCCTGCTCCCGCGCCCGCCTGCGGCACCTTCTGGCCCGCGGATCCCGACGCCCGTGGGCATGTCACGAAGTCCCTGCTCACTTCGTGAGGCCGGGGCGCCCCGGCGTCTCCCTCACCCCGCCACGACCCGCCCGCTGACCTCCCCGAGCCCCACCCGGCTGCCGCCCGGCCCCGGAGCCCATCCCGACATCGTCACCACGTCGCCGTCCTCCAGGTAGGTACGCTTCCCGTCCGGGAGTTCGAGAGGATCGCGACCGTTCCAGGTCAGCTCCAGCAGCGACCCGCGCTGCCCGGGCTCCGCGCCGCTCACCGTGCCGGAGCCGTACAGGTCGCCGGTGCGCAGTGAGGCGCCGTTGACGGTCATGTGGGCGAGTTGCTGGGCGGCGGTCCAGTACATGGTGGAGAACGGCGGCTCGGACACCACTTCCCCGTTGATGGCGATCGAGATCCGCAGGTCGTAACCGGCGGGCTCCTCCGTGGCGTCGTCGAGGTACGGCAGCAGCGGATGCGTCCGCCTCGGCGGGGCGACCCGTGCCTCCTCCAGTGCGTCCAGCGGAGTGATCCACGCCGAGACCGAGGTGGCGAACGACTTGCCGAGGAACGGGCCGAGCGGAACGTACTCCCAGGCCTGGATGTCCCGCGCCGACCAGTCGTTCAGCAGGCAGAGGCCGAACACGTGCTCCCTGAAGTCGCCCAGCGCCACCGGCGTGCCCTGTTGGGACGGCGTGCCGACGACGAAGCCGACCTCGGCCTCGATGTCCAGCCGTACCGACGGGCCGAACACGGGTGCCGGGTCCGAGGGCGCCTTCCGCTGTCCCGAGGGCCGTACGACGTCCGTCCCGGACACCACGACCGTGCCCGCGCGTCCGTGGTAACCGATCGGCAGGTGCTTCCAGTTGGGGGTGAGCGGGTCGGCGGCGTCGGGGCGGAAGATGCGGCCGGCGTTCCGGGCGTGGTTCTCGGAGGCGTAGAAGTCGACGTAGTCGGCGACCTCGAAGGGGAGGTGCAGGGTCACTTCGGGCAGCGGGTGGAGGAGGGGGGCGAGCGTCTCGCGGTGCGCGGGCACGGTCACCCAGGCGGTCAGGGCGCGCCGTACGTCCGACCAGGCGGTGCGGCCTGCGGCCAGCAGTGGGTTGAGGGTCGGCCGGGCGAGCAGGGAGGCGTACGGGGAGCCGAGGGCGAGGGCCGCGGCGCCGGCGTCGAGGACGTGGTCGCCGAGGCGGACGCCGACCCTCCGTTCCGTGCTCGCGGAGGTCGAGAACACGCCATACGGAAGGTTGTTCGGGCCGAAGGGGTCACCCTCGGGGACCTCGAAGGGGGGCAAGGGGGGCATGGGGTGGCTGCCTCGCTCTCATCCGTGCCGCGCGGGAGACGACCATGTGGCGACGTCACTATGGCGTTGCGCGGCATTCCATGTGGTCGCGCCACACGTTACGGGTGAGTTGACTGTCGTGACAGTGTCTAAAGAGTTCGCAATGTCCTAATAGGCCTTGTCGGAGGGGGCAATTCCGGCTTAGCGTCCTTTGGGGGACACGGACGGGGTGGGTCCGGTCCGTAGGGGGGACACGTGGGGGGACCCGTGGCCAGGAATGCCGTCAGCCTGCCGTTCGAGGCGGACCGCGACGTGCCGGGCCTGATCGTCAAGTTCGGCGACTATCCGCTGCATCACGGCGGGGTCGGCGCGATTCGCAGCCTGGGTCGCCTGGGCGTTCCCATGTACGCGATCACGGAGGACGCGTACACGCCGGCCGCTTCGTCCCGCTATCTCAAACGGGCGTTCGTGTGGCCGACAACAGGCGCCGAGGAGCCCGACCATCTCGTCGAGGGACTGCTGCGCATCGGCCGCCGCATCGGCCGTCCGGCCGTGCTGGTCCCCACCGACGAGGAGGCCGCCGTCCTGATCGCCGAGCACCAGGACGCGCTCGGTGACCGCTTCCTCTTCCCGCGCGTCGACCCGGGACTGCCGCGTCGGCTGGCGAGCAAGCAGGGCCTGCACGAACTGTGCGTGGAACACGGCATCCCGAGCCCGACGGCCGCCTTTCCGGACTCGTACGACGAGATCGTCGACTTCGCGGAGAAGGCCCGCTTCCCGATCGTCGCCAAGAACCGCGAGGCGTTCGTCCGGCGCAAGCAGCCCGCCGTCAACGGAACGACGCGGATCGCCACCCGGGAGGGACTGCTCACCCTCGCCCGTGACTGGGGCACCCATCCGGGTGTCATCCTCCAGGAGTACCTCCCGAGGGAGGACGCCGAGGACTGGATCGTGCACGCCTACTTCGACGCCGACTCCAATCCGCGCGCCCTGTTCACAGGAGTCAAGGTCCGCTCCTGGCCGCCGCACGCCGGCATGACCGCGAACGCGTACGTCGTCGACAACCCCGAACTCGCCGACCTCGCCGCGCGTTTCATCAAGCAGATCGGCTTCACCGGCATCATCGATCTCGACCTGCGCTTCGACCGGCGCGACGGGCAGTACAAGCTGCTCGACTTCAATCCGCGCATGGGCGCCCAGTTCCGGCTCTTCGAGAGCGAGTCGGGGGTGGACGTCGTCCGCGCCATGCATCTGGACCTGACGGGGCGCCGCGTTCCGGAGGGGGAACAGCGTGCCGGCCACCGGTACGTCGTGGAGAACATCGACCTGCCCGCCCTCCTCGCCTACCGCCGCAGCGGCTACACGACGCCGCACGCGCCGACGCGGCCGAGCGGGACCGAACTGGCCTGGCTGGCGGGTGACGACCCGCTGCCGTTCGTCACGATGCTCGCCCGCTTCGTGCGTCCGGGCGCGAAGCACCTCTACCAGCTGTGGCGCACCAACCGCCGCGGCTCCAGTGCCGGCACGAGGTAGGGACCACGTTCCAGGGGGGACTTCGTGATCGAACCGGTAGCAGTCATCGGTGCCGGGCCCTTCGGGCTGTCCACGGCCGCCCATCTGCGGGCGCGTGGCATTCCCGTCCGGGTCTTCGGCGACCCCATGGTCAGCTGGCGCGACCACATGCCGGCCGGGATGATCCTGAAGTCCACCCCCGCCGCCTCCAACCTGGACTGCCCGCAGCGCGGTCACACCCTCGCCGACTACTGCGACGCCGCGGGCATCCGCCGGCTGGTGACCGACGAGGACGTCATCCCGGTGGAGACCTTCATCGGCTACGGCGAGTGGTTCCAGCAGAAACTGCTGCCCGAACTGGAGCGGGTGCGGGTGGTCTCCGTGGACCGGCACACGGCGGACCGACACCATGAGGACCGGCACAAGGCGGACCGGCACAAGGCGCAAGGCGCGGCGGGCTTCGAACTGAAGCTGGACTCGGGGGAGTCGTTCACGGCCCGTGCGGTCGTCGTCGCCACCGGCCTGTCCGGGCTCGCCCGCCTCCCCGCCGAACTCGCCGAGGCAGGCGCCGACGGACCCGCCGGGCTGGTCTCGCACAGCTCCCAGCACCACGATCTGACCCGTTTCTCCGGCAAGGAGCTCATCGTGGTCGGTGCCGGGCAGTCCGCGCTGGAGACGGCGGCCCTCGCCGCCGAGGCCGGTGCCCGGGTACGGGTGGTCTCGCGAGGGCGCGGCAAGGTCGCCTTCGGCGCCCCGCCCTGGGACCAGCCGAAGCTGCGCCCCGAGTCGCCGTTCGGCCGGGCCTGGTCCCTGTGGGCGCTCAGCTACTACCCGCACCCCTACCGCTACCTCCCGGCACAGACCCGCCACTACCTGGTCCGCCGGGTGCTCGGCCCGCTCGGCGCCTGGTGGCTGCGCGACCGCTTCGAGGGCAAGGTCCAGGTCCGCGAGGTCTCCGCCGTGATCGGCGCCGAGACCTCCGACGGCGCTCCGGTCCTCACCGTCCGCACTCACGACGGCGGCACCGAACGCCTCACCGCCGACCACGTCATAGCCGCCACCGGCTACCGCGTGGACACCGCCGCGATGGACTTCCTCGGCCCCGGGCTGCGCACCGGTGTCGCGGTCACTCGCGGCGCCCCGAGACTCGGCGCCGGATACGTGTCCTCCGTACCCGGCCTGTACTTCACGGGGCTCCCGGCGGCGGCGTCGTACGGGCCGGTGATGCGGTTCGTGTGCGGTACGGAGTTCGCCTCACCGCGCCTGGCCAGGCACCTGGCTGCGGCCCACGCCTGACATCCCGGGGCCGGACCGTCACCCGGCCCCGAGGGCTGCGCCTCCTCCCCGGGCGGCACACGCCGAACACCACCACCGGCGGCGGAACGCCCGAGGAGCTTCTCGATCAGGTCACCGTCGTGCGGATGCCGGGCCGGCCGGCTGCGCGCGTCGGTGAAGTGCAGCCCCAACAGCTCGCGCGCGGTGTCCAGTTCGGCGGCGTAGCCGTCCCCGTCGAACCAGAGTCCGAGTCGCCGGACCTCCGCGGCGTACGGCGCGCCGCAGGCCGGGTCCTCGGGGCAGTTGCCGAGCATCTCGGAAAACGTAACGCCCGCCACTGACAACGGCCCCATCAAGGAGGCGGCGGGCGTCACTTGAGGCCGAAACGCACTGTGAGTCCGAGGGCCGCGCTGTCCGTATTCTCTGATCATGGTCGCACCCTCCCCGTACTCACTGATCGCCACCGATCTGGACGGCACGTTGCTGCGCGGCGACGACACCCTCTCGGAACGGTCGCTGGCCGCGCTCACGCGGGCCGGCCGGGCCGGTGCCCGGCATCTCGTGGTGACCGGCCGGCCCGCCCCGAGAGTGCGCCCGCTCCTCGACGACCTCGGCTGCACGGGACTCGCGGTCTGCGGCCAGGGCGCGCAGGTGTACGACGCCGGCGCGAACCGGCTGCTGTGGTCGGTCACCCTGGACCGGGAGCTGGCGGAGACCGCACTCGGCAAGATCGAGGCCGAGGTCGGCCAGGTGTACGCGGCGGTCGACCAGGACGGCGTGGACGGGCTCACGCTCATCGAGCCGGGCTATCTGATGCCCCACCCCACGCTGCCCGCGCTGCGCGTCGCCCGGCGCGACGACCTGTGGTGCGCGCCCATCAGCAAGGTGCTGCTGCGCCACCACACCCTGTCCGACGACGAACTGGCGGCGACCGCCCGCTCGGTGGTCGGATCGCTGGCGACGGTCACCATGTCGGGGCCGGGGACCGTCGAACTTCAGCCGTGCGGGGTGACCAAGGCGACCGGGCTCGCGCTGGCCGCCGACCGTCTGGGGCTGAGCCCCGGACAGGCCATCGCGTTCGGGGACATGCCCAATGACATCCCGATGTTCGAGTGGGCGGCCCACGGGGTGGCAATGGCCAACGCCCACCCCGAACTCAGGGCGATGGCCGACGAGGTCACCACGTCGAACGAGGACGACGGCATCGCCGTCGTCCTCGAAAGACTCTTCGGCTGACGCGGGACGTCGGTCAGTACGCGCCGTGGACGTTGTCGATCGACCCGTACCGCGCGGCGGCGTAGTTGCAGGCGGCGGTGATGTTCGCGACCGGGTCGTAGATGTCGAACGACGTGCCGTCCACGTGGTACGCCTTGAACGTCGGGTCGATCACCTGGAGCAGGCCCTTGGACGGGATGCCCTTGGCCGCGTTGGAGTCCCAGAGGTTGATGGCCCGCGGGTTGCCGGAGGACTCCCGCATCAGGTTGCGGTATATGCCGTTGTAGGTGCCCGGGATGTGCTTCTCCGCCATGATCGCGAGCGACTCGCGGATCCAGCCGTCGAGGTTGTTCGGGTACCCGGCGAGGGTCGTCGAGGCCGTGCTGGTGGAGGTGGCTGCGGCGGCGGAGGCGGTGGTCGCCCCGATGAGCGGGAGGGCGAGGACGGCGGCGCCGGTGCCGACGACGGCGAGTGTGCGGACGATGCGGTTACGGCGGGGACGGCGGAGCTGGGCGGTAGCAGGCATGGCGAAGTTCCTCTCCGTCGCCTGCGAGGTGAGCTGTCGGGTTCGGGCCCGGGGAGTGCCCGGCCGCACCGCCCGAAGGCGATGCGACTTCACCCCTAGCCGTTCCGGAACGACGTCTGTCCGCTGACGTCGGCCGCCCGGTCCGGCGACTTACCTGGGTTCCCCGCTCCTGCCGTGCGAATGAACTCGTCGTTGGGTCGTTTCGGGCGGCGGCAGGATTCGGCGTCCGCCCGGCGAGCCGGAACGTATGCGAGAGCACATGTCCGGAACAAGACCCTGATTCCCGCAACATGCCGATTGACCTTGATCTGTGCCGTATGGGGTGCTTGATCCTTTGCGGTTGCCAACCCTCAACTGGCCCACAGGGAAAGGGGAGGAAGGGTCGCCTGTGGCACTTGCGGCATCCGGGCCGGCGTGACCTACTTCACGAAACCGCAATAACGGCAAATCGGGCATCCGGGATTCGTGGAATCCGCCTTTTTCATGGTTCAACGGAAAACTACCTCGTTCTCTTCCGTGCGGATTGGCTCCGGCAGAGGATTGCGGAGCGCCCCTTAATGGGAGTGATTTAGATAATTAGTCCGAATTGCCGGATTCGGGGCTCTCGGATGGGTGCGGGCTGATCGGTGGCGCGGCCGCGTGCCGGCAGCGGTCCCGCTCGCTCGATCGGCGGCCTCTGTGGCGCGCTCTCCGTCAACTTCCGAAGCCTCGGCTACGCGTGCGTGCCGTCGGCCGGCCCCAACGGGGAAGGTGGCGCGGCTGATTGACGGGGTCAGGTGTCGGGGGTGGCTGGGGGCGTCGAAGGTCGTTGTGGGCGTGCGTGATTCTCGTCACGCCGACGGGGGGTGGCGGGGAACCGGGGATCTTCGGTGTGCGTGTCCACCGTGAGGGCGGAACCTCCCCTGTGGTGCGCGTCGTTGTCATGGCAGCCACCCTGGGCGGGAACCCGCACGTGCCGAGGCTCCCGCGAGCCGGCGGGGAGCTGCGCGGGCGTCATGCGCGCGCAGGGATGCCGTTCCGTCGGTCGAGGGGATGACGGTCAAGGGAACGCGGAGGTCGTCGTGCGTGGTCTCGTGAAGGATGGGCATACGGGTGGGCGCGAGGTGCCTCCCTTCGTGCGCCGGGTGTCTGCGTCGGCCTGGGCGGGCGGCGCAGGGGGTACGCCCGGGCGGGTGACGTCGGGCGGGGGAGGCGGGGCCGTTTCCGGGCGGCCGTCATCCGGAGGGGGTGCCGCCGGACGGCCCCGCGGGTGCCGCCCCGGATCCGAACCCGGCGCGGGGCCTGGCGGAGGACACGGCCTGGTCCTCGGTTCGGGACAACTGCCCGCACTTCCTGTTAAGTCAGTAGATGTCAGGTCGTATCGGCTGATCAAAAACATAACGGTCGTGATCCGATAGCGCCCGGGGTGTAACCGTGGGCGCCCTCGGTGATCGAAACCTGACCGGATACGCTGACTTGAGTGATGGCAGCGACCTATCGACAAACCGTGTAATCGCCAGTAGACACCAGCAGACAGGAGACCCCTCGTGACCGTCGTCGGGCCGTTCGGGCTGAGCGTGCGGGACCAGGCTCTGGAAGCCGATGTCCAGGCCGGATTGACGGCTGTCGAGGAAGGCTTGCTAGAAGCCACCAAGAGCGAGGTCCCGTTCATCACGGAGGCCGCGCAGCACCTCGTGCGGGCCGGCGGGAAGCGGTTCCGCCCACTGCTGGTGATGCTCGCCGCGCAGTTCGGCGATCCGTACGCGCCCGGTGTCGTGCCGTCGGCCGTCGTCGTCGAGCTCACCCACCTGGCCACGCTGTACCACGACGACGTCATGGACGAGGCCGTCGTCCGGCGCGGTGTCGACAGTGCCAACACCCGCTGGGGCAACTCCCTCGCCGTCCTCACCGGCGACTTCCTCTTCGCCCGCGCCTCCCAGATCCTCGCCGACCTCGGCCCCGAGGCGGTCCGGGTCCAGGCCCTCGCGTTCGAACGGCTGGTGACCGGCCAGATCCTGGAGACGGCGGGCCCGTCGGACGGCCGGGACCCGGTCGAGCACTACCTCGACGTGCTCAGCGGCAAGACCGGCTCGCTGATCGCGGTCTCCTGCCGCTTCGGTGCGATGCTGTCCGGTGCCGACGAGACGGTCGTCGACGTCCTCACCCAGTACGGCGAACGGCTCGGTGTCGCCTTCCAGCTCGCCGACGACGTCCTGGACATCGCCTCCGACTCCCACGAGTCGGGGAAGACTCCGGGGACGGACCTCCGCGAGGGCGTGCCCACGCTTCCGGTGCTGCGGCTGCGGGAGCGGGCGGCCCGGCTGGGGCTGGCCGAGGACATCGCCCTGTGCGAGCTGCTGGACTCCGACCTCACGGACGACGCGCGGCATGCGGAGGCCCTGGCGGCGCTGCGGGCGCATCCGGCGCTGGAGCAGGCCCGCCGGGACGCGGTCCGGTACGCGGAGGAGGCGCGGGCCGCGCTGGCTCCGCTGCCGGAGTGCGACCCGAAGGTGGCGCTGGTGGAGCTCTGCGACGCGGTGGTGCACCGAGCCGGATAGTCCTCCGGTGAGCCCTGTGGGCTCCGTTCTCCCCGGAACAGGCGCCCATGTGACTCGGGTCACATGGTTGGACTGAGTCCAATCCAGGACGTGTTCCGTACTCCTTCGCAGAAGCCGACGCAGGGGGCGTCGGCTGACACAGGGGGAGAAAACGGAATCATGGTCATCGCCGCAACGCGCCGCAAGAGCCTCGTCGCCGCTGCCATCACCGTCACCGTCACCGCTCTCGGCGGTGGCGCCGTCCCGGCAACCGCCGCCACCGGCCACACCTCCACCGGCCACCACAGTTCCACCACCTCCGTCGTCCTCGCCGCCAGCCTGCGTGGTGCCAACGAGGTGCCCGTCGCCGGTGGGCCCGCGGTCGGGGACAAGGACGGCGCCGCGCTGGAGTTTATCCAGATCAGGGGGGACAAGGTGACCGTCGCCGTGACCTGGCGCGGCACCGGCAGGCCCACCGACCTGCACATCCACCAGGGTGCCAAGGGAACCAACGGCGGCGTCAAAATCGACTTCGGCAAACTGCTGAAGAAGGCCAAGAGGTACAGCGTCACCGGCAGCGTCAAGGTCACCGACAAGGCCCTGCTCAAGCAGCTCACCACCGACCCCGGAGCCTTCTACGCCAACCTGCACACCGCCGAGTTCCCCGGCGGAGCCCTCCGCGGCCAGCTGCACGCCGTCACCACCGTCTCCGGCCTCAAGGCCGGCGGCTTCCAGGCCTCCGTCGTCACCGGCAAGCAGATCTACGAGTGCAAGCCCGCCGACGGCGGCGGTTACGCCTTCGCCCAGCGTGACGTCAGCGCCAAGCTCGGCGGCGGCATCCGCCACTCCTTCGTCGCGCCGAACTCCGGCACCCCGCAGTGGGTCGCGCCGGACGGTACCGCGGTCACCGGAGCCGTCGTGACCAAGACGGCGAACGGCACCGGCAACATCCCCGAACTGGACCTCAAGACCACTCGGTCCGGCAAGAACCACGGGCTGCTCGCCCACACCGGCGAGATCCTGCGCCTCAACACCGTCGGCGGCGTCGCCCCGGCCGGCTCCTGCACCCCGGGTGCCGTCGTCGGCGTCCCCTACCGGGCCGACTACGTGTTCGTGCAGCACTGAGCCGACCCGGCACGTGAACCGACCGGCCACGGCGCATGAGCCGACCGGATACAGCACGTGGCAGGAGGCGCCTTCGCCGCACGACCCCTACGGGTCGGGGAAGGCGCCTCCACCCTTGTGTCATACCGCAGGTGTACGCGGAGTTGGCTCCGTGGGCTGACGCTTGCGCGCTCCCGATTTGGTGAGATGGAAACCACGGAAATCACCACCACTCACCGATTCGGGTGAGAATGGCGGCTCAGGGTGGGACACGTGCGAGGACGGCCGCCGCCGACGACGGAGGTAAGGCACACATGGCACCGTACGAATCCGACGACAGCACGGGGGCCGCGCAGGCCGACGACGAGCTGCGCGGCGAGTTGCGCGCCGAGCGGCGGCGCAAGGCCGCACGATACGTCGTCCCGGTCGCGGTGGTGGGCGTGGCCGCGGCCACCATCGGCCTGGTCCCGGCGCTCGCCGACTCCGGCGACCCCGACCTGCCGAAGATCACCGCGCAGGAACTCATCGACAAGATCGCCAAGTCGGACGTACAGCAGCTGTCCGGCACCGTGAAGATCAGTACGGATCTCGGTCTGCCCGACCTCGGCGGCCTGGAGAGCAGCCTGCTGTCCGGGGCCACCCAGGGCAGCGGCGACGGCTCGTCCGCCGACCCGACCGGCAAGCTCACCGAGTTGGCCTCCGGCACGCACACCCTGCGCGTGGCCGCCGACGGCCCCGAGAAGCAGAAGGTGTCGGTGCTGGAGAGCGGCGCCGAGTACAGCCTCATCCACAACGGCACCGACGTCTGGGGCTACGACAGCAAGTCCAACGAGGTCTACCACTCGACCGCCGCCGACTCCGGCAAGGCCGGGCAGCACGAAACCCGGGCCACGCCCAAGGACTTCGCCGACGAGGTCCTCAAGTCGGTCGACGACACCACCTCGGTGACGGTCGACGGCACCGCCCAGGTGGCCGGCCGGGATGCCTACCGGCTCGTCATCAAGCCCAAGCAGTCCGGCACGACGGTCGGTGCGATCAGCATCGCGGTGGACGCCAAGACCGGTACGCCGCTGAAGTTCACGCTCACCCCGTCGAGCGGCGGCGCGGCCGTCGTCGACGCCGGCTACACCCAGGTCAGCTTCGCGAAGCCGGCCGCCTCCACCTTCGACTTCACCCCGCCCAAGGGCGCCAAGGTCACCGAGGGCGACAAGGCGGGCAAGGCCGGCGAGGACAGCGGGACGGACCAGCGAGGCAAGGCCTCCAGGACACCCGGCCACGGTTCCGCCAAGGGCCTCGACAAGTCCGGTTTCGACGTCCTCGGCAAGGGCTGGAACTCCATAGCCGTCCTCGACACCGGCAGCAAGGGAGGCGTGCCCACCGGCTCCGCCTCCGGCGGCGGCGACCTGAGCGGCTTCCTCGGCTCGCTCGGCGACCCTGTCTCCGGCAAGTTCGGCAAGGGCACCGTCTTCTCCACCCGGCTGATCAACGCCCTGATCACGGACGACGGCAAGGTGTACGTCGGCGCCGTGGACAAGGCCGCGCTGGTGAAGGCGGCCGACGCGGGGTAGCAGAGGGCGGTGCGGGTGCGGTGAGCACCCTGTGCCGCACGACGAATCGAGGATGCCGATGGACCGACCGTCCGCCACGGAGCGGGAGCCGGA
The DNA here is from genome assembly GCF_042892755.1 of Streptomyces sp. NPDC001714. Lineage (NCBI taxonomy): Bacteria > Bacillati > Actinomycetota > Actinomycetes > Kitasatosporales > Streptomycetaceae > Streptomyces > Streptomyces sp. NPDC001714. The sequence continues at coordinate 215,393 of NZ_JBIAUL010000001.1, forward strand.
GGACCCTGGCGACTCCGGTGACCGGGGGGCCGGCGCTCCGGTGGCCGCGGGTGTCATCGACACCCGTGGCCTCACCAAGCGCTACCGAGGCGGACAGCTCGCCGTGGACGGTCTCGACCTGACCGTCCCCGCGGGCAGCGTCTTCGGCTTCCTCGGCCCGAACGGCTCCGGCAAGACCACCACCATCCGCATGCTGATGGGCCTGATCGAGCCCACCTCGGGCACGGCCCGGGTCCTCGGCCACCCGATGCCGCGCGCCTCCCGCGTCGTACTGCCGCACGTCGGCGCCCTCATCGAGGGCCCGGCGCTGTACGGCTTCCTCTCCGGCCGCGACAACCTGCTGCGGTACGACGCCGCCGACCCGGCCGCCGACCCGCGCACCCGGCGCGCCCGCGTCGAGGCCGCGCTGGACCGGGTGGGCCTCGCGGCCGCCGCCGCGAAGAAGGCGAAGGCCTACTCGCTCGGCATGAAGCAGCGCCTGGGCCTCGCCGCCGCGCTGCTCCAGCCCCGCAAGCTGCTGGTCCTGGACGAGCCGACCAACGGCCTCGACCCGCAGGGCATGCGGGAGATCCGCTCCCTGGTGCGGGAACTGGCCGGGGACGGCACCACCGTGTTCCTCTCCTCCCACCTCCTCGACGAGATCGAGCAGGTCTGCACCCACGCGGCCGTCATGGCACAGGGCCGGTTGATCGCCCAGGGCGCGGTGGCCGACCTGGCGGCCGGGGCCCGCGGCCGGCTCGTGGTGACCACCCCGGACCACGCGGAGGCGGCCCGGGTGCTCAAGGAACAGGGCGTCGCGGACGTCGTCGTCGCCGAGGACCGGGTGACCGGCGAGCCACCCGAGCGCGACCTCGCCGAGGTGAACGCGGCGCTCGTCACGGCGGGCGTCCGGGTCCGCGGCTTCACCGTGGAACGGGCCTCGCTGGAGGACGCGTTCGTGGCACTGACCGGAGAGGGCTTCGATGTCGCAGGCTGACCTGTCCGTCGCCGACACGGCGGCGGCCGCACGGCCGAACCCGCTGTGGAGCCTCGGCCTGCTGCGCAGCGAACTCGTCACCACGTTCCGCCGCTGGCGCACCCTGGCCCTGCTCGGCGTACTGGCGGCGGTGCCGATCCTCGTCGGGATCTCCGTCAGGATCGAGACGCGGGGCGGCGGCCAGGTCGGCCGCGGCGGCGGCGAGGGCCCGGCGTTCATCGCCCAGGTCACCAACAACGGACTGTTCCTGGTGTTCACGGCGCTGGCCGCGACCCTCCCGTTCTTCCTGCCGATGGCCGTCGGGGTGGTGGCCGGGGACGCGATCGCCGGCGAGGCCGACGCGGGCACCCTGCGCTATCTGCTGGTCGCGCCGGCGGGCCGCACCCGCCTCCTGCTCGCCAAGTACGCGACGACGATGGCCTTCTGCCTGGTCGCCACCCTGGTGGTGGCCGCCTCCGCGCTCGCCGTCGGCGCACTCCTCTTCCCGCTCGGCGACCTGACGACGATCTCCGGCACCCGGATATCCTTCGCCGACGGTCTCGGCCGCGCCCTGCTGATCGCCCTGGTGGTCGCCGTGTCCCTGGCCGGCATCGCCGCGCTCGGCCTGTTCGTGTCCACTCTGACCAACAGCGGCATCGCGGCGATGGCGACGACCGTGGGCCTGCTCATCACGGTCCAGATCCTCGATCAGATCCCTCAGCTGCATTCTCTCCAGCCGTACTTCTTCTCCCACTACTGGCTGTCCTTCGCCGACCTGATGCGCGACCCCGTCTACTGGGACGACCTGGTCAAGAACCTGGAGCTGCAGGCGCTGTACACGGCGGTGTTCGGATCGGCGGCCTGGGCGCGGTTCACGACGAGGGACATCACCGCCTAGCGGGGTCCCTACGGTCCAGGTCCGGGGCCGCCCGCGCCCCGTCGGCGCCCCTTCCTGGTGCGAGGCTGTGACGTCGCGGTGACGTGCGAGCCGTGCCTAGCGGAGACACTGGATCGTACGCACGAGTACGACCTGGGTACGACCGGATGGTGACGCCGGGGGAATGAGGGCCGATGTCCCGACTCAGCCGCGAGGAGAAGCGGGAAGTCCAGCAGGAGGGGCGCCTGGCGACGGTCGACGTCCGGGTGGCGGACGCAGCCGCCTCCGTGGACGGCGTACCGCTGCTCCCGGGCCCCGGTGAGGAACCCCAGCAGGCGGTCCTCAACCACCTCCAGCGCCTCGCCCGCGCCACCGGCCGCCCCGTCCTCGCCACCGTCCACGACACCCGCATCGGCTACGTAGTCCCCCTCCAGGTGAACCTGGACGGCTCCAGCAGCTTCACCGGCGACCCGGTACGGCTGGCCGCGCCGGCCGTCGAGCCCAAGGAACAGCCCGCGCCGAAGGAACCCGCGCCGGCCGCGGCCCCCGCGTTTCCCCGGCAGGCGTTGCAGGCGGTATCGCAACCGCCCGCCGCCCCGCCGACACCGCCCGCTCCGCCGGCCGTGGCCCCGCCGCTGCCGCCCGCGCCGGGCACCGTCCGGCCGCCCACCGGCGTCTTCGGCCCGCCGCCCGTGATGAGCCCCCTTGCCCCCGCCTCTGAGACGGCCCTCGCCACCCCCGCCCCCGAAGAGCCGGTGGCCGACCGGGACCCGCGTCCGGCCCCCGACCCCCGCTCGACCCCCACGCCCGCCCGCGGGTTCGACGCGGTCGCCGAGGAGGTGCTCGGGGACGAGCCCGTGACGCTGACGGCGGAAGGGGCCGCGCTGCTCACCGAGCCGGTGGCACGGATCAACGAGGCCGTCCGGACGGGCCGTATCGAAGCGGCCGCCGAGCTCGCGGAGCGCACGGTCGCCAAGGCCGCCGCGGTCCTCGGCGACGGCCACACCGAGGTACTGCACCTGGGCGAACTGACCGCGTACATCTCCTACCTGGCGGGCGACCCGGTGCGGGCCTTCCACCTCTCCCTCGACCTGGCCCGGGAGCGCCGGCACACGGGAGACGGCGAGGCGGCGTACGGGAACGTGCGGAGCGCGGCGACCGCCTGGCGCGCGGTGCGCGACCCCGAGCACGGGCTGAGCCTGGGCCGCGAGCTGATCGACCTGTGGGCGCAGCTCACCGCCGAGGACGGTCCGGCGGCCGACGACGTCGAGGAACTGGAGTCGGCCCGCGCCCGGATGGCCCGCCTCACGGAACGCGCCCGCCGCGCCGCCGGGAACGCCTGAGCGTCGCCGTCGTCGTCACTGCACGCAGAACTCGTTGCCCTCCGGGTCGGCCATCACGGTCCACGCCCCGGAGGGCTCGGAGACATGGCGCACCACGGCCGCGCCCAGCGCCTCGAGGCGTGCCACCTCGTCCGCCCGCCTCCCCTCCCCGGCGTGCAGGTCGATGTGGAGCCTGTTCTTGCCGGACTTCGCCTCCGGCACCCGCTGGAACAGCAGCCGCCGCCCCAGCCCCGTCCCGCGCTCCTCGTCGTACGGGTCGTCCGGGTGCCGTACGGCGATCAGGTCGCGGAAGGCGGCACGGCCGTGGTACTCCAGGGTGGCGGCGCCCGGCAGCGCGCCCAGCTCCAGCAGCCGTTCCACGAACGCGCTGTTGTCCTCGGCCACGTAGTGCAGCGCGGCGGCCCAGAAGTCGGCCTGCGCGTGCGGGTCACGGGCGTCGATGACGAGTTTCCAGTGCAGGGGTGCGGGCGTCTGCGTCATGCCGCCCACTTATAGCCGACGGCTGTGACAGTCACACCTGACTTGCGGGAGTCTCCGCGACCGGGGCGGCCGGCCGTGGTACGGGTACCGCCGCGAGCGCCCGCGCGGCCCGGCGGGCGGTGCGCAGCGCGTCCCAGGTGAGCAGGGCGAGGGCGAGCCAGACCAGGACGAAACCGGCCCAGCGTTCGGCGGGCATGGCCTCGTGGAAGTAGAGGATGCCGAGCAGGAACTGGAAGACCGGTGCCAGGTACTGCAGCAGGCCGAGCGTGGAGAGCGGGACGCGGATCGCGGCGGCGCCGAAGCAGACCAGCGGGACGGCGGTGACGATGCCGGTGGAGGCCAGCAGGGCGGCGTGCCCGGCGCCGTCGTTGACGAAGCTCGACTCGCCGTGGCCGGCCAGCCACAGCAGATAGCCGAGCGCCGGCAGGAACTGGATCGCGGTCTCTGCCGCGAGTGACTCGATGCCGCCGAGGTTGACCTTCTTCTTGACGAGTCCGTAGGTGGCGAAGGAGAAGGCGAGGACGAGGGAGATCCACGGCGGCTGCCCGTAGCCGACGGCCAGGACGACGACGGCGGCGAACCCGACGCCCACCGCCGCCCACTGAGCGGGCCGCAGCCGTTCCTTCAGCAGCAGCACGCCCATGGCGATGGTCACCAGGGGGTTGATGAAGTAGCCGAGGGAGGCCTCGACGACATGCCCGGCGTTCACGGCCCAGATGTAGACGCCCCAGTTGACGGTGATCACTGCGGCGGCGACCGTCACCAGGGCCAGCCGGCGCGGCTGCCGCAGCAGTTCACCGGCCCAGGCCCAGCGCCGTACGAAGACGAGTGCGGCGGCGACGAAGAGGAGGGACCACACCATCCGGTGGGCCAGGATCTCCACCGACCCGGCGGGCTTCAGCAGTGGCCAGAACAGGGGGACCAGTCCCCACATCCCGTAGGCCGCGAAGCCGTTCACCAGTCCTGTCCGCCGCTCGGCCTTCGATATGTCGGCCACCGGCCCTCCTCACACCCAGCTTCAACACGCCGGGACGAAGGTAGCGCCGAGCACCCCGGTCTGTCATGGCCGTATCGGCATACGGTCATGACAGACCGGGGTGGGCTTTTCTCCGCGGGGCTTACTTGAGCGCGGCGGCGATCGCCTCGGAGATCGGGGAGGTCGGGCGGCCGGCCAGGCGGGAGAGGTCGCCGGAGTCGACGACCAGCTCGCCCTTGGCGATCGACGCGTCGACGTCGACCAGGGTCGCGGCGAACATCTCCGGCACGCCGGCGCCCGTCAGGATGCCCTGGAGCACCTCGCCGGGCACGGAGTTGTAGGCGATCTCCTTGCCGGTCTGCGCGCTCAGCTCGGCCGCGTACTCGGCGAAGCTCCAGGCGACGTCGCCGCCCAGCTCGTACGTCTTGTTCTCGTGCCCCTCGCCGGTCAGCACGGCGACCGCGGCGGCCGCGTAGTCGGCGCGGGAGGCCGAGGAGACCCGGCCCTCGCCGGCGGCCGCGACGACGGCGTTGTGCTCCAGGACCGGGGCGAGGTTCTCGGTGTAGTTCTCGTGGTACCAGCCGTTGCGCAGCAGGGTGTACGGCAGGCCGGAGGCGAGCAGTACCTCCTCGGTGGCGCGGTGGTCGTCCACCAGCGAGGCGTGCAGGCCGCCCGGGGCGCTGGTGTACGCCAGCAGGGCGACGCCGGCTGCCTTGGCGGCGTCGATGACGACCTTGTGCTGGGCGGGGCGGCCCTTGTCGAACTCGTTGCCGGAGATCAGCAGCACCTTGTCGCCGGCGGCGAAGAGGCCGTCGAAGGTCTCGGGGGCGTTGTAGTCCGCGACGGCGATCGTCACGCCCGCGGCGGCGAAGTCGGCGGCCTTGGCCTCGTCGCGCACGACGGCGGTGATCTGCTCGGCCGGGACCTTCTCCAGCAGCTGCGTCACGACGTGACGGCCGAGGTGTCCGGTGGCTCCGGTGACAACGATGCTCATGGTGTGCGATCTCCTTGTGGGGTGCGGATGCCACTAACCCTAGGGGGAGCGCTAACCACAAGAAAGTACCCACTTTGAAGTAAGGTACTGGCATGTCAGTAAGCGCCTCAGAAGCAGAAGCCGAAGCCGAAGCCGAAGCTGCACCGAAGGTCGGTACGTACGTCGTCGGCGCCGAGATGTGCCCGTACCGGCTGGTCCTGGAGCACGTCACCAGCCGTTGGGGCGTCCTGGTCCTGATCCAGCTCCTCGACCGCCCCCACCGCTTCAGCGAACTGCGCCGCGCGATCGGCCGGGTCAGCGAGAAGATGCTCACCCAGACCCTCCAGACCCTGGAACGCGACGGCCTCGTCCACCGGGACGCCAAGCCCGTCATCCCGCCCCGCGTCGACTACTCCCTCACCGACCTCGGCCGCGAGGCCGCCCAGCAGGTGCGGGACCTGGCGCTGTGGACCGAGCGGCGGATGTCGGACGTGGAGCGGGCCCGGGCGGCGTACGACGACGCGAAGCGCGCCTGAGGCCCGCCGAGTCGCTGAGCCCCCCTGGGGACGCGAGTGGGGCCCGGACGCACCGTCCGGGCCCCCACGCACGACTTCCCCGGGGTCAGCCCACGACCGTCCAGGTGTCCCCGCCGGCCAGCAGCGCCGCGAGGTCGCCCTTGCCGTGCTGTTCGACCGCGGTGTCCAGCTGCCCGGACATCTGCACGTCGTAGACGGGCCGTTCCACCGAGCGGAAGACGCCGAGGGGCGTGTGGTGCAGGGTGTCGGGGTCGGCCAGCCGGGAGAGCGCGAAGGCCGTGGTCGGGGAGGAGGAGTGGGCGTCGTGGACGAGGACCTCGGACTCGTTGTCCGCGGTCACGTCGACGACCCTGAGGTCGCCGGTGAGCCGGTCGCGTACGACACCGCGCGCGCCCTCGGCGCCGAAGCGGATGGGCTTCCCGTGCTCCAGGCGGATCACCGCCTCCTCTGCCGACTGCTTGTCCTTGAGGGCGTCGAAGGCGCCGTCGTTGAAGATGTTGCAGTTCTGGTAGATCTCGATCAGGGCCGTGCCCGGGTGGGCGGCGGCCGCGCGCAGCACCTCGGTCAGGTGCTTGCGGTCGGAGTCGATGGTGCGGGCGACGAAGGAGGCCTCGGCGCCGATCGCCAGCGACACCGGGTTGAACGGGGCGTCCAGCGAGCCCATCGGTGTCGACTTGGTGATTTTGCCGACCTCGGACGTCGGTGAGTACTGCCCCTTCGTCAACCCGTAGATGCGGTTGTTGAAGAGGAGGATCTTCAGGTTGACGTTGCGGCGCAGCGCGTGGATGAGGTGGTTGCCGCCGATGGACAGCGCGTCACCGTCACCGGTCACCACCCACACGGACAGGTCACGCCGGCTGGTGGCGAGCCCGGTCGCGATCGCCGGGGCGCGGCCGTGGATGGAGTGCATGCCGTACGTGTTCATGTAGTACGGGAAGCGCGACGAGCAGCCGATGCCCGAGACGAAGACGATGTTCTCCTTCGCCAGTCCCAGCTCCGGCATGAACCCCTGCACGGCGGCCAGGATCGCGTAGTCACCGCAGCCCGGGCACCAGCGCACCTCCTGGTCGGACTTGAAGTCCTTCATGGACTGCTTGGCCTCGGCCTTGGGGACGAGCTGCAGCAGTCCGTCGGTGGCGTCGGTCATGGCGTCAGTCATGGATGGCCTCCTTGAGCGCCGTGGCGAGCTGCTCGGCCTTGAACGGCATGCCGTTGACCTGGTTGTACGAATGCGCGTCCACCAGGTACTTCGCCCGGATGAGGGTGGCGAGCTGACCGAGGTTCATCTCGGGGATCACCACCTTGTCGTAACCCTTCAGCACGGCACCCAGATTCCTCGGGAACGGGTTGAGGTGCCGCAGGTGCGCCTGCGCGATCGGTTCGCCGGCCGCCCGCAGCCGCCGTACCGCCGCCGTGATCGGCCCGTACGTCGATCCCCAGCCCAGCACCAGGGTGCGGGCCCCGTCCGGGTCGTCGACCTCGATGTCGGGGACGTCGATGCCGTCGATCTTGGCCTGCCGGGTGCGGACCATGAAGTCGTGGTTGGCGGGGTCGTAGGAGATGTTGCCCGTGCCGTCCTGCTTCTCGATGCCGCCGATCCGGTGCTCCAGGCCGGGCGTGCCCGGGATCGCCCACGGCCGGGCGAGGGTCTGCGGATCCCGCTTGTACGGCCAGAAGACCTCGGTGCCGTCGTCCAGGGTGTGGTTGGGACCGCTCGCGAACTGCACCCGCAGGTCGGGCAGCTCCTCCAGCTCCGGGATCCGCCAGGGCTCGCTGCCGTTGGCCAGGTAGCCGTCGGAGAGCAGCATCACGGGCGTCCGGTAGGTCAGCGCGATCCGGGCCGCCTCCAGCGCCGCGTCGAAACAGTCGGCCGGAGTCCGCGGGGCGACGACCGGGACCGGTGCCTCGCCGTTGCGGCCGAACATCGCCTGGAGCAGGTCGGCCTGCTCGGTCTTGGTCGGCAGCCCGGTGGACGGCCCGCCCCGCTGGATGTCGACGACCAGCAGCGGCAGCTCCAGCGAGACCGCGAGCCCGACCGTCTCCGCCTTCAGGGCGACACCCGGACCGGACGTCGTCGTCACCGCCAGCGAACCGCCGAACGCCGCGCCCAGCGCCGCGCCGATGCCGGCGATCTCGTCCTCCGCCTGGAAGGTCCGCACACCGAAGTTCTTGTGCTTGGACAGCTCGTGCAGGATGTCGGAGGCCGGGGTGATCGGGTACGACCCGAGGAACAACGGCAGATCCGCCTGGCGCGACGCGGTGACCAGGCCGTAGGCCAGCGCCAGGTTCCCGGAGATGTTCCGGTACGTGCCGACCGGGAAAGCGGTCGTCGCCGGGGCGATCTCGTACGAGACGGCGAAGTCCTCGGTCGTCTCGCCGAAGTTCCAGCCCGCCCGGAAGGCCACCAGGTTGGCTTTCATGACCTCGGGCTTGCGGGCGAACTTCTGCTGGAGGAATCTCTCCGTGCCCTCGGTCGGCCGGTGGTACATCCACGACAAGAGGCCGAGCGCGAACATGTTCTTGCTGCGCTCGGCCTCTTTGCGGCTGAGGTCGAATTCCTTGAGTGCCTCCACGGTCAGCGTGGTCAGCGGCACCGGGTGGAGGCTGTAGCCGTCGAGTGAGCCGTCCTCCAGGGGCGAGGTCGCGTAGCCGACCTTCTGCATCGCCCGTTTGGTGAACTCGTCCGTGTTGACGATGATCTCCGCGCCGCGCGGCAGATCCCCGATGTTCGCCTTCAACGCGGCCGGGTTCATCGCGACCAGCACGTTCGGCGCGTCACCCGGGGTGAGGATGTCGTGGTCGGCGAAGTGCAACTGGAACGACGAAACCCCCGGCAGAGTGCCTGCGGGGGCCCGGATCTCGGCGGGGAAGTTCGGCAGGGTGGACAGATCGTTGCCGAAGGACGCTGTCTCCGACGTGAACCGGTCACCGGTGAGCTGCATACCGTCACCCGAGTCCCCCGCGAACCGGATGATCACCCGATCCAGGCGCCGTACGGATTTCACACCGCCCGGCTTGCGCTGCTCTCCCACGACGGTTCCGTCGGCCTGTTCCGTTGTCCTGCTGACCTGGCTGGTCACTGAACTGGACCTCCTTCGAGGCGGCTGTCCGGGCGTGGCCGTCCCACGGACCATCCCGCAATCAACCCTACGTCGGTTAGGGTCGCCTTCCCGTGCCTGCTCGCATGCTGGACGGAGTTCTGAGACGACCTGTCGCCCTGACTTGTCACGATTTTCCCTCCCCCTGGCCGCCTTCCGGTGCCGACACGGTGCCGTCGGCCCGTCAGGAGTTCAGATAGGTCAGAACGGCCAGAACACGCCGGTGGTCACCGTCGCTCTGGGAGAGGCCGAGCTTGAGGAAGATGTTGCTGACGTGCTTCTCGACGGCTCCGTCGCTCACGACCAGCTGGCGCGCGATCGCCGAGTTCGTCCGCCCCTCGGCCATCAGCCCCAGAACCTCCCGCTCCCGCGGGGTGAGGCCCGCAAGGACGTCCTGCTTCCGGCTCCGCCCGAGCAACTGTGCGACGACCTCCGGATCGAGCGCCGTACCGCCCTCGGCGACCCGCACCACGGCGTCCACGAACTCCCGCACCTCGGCGACCCGGTCCTTCAGCAGATACCCCACGCCCCGGCTGGAACCGGCCAGCAGTTCGGTGGCGTAGCGCTCCTCCACGTACTGCGACAGCACCAGCACCCCGAGCCCCGGATGTGCCTTCCGCAGCCGTACAGCGGCCCGCACGCCCTCGTCGGTGTGTGTCGGCGGCATGCGCACATCCGCGACGACGACGTCCGGCAGCGCATCCTGCGCGTCCAGCTCGGCGATGGTCTTGACCAGCGCCTCCGCGTCCCCGACGCCCGCGACGACGTCGTGCCCCCGGTCGGTCAACAGCCGGGTCAGTCCCTCCCTGAGCAGCACGGAATCCTCGGCGATGACCACCCGCACCCTGTCCTCCACGATCTCCCGGCCCCCCACCCCGTCCGGCGTACATGCCTGCCCTGTCCGAAAGTCCAGCATTCCAGCATTCGGATCGGAGCGCGTGCGGGTAACGAGACGGGGCGCACCAAATCAGGCCGCGGGGTCCTCCCTCCCACCAGCCCGTCCGGCGTCTGAGGACGACGACCGGCCGGCACCACATTCCAGCCCGTCCGGCGTTTGAGGACAACGACCGGCCGGCACCACATTCCAGCCCGTCCGGCGTCTGAGGACGACGACCGGCCGGCACCACATTCCAGCCCGTCCGGCGTTTGAGGACGAGGCCTCAGGCCGAAGCGGGGGTTCGGGGGCGGCAGCCGCCCGAAACGGGCGGCCGAAGCAGGGGGTCGAAGGGGGCCCACCCCCTGGAGGACGGGACGGGTAGGGGCGGCGGGGGCGAGAACCCGCCCTCAGCCCCGCCAGGGCAGCTCCGCCGTCACCCGCGTAGGCCCGCCCACCGGCGAGTCCACCACCAGGATCCCGTCGACCGCGTCCAGCCGCTCGGCCAGCCCCGCCAGCCCCGACCCCCTCGCCGTGTCCGCACCCCCCACCCCGTCGTCGAGGACCTGCAGCATCAACCGGTCCTCACTCCGCCACACATCCACCGACGCCTCACGCGCCCGCGCGTGCTTGCTGATGTTCTGGAGCAGCTCGGACACCGTGAAGTACGCGATCCCCTCGATCGCCGCCGCCGGCCGCTCCGCCAGGTCGACCTCCACCCGCACCGGCACCGTGCACCGCGAGGCCACCGAGGACAGCGCCGCATCCAGCCCCCGGTCGGTCAGCACGGCCGGATGGATCCCGCGGGCCAGGTCCCGCAACTCCTGCAGCGCGGTCTTCACCTCACCGTGCGCCTCGTCCACCATCCGCGCCGCGACCTGCGGATCCTCCCGCAGCTTCTCCTTTGCCAGCCCCAGATCCATGGCCAGCGCCACCAGCCGCGCCTGCGCCCCGTCGTGCAGATCCCGCTCGATCCGCCGCAGGTCGGCGGCGGCCGTGTCCACGACGACCCCCCGGTCCGACTCCAGCTCCACCACCCGCGACGCCAGCTTCGACGGTCCCAGCAACCCGTTCACCATCACCCTGTCCACCAGCGTCAGCGCCCGGACGATCCACGGCGTGGCCAGCGTGAACAGCAGTCCCACCAGCGCGGTCACGGTGATCTCGAACGGGTTGTCGAGGTAGATGCTGTGGTGCGCGTCGCTGTACAGCTGGATCCCGCCCTGCCCGGCCCACATCGGGAACACCCAGAACCACAGGGGATACGTCAGCAGGGCCCAGCCGTACGCCCAGAAGTTGAGGGCGACGACGAAGGAGAACATCGACCAGGGGAACTGCAGGACCGCGTACAGCAGATGACGCCAGGACGTGCCGCTCTTCAGCACCGCGCCGATCCAGGCGAAGAACCCCGGCTTACGCATCCGCAGCGGCTCCGGGTCGGCCACCTCCAGCTTCAGCAGCCCACGCGCGCGTGCCCGTTCCAGCGCTCCGAAGCCGCGGCACCCGGCGAGGGCCACCGCCAGCAGCGGGATCCCGATGAACGTCACCAGCAGACCCACGCCCAGGGACAGCATCGTCACGGTCCACACGAACAGCGTGACGCCGACCGGCAGGCCCAGCAGGACATAGCCGAACTCACGCCAGCTGCGCGCCTCGAACGGCGCCCGCAACACCGCCGGCACCCGATGCCGACGCTCGCCGTACGGCTCGTAGCCGTATCCGTGGTCCTGCCCGTACCCGTACTCGTGTCCGTACTCCGTGGCCATCGGCGCCGTCCCCTCCTGTCCTGTCCAGCCCTGCTCTGCCTCATGGGCTTCGTCGGCCTGCCCTGCCGTATCTCCACCCTGCTGCACCGCAGGTCCACGGACCATGGAGTCCGTCGGCGTCTCGAACGGGGGGTTTTCCCCACCCTCCCGGCGCTGCCCTACGCCCGGTCGCGCCAGGGCAGCTCCGCGGTGACCGTCGTGGGACCGCCGGCCGGTGAGTCGACGACGAACAGGCCGTCGACCGCGCCCAGCCGGTCCGCGAGCCCGCGCATCCCGGAGCCGCCGTCCAGACTCGCCCCGCCGCGCCCGTCGTCCCGTACCTGGATCAGCAGCCGGTCGTCGGCCCGCCACACGTCCACCGAGGCGGTACGCGCCCCGCTGTGCTTGCTGATGTTCTGGAGCAGCTCGGAGACGGTGAAGTAGGCGATGCCCTCGATGGCGGGTGCCGGTCTGGAGGGCAGGTCGGCGGTCACCTGGACCGGCACCGTGCAGCGGGAGGCGACCGACGACAGCGCCGCGTCCAGCCCCCGGTCGGTCAGCACCGCCGGGTGGATGCCCCGGGCGAGATCCCTGAGCTCCTGAAGCGCCAGCTTCACCTCGCCGTGCGCCTCCTCGACCATCGCGGCGGCCGCGTCGGGATCCTCCAGCAGCTTCTCCTTCGCCAGACCGAGCCCCATCGCCAGATTGACGAGCCGGGCCTGCGCGCCGTCGTGCAGATCCCGCTCGATGCGCCGCAGGTCGGCGGCGGCCGTGTCCACGACCACCCCCCGGTCCGACTCCAGTTCGGCGATACGGCGCTCCAGCTCGTCGGAGGGCGACAGCAGCCCGCGGACCATCGCCCGGTCCACGTTCGCCAGCCCACGCGCGAGGAACGGCAGCACCGGCCACAGCACGAACAGCGAGACCAGCGTGATGCAGAAGGTGAGGACGCCCCACGGCAGCCGGATGAAGTCGTACAGCAGCGTCCGCCAGCCCACCGGGTCCTTCAACGTCATCCACAGCCGCCCGGTGCCCGCACCGCGCCTGGTCCACGGCAGCGGGGTCGGCTCCTCCACCCGCACCCCGAGCAGCGCACGCGCGCGTGCCCGCTCCAGCTTCCCCAGCTGCCGAGCGCCCAGCAGGGTCGCGGCGAGCAGGGGAATGCCGATCACCGTCAGTGTCAGCACACCGCTCACCCACACCGTCGTGACGACGTAGACGAAGCCGAACAGCGACATCGGCAGGTTCAGCAGGAGGTGCGCGATCTCCTTCCAGGTGTGACCGTCGAGGGCGAAGCGCACGGGCGGCAGTCGTTCGCGGTCCTCTTCGCCGTCGGCGAGGCTGAGGGATCGGGGTGCGGGTGCGGTCATATGCGCCAGCGTGCCGTGTGCCGTGGCGCGACGCCATGGAGTTCCCCGCCGGGCCGCCCCTGGGGAAAACCCCACCAGCCGACTCCGGTCTTTGTGTCTCCACCGGGTCCCCCGTGTGACGGGCTGCTTACCGTGTCTTTATCAGGGCCTAGACTCCCGTGCGTACAGATCGTCGAATCAAGAGTTGACTGAGGTCACGGCATCGGGCCGGGCCGGGCCGGGTCGGGCCTGTGGTCTGTCGAGGGAGTGAGGGACGGGCGATGCGGGAGACGGTGGGTGGTGAGCCGACCGTGGCCGTCGCGGCGGGCTACTTCGCGTCCTACTCGGTCGTGGGACTGCTGGCACTGGTCGGCGTGGTCTTCGTCGCCGTCGCCTTCGGCGCCGGCCGGCTGCTGCGCCCGGTGGTCCCCACGCCCGAGAAACTCCTCACCTACGAGTGCGGTGTCGACCCCGTCGGCGAGGGCTGGGCCCACACCCAGGTCCGCTACTACGTCTACGCCTTCCTCTACGTCATCTTCGCCGTCGACTCGATCTTCCTGTTCCCCTGGGCGACGGTCTTCGCCGCCCCCGGCTACGGCGCGACCACGCTCGTGGAGATGTTCGTCTTCCTCGGCTTCCTCGCCGTCGGCCTGCTGTACGCATACAAGAAGGGCGTCCTGACATGGACGTGACGCCGGACGCGACCGCGTCGGAACCTGTTCTGCTGCCGGAGCCGAAAAGGCTGGGCACGCTCGCCCGCCTCGCCCCCGAACCGATGAAGGTCGTCCTCAACTGGGGCCGCCGCTACTCGCTCTGGGTCTTCAACTTCGGTCTCGCCTGCTGCGCGATCGAGTTCATCGCCGCGTCGATGGCCCGCCACGACTTCATCCGCCTCGGCGTGATCCCTTTCGCGCCGGGCCCCCGCCAGGCGGACCTGATGGTGGTCTCGGGCACGGTCACGGACAAGATGGCCCCGGCGGTCAAGCGCCTGTACGAGCAGATGCCCGAACCGAAGTACGTCATCTCCTTCGGCGCCTGCTCGAACTGCGGCGGCCCCTACTGGGACTCCTACTCCGTCACCAAGGGCGTCGACCAGATCATCCCCGTGGACGTCTACGTCCCCGGCTGCCCGCCGCGCCCCGAGGCGCTCCTCCAGGGCATCCTCAAACTCCAGGAGAAGATCGCGGCGGAATCCCTGGGCGAGCGCTACGGCACCCCCCGCCCGTCCGCCGCGGCTCTCCAGAGCGGCCTGGTCCGGCCACCGGCCCCCACGGGGGCCGCGGGTGAAGGGGACGCGCGATGACGGCCCCGGCCGGCTGGCTGCCGGCTCCCGTCGAGGAACTCTTCGGCACGGACGCCACCGCCGACGAGTCCTACGACGTCCTGACGGTCGACGTTCCTCCCTCGTCCTGGCTCGCCGCCCTGGAGATCGCCCGTACGGCCCTCTCCTGCACCTACTTCGACTGGCTGAGCGCGGTCGACGAACCCGGCACCGGCTTCCGCGTCTGTGCCCACGTCGTCGCCCTCGCCCCGGTCCGCCGCCTGCTCCTGCGCACGACCGTCCCGCACACCGCGCCCGAACTCCCGTCCGCCGTCGGCGTCTACGCGGGCGCCCGCTGGCACGAACGCGAGACCCACGAGATGTTCGGCGTCCGCTTCACTGGCCACCCCGGACTTGACCACCTCCTCCTCCCGGAGACCTTCGAAGGCCATCCCCTCCGCAAGGACTTCGTGCTCGCCGCCCGCGTCGCCAAGGCCTGGCCCGGTGCCAAGGAACCGGGCGAGTCCGACCATGGCGGCCCCAAGCGCCGCCAGATGCTCCCTCCAGGCGTCCCCGACCCGAACGAGTGGGGCCCCCTCAAGGGCCAACTCCCGCCTGCCCCCGCCCGCCCGGCCCGCACCGCAGCAGGCCGCGCAGCCGGCGAACGCCCGCCCCGTGCGGCCGGCGACCGCCCGGTGCGCCGCTCACGCACAGCCGCGGAGGGCTCGACGAGCCAGGCGACCGAGGCAGCCGAGGCAGCCGAGACGACCGGGGCGACCGGGGCCGCTGAGCCGACCACGACGTCGGGTGCGGCGAGGCCGACGGCCGCTCCGCGCAGGGCACGGAGTGCGGGCGAGGGGTCCGCTTCGCAGCGGACAGCCTCCGGTGCGGAGGACGCGTCCGCTCAGGACATCGCTCAGGACATCGCTCAGGACATCGCTGAGGAGACCGCCGCGGAAGGCGCCGACGTGCAGGGGCCCACTCCGGCGGCGGGGCCGTCGGCTGCTCCCCGGGGGCCACGCCGGACGCGTACTGCCTCGGGCGGCTCCGCTTCCCAGCGTGCGCAGGAGACGGAATCGCCGGCGGTGCCGGCCACCCCGGCCCGCCCCGCAACCCCCCGCAGTTCGGACGCGCCGTGGCACCACGCCCGTCCGGCCTTCGACGAACCGGAGGCCGGGAAGCCACGCGGGACGACGGCCGACCCGACGGAGGAAACCGGGACCGGGACCCGGGCCGAGGAGTCGGGGGCGGTGTCGGGTTCGGGTTCGGCCGAGTCGAGCCCCACCCCGCCCGAAGAGCCTGGGTCGAACCCCGCCGAGCCTGCCGCACCCGAGGACTCCGGCCCTGAACCGTCAGCCCCGGAGGCCCCGGAGGCCCCGGAGGCCCCGGAGGCCCCGGAGGCCCCGGAGGCCCCGGAGGCCCCGGAGGCCCCGGAGGCCCCGGAGGCCCCGGAGGCCCTGGAGGCCCTGGAGGCCCCGGTCTCCAAGGTCCCGCCGGAGACTTCGGCATCCAAGGCCCCCGCCGCCCCTGAGCCCACCCCCGAAGCCCCGACCCCCGACGACACCGCTCCTGAACGCCCCGCCCGCCACGACGACCCCCCAGGAGGCCCGCAGTGAACGACGCTCTGGACGTCGCCCTGCGACTCCTCGTCGTGTTCGTCGTCTTCCTCACCTTCCCTCTGATCGTCGGTCAGACCGAGCACAAGGTGATGGCCCATATGCAGGGCCGCCTCGGCCCGATGTACGCCGGTGGTTTCCACGGCTGGGCCCAGCTGATCGCCGACGGCGTGAAGTTCGCGCAGAAGGAGGACGTGGTCCCGGCCGGCGCGGACCGCCGTGTCTTCCAGCTGGCCCCCGCGGTGGCCCTCCTGCCGTATCTGCTCGTGCTGCTCGCCATCCCGATCGGCCCAGGAGAGGGCGCGGTCGGCCAGGTCCTGGACGCGGGTGTGTTCTTCGTACTGGCCGTGATGGGCGTCGGCGTCCTCGGCTCCCTCATGGCCGGCTGGGCGAGCGCCAACAAGTTCTCCCTCCTCGGCGGCCTGCGCACCGCCGCCCAGCTCCTCGCCTACGAACTCCCGATGCTGCTCGCCGCCGCCTCCGTGGCGATGGCGGCCGGCACCGTCTCCCTGCCGGGCATCGTCGGCTCCTTCCACTGGTGGTGGCTGCCCTGGCAGATCACCGGCGGCCTGGTCTTCTTCGTCGCCGGCCTCGCGGAACTCCAGCGGCCCCCGTTCGACATGCCCGTCGCCGACTCGGAGATCATCTTCGGCGCGTACACCGAGTACACGGGTCTGCGCTTCGCCCTGTTCCTGCTCGCCGAGTACGCCGGGATCGTCGTCCTGTGCGGCCTGACCACCGTCCTCTTCCTGGGCGGCTGGCACGGCCCGTGGGGTGCCGACGGCCTCGGCTGGCTGTGGACCCTCCTGAAGACGGCGCTCCTCGCCTTCGTCGTGATCTGGCTCCGCGTGACCTACCCCCGGCTGCGCGAGGACCAGTTGCAGAAGTTCTCCTGGACCCTTCTCGTCCCCCTCTCTCTCGCCCAGATCGCCCTCACCGGCATCGTCAAGGTGGTGATCTCCTAGTGGCCCCCATCCCTGGCTCAGGCCTCGCCAAGGGTCTGGCCGTCACCCTGCGCACGATGACCCGGAAGTCGGTCACCGAGCAGTACCCGGACGCCCTTCCCGACCTCCCGCCCCGCACCCGCGGTGTGATCGGGCTGTTCGAGGAGAACTGCACGGTCTGCATGCTCTGCGCCCGGGAGTGTCCCGACTGGTGCATCTACATCGACTCCCACAAGGAGACCGTCCCGGCGGCGGTCCCGGGCGGCCGTGAACGCAGCCGCAACGTCCTGGACCGCTTCGCCATCGACTTCTCCCTGTGCATGTACTGCGGTATCTGCATCGAGGTGTGTCCTTTCGACGCCCTGTTCTGGTCCCCGGAGTTCGAGTACGCCGAGACCGACATCCGCGAACTCACCCACGAGCGAGACAAGCTCCGCGAGTGGATGTGGACGGTCCCGGCCCCGCCCGCCCTCGACCCCGGCGCGGAGGAACCGAAGGAGATCGCCGCCGCCCGCAAGTCCGCCGAGAAGCTCGCCGCCGCCCAGGCCGCCCAGGCTGAGCAGGCCGGCGACCGGGTCGAGCCGGGGGAGGAGGAGACGTGAGCCCGCTCGCCCAGGCGCCGCACGGCTTCCTGTCCCCGACCGGTGTGGAGATCGCCTTCTTTCTCGTCGGCCTGGTCACCTTCGGCGCCGCCGTCGTCACGGTCACCACCCGCCAGCTGGTGCACGCCGCCCTGTGGCTGGTGGTCGCCCTCGGCGGGCTCGCCATCGAATACCTCCTGCTCACCGCCGAGTTCATCGCCTGGGTGCAGGTCCTCATCTACGTGGGTTCCGTCGTCGTCCTCCTTCTCTTCGGTCTGATGCTCACCAAGGCCCCGATCGGCCGCTCCCCGGACGCCGACTCCGGAAACCGCTGGGTCGCGCTGGCCGTCGCCATGACCGCCGCGGCCGCTCTGGTCTGGGTGGTCGTGGACGCCTTCCGTGCCACCTGGATCGACCTGGACGGCGCCGCCGCCGGCTCGACGAAGGTCACCGGCGCGAGCCTCTTCCAGAACTGGGTCCTGCCCTTCGAGGCCCTCTCCGTCCTCCTCCTGGCGGCCCTGGTCGGCGCGATCGTCCTGTCCCGGAAGGCGAAGGCGGAGTCGGCCCCGCCCCCTGTGAACGGCCGGGCCGTCACGCAGAGTTCCCCCTCCGTCACGGATTCCGGGATTCACCCGATCGAGGAGGAAAGCGATCAGGAGAACGGGTGGGAACCCGAGCAGGAGTCCGAGCAGGAAGGCGCCCGCTGATGCACCTCGCCTATCCGGCGGTTCTCTCCGCTCTCCTCTTCTGCACGGGCCTGTACGGCGTCCTCGCCCGCCGCAACGCGATCCTTGTCCTGATGTCGGTCGAGCTGATGCTCAACGCCGTCAACCTCAACCTCGTCGCCTTCGACGTCTGGCTGAGCAAGGCCGCCCGGGACACCCTGCACTCCGGCCAGGCCCTGACCCTGTTCACCATCGCCATCGCCGCCGCCGAGATCGGCATCGGCCTGGCGATCGTCCTCGCCGTCTACCGCAACCGCGGAACCTCCGACATCGACCGGCTCCGCGACACCGCCGAGAGCCACGAGGACGGCACGCCCTCGGCCGGAGCGTCCGACGAGAAGGCTGAGGCCACCGAGTGACCACGACCACCCTCGCCGTCCTCGTTCCCCTCCTGCCGTTCCTCGGTGCCGCCGGCGGCCTGCTCCTGGGGCGCACCGCCCCCAGGTTCGTCCGCCCGCTGGCGGTCCTGCCGACGCTCACCGCGCTGGCCCTCGCCTGCACGGTCGCCGCCGACCAGGGCGGCGGCCAGGCCGTGGACGCCCACACCGAGCTCACTCCGACCGGCTCCGTCCCGATCGAACTCGCCCTGCACATCGACGGCTTCGCCGCCCTCGTCGCGGTCCTGGTCGCCTTCGTCGCCACCTGCGTGCAGATCTACTCCACCGGCTACCTCCGCGACGACCCGCGCTACCCCTCGTACGCCGCGCTCGTCTCCCTGTTCACCTCCGCGATGCTGCTGGTCGTCTACTCCGGCGACCTGATCGTGCTGCTGGTCGGCTGGGAAGTCATGGGCATCTGCTCCTACTTCCTGGTCGGCCACTACTGGGAGACCCCCGAGGCACGTGCCGCCTCCGTCAAGGCCTTCCTGGTCACCAAGCTCGGTGACGTGCCGTTCCTGATCGGCCTGTTCGCGCTGGCCACCGACGCCGGGTCGTTCCGCATCACCACGGTCCTCAGCACCGTCGCGAACGGCGGGCTGCACCATCCCACCCTGGTCGGCCTGCTGCTCCTGTGCGGCGTGGCCGGCAAGTCCGCGCAGTTCCCGCTGCACACCTGGCTCCCCGACGCGATGGCCGGCCCGACCCCGGTCTCCGCGCTGATCCACGCCGCGACGATGGTCGCCGCCGGTGTCTACTTCGTCGCCCGTCTCCTTCCAGTCTTCGAGGCCAGTGCGGCCGTGATGGTCGTCCTCGCCGCCATGGGCGCCGTCACGATGGTCGGTTCGGCCCTCGCCGCGCTCGCCCAGGACGACATCAAGCGCGTCCTCGCCTACTCGACGATCGGCCAGCTCGGCTACATGACCGGCGCCCTCGCCGTCGGCGACCGCGGTGCCGCCGTCTTCCACCTCCTGTCCCACGGCGCCTTCAAGGCGCTGCTGTTCCTCGCGGCCGGCGTGATCATCCACGCCGCCGGCACCAACTCGCTGGCCGTCATGTCCCGCACCTCCGGCCTGCGCGACCGCGTCCCGGACGCCTACTGGACGATGACCGTGGCCCTCCTCGCGCTCGCCGCGATCCCGCCCTTCAGCGGCTTCTTCTCCAAGGAGTCCGTCCTCGGCGCCGCCGAGCACGCCGCCACCGGCCACACCGAGCACGCCCCCGGCAGCGCCGGCTGGATCGTCCTGGTCGCGGGCCTGGCCACCGCCCTGCTCACCGCCGCGTACGCGACCCGGCTGTGGCTGCTGACCTTCCGGGGACGGGGGGCCGAGGCACCGGACCACGGCAGGCAGCCGCTGTCCATGACCGTGGTCCTGTGGGTCCTGGCCGTGCCGTCCCTCGCGTTCGGCGGGTTCGCCTACCGGTCGCTGCCCGGCTGGTTCGACGGCCGCGCCCTCACCCCGACCCTCACCACCTCGATCCTCGGCACCGGCCTCGCGCTCGTCGGCGGACTCGTCACCTACGGCGCCTGGCAGCGCACCAGGACGCTGGCCGCCCGCGCTCCGCTGGGTGCCGTCGCCGCCCACCCGGAGGGCGACGCCGGACTGGTCGAGGCCGAGGCCATCGCGGCCCACAAGCCCGCGTTCGGCGACGTGGCCTACGCCCCCGACCCGGCGGACCCCGGCCGGCTGCTGCTCGGACCACTGCACCGGCACGCGGCCGAAGGCTTCCACCTGGACGCCGTCTACGACGTGCTGTTCGTCCGCCCGGTCCTGGCCGCAGCGAGCCTCGTCCAGTTCCTCGACCGCGAGGTCGTCGACACCTACGTCCGTGGGGCAGGAGCACTTCCCCGCCTGCTCGGCGCCGCCGTACGGCGCGCCCAGACCGGCAACGTCCAGACCTATGTGAGCGCGCTGCTCGCCGGCACCGTCGTCCTGGCGGTCGCCGTCCTCCTCGTCGCCACGGGAGTGTGAGCAGGCGTGATCGATATCAGCGAGTCCGTGATGCAGTTCCTTCTGGCATTGATCGTCGTCGGCCCGCTTCTCGGCGCCGTCGCCGCCCTCCTGCCCGCCCCGCCCGGGCTGCAGGGAAAGTCGCCCGAACAGGCCGTACTCCGCCACGGCGTGACCGTGACCGGCGCGATCCTCGTCGCCGCGATCGTCCTCGCGCTCGGCTTCGACCAGGACCATCCGTCGAGGATGCAGGCCACGACCGACATCAGCTGGATCCCCGCACTCGACGTGCGCCTCCACCTCGGCATCGACGGCATCTCCCTCCCCCTTGTGGTCCTGACCGCGCTCCTGACCTTCCTCTGCGCGCTCTACTCGTACTTCAACCCGCCCGCGGGCGGGTCCCCGAAGGCCTTCGTCGCCCTGCTGCTCGTCCTGGAGTCCGGCACACTCGCGAGCTTCGCCGTCCTCGACCTGCTGCTGTTCTTCCTCGCCTTCGAGACGGTGCTCATCCCGATGTACTTCCTCATCGCCCGCTGGGGCGGCGAGGGGCGGACCCGGGCCGCCTGGAAGTTCATCCTCTTCACGCTGCTCGGGTCCGTCGTCATGCTGCTCGGCCTGCTCCTGATCGGAATCAAGGCGGGCACGTTCGACATGGTGGCACTCGCCACTGACAACGGCCGGTCGCTGACCGCATCCGTGCAGGTCATCGCCGTTCTGGCGATCGGGATCGGGCTCGCGGTCAAGACCCCGATGTGGCCCCTGCACAGCTGGCTGCCGGACGCCCACACCGCCGCGCCGACCGTCGGCTCCGTGCTGCTCGCCGGTGTCCTGCTGAAAATGGGCACGTACGGGTTCGTCCGGATCCTGCTGCCGGTCGCGCCGGACGGCTTCCGCACCTTCGCGCCCTACCTCGCCGCCTTCGCCGTCGTGGGGATCATCTACGGGTCCCTGGCCTGCCTGAACCTGGCCAAACGGGGAGCGAAGGGCGACCTCAAACGGCTGATCGCCTACTCCTCCGTCGGCCACATGGGCTTCGTCCTGCTCGGCATCGCCACCATGACCCCGACCGGCGTCAACGGCGCCCTGTTCGCCAACATCGCCCACGGCCTCATCACCGGCCTGCTGTTCTTCCTGGTCGGAGGGCTGAAGGAGCGCACCGGGACGACCGACCTGGACACCCTGGCCGAGGAGACGGGCGCCGCGCTCTACGGCAAGGCACCGCGCCTCGGCGGACTGCTCGCGTTCGCCGCCGTCGCCTCGCTCGGGCTGCCGGGACTCGCCGGGTTCTGGGGCGAGATGCTGGCCCTGTTCGGCGCGTTCGAACCCGCAGCCGGCCTCAGCCGCCCGGCCTTCCTGACCTTCATGGCGATCGCCGCCTTCGGCACCCTGCTGACAGCCGCGTACATGCTGGCCGTGGTCCGCCGCGTCTGCATGGGCGCCGCATCCCAGGAAGTGCCGAAGCTCGCGGACGTCCGCAGCTACGAGTTCGCGGCCTGGACCCCGCTCGTCGCCCTCACCGTCGTCGCCGGACTCTGGCCGAGGGCCCTGCTCGGCCTGACCGACCCGGCCGTGCAGCAACTCCTCGCAGGAGGCACCCGATGAGCGCCCTGGCCCAGCCGCCGGCCGCGAACCTCGTCCAGTCCGTCGACTGGCTCGCCATCGCCCCGCCCACCCTCACCGCGGTCGTCGGCCTGGTCGTCCTGGTCGCCGACCTGTTCGTACCCGAAGCCAGGAAGCCGCTCCTCGGCCGGCTCTCGGTCGCCGGACTCGCCGCGTCTGCCCTCCTGCTGCTCCCGCTCCTCGGCCACGACCGCAGCACCTTCTGCCTGACGGGCACCACGCGCGCGTGCAGCTACACAGCCGACCGGTTCACCCTGGTCGTGCAGTTCCTCGTCCTCGGCGGCGCCCTGCTCACAGCCCTGTTGTCCGTCACCACCCTGAAGGACGGCAGCCGCCGCTACCCGCAGGGCGAGTTCTGGTTCCTGCTGCTCTCCTCGGCCGCCGGCGCCGCCCTGCTCCCCGCCGCCCGCGACCTCGCCACCCTGGTCGTCGCCCTGGAAGTCGCCTCCCTGCCCGCCTTCGCCCTCGTCGGCATCCGGCACGGCGACAAGAGGTCCTCCGAAGCGGCCCTGAAGTTCTTCCTGTCATCGGTGACCGCCACCGCCGTCAGCCTCCTGGGCATCAGCTTCGTGTACGCCACCACCGGCAGCCTCTACCTCACCCAGGTCGCCGACCGGATCCAGCACGTCGACGGACAGCTGCACACGCTCGCCCAGACGGGCGTCGTCCTCACCCTTGTGGGTTTCGCGTTCAAGACGGCCGCCGTCCCCTTCCACTTCTGGGTCCCCGACACCTACGTCGGCGCCCCGCTCCCGATCGCCGCCTATCTGTCGGTCGTCGGCAAGGCCGTCGGCTTCTCCGGCCTGATCCTGGTCACCGTTGTCGCCTTCCCGTCGTACGCCGACGTCTGGGGACCCGCGCTCGCGGCCCTGGCCGCGCTCACCATGAGCGTCGGCAACGTGGCGGCCCTGCGCCAGCAGGCCACGCGCGCGTACAGCGCGGTACGACTGCTCGCCTGGTCGTCGGTGGGCCAGGCCGGCTATCTGCTGGTGCCGATCGCAGCCGCCGGATACGCCGAGGACGCCCAGAAGGCCGTCGGCTCCACCGTCGCCTACGCCCTCATGTACGCCGCCGTGAACCTCGGCGCCTTCGCGGTGGCCGCCGCCGTCGCCCGTACCGCGCGGCTCAACCGCATCTCCGACTACCGCGGCCTGTACGCCAGGAACCCACTCACGGCACTGCTCCTGGCGTTCTTCCTGCTGTGCCTCGCCGGACTCCCGCCCGGCATCGTCGGCCTGTTCGCGAAGGTCACCGTCTTCTCGGCGGCCGTCGGCGCCGGCCTCGGCTGGCTCGCCGTCGTCATGGCCGTCAACGTCGTGATCGCCCTCTACTACTACCTCCAGTGGACGGCCCTGCTGTTCCGCGCCCCCGAGGGCGAGCCCGCCAGGCACCACCTCCCCGCCCCTCTCACGGCCGCGCTCGCCCTCACCGGCACCCTCGGGGTCGTCCTCTCCGGGGCGCCGCAACTGGTGCTCCGCTTCGCCGCCTCCGGCCTGTTCTGACGCCCCGCACGCGCGCGTGCGGACCCTCCGCGCGCCCGGTGCGGCTCTCACCCGGACGGCTCACGCGGCGCACAGCGGACACAAGGGAACTAGTGGCCGTCGCCTGGCGTTGACCAGTGCGGGAGGGTCCACTGGACGTGACACCACGACACCGGTGGCATCGCAGATCGGAAGGCAGCACCGCAGGCAAAGGGTTCCCCTGCCGCATGACTTGGAGGGCGTACCGTGCACCGCCGGCACAACGGGCTCAGGACCGCAGTTCTCCTCGGGGGACTGTCGGCACTCATCATCGTCATCGGCAGCTTCTTCGGCCGAACGGGTCTGATCGTCGCGGTCCTCGTCGCCCTCGGCACGAACGCGTACGCGTACTGGAACAGCGACAAACTGGCGCTACGCGCGATGCGCGCGCGCCCCGTGAGCGAGTTCGAGGCCCCGGCCCTGTACCGGATGGTCCGCGAGCTCTCCACCCAGGCCCGGCAGCCCATGCCCCGCCTGTACATCTCCCCGACGGAGGCACCGAACGCCTTCGCCACGGGCCGCAATCCGCGCAACGCCGCCGTGTGCTGCACGGAGGGCATCCTGCGCATCCTGGACGAGCGGGAACTGCGCGGCGTCATCGGCCATGAACTCAGTCACGTCTACAACCGGGACATCCTCATCTCTTCGGTCGCCGGCGCCCTCGCCTCGGTGATCATGTTCCTTGTCAACTTCGCCTGGCTCATCCCGGTCGGCCGTTCGGACGACGACGACGGCCCCGGCTTCCTCGGCCTGCTGCTGATCATGATCCTGGGGCCGCTCGCCGCCAGCCTCATCCAGCTCGCCATCAGCCGCTCCCGGGAGTACGAGGCGGACGCCTCCGGAGCCCAGCTCACCGGTGACCCGCTCGCCCTCGCCAGCGCCCTGCGCAAGCTGGACGTCGGCACCAAACAGCTCCCGCTGCCCCCCGAGCCCCGGATCGAGACCGCGAGCCACATGATGATCGCGAACCCCTTCCGTCCGGGTCAGGGGCTGTCGAAGATGTTCTCGACGCACCCGCCGATGGCGGAACGGATCGCCCGCCTGGAGAAGATGGCGGGCCGCCCGCAGTGAAGACCGTCTTGAACGTCAGTCACTCCTGCAGACCTGCCCCCGCCCGGTCGGTGAGTGCCCGGGTGAGTTCGGCGTCGTACTGATCGGCGGCAAAACAAAACGCCGGGGGCCGCACCTTGTCCGTGGGAACCTGCCAGTCGGACCACTCCACAACCCCGCCGTGACGCTGCACGAACACCGACAGGTAGCCACAGCATCCGCCCGTGCAGTCGGGTTCGCCGAGCACGACACGTCGCCCCTCGCCAGTCGCCCAGAGGGCACCGTGACCGTCGGTGGGCAGCGCATCCGCCACGAACGGGCCGCGGCCGCCCTCTCCGACCGCCTCCGCCACCACTTCCTCGCCGTCGATCCGGAACTGCAACCGGGCAGCCCAACGGGGTCCCGGTGGCAACGTACTGACCTCAAGCCGATTGAACACCCGAGCACCCTATGCGGGACCTGGCCGCCACAGGTCCCTTCCTACGATCGGGTGCTCCGTCCCGGTGGCCCTCAGCGGCCGCCGAAACCCTGGTCCGTCGGTACGACTTCGCGTCCCAAAGGCATGAGGGAGATCGGGATGAGCTTCAGGTTGGCCCACCCGAACGGGATCCCGATGATCGACAGGAACAGCGGGATGCTCGTGATCAGGTGGGCCAGAGCCAGCCACCATCCTGCGAAGATCACCCAGATCACGTTGCCGATGAAGGACCCGGCACCGGCGTCCGGCCGTTCCACCGTGGTCCGTCCGAACGGCCACAGGACGTAGCCGGCGATACGCAGGGACGCGATGCCGAACGGGATGGTGATGATCAAGACGAAGCAGATCAGTGCTGCGATCAGGTAGCCGAGCGCCATCCAGAAGCCGCAGAAGACGAGCCACAGGATGTTGAGCAGCAGGTTGAACACCTTCATGGTCGGTACCCTCTCCAGGTCACTCCGTCGGCATGCCTGCTGCCACAAGTATCAGCCGGTCAGGCGCCCGGGCGGAAGCGCAGCGCCCTTGTGGCGTGATTGGGAACGTCCTGAGACGATCTTCTTCGGCACGGCTGCCTTTCGCCTTCCGTTCGGCATCGCGGACTTCAGGCCGATCCAGGTCTCCCTGCCCCAACCCGGCGCCTCCGGCTCACGAGTTGTCCACAGGTCGGAGCGCCGGTGGGAGGCTGTCCACAGGCCGGCGCGATTGTCAGTGGCGGCCTGCATCATGAAGCCATGACCGAGTTCGAGCAGTTGCTGACACGGGTGACCGTACAGGCCCGCAACTCCCGTCCGTGGGGCTGGCCTTCGCTCCCCGCGCCGGTCGACGCCGCCACGCTCGACCGCGCCGGTCGGACCCTGGGCTTCCCGCTCCCACCCCTCCTCGCCGCGCTCTACGAGCAGGTGGGCGACGGCGGTTTCGGCCCGTCGTACGGCCTGCTGCCCCTGCTCGATTCCGCGCCCTCGGGAGAACCGGCCGCCGTCACCCAGTACCTCACCAACCGCGAGTACGGCCGCAAGAACCCGGACTGGCCCTGGCCCGAGGGCGTCCTGCCGATATCCCACTGGGGCTGCGGCATGTACGCGTGCGTGGACTGCCGGACCCCGCAGGCCACGGTCCTGCTCTACGAGCCCAACGCCGACGACGCCGACGGCGCCTGGTTCGTGGACGCGCCCAGTCTCACCGACTGGCTGCACGTCTGGCTGGAGGGCTCGGGCTGGTACGAGGAGACCGACGAGGGCACCGATCTGGCACCCTGGGCCGACTTCCGGACACGCACGGCCCCGGAGCAGGCCTGCTGAGAGACGGGGGTTCCCGAGCGCGACAGCCGCCGTCCCAAGCGGTAGCTCGCGGGCGCCGTCGTCGTTGCGGCCGGCGCGTCTATCGGGCGGCCACCCACCGTCGTACGGCGTATGCCGCCGCACCCACCGCCAGTACGGCCACCCCCGCGATCACCGAGGCCACCGGCAGCGCGAACGCGAGGATCACGCACCCGAGCAGTCCGGCCACCGGAACCACCCGCGCCCGCGGCGCCGGATCCAGTGTCCACGCCGAGGCGTTGGCCACGGCGTAGTACGCCAGGACACCGAAGGAGGAGAAGCCGATGGCACCCCGGACGTCCGCGGTCGCCGCCACCACGGCGACCACCGCGCCCACGGCCAGCTCCGCGCGGTGCGGGACCTGGAAACGCGGGTGCACGGCGGCCAGCGCCGGAGGCAGATGGCCGTCGCGGGCCATGGCCAGCGTCGTCCGCGACACCCCCAGGATCAGGGCCAGCAGCGAGCCGAGCGCGGCCACCGCGGCCCCCACCCGCACCACGGGCACCAGCCCAGGGACCCCGGCCGCCCGCACCGCGTCGGCCAGCGGCGCGGCCGCCCGCCCGAGCCCGTCCGTGCCCAGCACCGAGAGCGCGGCCACCGCAACGCACGCGTACACCACCAGCGTGATCCCCAGGGCCAGCGGGATCGCACGCGGAATGGTGCGCGCCGGGTCCCGTACCTCCTCGCCCAGGGTCGCGATCCGCGCGTACCCGGCGAACGCGAAGAACAGCAGGCCGGCCGCCTGAAGCACCCCGCCCACGCCCGACGACAGCCCGATGTCCAGCCGCCCCGCGTCCGCCGCCCCGGACGTCAGGCACACGACCACCACGGAAGCGAGGACCGCCAGCACCACGGCCACGATCACCCGCGTCAGCCAGGCCGACTTCTGGATGCCGCCGTAGTTCACAGCGGTCAGCGCCACCACGGCGGCGACCGCCACCGCGTGCGCCTGCCCCGGCCAGACGTAAGCACCCACGGTGAGCGCCATCGCCGCGCAGGACGCCGTCTTGCCGACGACGAACGCCCAGCCCGCGAGGTACCCCCAGAAGGCGCCGAGCCGCTCCCGCCCGTACACGTAGGTGCCGCCCGACTGCGGGTACCGGGCGGCCAGGCGCGCCGAGGACATGGCGTTGCAGTAGGCGACCAGGGCGGCGACGGCCAGCCCGGGAAGCAGCCCCGACCCGGCCGTACGGGCCGCGGGGCCCAGGGCGGAGAACACGCCGGCACCGACCATCGAACCGAGGCCGACGATCACCGCGTCTCGCACGCCCAGCGTGCGCCGCAGAACGGAAGGGGAGGAAGCCACCCGCCGCACCCTACTGATCACTGCAACCGTGCGGTATCGCCCAGGCGTCCTCGTCATCGACAGGGAACGAACACACGCGCGACGGACACATGCGGACGGCTCGGACGGTCCGGACGGCCCGTCCGGCGCGACCTGTTCCGGCACAGCCGGCCCGGATCGAAATCACAGGGCCGGAACAGTGCGAACACAGCGCGGAAGGGCAGGTTCAGGTCATGGGCATCATCAGCTGGATCATCCTGGGACTGTTGGCCGGCGCCATCGCCAAGTTCCTGCTGCCGGGACGCGACCCGGGCGGCTTCATCGGCACGACCCTCATCGGCATCGTGGGTGCGTTCCTCGGCGGCTGGATATCGGCCCGCTGGCTGGACCACCCGATCACCAAGAACTTCTACGACGGCGCGACCTGGGTGGCGGCGATCGGCGGCGCGCTGGTCCTGCTGATCGCCTACCGCGTCCTGTTCGGCAACTCGCGCGACTGAGCGCCCTCGGCCGGAGCCGACGCACGAGAAGGGCGGGCACGGCGCGGTGCCCGCCCTTCTCGTGCTTCGAAGGCGCTGCCTACCGGTAGTTCACGAACTGGAGCGCGAAGTCGAAGTCCTGGCCCTTCAGGAGCGCGATCACGGCCTGGAGGTCGTCGCGGCTCTTGGAGCTGACACGCAGTTCGTCGCCCTGGACCTGGGCCTTCACACCCTTGGGGCCCTCGTCGCGGATGATCTTCGCGACCTTCTTCGCGTTCTCCTGGGAGATGCCCTCCTCGATCGACGCGAAGATCTTGTACTCCTTGCCGGAGAGCTGCGGCTCACCCGCGTCCAGCGCCTTCAGCGAGATGCCACGCTTGATCAGCTTCGACTGGAAGACGTCGAGGATCGCCTTGACCCGCTCCTCGGAATTCGCCTGCATCAGGATCTTCTCGCCGGACCAGGCGATCGAGGCGCCCACGCCCTTGAAGTCGTAGCGCTGCGAGACCTCCTTGGCGGCCTGGTTGAGGGCGTTGTCGACCTCCTGCCGCTCGACCTTCGAGACGATGTCGAAACTGGAGTCGGCCATGTCCTGTGGCTCCTTGTATCGGGGGGCGTAACGGGATGCGTTCCGGCGCGCGGCGGCGGCCGTCCAGCCCGGGGTGGGGACCGGTCCGCATCCGCACCAGCCTAGCCATCCCGCGTCCCGCGAGCGGCGATCAATCGGGTGGCGGAGCACCCCGGTGGATCGGGTATTGTTTACGTCGTTGCCAGGGAGCACCGCCGAAAAGCGGATCGACCTGGTGGCGAAACCCCGGCGGTGTGCCCGAGCGGCCAAAGGGAGCAGACTGTAAATCTGCCGGCTCAGCCTTCCCAGGTTCGAATCCTGGCGCCGCCACACGGGAACGAAGGGCCCGTGACCTGCGATCAAGCAGGTCACGGGCCCTTCGTCATACCCGTGCGTACGCCTCGGCGTGGACCGAGCCGTGTGGACGCGGGGGCGTGATGAAGATCATGTAGGTGCTTCGTCGGTGCGGCGGCCGGGCAGTGGTCCGTCGGGGGTGTGCCGCGTCGGGGCACACTGAACACATGTCCTCCCGACGCAGATCCTGCCCGGTGTGCCGCCGTGAAATCGCCGTCGTCGCGGGCCGTTTCGCGCGGCACGACCCGCCCGGGGCCCGTGGGGCCGGGGAACTCGTCTCCTGCTCCGGGTCGCGTCAGCAGGCCCGGCTCGGGGCCGTACCGCCCTCGTTGGACGGTTACGTCGTGCCGGAGTTCCCCGGTCAGCTGCCGCTGTTCTGAGAACTCAGTTACCGGCCACCGACTTCACGGCCACCGAGACCGGCGTCGACCCGCCGATCAGCTCCAGGGTCAGGCCGGCCGTCGCCGAGGTGTCCACCAACTCCGCCAGTACGGCGGCGACGTCGTCGCGCGTGACCGCACCGCGGCCCGTGTGCGCCTCGAGCCGCACCAGACCGGTGCCCGGAGCGTCCGTCAGCGAACCGGGGCGCAGGATCGTCCAGTCCAGGGCGCTCTGCCGGGTCACATACGCGTCGGCCTCGCCCTTGGCCCGCAGATACACGTCGAAGACACCCTCGCCCCGGTGCGCCGGATCCGCGCCCATCGAAGAGACGACCACGAAACGGCGTACGCCCGCGCGCACGGCCGCGTCCGCGAACAACACCGCCGCGCCCTTGTCCACCGTCTCCTTGCGGGCCGTACCGCTGCCCGGGCCCGCGCCCGCCGCGAACACCGCCGCGTCCGCCCCCTGCAGATGCGCGGCGACCTCCTCGAGCGACGCCGACTCCAGGTCCAGCAGCACCGGTTCGGCGCCGGCCGTCCGCAGGTCGTCGGCCTGCTCGGCCCTCCGGATGATCCCCGCGACCTCGTCCCCGCGCGCGGAGAGCAGCCGCTCCAGCCGCAACGCGATCTGACCATGACCACCAGCGATGACAATGCGCATGTTTCAGACCGTACGCCCGAAGCCCCGCATCCGCTGCACGACTTCATGCGCCCCACACGCCCGGGTGGTTCCGCCGGGCGCGCCGGTCCGGTTCGAGCGCGCTGCGGCGATCCCCCGCTCCCTGCCGCGCGCTCCCGCGCCCCGGCCTGTGCGTCGGGGCCCGTGCTCCCGCGCCCCTCAGGACAACTCTCCCCGCCCCTGCCGCGGCAACCCCAGTTCCGCTGCCACCGCCGAGTTGCAGTACTCACGGACCGCGCTCGTGCGTGCCACCACGCGCCCCCGGTGCACCACGATCCGGCTGTAGGCGAGGGAGAGCGCGCCGGCCAGGTGGTCACCGCGTACCGCGAGGAGTTCGGCGGGGAAGCCGGCCTCGACGCGGACCTCGGGAAGGCCGAGGGCGGCGCGGGCGGCGGCGCTGACGGCGTCGTAGGCGTCCTCGGGGCGCAGGCCGTGCCGGGAGGCCAAGAGGTAGGCCGCCTCCAGGGGGTCGCCGCGGCCGACAGGGTTCGACAGGTCGCGCAGGGCACCGCTGCCGGCGGCGATCCGCACCCCGGCCGCGCGCAGCAGCCGTACCGGAGCCGTGCCGCGGCGGTCCACGGAGCCGCAGCCGCCCTGGGGCAGGCACACCACCGTGATGCCGGCCGCGGCGAGCTGGTCCGCGACCCGCGCCGCCACCTCGGCGGGCAGGCGCGCGAGCCCGGCGCACGGTCCGAGGGTCACGCCGGGGCGCATGCCGCCCGCCATCGCCGCGAGCCTTGCCAGCCTGGCCGGGTCGAGGGCGTCCGTGTGCAGGTCGACCGGACAGCCGTGCTCGGAGGCCACCTCCAGGACCGCCTCCACGTAGCCCGTGGGGTCGGGGTCCAGGTCCGGGCAGCCGCCCACCACGGAAGCGCCCATCTTCGCGGCGTCCCGCAGTATCGCGAGTCCGTCGGCGCCGGCGATCCCGGTCAGCACGCGCGGCATCGCGACCGCCGTGAGCTCCGCGAGCCCGCGCAGCGAACGGCGCACCTGGAGGACGGCGGCAAGGGCGCCGAGCCCCTGGACGTCCCCCACGCGCACGTGCGCGCGTACCGCCGTCGCGCCGTGCCCGAGCTGCAGCAGGGCCGCCTCGGTGGCGCGGCGCTGGACGTCCTCGGGTTCGTACGAGACGGGGCCGTCGTGCTCGGCGGAGAGTGCGGTGTCGCCGTGGGCGTGCGGTTCGGCCGGGGCCGGGAGGAGGAGGTAGCCGGTCAGGTCCACGCGCGTGCCAGCCGTGCGGGCCGGGCCCGGTGCCAGGCTGCCGGCCGTACCGACCGCCTCGATGCGTCCGCAGCCCAGCCGTACGTCCACGGCCCGGCCGTCGGTGAGCCGTGCCCCGCAGAGCAGAAGCGCGGCGGGGTCGGGCTGGCCCGAGGAACCCTGCGGGTTGGACGACGACGAGGGCGGCTGCGGCTGGCTGTCGGGCATCGCGCTCCATGAAGGTCGGTCCAGGCATTGGACTCAAGATCACGCAGAGTGAGTCGAGCCTAGGGTGGCGAGCCGCGTGGGGCGGGGAGGAGCGCAATAGTCGTACCGGAGCCGTCGGACCTGCGGGGAACGGTCCGGCACGCGCGCGTGGGGAGTGCCGGAAGGGGCCCGGGGGGCCGTCGTGAGCCGTGCGGAAGGGACCGGGAAGGGCGGCGGGAAACGGATTTGGGCGAACGGCGGCCGAGCGTGTAATGTCTTCATCGCTCGCCCCAATAGCTCAGTCGGCAGAGCGTCTCCATGGTAAGGAGAAGGTCTACGGTTCGATTCCGTATTGGGGCTCTGGTGTGAGAGGTTCCCGTCGCGAGGCGGGGGCCGATCTCATCAAAGCGGTGTAGCTCAGTCGGTAGAGCAAGCGGCTCATAATCGCTGTGTCACCGGTTCAAGTCCGGTCACCGCTACTGACAGTAGCCGATTGCGGGGTCGGTCCTTCGATCGGCTACTCTTTCTTGCGTTGAATCAGTCCATCCGTTCGTCTTAGGAGCACTCACGTGGCTGCCACCGACGTCCGCCCGAAGATCACGCTGGCCTGCGTGGAGTGCAAGGAGCGGAACTACATCACCAAGAAGAACCGGCGTAACAACCCGGACCGTCTTGAGATGAAGAAGCACTGCCCGCGTTGCAACGCGCACACCGCGCACCGCGAAACGCGATAACAAACAGGCTCGTCCGTGAGGCCGTCCCCGACTCGGGGGCGGCCTCACGGCGTTTCGGCCGATGCCTTCCCGCTAGTTTGTGGGACAGCACAGCAGACATCAGGAGGTGCCGGGCCAATGGCGCTCGACCAGTCCTTCGTGGGACGGACCTACCCACCCACCGAGCCCTACGAGGTGGGCCGGGAGAAGATCCGTGAGTTCGCCGAGGCGGTGGGTGACACCAATCCCGTGTACACGGACCCGGAGGCCGCCAAGGCGCTCGGCTATTCCGATGTGATCGCCCCGCCGACTTTTGTTTTCTCGATCACCTTCCGTGCGGCCGGCCAGGTCGTCGAGGACCCGCAGCTCGGCCTGGACTACAGCCGGGTGGTGCACGGGGACCAGAAGTTCGCCTACCGGCGTCCGGTGCGTGCCGGCGACCGGCTGACCGTGACCTCGACCATCGAGGCCGTCAAGTCCCTCGCGGGCAACGACGTGATCGACATCCGCGGTGACGTCCACGACGAGGCGGGCGAGCTCGTGGTGAGCGCCCTGACCAAGCTGGTGGCCCGCGCGGCCGACGAAGAAGGCGGGGCGTGAGGATCCGATGACGTCGAAGATCGCGTACGAGGACGTCGAGGTCGGCACCGAACTGCCGGCGCAGACCTTCCCCGTGACCCGCGCCACGCTGGTGCGGTACGCGGGCGCCTCCGGGGACTTCAACCCGATCCACTGGAACGAGAAGTTCGCCAAGGAGGTCGGACTGCCGGACGTCATCGCCCACGGCATGTTCACCATGGCCGAGGCGATCCGTGTGGTCACCGACTGGACCGGCGACCCGGGCGCGGTCGTCGACTACGGCGTCCGCTTCACCAAGCCCGTCGTCGTCCCGAACGACGACCAGGGCGCCCTGATCGAGGTCAGTGGCAAGGTCGCGGCCAAGCTCGACGACAACACCGTGCGCGTCGACCTGACGGCGATGAGCGCCGGGCAGAAGGTGCTGGGCATGTCACGGGCGGTCGTTCGGCTGGGCTGAGTCCCGGTCACGATCGGGTAAGGGGCGCTCCGCAGTGCGGGCGCCCCTTACGCGTCGTGGGAGGACACGTCGTGGAAGCACTCCGCGGGCGGGGCTTGACTTAGTTAGTAATTGAGCACTAACTTCGTCTCATGGTCAGGATGAGTGCTGAGGAGAGGCGCGAGAGCGTCATCCGCGCGGCGATCGCCGAGTTCGCGCAGAGGGGCTACTACGGCACCTCCACCGAGGCGATCGCCAAGCGGGTCGGTGTCTCGCAGCCGTATCTCTTCCGGCTCTTCCCGGGCAAGAAGGCGATCTTCGCCGCGGCTTCGCAGCGCTGCATCGACGACATGCGGCAGGCCTTCGAGGAGGCGGCCGAGGGGCTCAAGGGCGAGGAGGCCCTGCGCGCCATGGGTGAGGCGTACGTGCGGCTGATCCAGGAGCGGCCGGAGCGGCTCCAGATGCAGATGCAGACGTACATCACCGTCGCGGCCGCGGAGGCGGAGGGCGAGCACGAGTTCGGCGAGCTGGTGCGGGCGGGCTGGACGCGGCTCTGGGACGCCGTCCATCTGTTCTCGGGGGTCGATGTCGAGGCCACCACGGCGTTCCTGGCCAAGGGGATGCTCATCAACACCTACGCGGCCATGGGGTTTCCGCCCGAACACCGGGTCTGGCAGGGGATGTTCCCGGACGCCAGGGCCACGGGGCGGCTGGAGAAGTGCGGCGACGAATGAGGGGGCGCTTCGCCGTCCCCGGCCCGGGGCTTTTCCTGCGCCAGAAAATTAGTGATCAATAACTAATCAGTGCAGACCACGCTTCTGGGGGAGCGATGTCAGAAGAAACCGCACGTCGTGGGGGCGCCGGATGGGCGCTCGTCATCACCAGCGTCGCCGGGTTCATGGCGGCCCTCGACAACCTCGTCGTCACCACCGCCCTGCCCTCCATCCGCAAGGACCTCGGCGGAGCCCTTGACGACCTCGAATGGACCGTGAGCGCCTACACGCTCACCTTCGCCGTCCTGCTGATGTTCGGCGCCGCCCTGGGTGACCGTTTCGGCCGGCGCCGGCTCTTCCTCGCCGGGCTCACCGTCTTCACCGGCGCCTCCGCCGCCGCGGCCATGGCGCCCGGCATCGACTCCCTGATCGCCGCCCGCGCGGTGCAGGGCGTCGGCGCGGCCATCATGATGCCGCTCACCCTCACCCTGCTGACGGCCGCCGTGCCCGAGGCCAGGCGCGGGATGGCGTACGGCATCTGGGGCGCCGTCAACGGGCTCGCGGTCGCCTCCGGGCCGCTCATCGGCGGCAGCCTCACCGAACACGTGTCCTGGCATTGGATCTTCTGGCTGAACGTACCGCTCGGCCTCGCCCTGCTGCCGCTCGCCCGCCTCCGCCTCGCCGAGTCCCACGGCACCGGCGCCCCGCTCGACGTCCCCGGCACCCTGCTCGCCAGCGGCGGCCTCTTCGGGATCGTCTACGGCCTGGTGCGCGGCCCCGCCGACGGCTGGACCAGCCCGCTCGTGCTCACCGGGCTGTTCGCGGGAGCCGCCCTGCTCGTCGG
This sequence comes from Streptomyces sp. NPDC001714, assembly GCF_042892755.1. NCBI lineage: Bacteria > Bacillati > Actinomycetota > Actinomycetes > Kitasatosporales > Streptomycetaceae > Streptomyces > Streptomyces sp. NPDC001714. The sequence goes on from NZ_JBIAUL010000001.1 coordinate 250,476, forward strand.
CTTCGTCATCCACGGCAGCCGCGCCAAGAACCCCATGCTGCCGATGCGGCTCTTCCGCTCCCGCGCGTTCTCCGGGATCAACGCGGCCAGCCTGCTGATGTTCCTCGGGATGTTCGGGTCGATCTTTCTGCTCAGCCAGTACATGCAGGGCGTGCTCGGCTACTCGCCCACCGAGGCGGGCCTCAGGATGCTGCCCTGGACCGGCATGCCGATGATCGTCGCGCCGATCGCCGGGATCCTCTCCGACCGCATAGGCGGCCGCCCGGTCGTCGCGGCCGGGCTGTTCCTGCAGGCCGCCGGGCTCGGCTACCTGGCCTCCGTCGTCACCGCCGACGCCTCCTACGGCGCCCAGCTGCCCGGCCTGATCGTCAGCGGCATCGGCATGGCCCTGTACTTCGCCCCGGCCGCCAACCTGGTGATGTCGGCCGTACGTCCGCAGGAACAGGGCATCGCCTCCGGCGCCAACAACGCGCTGCGCGAGGTCGGCGGCGCGCTCGGTGTCGCGGTCATGTCGTCGATCTTCTCCGCCCAGGGCGGCTACGAGAGCGCCCAGAGCTTCGTGGACGGGCTGAAGCCCGCCCTGGTCACCGGTGCGGCCGTGGTGGCCCTCGCCGGGTTCGCCGCCCTGGCCATCCCCGGCCGGCGGCGCGCCGCGCGGCTCGTGACCGAGGGGGAGCCGGCCCCGGCGCTGGAGACCGTGGGCGGCTGACGACAGCTGACGGCAACGCACGCGTGGGGCCCCGTTCCGGTGTGGACGGGGCCCCACGCGTGCGTGCCGCACGTGGCGGCCGGGCCGGTGGCGTCTCGTAGTCTTGGGCGCGTGCAGGAACTCCACGACGCCCCCCTCGCCCCCCTCACCACCTTCCGGCTCGGCGGTCCCGCCACCCGGCTGGTCACCGCGACCACCGACGCCGAGGTGATCGCTGCCGTCCGCGCGGCCGACGGCAGCGGGACGCCGCTGCTGGTCATCGGCGGCGGATCGAACCTGGTCATCGGCGACAAGGGCTTCGACGGCACCGCCCTGCGGATCGCCACCACCGGTTTCGAACTGCGCGGCACGACGCTGGAGCTGGCGGCCGGCGAGGTGTGGACCGACGCGGTCGCCCGCACCGTCGAGGCGGGCCTCGCGGGCATCGAGTGCCTCGCCGGGATCCCGGGGTCCGCGGGGGCCACGCCCATCCAGAACGTGGGGGCGTACGGGCAGGAGGTCTCCGCCACCGTCACCGAGGTCGTCGCGTACGACCGGCGGACCGGCGAGACGGTGACGCTGGCCAACGAGGAGTGCGCGTTCTCGTACCGGCACAGCCGGTTCAAGGCCGACCCCGAGCGGTACGTCGTCCTGCGCGTCCGGTTCGGGCTCGAGGACGCGGGCGGTCTTTCGGCGCCGGTGCGGTACGCGGAGGCCGCGCGGGCGCTCGGGGTGGAGCCGGGTGACCGGGTGCCGCTCGCCGACGCCCGCGAGACCGTGCTCAAGCTGCGTGCCGGGAAGGGGATGGTGCTGGATCCCGAGGACCACGACACCTGGTCGGCGGGGTCCTTCTTCACCAACCCGATCCTCACCGAGGAGCAGTTCGCCGCCTTCCACGCGCGCGTGCGGGAACGGTTGGGCGACGCCACCGAGCCGCCCGCCTACCCCGCCGGGGACGGACGTACCAAGACCTCGGCAGCCTGGCTGATCGACAAGGCCGGGTTCACCAAGGGGTACGGCAGCGGCGCGGCCCGGATCTCCACGAAGCACACACTGGCGCTGACCAACCGCGGCGGGGCCACGACCGAGGATCTGCTGGAGCTGGCGCGTGAGGTCGTCGCCGGGGTCCGGGAGGCCTTCGGCGTGACCCTGGTCAACGAGCCGGTGACCGTCGGCGTCAGCCTCTAGAGAGACAGGCGCGAGGCCGCAGGCTCGCCGGTGGCTCAGTACGCCACCCCCACCCCCTGCTTCACCGTCCCCGCGTCCTCGATCATCGCCAGCATCGCGTGGGCCACGTCCGCCCGCGCGATGAAGCGTCCCTTGCGCGGGAAGCCGCCCACCACCGTGCGGTAGGTACCGGTCAACGGCTTGTCCTGCAGACGCGGCGGGCGTACCGAGGTCCAGTCGGTGCCGCTGCGGGCCAGCTCGGCCTCCATCTCGCGCAGGTCGTCGTAGACCGGCTTGAGGACGGTGGAGACCAGACCGCGCATGGTGCGGTCCAGGAGGCCGTCGTCCGGTTCCGGACCCACCGGCGCGGCGCTGACCACCAGCAGCCGTCGTACGGCCTCCGCGTCCATGGCGGCCAGGACCGTACGGGTCAGCCGGGCGGCGACGCCGGCGTCTCTCCGGCCGCGCGGGCCCAGGCCGGACAGGACCGCGTTCCGTCCGGTCAGCGCCGGGCGGATCACCTCCGGGTCGGTGAGGTCCGCGCGGACCACCTCCAGGCCCGAGCCGGTCACGGTCAGCCGGGCGGGGGCGCGGACGACCGCTGTGACCCGGTGGCCGGACGCCAGCGCCTGACGGACGATCTCCCGGCCGATCCCGCCGGTCGCGCCGAACACAGTGAGATTCATGACTGCTCCCGTTCCAGCACAGCAATGGTGGTGGGTGAGTGTTCACTCACCCCTGCGCCCCTCTAGAGTGGGTAAGTATTCACTCACCAGTCAAGGCCCTTAGGGGAAGTCCGTCGAAGCCGCTGGAAGGGGCATGTGATCCTTGGATGCCATGGAGCAGAAACCGGCCCGCGTCCGCATCCTCGACGCCGCTCACGAGCTGATGCGCACCGTCGGCCTCGCCCGCGCCACCACCAAGGAGATCGCCAGGGCGGCCGGCTGCTCCGAGGCAGCCCTCTACAAGTACTTCCCCAGCAAGGAAGAGCTGTTCGTGCACGTCCTCACCGAGCGGCTCCCGCGGCTCCTCCCGCTGCTGGGCGAGCTCACCGTCGAACCCGGCCGGGGCAGCCTGCAGGACAACCTCACGCAGATCGCCCGTCAGGCCGCCCTCTTCTACGAGGAGAGCTTCCCGATCACCGCGTCCCTGTACGCCGAGCAGCAGCTCAAGCGGAAGCTCGACGACACGCTGCGCACCATCGGCGCGGGACCGCATGTGCCGATGGTGGCCCTGGACGGCTATCTGAGCGCCGAGAAGGCGCACGGCCGGATCCGGCCCGACGCCGACACGTCCGCGGCCGCCGCCCTGCTCCTCGGCGCCTGTGTGCAGCGCGTCTTCTCCTACGAGGCGACGGCGACCGGCGAGCGCCCGCCGGTGGACACGTTCGCCGCCCGCATCGCCCGCACCCTGCTCGGCGGGCTCTCCGGCGCCGAGGAGCCCGCCCGCCCGTGACGGGAGTCAGGACACCGGGGCGACCAGCCAGGCGTCGATGTCCGCCAGGAGCCCGGCCTTCACGTCCTCCGGAGCCGCCGACCCCCGTACCGACTGGCGGGCCAGTTCCGCCAGCTCGGCGTCCGTGAAGGCGTGGTGCACGCGCGCGATGTCGTACTGCGCGGCGAGCCGGGAGCCGAACAGCAGCGGGTCGTCGGCGCCCAGGGCCATCGGGACGCCCGCCTCGAAGAGGGTGCGCAGAGGGACGTCCTCGGGCTTCTCGTAGACACCCAGGGCCACGTTGGAGGCCGGGCACACCTCGCAGGTGATCTCCCGGTCCGCCAGGCGCTTGAGCAGCCTCGGGTCCTCCGCCGCCCGGACGCCGTGCCCGATCCGGGAGGCGTGCAGGTCGTCCAGGCAGTCCCGGACCGACGCCGGGCCGGTCAGCTCGCCGCCGTGCGGGGCCGCCAGCAGGCCGCCCTCGCGCGCGATGTGGAACGCCCGGTCGAAGTCCCGCGCCATGCCGCGCCGCTCGTCGTTCGACAGCCCGAAGCCGACCACACCCCGGTCCGCGTACCGGACGGCGAGGCGGGCCAGCGTGCGCGCGTCCAGGGGGTGCTTCATACGGTTCGCGGCCACCAGGACGCGCATGCCGAGGCCGGTCTCCCGGGAGGTCGTCTCCACCGCGTCCAGGATGATCTCCAGGGCCGGGATCAGACCGCCGAGGCGCGGGGCGTACGACGTCGGGTCCACCTGGATCTCCAGCCAGCGCGAACCGTCCTTCAGGTCCTCCTCGGCGGCCTCCCGGACCAGGCGCCGGATGTCCTCGGGCTCTCTCAGGCAGGAGCGCGCAGCGTCGTACAGGCGCTGGAAGCGGAACCAGCCCCGTTCGTCGGTGGCCCGCAGCCTCGGTGGTTCGCCGCTGGTCAGGGCGTCGGTCAGTGCCTCGGGGAGGCGTACGCCGTACTTGTCGGCCAGTTCCAGGACGGTTCCCGGCCGCATCGAACCGGTGAAGTGCAGATGCAGATGAGCTTTCGGCAGCTCAGAGACATCACGTACGTGCTCCATCCCAGGATCCTGCCGTACGCGGCTGCCGTACCGGTAGCGGATTCCCCGTTAGTGGCCTTGCTCGCACACGAGAACGCCCATCAGAACTCCCACGAGAACGCCATGAGAATGGGCCGCCTCCCCGGAGGGAGACGGCCCGTACGCGCGCGTGCAGCGCGAAGAGGCGCCAGGCGTCAGTCCTTCGCCTCGGCCAGCAGCTTCTGCATCCGGCTCACGCCCTCGACGAGGTCCTCGTCACCCAGCGCGTACGACAGGCGCAGGTAGCCGGGCGTGCCGAAGGCCTCGCCGGGGACGACCGCGACCTCGGCCTCCTCGAGGATCAGCGCGGCCAGCTCGACCGAGTCCTGCGGGCGCTTCCCGCGGATCTCCTTGCCGAGCAGGGCCTTGACCGACGGGTAGGCGTAGAACGCGCCCTCGGGCTCGGGGCAGACCACGCCGTCGATCTCGTTGAGCATCCGCACGATCGTCTGGCGGCGCCGGTCGAAGGCCTCGCGCATCTTCGCGACGGCCTCCAGGTCGCCGGTGACGGCGGCGAGGGCGGCGACCTGCGCCACGTTGGAGACGTTGGAGGTGGCGTGCGACTGGAGGTTCGTGGCCGCCTTGACGACGTCCTTGGGGCCGATGACCCAGCCGACCCGCCAGCCGGTCATGGCGTACGTCTTCGCCACGCCGTTGACGACGATGCACTTGTCGCGCAGCTCGGGCAGGATCGCCGGCAGCGAGGTGAACTTCGCGTCGCCGTAGACCAGGTGCTCGTAGATCTCGTCCGTGAGGACCCACAGACCGTGCTCGACGGCCCAGCGGCCGATCGCCTCGGTCTCGGCCTCGCTGTAGACGGCGCCGGTCGGGTTGGACGGGGAGACGAAGAGCACGACCTTCGTCTTCTCGGTGCGGGCCGCCTCCAGCTGCTCCACGGAGACGCGGTAGCCGGTGGTCTCGTCCGCGACGACCTCGACCGGGACACCGCCGGCCAGACGGATCGACTCCGGGTACGTCGTCCAGTACGGAGCGGGGACGATCACCTCGTCGCCCGGGTCGAGGATCGCGGCGAAGGCCTCGTAGATGGCCTGCTTGCCGCCGTTGGTGACCAGGACCTGGGAGGCGTCGACCTCGTAGCCGGAGTCGCGCAGCGTCTTCGCGGCGATCGCGGCCTTCAGCTCGGGCAGACCGCCGGCCGGGGTGTAGCGGTGGTACTTCGGGTTCTTGCAGGCCTCGATGGCGGCCTCGACGATGTAGTCCGGCGTCGGGAAGTCGGGCTCACCGGCGCCGAAGCCGATCACCGGGCGCCCGGCGGCCTTGAGGGCCTTGGCCTTGGCGTCCACGGCGAGGGTGGCGGACTCGGAGATCGCGCCGACTCGGGCGGAGACCCGGCGCTCGGTGGGAGGGGTTGCAGCGCTCATGGGGCCCATCGTTTCAGACCGGAAACCTGCCCGGCACGCCGGTTTCACGGACTGAACAACTACGGGCCGAACCATGAACAAGCGTGCGGATCCGCCCCCGGGCCAGGACGATCTTCTCTACGGTCGGCCCGGACTGCCGCTTTCTGTTCGACGCGGCGCCGCGGACCACGTACACTCTCCACTCGTTGGCCTTCAGCGGCCGTGCCTGAGCCGGTGCACACCGAGCACCCGGTCGGATGCGGTACGTTGGGGACACAGCAAAGGGTCGTAGCTCAATTGGTAGAGCACCGGTCTCCAAAACCGGCGGTTGGGGGTTCAAGTCCCTCCGGCCCTGCTACACACACCGCCAGGATGTGTGCGCATGTACGTACAAGCATTGCACCGCCGTGCGGCTCCAGAAACCGGGCGCGGCACGGCCATGACCCGGGACCAGGTGAGGACGAATGACGGACGCCGTGGGCTCCATCGACACGCCTGATGCCGATGAGGTGCAGGAGTCCAAGAAGAAGGGCCGCAAGGGCGGCAAGCGTGCCAAGAAGGGCCCGCTGAAGCGTCTTGCCACTTTCTACCGCCAGATCATCGCGGAGCTCCGCAAGGTCGTCTGGCCGACTCGAAACCAGCTGACGTCGTACACCACCGTGGTGATCTTCTTCGTCGCCATCATGATCGCTCTGGTGACCGTGATTGACTATGGACTCAACCACGCGGCCAAGTACGTCTTCGGCTGAGCACAGAGCGAAGGGCGCCGTGGTACCGGCGCCCGTTTTCGCATGTTCCACCCCTATGTATCCAGGAAGAAGCAGCCATCGTGTCTGACCCGAACCTGAACGACGCCGTCGAGGCCGTCGAGCCCGAAGAGGCCGTCGAAGACGAGCTGGACATCGTCGAGGGCGCGGACGAGCAGGACGAGTTCGAGGCTGCCGAGGCCGAACTGGGGGAGCCGGCCGAGGAGACCGCGGTCCACGTCGAGGGCGAGGGCGCGGCGGAGGACGAGGAAGCCGACGAGACCGATGAGGTCGAAGAGGTCCTCGAGGAAGAGCCCGCCGAGCCGGTCGACCCCGTCCAGGCGCTGCGCGAGGAGCTCCGTCTGCTCCCCGGCGAGTGGTACGTCATCCACACGTACGCCGGCTACGAGAACCGCGTGAAGACCAACCTGGAGCAGCGCGCCGTCTCGCTGAACGTCGAGGACTACATCTTCCAGGCCGAGGTGCCGCAGGAAGAGGTCGTCCAGATCAAGAACGGCGACCGCAAGACCATCAAGCAGAACAAGCTGCCCGGTTACGTGCTGGTCCGCATGGACCTGACCAACGAGTCGTGGGGTGTCGTCCGCAACACCCCCGGCGTCACGGGCTTCGTCGGCAACGCGTACGACCCGTACCCGCTGACCCTGGACGAGATCGTCAAGATGCTCGCGCCGGAGGCCGAGGAGAAGGCGGCACGCGAGGCGGCGGAGGCCGAGGGCAAGCCGGTGCCGCAGCGCAAGGTCGAGGTCCAGGTGCTGGACTTCGAGGTGGGCGACTCGGTGACGGTGACCGACGGTCCGTTCGCCACGCTGCAGGCGACGATCAACGAGATCAACCCGGACTCCAAGAAGGTCAAGGGTCTGGTGGAGATCTTCGGGCGTGAGACGCCGGTGGAGCTTTCGTTCGACCAGATTCAGAAGAACTGAGTCGGTCGTTCGTCGGCTGCGGGCCGGTGGGGGTTGTTCGCGCCCGCGCGGCGGAGCCGCATGTCAGATGCGGCCCCGCGCCCCTAAGTAAGACAGGTCAGGGTTGGCCCCACAGCGGACCCCCTGACCTGTTCGTTTTTGGCCGCGCATCCATACCCGTTATCGTTGTGCGGTATGCCTGCATCCAGGAGAGAAACCTGGCGCAGGCAGGACCCGGATGAAAGGACCCGGAGAGCTATGCCTCCCAAGAAGAAGAAGGTCACGGGGCTCATCAAGCTCCAGATCAACGCCGGTGCGGCGAACCCGGCCCCGCCGGTCGGCCCCGCGCTCGGCCAGCACGGCGTCAACATCATGGAGTTCTGCAAGGCCTACAACGCCGCGACCGAGTCGCAGCGCGGTTGGGTCATCCCGGTGGAGATCACGGTCTACGAGGACCGCTCCTTCACCTTCGTCACCAAGACCCCGCCGGCCGCGAAGATGATCCTCAAGGCCGCCGGTGTCGAGAAGGGCTCCGGCGAGCCCCACAAGACCAAGGTCGCCAAGATCACCCAGGAGCAGGTCCGGGAGATCGCCCAGACCAAGCTTCCCGACCTGAACGCCAACGACCTGGACGCCGCCGCGAAGATCATCGCCGGTACCGCACGTTCCATGGGCGTCACGGTCGAGGGCTGAACCCCACCTTCGTAGAACCACCGTGGTAGGGCCTGCTCGGCCCGTACACCACGACTCCTTCAGAACACACAGGAGCAAGTTGTGAGCAAGCGCAGCAAGGCTCTCCGCGCTGCGGACGAGAAGATCGACCGGGAGAAGCTGTACGCCCCGCTCGAGGCCGTCCGTCTCGCCAAGGAGACCTCCACGACCAAGTTCGACGGCACCGTCGAGGTCGCCTTCCGCCTGGGTGTCGACCCGCGCAAGGCCGACCAGATGGTCCGTGGCACCGTGAACCTCCCGCACGGCACCGGTAAGACCGCCCGGGTCCTGGTCTTCGCGACCGGTGACCGTGCCGAGGCCGCACGCGCCGCGGGCGCCGACATCGTCGGCGCCGACGAACTGATCGACGAGGTGTCGAAGGGCCGTCTGGACTTCGACGCCGTCGTCGCCACCCCGGACCTCATGGGCAAGGTCGGCCGCCTCGGCCGTGTCCTCGGCCCGCGTGGTCTGATGCCGAACCCGAAGACCGGCACCGTGACCCCGGACACCGCCAAGGCTGTGACCGAGATCAAGGGCGGCAAGATCGAGTTCCGCGTCGACAAGCACTCGAACCTGCACTTCATCATCGGCAAGACGTCCTTCGACGACGACAAGCTGGTGGAGAACTACGGCGCGGCGCTGGAGGAGATCCTCCGTCTGAAGCCGTCCGCCGCCAAGGGCCGCTACATCAAGAAGGCCGCGGTCAGCACCACCATGGGCCCCGGCATCCCGGTCGACCCGAACCGCACCCGCAACCTCCTCACCGAGGAGGACCCGGCCGCCGTCTGAGCCCCGCGCTCGGTCCGGTAGCCGCGTCAGGGACGCGACACCACCAGGACGGGCCCCGCAACCCTTTCGGTTGCGGGGCCCGTCCTGCTGTTTGTGCGACTCCCGGCGCGTCGTCGGTGCCCTGGGTTAGCGTCGGGGGACAGGAGCTTCATGGGGGTGGGCGGGATGAAGAGCCGGCGGGTGCGCCGTACGGCCGTCTCGATCGCGATGGCGGCCGCGCTGACCGGAGTGGCCGCCTGCAGCTCCGCGGGGGGCTCCGGGGGCTCCGGTCAGGAGGACCGGGCCGCCGCCCGCGCCGCGACCGGGGTCGGCCCCGTCGCGGCGCTGCGCTCCGCGGAGAAGACCACCGAGAACGCCGACTCCGCCCGGGTCCGCTCCACCACCACCATGGGCTCCCTGCTGTCCATGACGACGGACGGCAGCCTCGCCTGGGACGACGTCATCTCCGGCACCGTCACCATCACCTACACCGGCGGCAGCACGGCCGAGCTGATGCGAAGGCTCGGTACGACGTCGATGGAGGCCCGCTATCTGCCCGACGCCTACTACGCGAAGATGAGTGACACGTTCGCCGCGCAGACGGGCGGCAAGCACTGGATCCGGTACGGGTACGGCGACCTGGCCTCCGTCGCGGGCAGCTCGGGGGCCCTGCTCAAGGACCAGATGCAGAACACCACGCCCAACAAGTCGGTGCAGATGCTGCTGGCCTCGGGCGACGTGCAGAAGGTCGGAGAGGAGAAGGTCGACGGCCAGGCCACCACCCACTACGCGGGCACGGTGGACGTGACCGGCCTGGCCGGCCTGGCCGGTCGGAGCAGCGGCCTCACGGCGAGCCGGCTGGCCGCCCTGAAGAAGCAGCTCACCCAGGCCGGCGTCAGCACCGAGACCGTCGACATCTGGGTCAACGACCAGGACCTGCTGGTCAAGAAGACCGAGAAGGCCGCCACGGCGAACGGCACGATGAGCCAGACCGCGCACTACAGCGACTATGGCGTGAAGGTCAGCGCCCAGAAGCCCCCGGCCGGCGACACCGAGGACTTCAAGACGCTCCTCACGAACCAGGGCGCGACCGGGCTGACCTCCTGAGCAGCCGACCTCCTGAGCTGCTGACCTCCTGAGCAGTCAGCCTCCTGAGCAGTCAGCCTCCTGAGCCGCCGGCCGACCCCGGAACCGCCGGGCTGCTCCTGTGGGCTGCCACCGGCCGGGGACCGATTTGCTCGACAGTGCACCGGTCCCGTACTCTCCTACAGAAGCCAAAGACCGCTGGTCGTTGCCGTGTGCTCGCGAGAGTGTGCGGTGGCCGAAGGATCCGCTGAACCGCGGACGACCCGCGCAGGTGACTGTGGAAGTGCTCCCGGAGACGCATGCATCGCGTGTGTGACTTCGGTCGAGCAACGCCCCGTGCGCCTGCGCCGGGGCGTTTCGTTTTCCCCAGCCCCTTCCGAGCGGTCCTCATCACCCGGAAGGAGGCCGACGCTCTATGGCAAGGCCCGACAAGGCTGCCGCGGTAGCCGAGCTGACGGAGCAGTTCCGCAGCTCGAACGCCGCCGTGCTGACCGAGTACCGGGGTCTCACCGTGGCGCAGCTCAAGACGCTGCGCCGGTCGCTCGGTGAGAACGCCCAGTACGCCGTGGTGAAGAACACGCTGACCAAGATTGCGGCCAACGAGGCCGGGATCACGACGCTCGACGACCTGTTCAACGGTCCGACGGCGGTCGCCTTCGTCACCGGTGACCCGGTGGAGTCGGCGAAGGGTCTTCGTGACTTCGCCAAGGACAACCCGAACCTCGTCATCAAGGGCGGTGTCCTTGACGGCAAGGCGCTGTCCGCCGACGAGATCAAGAAGCTTGCGGACCTCGAGTCCCGCGAGGTTCTGCTCGCCAAGCTGGCGGGCGCCCTGAAGGGCAAGCAGACGCAGGCTGCTCAGGTCTTCCAGGCGCTCCCGTCGAAGCTCGTCCGCACCGTGGACGCGCTTCGCGCCAAGCAGGACGAGCAGGGCGGTGCCGAGTAACTCGGCTCGCGAAATGACCGCCGCCTGAGGCAGCCCGCCGAAGGCAACGGTCGTAGCGGGCCGAACGTACGCCCGCCAGACATGTACATACGGCACCAGCCGAATTAGTGGAAGGAAAGCCATCGTGGCTCTCACCCAGGACGAACTGCTCGCCGAGTTCGAGGGCATGACCCTCATCCAGCTCTCCGAGTTCGTGAAGGCGTTCGAGGAGAAGTTCGACGTCACCGCCGCCGCCGCGGTCGCCGTCGCGGGCCCGGCCGGCCCGGCCGCCCCCGCCGAGGCCGTCGAGGAGAAGGACGAGTTCGACGTCATCCTCACCGGCGCCGGCGACAAGAAGATCCAGGTCATCAAGGTCGTGCGTGAGCTGACCTCGCTCGGCCTGAAGGAGGCCAAGGACCTGGTGGACGGCGCCCCGAAGCCCGTCCTCGAGAAGGTCGCCAAGGACGCCGCCGAGAAGGCCGCCGAGTCCCTCAAGGGCGCCGGCGCCTCCGTCGAGGTCAAGTAACACCTCCGAGGTCGACCAAGACCTCTGTGCGCTGAAACACCCCCTCGGGGGCTGTAACGCGCAGACCGCGAAGAGCGATCATCCATCCGGGTGGTCGCTCTTCGGCGTTCCTGGAAGGCCGACCACGGTTACCTTGCACCCGCCCCGGCGGGAGGTATGGTGATCTTCGTCGTGTCACCGGGCGCACCGGGTTTGCGCAGGGGGGCCTTGACGAACCGCACGCAGCGCGCAATTCTCAGGACGCGTCGCCAGAACGGTCCGAATCCGAGGCATGGATCGGCGACGAAGAGGGCAGTATCAACGTGCGTTGAGGGCAGGCATGACGCAGGCGTTGACGATGAAGAGGGTCTCAGAAAATGGGGACTGGACATCAGTGTGCCAAGTGGCTACACTGACCCTTTGCGCTGCCTGTTAGCCTTCCCCTGCCCGTCACCAGGGGTCTGCCCTCACCCGAATGCCGACGACCGAACCTCCTCTGAACTGGGGTTTCTGTCTCTGTGTCCGGGAAGGGACCGGGGAGCGCGTAGTGAGTCCGAGCCCTCGGAAGGACCCCCTCTTGGCCGCCTCGCGCACTGCCTCGAACGCGAATATGAACAACGGCGCCAGCACCGCCCCGCTGCGCATCTCCTTTGCAAAGATCAAGGAGCCTCTTGAGGTTCCCAACCTGCTCGCGCTGCAGACCGAGAGCTTCGACTGGCTGCTCGGCAACACCGCCTGGCAGAGTCGGGTCGAGGAGGCTCTGGAGTCCGGTCAGGACGTCCCCACCAAGTCCGGTCTGGAGGAGATCTTCGAGGAGATCTCCCCGATCGAGGACTTCTCCGGGTCGATGTCGCTGACGTTCCGCGACCACCGCTTCGAGCCGCCGAAGAACAGCATCGACGAGTGCAAGGAGCGCGACTTCACGTACGCCGCCCCGCTCTTCGTCACGGCCGAGTTCACCAACAACGAGACCGGTGAGATCAAGTCCCAGACGGTCTTCATGGGCGACTTCCCGCTCATGACGAACAAGGGCACCTTCGTCATCAACGGCACCGAGCGTGTCGTGGTGTCGCAGCTGGTCCGTTCGCCCGGTGTCTACTTCGACTCGTCGATCGACAAGACGTCCGACAAGGACATCTTCTCCGCCAAGATCATCCCTTCCCGGGGTGCCTGGCTGGAGATGGAGATCGACAAGCGCGACATGGTCGGTGTCCGTATCGACCGCAAGCGCAAGCAGTCCGTGACCGTCCTCCTGAAGGCGCTCGGCTGGACCACCGAGCAGATCCTCGAGGAGTTCGGCGAGTACGAGTCGATGCGCGCCACCCTGGAGAAGGACCACACCCAGGGCCAGGACGACGCGCTGCTCGACATCTACCGCAAGCTGCGTCCGGGCGAGCCCCCCACGCGCGAGGCCGCGCAGACGCTGCTCGAGAACCTGTACTTCAACCCGAAGCGTTACGACCTGGCCAAGGTCGGCCGCTACAAGGTCAACAAGAAGCTGGGCGCGGACGCCCCGCTGGACGCCGGTGTGCTGACCGTCGAGGACGTCATCTCGACGATCAAGTACCTGGTCAAGCTGCACGCGGGCGAGACCGAGACGGTCGGCGACAGCGGTGGCACGATCGTCGTCGAGACCGACGACATCGACCACTTCGGCAACCGTCGTCTGCGCAGCGTCGGCGAGCTCATCCAGAACCAGGTCCGTACCGGTCTGGCCCGTATGGAGCGCGTCGTCCGCGAGCGCATGACCACCCAGGACGTCGAGGCGATCACGCCGCAGACCCTGATCAACATCCGGCCGGTCGTCGCCTCCATCAAGGAGTTCTTCGGCACCAGCCAGCTGTCCCAGTTCATGGACCAGAACAACCCGCTGTCGGGTCTCACCCACAAGCGCCGTCTGTCGGCTCTTGGCCCGGGTGGTCTCTCCCGTGAGCGGGCCGGCTTCGAGGTCCGTGACGTGCACCCGTCGCACTACGGCCGCATGTGCCCGATCGAGACCCCCGAAGGCCCGAACATCGGCCTGATCGGCTCGCTCGCCTCCTACGGCCGGGTCAACGCGTTCGGTTTCGTCGAGACGCCGTATCGCAAGGTCGTCGACGGCCAGGTCACCGACGAGGTGGACTACCTGACCGCCGACGAGGAGGACCGCTTCGTCATCGCGCAGGCCAACGCCGGCCTCAACGACGACATGCGTTTCTCCGAGGCCCGCGTGCTGGTCCGCCGCCGTGGCGGCGAGGTCGACTACGTCGCCGGTGACGACGTGGACTACATGGACGTCTCGCCGCGCCAGATGGTGTCGGTCGCGACCGCCATGATCCCGTTCCTCGAGCACGACGACGCCAACCGTGCCCTCATGGGCGCGAACATGATGCGCCAGGCCGTGCCGCTGATCAAGAGCGAGTCCCCGCTCGTCGGCACCGGCATGGAGTACCGCTCCGCGGTCGACGCCGGCGACGTGGTCAAGGCCGAGAAGGCCGGTGTGGTCCAGGAGGTCTCCGCGGACTACATCACCACCGCCAACGACGACGGCACGTACATCACCTACCGCCTGGCCAAGTTCGCCCGGTCCAACCAGGGCACCTCGGTCAACCAGAAGGTCATCGTGCTGGAGGGCGACCGGGTCGTCGAGGGCCAGGTCCTCGCCGACGGTCCCGCCACCCAGAACGGCGAGATGGCGCTCGGCAAGAACCTGCTCGTGGCGTTCATGCCGTGGGAGGGTCACAACTACGAGGACGCGATCATCCTGTCGCAGCGCCTCGTGCAGGACGACGTCCTCTCCTCGATCCACATCGAGGAGCACGAGGTCGACGCCCGTGACACCAAGCTCGGCCCCGAGGAGATCACCCGGGACATCCCGAACGTCTCCGAGGAGGTCCTCGCCGACCTCGACGAGCGCGGCATCATCCGCATCGGCGCCGAGGTCATCGCCGGTGACATCCTCGTCGGCAAGGTCACCCCGAAGGGTGAGACCGAGCTGACGCCGGAGGAGCGCCTGCTGCGCGCGATCTTCGGTGAGAAGGCCCGTGAGGTCCGTGACACCTCGCTGAAGGTGCCGCACGGCGAGACCGGCAAGGTCATCGGCGTGCGCGTCTTCGACCGCGAGGAGGGCGACGAGCTGCCGCCGGGCGTGAACCAGCTGGTCCGCGTCTACGTCGCGCAGAAGCGCAAGATCACCGACGGTGACAAGCTCGCCGGCCGCCACGGCAACAAGGGTGTCATCTCCAAGATCCTGCCGATCGAGGACATGCCGTTCCTGGAGGACGGCACCCCGGTCGACATCATCCTGAACCCCCTGGGTGTGCCGTCCCGAATGAACCCGGGACAGGTCCTGGAGATCCACCTCGGCTGGCTCGCCAGCCGCGGCTGGGACGTCTCCGGCCTCGCCGACGACTGGGCCCAGCGGCTCCAGGCCATCGGCGCCGACCAGGTCGCCCCGCGCACCAACGTCGCGACCCCGGTCTTCGACGGTGCCCGCGAGGACGAGCTGGCGGGTCTGCTGCAGCACACCATCCCGAACCGCGACGGCGACCGCCTGGTGCAGCCGACCGGCAAGGCGCGGCTGTTCGACGGCCGCTCGGGTGAGCCGTTCCCGGACCCGATCTCCATCGGCTACATGTACATCCTGAAGCTGCACCACCTGGTCGACGACAAGCTGCACGCCCGGTCGACCGGCCCGTACTCGATGATCACCCAGCAGCCGCTGGGTGGTAAGGCCCAGTTCGGTGGCCAGCGGTTCGGCGAGATGGAGGTGTGGGCGCTGGAGGCTTACGGCGCCGCGTACGCCCTCCAGGAGCTGCTGACCATCAAGTCCGACGACGTCACCGGCCGCGTGAAGGTCTACGAGGCCATCGTCAAGGGCGAGAACATCCCCGAGCCCGGCATCCCCGAGTCCTTCAAGGTCCTCATCAAGGAGATGCAGTCGCTCTGCCTGAACGTGGAGGTGCTGTCCAGCGACGGTATGTCCATCGAGATGCGTGACACCGACGAGGACGTCTTCCGCGCTGCGGAGGAGCTCGGCATTGACCTGTCCCGGCGCGAGCCGAGCAGCGTCGAAGAGGTCTGACGGGAGTCCGGCGGGCCCTGAGGAATCAGGGCCCCGCCGACCCCCAGGCCCCCGTTTCAGACCACAGACTTACAACCCTGAGAGGGATTGACGCATAGTGCTCGACGTCAACTTCTTCGATGAGCTCCGGATCGGCCTGGCCACGGCTGACGACATCCGTCAGTGGAGCCACGGCGAGGTCAAGAAGCCCGAGACGATCAACTACCGCACCCTCAAGCCGGAAAAGGACGGGCTCTTCTGCGAGAAGATCTTCGGCCCCACCCGGGACTGGGAGTGCTACTGCGGCAAGTACAAGCGTGTCCGCTTCAAGGGCATCATCTGTGAGCGCTGCGGCGTCGAGGTGACCCGCGCCAAGGTGCGCCGTGAGCGGATGGGCCACATCGAGCTGGCCGCGCCCGTCACGCACATCTGGTACTTCAAGGGTGTCCCGTCGCGCCTCGGCTACCTGCTGGACCTGGCGCCCAAGGACCTCGAGAAGGTCATCTACTTCGCGGCGTACATGATCACGTTCGTCGACGAGGAGCGCCGTACCCGCGACCTGCCCTCCCTGGAGGCGCACGTCTCCGTGGAGCGCCAGCAGGTCGAGAACCGCCGGGACGCCGACCTGGAGGCCCGTGCCAAGAAGCTGGAAAGCGACCTGGCCGAGCTGGAGGCCGAGGGCGCCAAGGCCGACGTGCGCCGCAAGGTGCGCGAGGGTGCCGAGCGTGAGATGAAGCAGCTGCGCGACCGTTCGCAGCGCGAGATCGACCGCCTCGACGAGGTCTGGACCCGGTTCAAGAACCTCAAGGTCCAGGACCTGGAGGGCGACGAGCTCCTCTACCGCGAGCTGCGTGACCGCTTCGGCACGTACTTCGACGGTTCGATGGGTGCCGCGGCGCTGCAGAAGCGCCTGGAGTCCTTCGACCTCGACGAGGAGGCCGAGAAGCTCCGCGAGATCATCCGCACCGGCAAGGGCCAGAAGAAGACCCGTGCGCTCAAGCGCCTGAAGGTCGTCTCCGCGTTCCTGCAGACCAGCAACAGCCCCAAGGGCATGGTGCTCGACTGCGTGCCGGTCATCCCGCCGGACCTCCGCCCGATGGTGCAGCTGGACGGTGGCCGCTTCGCGACCTCCGACCTGAACGACCTGTACCGCCGTGTGATCAACCGCAACAACCGCCTGAAGCGGCTTCTCGACCTCGGCGCGCCCGAGATCATCGTGAACAACGAGAAGCGCATGCTCCAGGAGGCCGTGGACGCCCTCTTCGACAACGGTCGTCGTGGTCGCCCGGTCACCGGTCCCGGCAACCGCCCGCTGAAGTCCCTGAGCGACATGCTCAAGGGCAAGCAGGGTCGTTTCCGTCAGAACCTGCTCGGCAAGCGAGTCGACTACTCGGCGCGTTCCGTCATCGTCGTCGGCCCGCAGCTGAAGCTGCACCAGTGCGGTCTGCCCAAGGCCATGGCGCTGGAGCTCTTCAAGCCGTTCGTGATGAAGCGCCTGGTCGACCTGAACCACGCGCAGAACATCAAGTCCGCCAAGCGCATGGTGGAGCGCGGCCGCACCGTCGTGTACGACGTCCTCGAAGAGGTCATCGCCGAGCACCCGGTGCTGCTGAACCGTGCGCCCACCCTGCACCGCCTCGGCATCCAGGCCTTCGAGCCGCAGCTGGTCGAGGGCAAGGCCATCCAGATCCACCCGCTCGTCTGCACCGCGTTCAACGCGGACTTCGACGGTGACCAGATGGCCGTGCACCTGCCGCTGTCCGCGGAGGCGCAGGCCGAGGCCCGCATCCTGATGCTGTCCTCGAACAACATCCTCAAGCCCGCCGACGGCCGTCCGGTGACGATGCCGACCCAGGACATGGTCCTCGGTCTGTTCTTCCTCACCACCGACTCCGAGATGCGGGACGTCAAGGGCGAGGGCCGGTCCTTCGGCTCCGCGGCCGAGGCGATCATGGCGTTCGACGCGGGCGAGCTCTCGCTCCAGTCGAAGGTCGACATCCGCTTCCCGGTGGGCACCATCCCGCCGCGCGGCTGGACCCCGCCGGCCGTCGAGGAGGGCGAGCCGGAGTACCAGACGGGCGACAGCTTCCGGCTGCGTACGACGCTGGGCCGCGCGCTCTTCAACGAGCTGCTGCCCGAGGACTACCCGTTCGTCGACTACGAGGTCGGCAAGAAGCAGCTCTCCGAGATCGTCAACGACCTCGCCGAGCGCTACCCGAAGGTCATCGTGGCGGCGACGCTCGACAACCTGAAGGCGGCCGGCTTCTACTGGGCCACCCGTTCCGGTGTCACCGTGGCCATCTCCGACGTCGTCGTTCCCGAGGCGAAGAAGGAGATCGTCAAGGGTTACGAGGCGCAGGACGAGAAGGTCCAGAAGCAGTACGAGCGCGGTCTGATCACCAAGGACGAGCGCACGCAGGAGCTCATCGCGATCTGGACCAAGGCGACCAACGAGGTCGCCGAGGCGATGAACGACAACTTCCCGAAGACCAACCCGATCTTCATGATGGTGAACTCGGGTGCACGAGGCAACATGATGCAGATGCGTCAGATCGCCGGTATGCGTGGTCTGGTGTCGAACGCGAAGAACGAGACGATCCCGCGTCCGATCAAGGCGTCGTTCCGCGAGGGTCTGTCGGTGCTGGAGTACTTCATCTCCACGCACGGTGCCCGTAAGGGTCTGGCGGACACCGCTCTGCGTACCGCCGACTCGGGTTACCTCACCCGTCGTCTGGTCGACGTCTCCCAGGACGTCATCATCCGCGAGGAGGACTGCGGCACCGAGCGCGGCCTCAAGCTGCACATCGCGGAGGTCGGCGCGGACGGCGTGCTGCGCAAGGCGGACAACGTCGAGACGTCCGTGTACGCGCGCTGCCTCGCCGAGGACATCGTGGTCGACGGTCAGGTCCTGGCCCCGGCCGGCACCGACCTCGGTGACGTGCTCATCGACGAGCTGGTGGCCCGTGGCGTCGCGGAGGTCAAGACCCGTTCGGTCCTGACCTGCGAGTCCGCCGTCGGCACCTGCGCCATGTGCTACGGCCGTTCGCTGGCCACCGGCAAGCTGGTCGACATCGGTGAGGCGGTCGGCATCATCGCCGCCCAGTCCATCGGTGAGCCCGGTACCCAGCTGACGATGCGTACCTTCCACACCGGTGGTGTGGCCGGTGACGACATCACCCAGGGTCTGCCGCGTGTCGTCGAGCTCTTCGAGGCCCGTACCCCGAAGGGTGTCGCCCCGATCTCCGAGGCCCAGGGCCGGGTGCGGATCGAGGAGACCGAGAAGACCAAGAAGATCGTCGTCACCCCGGACGACGGCAGCGACGAGATGGCCTACCCCATCTCCAAGCGCGCCCGTCTCCTGGTCAGCGAGGGCGAGCACGTCGAGGTGGGCCAGAAGCTCACCGTGGGTGCCACCAACCCGCACGACGTGCTGCGCATCCTGGGTCAGCGTGCCGTCCAGGTCCACCTGGTCGGCGAGGTCCAGAAGGTGTACAACTCGCAGGGTGTGTCGATCCACGACAAGCACATCGAGATCATCATCCGGCAGATGCTGCGCCGTGTGACGATCATCGAGTCCGGCGACGCCGAGCTGCTGCCCGGCGAGCTGGTCGAGCGCTCGAAGTTCGAGCACGAGAACCGTCGTGTGGTCCAGGAGGGCGGTCACCCGGCTTCGGGTCGTCCGCAGCTCATGGGTATCACCAAGGCCTCGCTGGCGACGGAGTCCTGGCTGTCGGCCGCCTCCTTCCAGGAGACGACCCGAGTCCTGACGGACGCGGCGATCAACGCCAAGTCCGACAGCCTCATCGGCCTCAAGGAGAACGTCATCATCGGTAAGCTCATCCCGGCCGGTACGGGTCTGTCCCGCTACCGCAACATCCGGGTCGAGCCGACCGAGGAGGCGAAGGCCGCGATGTACTCGGCCGTCGGCTACGACGACATCGACTACTCGCCGTTCGGCACCGGCTCCGGCCAGGCCGTTCCGCTGGAGGACTACGACTACGGTCCGTACAACCAGTAGTAGTTGGTTCTGAAGGGCGGTCACCCCGTTTCGTACGGGGTGGCCGCCCTTCGGCGTGTTCCGACTCTGCACACGGAGCCGATCCGAATCGTGGGAACAACGATTAATAATCATGGCGAGGCGGCCAATATTGATCATGTTTCACCATTGAGCGGTGAATTTATCCGCTGAGGCAGCGTAAAAGCTACGGTATTAATCCCGTCCATGAATCGTTCAACTGTGAGGGATAGATGCCTACCGCCGAGTCGAACCCGAGCGATTTTCCGGCTCCTCGTCGCTGGACGCAGCGATCGAGTTCCATCCCCTGGGTTCCCGGCAACGTGGACCAAATGGTCCCGAACTTGTGTGGGCTGTTGCGGGACGTCGAGCGAGACGGGGAGGTGGAAAGGGCGTTCACCTGGCCCGCCACCGGTGCCGGAACGACAATCAAGGCGGCCGTCCACGGCCTTGGATCCTGTGGACTCATCGTGAAAGCAGGGGACACGCTGAGCCTGACGCGGGAAGCCCGTTTCTTCCTCGATGGTGAGGATGCCGACTACTTGGCCGCAGTCCTTCATGCGAACGTACGGTTCATGGGAGAGATGCTGAGGGGTATTGGTTCGGGACGGAGCCATGCCGAACTCAACGAGGTGGCCGAGAATTCATATGGTTTGAAGTGGGGCACTCTCGACCAGGTACGCCGACGTTCGAGTTGGTTCCGGGCCCTCGGTCTTGCGGAGCTGTGGAGTCACAGTAACCAGGTGGTGCTGACCGATCGCGGCCATTCTCTGTGTACCGCTCTCCAGTTGGCGCAGACCAATGAAATCCCGGGTTTCGCAGACTTGCATCAGAAAACACCCGAGCTGAAACCCGCAGGGCCTCTTGCGCTCGCGGAAACGGCGGCTCTCGACCAGAACGTGCTGGTCAACCGAAAGCCGCAGTGGGGATACCTCGCCGGCGGCGGGTCGCTGGATAACTTCCGGATTCTTACGGATCTGGCGTTCCCTCGCACGACCAAAGACGACTATATTCGACAATGCGCTGAACAATTCACCGTCAAGGAATCTTCGGCCGAGCAGACACTGTGGACGCTCCGGGCCCTGAACATCCTCGAACAGGTCGGCATGCACACCTTCGCCCCTACGCCGGTGGCCGTCGAGTGGCTCGAGTCCGGGAACCCGCTTGACCTGGTGCGCATCCTGCATTCCAAGGTCGCGTTGGTCGGCGAGGTCCTGTCGGCTCTCTACGAGGAGTCGGACACCGGCGCGATCCTACGCTGGCTGACTCTCGGGTTCCCCGCCCATCGGCTCTCTCGTGGGGAGCTGACGCGGCGGCTCGCCATTCTGAACGACGCGGAACTCGTCGAGCGCATCGGCCACACACGGTACCGGATCACCCCCCTGGGGGAACTGTTCCACGATGCTCTTCCATGCCTGGAGCCAGCCGGATCCCACCACTCATCATCTCGGGCGATCGAGGAAGCCGGGCCGTCCGAAGCCTCGGCCGCGGAGATTGTCAACCATGGGCAGGAAGTCCTTGACGCCGCCGTCGACAGCGCCAATCCCCGACGGTTCGAAGAAGCCGTTGCCACATCCTTTCGTCTGCTGGGGCTGAACGTCGAACAGTACGGTGGGCCCGGAAAGACAGACCTGGTCGTGGTCTTCTGGATCTCGCCCACCAAGCGGTGCCGTGTGACGGTCGAGGTCAAGACGGACTCGGCCGGTGTGGTCCATGAAAATGACATCAAATTCGACGCTCTGGAGGAGCACCGGAAGATTCATGATGCGGAGCGGGTCATCGTGGTCGGCCCCGACTTCGGGGGGCGACTTCCGCAATGGGCCATGAGTAAAAGCATCCCTCTGATCTCCGCCGGCAACATCGCCGAGTGGATCAGTCGCTCTCGGCGTGCGCGGCTCTTTCCCCAGGAGCTGTTCTACCTCATCTTCTCCGAGTCCGCGGACTCTGTCTGGACATCCGTCGCGCGGAATCTCGACGCCATCCGCCAGGTCACCAGCGCTCTCTGGGAGAGCGGGAACGACGAGAACGACATCGAATTCAGCGGAGGTGCGCTGACCGTTCGCGACATCTGGCGTATGAGCAAGGGGACCGAGAAAAACCCCCTCAGCCCCAGTGAGATCGAGGATGCGCTCGCCCTGCTGAGTAATCCGCTGCTGGCGGCGTGTACCAGTATGAAGAACGGCGAATTCACCTCGACAGCGCCACTCCATCTCGTCGCGGCCCGCCTGCGCACCTTCGCCGACGTCCTGGAGGACGGCCTGCCCCTGATCACCGGAGGGCCCGACGTGGACCGTCACGCGCCCCCGCCGGAGCCGGAAGAAGCCGAGGCGCGGAATTCGGGCAGGGCCGTTCCCGAAGTCGTCCCGGAACAGGTGCGGCGTTGGGCCAAGGCGAACGGACGGCCGGTCAGCTCCAAAGGGCGCCTGCCGAACAGCCTCGTCGCCGAATATCTGGCCGGGGTCGACACCACCTGAACGCCGCTCGCTATGGAATCCCCAACTCGAAGATCACGTAGTGCGCGTACCACCCCGACGCCACCGCCGCCGTGGAGAAGAACACCACCAGGCTCGGCCACCTCAGCCGGGCCATCGCCGCCGCCGGGGCCAGGAGCAGCGGGAAGACGGGGAGCAGATAGCGCGGGGTGTTGCCGAACATCTGCTGGGTGCCGAGGATCGTCACGATCGAGGCGAGGGTGTACGCCGTCAGTACCAGCGGTGGCCGTTTCCGCAGCAGGAGCGCGACGAGGAACGGCAGCGCCAGCACCACCTGCACGGCGATCAGGTCCGGGACCGCGTAGGCGAAGAGGTAGTCGCCGTGCCCCACCGCCACGTTCCGCAGCACGTCCAGGGTGTACGCGCCGAAGTCGAAGTAGTGGGCCCAGGCCTCGCGCTGGAGCGAGAAATACGCGCCCAGGTCCCCCATCGACCAGCCGACCCAGGCGATGTAGGTGAGCAGGCCGAGGGGTGCGGCGATCGCCGCGTACAGCGGGGCCGCGACGCCCTGCTCGCGCCGCCCGTCCCGCCGTACCACCGTCACCAGGGCCGCCAGGCCGACCGCGCCGATCAGTACGGCCGCCGTGGGACGGCTCAGGCCGGAGAGGAAGGCGAGCAGGCCCGCCGTCACCCAGCGGCGTCTCATCACGGCGTGGCAGGTCCAGGCGGCGATCGCCACGAACAGGGACTCCGTGTAGACCGCCCACTCGACGCCGGCGGCGGGGGCCACGGCCCACAGGCCGGCCGCGATGGTGCCGGCCCGGGCGCCGGCGAGCAGCGAGAGCACGGCGTAGATGCCGGCCGCCGCGACGAAGGAGCAGAGGACGGAGACGAGGATCGCCGCGCCGTACAGGCCGAGGCCGGTGACTTCCGAGACGGCGCGGACCAGACCCGGGTACAGGGGGAAGAACGCGACCGAGTTCTGCTCGGCGCTGAACTGGCCGCCCGGGGCCAGGGGCCGGAGCGGCTCGGGGTGGTAGCCCTTCTGCGCGACCTGGAGGTACCACCAGCCGTCCCAGGTGGACAGGACGTCCCACCAGTGGGCGCCGCCGCCGAAGCGGGGGTCCTTGTCGCGGTAGTCACCGGCGGACGTCAGCAGCCAGGCGAAGACGAGGAGGCCGGTGAGCTTGGCGGCGCCGTAGAGGGCGAGGGGCGGGAGGTAGGGGCGGGCGGCCGGGGGCAGGCGGGTACGCGGCGGTCTTTCGGTGGTCGGCGCGGTGTTGCTCTGAGCTGCGCTCATGCGTGTGCTGCCTCCCAAAAAAAGCGCGCCGTGCGCAGTGCCGCGCGTGGTTGTCGGGCGGTTGCAGGCCCGTGGTGGCTGGTCGCGCGGTTCTCCGCGCCCCTGACGGGGCGCTCAAGCGAGCCCCTGATCAGAAGATCTGATCAGCGTCGCACAGCCGTCGAACCGATCCCCGACACCCCGCGCCGTCTTCCGTTCGCGTCTCGTTCGTCTCCGTGGTATATCGGAAGGCGCCCCAAAACCCCAGCTCACGCCCCCCGCAACCGGTCCCCCTCCTTTTGTTTTGACCGGAGTCATTGCGCTGGGTACGCTCAGACCTTGTGCCTGGGGTGTGCCCTGATCCTCGTGCGTGCCTTCAAACCGCACCGGAGTGACGAAGCGGCCACCGCGATCCGCGCCCCTTCTGCCTCGCGGCAGGAGTTCACGGAATCCGACACACCCGACCGCGTGGGTCGGCGACGTTCCAGGTTAGCTTCACCAATCGGCACACAGAAACCGGAGAAGTAGTGCCTACGATCCAGCAGCTGGTCCGCAAGGGCCGGCAGGACAAGGTCGAGAAGAACAAGACGCCCGCACTCGAGGGGTCCCCTCAGCGTCGTGGCGTCTGCACGCGTGTGTTCACGACCACCCCGAAGAAGCCGAACTCGGCCCTGCGTAAGGTCGCGCGTGTGCGTCTGACCAGCGGGATCGAGGTCACCGCTTACATTCCGGGTGAGGGACACAACCTGCAGGAGCACTCCATCGTGCTCGTGCGCGGCGGCCGTGTGAAGGACCTGCCGGGTGTTCGCTACAAGATCATCCGTGGCTCGCTCGACACCCAGGGTGTCAAGAACCGCAAGCAGGCCCGCAGCCGCTACGGCGCCAAGAAGGAGAAGTAAGAATGCCTCGTAAGGGCCCCGCCCCGAAGCGCCCGGTCATCATCGACCCGGTTTACGGCTCCCCTCTGGTGACCTCCCTGATCAACAAGGTGCTGCTGAACGGCAAGCGCTCCACCGCCGAGCGCATCGTCTACGGCGCCATGGAGGGCCTGCGCGACAAGACCGGCAACGACCCGGTCATCACGCTCAAGCGCGCTCTCGAGAACATCAAGCCGACGCTTGAGGTCAAGTCCCGCCGTGTCGGTGGCGCCACCTACCAGGTCCCGGTCGAGGTCAAGCCCGGCCGTGCCAACACCCTGGCGCTGCGCTGGCTGGTCGGTTACTCCCGCGCCCGTCGCGAGAAGACCATGACCGAGCGTCTGCTCAACGAGCTTCTCGACGCTTCGAACGGCCTCGGTGCGGCCGTCAAGAAGCGCGAGGACACGCACAAGATGGCCGAGTCCAACAAGGCCTTCGCGCACTACCGCTGGTAGTCGCTACCCCCATCGAGACCGAGAGAAGACCGAAGCCTTATGGCTACCACTTCACTTGACCTGGCCAAGGTCCGCAACATCGGGATCATGGCCCACATCGACGCGGGCAAGACGACCACCACCGAGCGGATCCTGTTCTACACCGGTGTGTCGTACAAGATCGGTGAGGTCCACGACGGCGCTGCCACCATGGACTGGATGGAGCAGGAGCAGGAGCGTGGCATCACGATCACCTCTGCTGCCACCACCTGTCACTGGCCGCTGGAAGACGTCGACCACACCATCAACATCATCGACACCCCGGGCCACGTCGACTTCACCGTCGAGGTGGAGCGTTCGCTGCGCGTGCTCGACGGTGCCGTGACGGTGTTCGACGGCGTCGCCGGTGTCGAGCCGCAGTCCGAGACGGTGTGGCGTCAGGCGGACCGCTACGGCGTTCCGCGTATCTGCTTCGTCAACAAGCTCGACCGGACCGGTGCCGAGTTCCACCGCTGCGTCGACATGATCTCTGACCGCCTCGGCGCTCAGCCGATCGTCATGCAGCTCCCCATCGGTGCCGAGGCCGACTTCCAGGGCGTCGTGGACCTCGTCCGCATGAAGGCGCTCGTGTGGTCCGCCGAGGCCACCAAGGGCGAGATGTACGACGTCGTCGACATCCCGGCCACCCACACCGAGGCTGCCGAGGAGTACCGCGGCAAGCTGCTCGAGGCCGTGGCCGAGAACGACGAAGAGATCATGGAGCTGTACCTGGAGGGCGAGGAGCCCTCCGAGGAGCAGCTGTACGCCGCGATCCGTCGTATCACCATCGCGTCCGGCAAGTCCGACGGCACCACCGTCACCCCGGTGTTCTGCGGTACCGCGTTCAAGAACAAGGGCGTTCAGCCCCTGCTCGACGCGGTCGTGCGCTACCTCCCCTCCCCGCTCGACGTCGAGGCCATCGAGGGCCACGCCGTGAACGACCCGGAGGAGGTCGTCAAGCGCAAGCCGTCCGACGACGAGCCGCTGTCCGCGCTGGCGTTCAAGATCATGAGCGACCCGCACCTCGGCAAGCTCACCTTCGTCCGGGTCTACTCGGGCCGCCTGGAGTCCGGCACCGCCGTGCTGAACTCCGTCAAGGGCAAGAAGGAGCGCATCGGCAAGATCTACCGCATGCACGCGAACAAGCGTGAGGAGATCGAGTCGGTGGGCGCCGGCGACATCATCGCCGTCATGGGTCTCAAGCAGACCACGACCGGTGAGACGCTGTGCGACGACAAGGCCCCGGTGATCCTGGAGTCCATGGACTTCCCGGCTCCGGTCATCCAGGTCGCCATCGAGCCCAAGTCGAAGGGCGACCAGGAGAAGCTGGGCGTCGCGATCCAGCGCCTGGCCGAGGAGGACCCGTCCTTCCAGGTCCACTCGGACGAGGAGACCGGCCAGACCATCATCGGTGGCATG
Organism: Streptomyces sp. NPDC001714; assembly: GCF_042892755.1. NCBI lineage: Bacteria > Bacillati > Actinomycetota > Actinomycetes > Kitasatosporales > Streptomycetaceae > Streptomyces > Streptomyces sp. NPDC001714. The sequence goes on from NZ_JBIAUL010000001.1 coordinate 276,453, forward strand.
GGCGAGCTGCACCTCGAGGTGCTGGTCGACCGTATGCGCCGTGAGTTCAAGGTCGAGGCCAACGTCGGCAAGCCGCAGGTGGCGTACCGCGAGACGATCCGCAAGGCCGTCGAGCGCGTCGACTACACCCACAAGAAGCAGACCGGTGGTACCGGTCAGTTCGCGAAGGTGCAGATCGGCATCGAGCCGCTCGAGGGTGGCGACACCTCGTACGAGTTCGTGAACAAGGTGACCGGTGGCCGCATCCCGAAGGAGTACATCCCTTCGGTGGACGCCGGTGCGCAGGAGGCCATGCAGTTCGGCATCCTCGCCGGTTACGAGATGACCGGTGTCCGCGTGATCCTGCACGACGGTGCCTACCACGAGGTCGACTCCTCCGAGCTCGCCTTCAAGATCGCCGGCTCGCAGGCCTTCAAGGAGGCCGCGCGCAAGGCGTCCCCCGTGCTCCTTGAGCCGATGATGGCCGTCGAGGTCACCACGCCCGAGGACTACATGGGTGAGGTCATCGGCGACATCAACTCCCGCCGTGGTCAGATCCAGGCCATGGAGGAGCGGGCCGGTGCCCGCGTCGTGAAGGGCCTCGTGCCCCTCTCGGAGATGTTCGGTTACGTCGGCGACCTGCGCAGCAAGACGTCCGGCCGGGCCAGCTACTCCATGCAGTTCGACTCCTACGCCGAGGTTCCGCGGAACGTCGCCGAGGAGATCATCGCGAAGGCCAAGGGCGAGTAGGTACCGCGTTTAACGCGGCGCGCACACACGCCTTAGGCTTGACCCCGGAGCCTCACGGGTCGTTCCTCCGCATTCGTGGCGGAACGACCCGGGGCCCGGGACCCAACAGCAAAGATCACCTGGCGCCGACTGAACCCAGGCGTACAGAACCACTCCACAGGAGGACCCCAGTGGCGAAGGCGAAGTTCGAGCGGACTAAGCCGCACGTCAACATCGGCACCATCGGTCACATCGACCACGGTAAGACGACCCTCACGGCCGCCATTACCAAGGTGCTGCACGACGCGTACCCGGACCTGAACGAGGCGACCGCGTTCGACAACATCGACAAGGCGCCCGAGGAGCGTCAGCGCGGTATCACCATCTCCATCGCGCACGTCGAGTACCAGACGGAGACCCGTCACTACGCGCACGTCGACTGCCCCGGTCACGCGGACTACATCAAGAACATGATCACGGGTGCCGCGCAGATGGACGGCGCGATCCTGGTCGTGGCCGCCACCGACGGCCCGATGCCGCAGACCAAGGAGCACGTGCTCCTGGCCCGCCAGGTCGGCGTTCCGTACATCGTGGTCGCCCTGAACAAGGCCGACATGGTGGACGACGAGGAGATCATGGAGCTCGTCGAGCTCGAGGTCCGTGAGCTCCTGTCCGAGTACGAGTTCCCGGGCGACGACCTGCCGGTCGTCCGCGTCTCCGCGCTGAAGGCGCTGGAGGGCGACGCCGAGTGGACGCAGTCCGTGCTCGACCTCATGACCGCCGTCGACGAGAACATCCCGCAGCCCGAGCGTGACGTCGACAAGCCGTTCCTGATGCCGATCGAGGACGTCTTCACGATCACCGGTCGTGGCACCGTCGTCACCGGTCGTATCGAGCGTGGTGTCCTCAAGGTCAACGAGACCGTCGACATCATCGGCATCAAGACCGAGAAGACCACCACCACGGTCACCGGCATCGAGATGTTCCGCAAGCTGCTCGACGAGGGCCAGGCCGGTGAGAACGTCGGTCTGCTGCTCCGTGGCATCAAGCGCGAGGACGTCGAGCGCGGCCAGGTCATCATCAAGCCGGGCTCGGTCACCCCGCACACCGAGTTCGAGGCGCAGGCCTACATCCTCTCCAAGGACGAGGGTGGCCGCCACACGCCGTTCTTCAACAACTACCGTCCGCAGTTCTACTTCCGTACGACGGACGTGACCGGCGTCGTGACCCTCCCCGAGGGCACCGAGATGGTCATGCCGGGTGACAACACCGAGATGAAGGTGGAGCTCATCCAGCCCGTCGCCATGGAAGAGGGCCTGAAGTTCGCCATCCGCGAGGGTGGCCGCACGGTCGGCGCCGGCCAGGTCACCAAGATCAACAAGTGATCTTGGCCCGCAAGGGCTGACCAGGCAGGTCTGAAGGGGCCCGTACGACTTCGGTCGTACGGGCCTCTTCGCTGCTTCGGCAGGAACTCACTGCATGTTCTGCACGGGCGGATGGTCGTACGACGCCTCGCACACGTACACCTGGAGGCTGTAGCCGCGCCCGATGGCGATCTGCGTGTCCAGCGCCGGTCCGAGGAAGTGGTAACCGGTGTATCCCGCGTCCTCCACCGGTGCCCAGCTGCCGCTGCCGCCGTCCCACTCGGTGCCGTCGATCGTGAGCAGGGGCCGCACCCCGGCGCCGCACTCGGCGCAGGCCATGGGGAACGGGTCGGAGAAACTCCAGGGCGCGTGTCCCCCGAGCTTCCATCCCGGGGCGACGGCCAGGTCGTACTGGTAGCAGACCTCCGGCTCCTCGTCCTCGCCCTCGACGCCCTCCTCCCACTCGTGGATCCGGTCCGCCAGCTCCTGAGGCAGCTCGTGCGGGGCCGGGTACTCGGTGACGGTCTCGGGGTGCAGCACACACGGCTCGGGCAGATAGTCGTCGCTGCCGATGACGGCGGGCCGCGGGGGAGCGGCGAGCGCGGTCACGACATCGGCGGCCCGGCGCCAACGCAGCTCGACCCTCGGCGAGTAGTCGTCCTCGGGATGGTCGAAGGCGCACCACAGCACCTGGAGCAGATCGGCGCCCTCGGGCCGGGGCAGTGTCGGCACATCCGCGGCACGTATCTGCGCGACCGGCACCAGCGGCACTGGCCCGTCCAGGGCTGCCCGGTACGGCGTGGTCCCCCGGTCGACCAGCGCGCGCTCCTCCTCGGTCAGCAGGTCGGCGCCCTCGGCGCGCGGCCGGGCCCAGGCCTCGCGCAGGACACGCCGGCCGACGTGGACGTCGTCCGGCGCCACACCGTGCTGCCAGGGACCCGCATGCTCCGGACAGGTCGGCCACGGCTCTTCGGCCGGCCACAGCAGGGGCCCGCCGACGGAACTGCCGGCCGCGGTGGGCGCACCGGCGCGGGGATGCAGACGGACGGCGGTGCGGGCGAGCGGAGCCAGTTCGGGGAAGACCGCGGTGATGTCCAGGGGGCGGGGCGGCGTCGTACGGGTCGTCATGGCCGGAGGCTACCGGCCCGGTCTGACAGCACCGCCTCGAAAGTATTCGTCGCGTACGACCCGTTCCCCCCAGGGGCCCCTCGCTCCACTATTTGTCATGCCGCTGACCAAATTCGGGTGGAGGGCTGAGGCATGTCCGTGCGTCGTAGGACCGTCCTGGGTGCGGGGCTGGCCGCCGTGCCCGTACTCTCGTCCGGCGTCGCGTGGGCCGGGGACGACGGCGCACCGAGGGCGACCGACCCCGGCGCGTACATCTCCTTCACCGGCGGGGCGTTCTCGCTGGTCGGCGCCCCGGTCGTGGTGAGCGCCGACGACCACCCCGGAGTCGTCCGGGTGGTGGGCGACCTCCGTGACGACATCGAGCGGGTGACAGGCGTACGGCCGGCCGCGACGATCGCCCGCCGAGCGGTCCTCGTCGGCACGATCGGCCGCAGCCCGCTGATCGACGCCCTGGTGGCGTCCGGCAAGCTGGACGTGACGGGGATCCGGGGCCGCTGGGAGACCTCGCTCCAGGCGGTCGTCGACCACCCCATGCCCGGTGTGGACAAGGCGTTCGTCATCGCGGGCAGCGACCCGCGCGGCACGATCTTCGGGGCCTACGACGTCTCGTACGGGATCGGCGTCTCGCCCTGGCACTGGTGGGACGACGTCCCCCCGGTCCACCGCGACCAGGTGTGGGTGCTCCCCGGCAGGTTCACGCAGGGCACGCCGGCGGTGAAGTACCGCGGCTTCTTCGTCAACGACGAGAACCCGGCGCTCGGCACCTGGGCCCCGGCGTACTTCGGCCCCGGCAAGGCCCCGGGCTATCCCGGCGGCTTCAACGCCGACTTCTACGCGAAGGTCTTCGAGGTCCTGCTGCGGCTGAAGGGCAACTACCTCTGGCCCGCCGTCTGGGGCCGGGCGTTCGCGGAGGACGACCCGGCGAACCACCGCACGGCGTCGGCCTACGGTGTTGTCATGGGCACGTCCCACGAGGCGCCCATGATGCGGGGGATCGAGGAGTGGAACCGCCACGCGGCCGGCGGCACCGACCCCTACGGAGGCACGGGCGAGTGGTCCTACCTCCGCAACGCCGAGGCCATCCGCGCCTACTGGCGGGCCGGCATCCAGCGCATGGTCGACGAGGGCATCGAGGGCGTGGTCACCCTCGGCATGCGCGGCAACGGCGACACCGGCCTCCCCGACGGCGACGGCATCGAACTGATGCAGGAGATCATCGCGGCGCAACGCCAGATCATCGAGGAGGTGACGGGAAAGCCGGCCGCCGAGACCCCCCAGGTGTGGACCCTGTACAAGGAGGTCCAGCGCTACTGGGACCGCGGGCTGCGCGCCCCCGAAGACGTCACGGTGGTGCTGACGGACGACAACTGGGGCAACATCCGCAAGCACCCCTCGCCCGAGGAGCCGCGCGATGGCGGTTACGGCCTCTACTACCACTTCGACTACGTCGGAGCGGGCCGCAACTACAAGTGGGTCGACACCGCGAACCTCCGCAACGTCTGGGACCAGCTCCACCAGGCGCACGCCTATGGCAACCACGGCCTGTGGGTGGCCAACGTGGGCGACCTGAAGGGGAACGAGCTCCCGACGGAGTTCTTCCTCGACTACGCCTGGAACCCGGACCGCTGGACCTTCGACCGGCTGGGCGAGTGGGAGCGCAGATACGCCCGCCAGAACTTCGGCGCGGAGGCGGCGCCGGAGATCGCCGAACTTCTTGCCGCGTACGGCCGGTTGCAGGCGCGCCGTAAGCCGGAGCTGCTCAACCGCCGCATCACTCTCTCCGGCGCCGGCGAGGTGGTCTACGACGACCGGCAGACGCCCTTCTACTTCGGCCACGACGAGCTGGAGCGGGTGGCGGAGGAGTGGCGGGACCTGGGGAGACGGGCGAAGCGGATCGCCCGGCGGCTCCCGGCGGCCGTCCAGGACGCGTGGTTCGAGCTGGTCGGTTACGAGGTGACGGCGACCGCGAACCTGTACGCGCTGCGCGAGGCCGAGTTCACGAACCTGCTCTACGCCCGCCAGGGCAGGGCCGCGACGAACGACCTGGCGGCGCAGGCGGAACAGGGCCTGGCGGCCGATCTCGCCCTTGCCGAGCGCTTCAACACCCAGGTGGCGGGCGGCAAGTGGCAGGGCTTCCAGACCCAGCCGCACATCGACTACGGGGACGTGGACCGGTACGGCCCCAACGCGCCCTGGCAGCAACCGGAGAAGGACAACGTGGCCCTCCCGGACGTGCTCTTCCCGGCGGTACGGCGGATCGAGGTGCCGGAGGCGGCCGGACTGGGAGTGTCGGTGGACCCCGACGCGGGGTCCATGACCCTGCCGCCGTTCAGCCCCTACCAGACCAGGCCGCAGCAGTACGTCGAGATCTTCAACCGGGGCCGTACGCCCTTCGACTACCGGGTGTCGGTGTCGGCGCCGTGGCTGACGGTGGACCGTCCCCGTGGCCGGGTGACGGACCAGGTGCGGGTGGTGGTGCGGGTGGACTGGTCCCGGGCCCCGGCCGGCCGTGCGGAGGCGACGCTGACGGTGAGCGGGGCGGGGGAGTCGGTGACGGTGGGGTGCGTCGCCGAGCGGCCGTCTCCTCGTGGGCTGCGGGGGTTCGTGGAGGCGGGCGGCTATGTGGCGGTCGAAGCGGAGCACTACGACCGCGCGGTCGGCGAGTGGCGCCGGCTGGACGGGATCGGCCGCACCGGGGCGGGGATGACGGCGTGGCCGGTGACGGGCGGCCGGGGCGACTCCCCGGACTCCTGGCCCCGGCTGGAGTACCAGGTCAGCCTGGTGTCGGACGGCGAGGTGACGGCGTGGGCGTACCTGTCCCCCCGCAACCCGGCGCTGCCGACGGGCACCGGTCTGCGCTACGCCCTGTCCTTCGACGACGAGGCGCCCCGGCCCGTCGACATCACGGCCGGCGCGGACGACGGCCTCCTGAACGCGGTCTGGGCCCGCAACACCTCCGACAACGTGAACCGCACGGCGACTCGGCACACCGTGGGATCCGGCGTCCACCGCCTGACGTTCTGGTCGGTGGACCCCACGGTGGTGGTGCAGCGGCTGGTACTCGACACGGGCGGCCTCACGCCGACGTATCTGGGGCCGCTGGAGAGCCGGCGGCTGTAGTGGCCGCCGGCTCCGCGGGACCCAGGGCTCAGCCGAAGGCGAGCTTTCCTGTCCAACTGCCGATCACCGTGGTGTAGCCGCCGATCGCAGCCTTACCGCCGAAGTAGAGGCGCACGCTGCCGCTGCTCATGTGGGCGTACAGGTCGGGGATCCCATCGGCGTTGACGTCCGGGACGGCGAAGAAGCGCGGCACGTCGGTGCTGGACCAGCCGCTCGCCGCGTATTCGGCGTCGAAGCCATCACCACTCGCCGCCGCGGTGGCGAGGGAGAGGACGTCGACGCCGGTGCCGGCCGAGTTGGCCTTGCCCTTGCGCAGGAGCAGCCGTCCGGAGTCCGAGCGGTAGATCATGTCCGGGATGCCGTCACCGCTGATGTCGGCGACCGTGACGAGGTCCCGGGTGGTCCAGGCGCTGCCGGTGTTCAGCAGCGTGGCACCGGCGAAGGAGCCGCCGGTGTAGCCGGTGAAGGCCCAGTACTGGGTGCCGGAGGTCATGAACAGGTCCGGCTGGCCGTCGCCTGTCACGTCCCCGGCGGCCAGGATCTGATCGAAGGCGGACGGGTCGGGGACGTTGACGCTCGCCCCGCTGGTGTCCGTGCCCTTGGACGGCAGCAGGATCGGCAGCCGGGCGCAGGTGTTGAAGCCGCCGAAGCCGTCACCGGGGTAGACGTAGAGCTTGCCGTCGCCCATGCGGGCGATCAGGTCCTGGAGTCCGTCGCCCGGGTAGTAGTCGCCGGTATGGGTGATCAGCGCCCCCTTCCAGCTGAGGTCGGAGGAGGTGCAGCCGTCGGTGTAGGCGGTGTTCTTGGTGACCTTGCCGTAGGACGGGTTCATTCCGACGAACAGGTCGCCGTCCTTGCCCGAGGGGTAGTCGCGCAGGGTGTACGAGGGGTTCCCGTTGTCGTCCGTGGACTCGTTGACGGTCAGCAGGTCGGGCTTGTCGTCACCGGTGAGGTCGGCGGCGGACTCGTCACGGTCGCTCGGGCTGACGAAGATCCGGTAGGAGTTCGGGGCGGCCGATTCGTTGCCGGCAGCGTCCACGGCCTTGACGTACAGGACGGCGATACCCGCGAGCGGTGGTGTGACAGAGGCGACCGCTGTGTACGAATTTGTCTTCACCACCTCGCCCGATGTGGTGGTGCAACTGGTGCCGTCGCCCACGGTGGCGGTCTTGTCGTAGGTGGTGTTGTTCCAGCTGTAGACGTACTTCGAGGCCCGGTCCCACGGAAGGTTCCAGAAGGACATGCAGCCGGAGTGGCCGAAGGTGGTCCTGGACCACTGGTCCTCGCCGCTGTCGTTGTCGACGTCGGCCTCGTCGAAGTCGTCGGACGAGACGATCGGGGTCTTGGGGGCGACCGTGTCGATCTTGAAGTAGCAGGTGTAGCTCGTGGCGGACGTGCCGCCGCTGCCGCCCGTGTCGTCCTTGACGTACACGTTCCAGGAGTACGTCCCGTCCTTGAGGACGTAGTCGCCGCTGCTGTTGGTGTTGTCGAACGTGTAGCTCGTCGTGCTCTTGCCGGAAGCGGACGCCTCACGGTTGTAGACCGTGCCGGTTCCCACGTTCTTCAACGTCACGTGCATGACGTCGAGGTCGTCCTGGCCGTCCGGGTCGGAGGTGGCTGCCGAGAATACGATCTGGTCGTTCCCGCCGATCGTCACGTAGGGCGAACTGGTGGTGCACTTGCCCGGGCTCATCTTGAGCTTGGTCGGCTTGTTGGGCTTGGTGTTGAAGGTGACGTCGATGTTCGGGCCCGCGTTGTCGTTCGTGGCCTGGAACTTCTTCCACGCGTACTGGTCGTCCTCGTTCGAGGCCTGGATGCCGAGGGTCCAGTGATTCAGGCTGTGGTCGGCCGCGTACTGAGCCGCGCTCTCGACGTCGAAGGTCGTGTTCCCGGCCGCGCATCTCTTCTCGTAGCCCTTCGCGTACGACTTGGTGTCGAGGCGGGCCGTCCAGCCGGGCTGGTTGGACCAGCTGGTCTTCTTGTCGATGTCACCTGTCCGCCACACCTCGACGTCCTTCTTGGTGCAGGACCAGGAGTAGGTCTCCTTCATGTTCAGGGTGGCCTCGGTGACGTCCGTGGTGCGCACCTTCTCCGGCCACTCCATGGTGAAGAAGGAGCGGCTGGTGCCGTAGGTGTCGGACTCGTAGCCGGCGCGCGCCTCGTTGGTGCCCTTGTTGAAGCCGCGGCCGTTGAAGAAGGTCGCGGTGTTCCAGCTGCCGCGCTTGTAGACGGTCGTCCAGTTACCCGCGTCCGTGTTGGTGTTCGGGTCGATGAACACCGGGTACCTGGTGCTCGCCTTCGTCAGCATTTCCTGGTCGGGCGTGATGGTGATGGTGCCGTTGTCCGCGAGCGTGGGATCGATGCGGGACGAATGGGTGCCGGGCTGCGGACCTGCGAGACCGGGCAACTCCTGGTCGATGGCGGTGACGGACGGGACGACGACCGAGTCCTCGTCGCCGGCCGGTTCGGTGGTCGCCGGGTCGGCACCGGCTCCCGCAGCCGCGCTGTCGCTCGCGGCCGGGGAAGCGGTGGCGTCGCCGTCGGTTTCCGTGGTCGCGGTCGGTCCGGGGGTGGCGTCGGCGAAGTCCGAGTCGGCGTTCTGGTCGTCCTCGATGTCCCGGCGAGCGGTGTCCGACGCGTCGCCGCCGGCGGTGGCAGTCGGCTCGGCGGAGGAGCCCGGCGTGGTGCTCGGTGTCGGGTCCGGGTCGTCCTGGCCGCCGTCGGGGTGGGTCAGGTTGTCGGTGGCGGCTTCCTTGCCCGCCGAGTCCCACATGAGCAGGGTCGGGGTGGCCGCCACGTCGTTGCCGTCGGCGTCGTAGGCGTGGACGGAGCCGCTGCGCGAGTCCAGCTTCATCGTCAGGTCCGGGGAGGACAGGCCGTACGAGATGGTCTTCAGCGCGGGATTGGCCGCCGCCTGGGCCGACTTGACGACCAGTACCTCGGAGAAGCCGCCGTCGTTCGCGGCGACGACCAGGTCGACGCCGGGGAGTACCTCGCGGTACAGCGCCTCGTTGCTCTCGACCTCGGGGGCGGGCAGGGTGCCCGGCCAGGTGAGGTTGATGATGTGGCCGGCGGTGGTGAGGGTGACGAGGGTGCTGGTCGGGTCGTCGGCCGCGGAGTCCGCGCGATAGGCAGCGGGGTGGACGTAAGAAGCCTTATTCGCACGGGACTTGGTGGCCTTCCCCCTCGTGCCGCCCGAGAACACCACCGGAGTGGTCGTGGCTGTCGTGGCCCAGTTCCCGTCGGTCGTGCGGCGCAGCGTCGGGTCGATCGCTCTCCACTTGCCGTCGACCTTCGTGCGTACCGGTGAGACGTGGATGCGGGTGGTGAGGGTGTGGTCGGGGTTGGCCCAGGTGGTGGTCTTCGCGGTGCGGGCGGTGACCACCTCGACGGACCTGCCGGTGCGCTTGGCGAGGGCGCGGGCCTCGGTCTCCGTGCGGGGGTGCGGTGTCGCCTCATGCTTCGCGGTGCCGTTGCCGCTGTCGTGGTCGGGGAGCAGCACCCAGGCGGTCGCGGCGGCCACGATCAGGGCCAACAACCCGGCGAGCAGGCGCATGTGGCGGTGGCTCAGGCTGCCTGGCCATGAAGCGGAGGACACCTAACCGTTTCCCCTCTGACGGTGGCGACAAGCGAACGGCCCTCCGCACGCGCACGTTGATGGTCTTTTGACGAGGCATGGGGGGTCCGTGTGCAGATCATGGAGGGATGGGGTGTGCAGGACAAGGTCCTTTGGGGCCGGGGCAGGCGTCTGCGCAGGTCGGACGGGCTTATTCCGCCCTTAAGTGCCTGCAATCTGAGCCCAGTTGGGCAATATTGTCATGCTACCGTCAGTGATCAATCCCACACGCAGTCGAACACTCTGGCGCAGAACTCAACGACTGATCAATAATCCCCGCTGTTTTCTCCTTACTTTCTCCATACCTCTTCACGCGGCTCTTCTTACGTTCGACGGCTTCGTCCGTTTTGCCGACCGGGTGACTTCCCGGCCGTGCCCACCGGGGGGTTCCTTTCGTGTTCGGTCGATCACGTCCGCGCTGGCATCGCGGGATCCGCCGCGCGATGGCGCCCGGCGGTGTCCTGCTGCTCTCCCTCGCCCTCTCCATAGGCATGTTGGACAGCCAGGCCTTCGCCGAGCCGCCGCCGGACGACGACGTCGCCTCGATGGTGGACGTCCCAGCCACCGACCCTGTGGGCGGCGCCGACCAGTCCCTGGACGGATACGCCCGCCAGTACGCGATCGACCCGGCCCAGGACGACACCGACCCGCCGGACGGCACCACCACCATCCCGGCCGCGGGCCCCGACGGCACCGCCGACATCACCCCGGAGAAGCTGGCCGCCGCCGACGACGGACTGGTCCAGGTCGACGGCGGTGTCCCGGTGAAGATCGGCGCCGCCTCGGACGACGCGGCCCAGCAGCCCACCGGCACCTGGTCGGTGAACGTGCTCGACCAGTCCGCCACCGCCGCGACCGGCGTCAGCGGTCTGCTGATGCAGATCACCACCAGCGACGACACTCCGGCCCCGGCTCGCGTCCAGATCGACTACACCGCCTTCAAGAACTACTTCGGCGCCCAGTGGTCCGACCGGCTCCAGCTGGTCCGTTACCCCGAGTGCTTCCTCACCCAGCCCGACAACGAGGCGTGCGCCACCCCGGAGCCCCTCGACAACACGGCCGACCTGCAGGCCGACACGACGACCACGGACGCGGACGGCAACGAGACCACCGACCTGGGTGAGACCAAGGTCGACGCGACCCTGGACCTGTCCACCCCGATGGCGGCCGACACCGCCACCGGCACGACCACCGCCGACGCCGCCGCGGCCCTGAGCAAGGGCAGCGTCCAGCCGGCGGTCTGGCACGGCGCGGCCACCAGGGCGATGGCGGCCGCCGCCTCCGCCGGGGCCGGCGGGGTTCTCGGCACGACCGACACCGGTAGCGGCCCTGGCGGCTCCTTCCGGGCGACACCGCTCTCCTCCGCGGGCAGCTGGGCGGCCGGCTCGTCCTCGGGTGGCTTCTCCTACACCTACGGCATCGACACCCCGCCGGTCTCGGCCGGTCCGACGCCGACGATCGCGTTCTCGTACAACTCCCAGGCGGTGGACGGCAAGACGTCCGCCGCCAACCCGCAGACCTCGTGGATCGGCGAGGGCTGGTCGTACGAACCCGGGCACATCGAGCGGTCGTACCGGGGCTGCGCTCAGGACCAGGACGGGGACGACGCCAACAACAAGGGCAAGAGCAAGAAGACGGGCGATCTCTGCTGGGCGTCGTCGAACGCGGTGATGACCCTCGGCGGCACCACCGTCGAGCTGGTCCGCAGCGACAGCACCGGAGAGTGGCACCCGAAGGCGGACGACGGCACCAGGGTCGAACTCAAGACCGGCGCGGACAACGGCGATGGCGGCGGTGACGACGACAAGGGCGAGTACTGGATCGCCACCACCCGCGACGGCACCCAGTACTACTTCGGCCTGGACAAGGTCGGCCACGGCCACGCCGACACCGACTCGGTCTCCACCGTCCCCGTCTTCGGCAACGACCCGAAGGAACCGTGCCACGCGGACGCCTTCAAGGACTCCTCCTGCAACCAGGCCTGGGCGTGGCAGCTCGACGAGGTCGTCGACCTGCACGGCAACGCCATGGTGATCACCTACCAGCAGGAGGAGAACTACTACGCCAAGAACAAGTCGACCAAGGAGAACGTCAAGTACGACCGGGGTTCCTACCCGCTGACCATCGAGTACGGCCTGAACAAGGACGCCCTGGGCGCGGTCCCGGCCGCCAAGGTCGAGTTCAAGGCCGACGAGCGCTGCCTGAACGCGAACAACGGCAAGTGCGATAAGAACGACTTCACCACCGACGACCCGGAGAAGTACCGCGTCTGGTACGACACTCCGCGCACGCTTCTCTGCAAGTCGGACACGGCTAAGCAGTGCCCGACCTTCCCGTCCTTCTGGACCCGCAAGCGTCTGGAGAAGATCGTCACCTGGGCCCACCGGGACGGGACCAGCACCCTCTACCCGATCGACGAGTGGACGTTGAGCCAGGCCTTCAACAAGGGCTGGTACCAGACCTCGCCGGGCATGTGGCTGTCCAGCATCCAGCACGGTGCCTACGACACCGACACCACTGACCCGGACGACGTGCCGAGCGCGTCCTCGACCCTGCCCGCCGTCGTCTTCGACGGCACCGCGCTGCCCAACCGGGTGCGCGCCGACAGCAAGGACGAGGAACTCACCTACATCCACCCGCGCATCACCGGCATCACCGACGAGAACGGCAAGAAGACGGTCGTCGACTACAACAAGGGCTGCACCTACGCACCCGCGACAACCGACATCGCCGACAACACGGCCGCCTGCTACCCGGTGCACTGGTCGCCCGACGAGAGCGTCGAGAACCCGCCGCTGGCCTGGTTCGACAAGTACACGGTCGCCCGCGTGACCGAGCAGGACACGGTCGTCAGCACGTCCGCCCTCGCCTCACCGGACCTGGTCACCACCTACACCTACGGGGGCGGCGGCTACTGGGCGAAGAGCGACGCGGAGTTCACCAAGCCCTCGCAGCGCACCCACAGCGACTGGCGCGGCTACGCCTCCGTCACCACGCAGGTGGGCGACCCCGACGGTCCCGCCGCCACCCGCTCCAAGTCGACCGCGTACTACCTGCGCGGCTCCGGCAGGACCCTGAAGGACGACACCGGAGCCACCCTCAGCTCCGACGACGTGGACGAATACGCCGGCCAGGCCGCCGAGACCGTCACCTACGTGTCCTCCGAAGCCGCGGCGGCCGTACACAGCCGGGTGATCATGGTCCCCGGTGCCACCACGGAGACCGCCCGCCGCAAGCGCACCGACGACACCGACCTGGTCGCCCGCCGCTCCTACATCCGCCGCGTCGACGACCTCACCGCCTACGACGGCAAGTGGCGAGGCACCCGCACCACCACGACGGTCGACGACAACGGTCTGGCCAAGCTCAGCGAGGTCTCGACCGTCACCCTGTCGTCCCCCGGCGACACGACCCCGGCGATCGCCGGCACCACCTGCACACTCACCACCTTCGCCAACGACGCGTCGGCCAACCTCTACGGTCTGCCCAAGCGGGTCCTGACCACGGCCACCGACTGCGACGGCGTCACCACCGCGGCCACCGACAAGGTCGTCTCCGACGTCACCACCGGCTACAACGCGGCCGGCGACGCCACCAGCGAGAAGACCCTGAACGGCGACGGCACCGCGAGCGTCACCAGCTCCGTCACCGAGTACGACTCCTACGGCCGCGCCACGAAGGTCAGCGACGGCGCCAGCCCCGCCCACGAGACGAGGACGGTGTACAACCCGGGCAGCAGCCCGTACGTCGTCACCGGCACCACGGTCACCAACGCCAAGAGCCAGGCGACCATCACCACCCTCGACCCGGCACGCGGCCTGACGCTCACCACCGAGAATCCCAACCACAACATCACCCGCTACGCCTACGACCAGCTCGGCCGCCTGACCACGGGCTGGCTCCCGGGTGACGACGATGCCCTGCCGTCGACGAGGATCAGCTACGCCCTCGGTGCCAAGACCCCCACGAGCGTCACCACCAGCACACTGCGCGACAACGGCACCTACAGCGACTCGGTCACCTTCTACGACGGCATGATGCGCACCGTCCAGACCCAGTCGCCGGACGCCACCGGCCTCGGCCGCATCGTCACCTCGGTCCGCTACGACGACCACGGCAACGCGGCCCGCACGGACAACGGCTACTACGTCCTGGGCCTCCCGGCGAAGTCCTGGTATCTGCCGACCAGTCAGCAGCCGATCCCCAACTCGACGAAGGCGACCTACGACGGCCTCGGCCGCCCGGTCAAGACGACCACCCTGCACCACAACGCCGAGTTCTCGTCCGCCACCAGCACCTACAGCGACACCGACGCCTCGGTCACCGTCGTCCCGCCCACCGGCGCCACCGCAACCAAGACGATCGGCGACGCCCTCGGCCGCGCGGTCAAGCAGATCACCTACACCAACGCCGACCGCTCGGCGAGCACGTACACCGAGACGACGTACGACCCCCTCGGCAACATCACCCAGGTCAAGGACAAGTCCGGCCGCGTCTGGTCCTGGACCTACGACTCCCGCCACCGCGTCCTGACCAGCACCGATCCCGACTCCGGCACCAGCCGCACCTGGTACGACGACCAGGATCACGTCACCCAGACCAAGGACGCCACGGGGAAGGTCCTGCACTACCGCTACGACGCGCTCGGCCGCAAGCTGTCCATGACCGTGGGCTCGGCGAGCCTGCCCACGGTGGAGTGGACGTACGACACGGAGGCCAACGGCATCGGCCTGCCGGCCACCTCCGTCCGCCACACGACCCCCGGCTCCGCCGCCGGTGACATCGTCACCGAGGCGACGGGCTACACGGAGCGGGGGCAGCTCACCGGCAAGACGGTCACGATCCCCGCGATCAGCGGCCAGACCAACAACGTCTCCGGCTCCTACCACTGGTCGTACACGTACACCCCCACCGGCAACGTCCAGTCGACGACCCTGCCCGCCACCCCCGGCGGCATGACGACCGCCGAGAAGGTCATCACCCGCTACAACGCCCAGGACCTGCCGATCTCCACGTCCGGCTGGGACTGGTACACGACGGGTGCGATCTACAACCCGTACGGCCAGATCACCCGCTCCACGACGGGCAAGAACCCGTACCGGGTCTGGACGAGCGCCCTCTACGACGAACCCACCGGCCTGCTCCTGCACTCCTACGCGGCCACCCAGACGGCGAAGGGCCTGGTCTCGCAGACGGCCTACGCCTACGACCAGGCGGGCAACACCAGCCTGGTGGCGACGGGTTCGACCGCCGGATCGACCACGACCTGGGACAACCAGTGCTTCACGTACGACGCCCGCGGTCAGCTGGTCGAGGCGTGGACGGGCGCGACGGCGAAGCAGTGCACGGACTCGTCGGGCACCACGTGGAAGGCCACGGACTCCTCGGCGACGGCCGCCGGCGGCGTGGGCGCCACCCCGTCGGCCTCGACCATCACCACGGGCACGGCGACGTACGGCGCCCTCTCCTACTGGCAGTCGTACCGCTACGACGACCTGGGCAACCGCACGACGGTCACGAACCACAGCACCCAGCGAACGTCGTCGGGTGACCTGAACACCGCCCTGGACGGCTCGACCTCGTACGCCTACGGCGACACCGGCCAGCCGGACACCCTGACCGGCTGGACGGAGAAGTCGGTCACGCCGGCGGACTCGGGGACCAAGACGGTCACCGAAGTGAACTCCGCGACCTACGACGACGCCGGGCGTACCGACACCCGCACGATCAACGGTGACTCGCAGTCGTTCGTGTACGACGGCGAAGGCCTGCTGACGTCCGTCTCCGGCTTCGGCGCGGGCAAGGGCGCCATCAGCGGACCCGGCGGCCTGTGCCTGGACGATGCCGGCTCCCTCACGGCCGACGGCACCGCGATCCAGATCTACACCTGCAACGGCACCACCGCCCAGAAGTTCAGTGCCAACGGCGGCAAGCTCACGGTCCTGGGCAAGTGCGCCACGGCCGCGGGCACCGCGTCGGGTTCGGCGGTCACTCTCCAGACGTGCGTCCCAGACGCGACGGCACAGTCCTTCGTGCTCCGCACGGACGGCACGTTCTACAACGCGGCGTCCAAGCTGTGCCTCAACGCCCCCGCCACCACCGCGGGCACCGACCTGACCCTGGCGGCCTGCACGGCGAGCGCGTCGACGCAGAAGTTCACGATCGCGGCGACCACGTCCTACCTCTACGACGCGGACGGCAACCGGATCGCGAAGACCACCGGCGGCTGGACGACCCTCTTCCTCGGCGAGACCGAGGTGATGGGTTCCCAGACGACCACGGCCACCAAGGCGATGCGCAGCTACGCCCAGGCCGGCGCCCCGACGGTGGTCCGCTACACCTCAAGCGCCACCTCCGCCCACACCCTGGCCGCCCAGATCACCAACACCCAGGGCACGGGCACGGTCCAGATCAAGCTGGCGTCCGGGATGGCGGTCTCCTCCCGGTCCTACGACGCGTGGGGCAACCTGCGCGGCGACCTGGCCGGCGCGGCGGCCTGGGCGGGCTCGCGGACGTACATCGGCGGGGACGACGAGTCGAGCACGGGCCTGATCCATCTGGGCGCGAGGGACTACGACCCCGTAACGGGCCGCTTCACGACCATCGACCCGGTCATCGACTTCTCCGACCTCCTCCAACTGGGCGGGTACGCCTACGCGGACAACAGCCCCGTGACCAAGGCGGACCCGAACGGCGAGTTCTGGGGCTTCTCCCAGATCGCCCACGCGGCGTGGAAGGCGACCAAGGTCGTCGCACACGTGGCGTACGAGTACTCGGGCGTCGCGGACATCGTCAGCTGCGCCACCAACCCCTCCCTCGGCTCCTGCCTGATGGCGGCGGCGACGATCGTGATCACGGTCGCGACCTTCGGCGAGGGCGGCCTGGCCCTGGCGGCCGCGAGGGGCGCGATGCGTTTCGGCGGCGGGGTACTGGCGCGGGGCGCGGAACAGGCGGCCGTGAAGACCGCCGAGAAGACGGTCGTCGACACGGCGGCGAAGGCCGTCGAGAAGAAGGTCGTGAAGACCGCCGAGGAGAAGGCGGCGAAGGCGGTCGAGAAGAAGACCGCGAAGTCGGCGGAGGAATCGGCAGCGAAGACAGCGGAGAAGGACGCGGGCAAGGCCACCGAGAAGGAAGGCGACACGGCCAAGGCCTCCGACGAGGGTGCGGACGCCGCCGAGTCGTCCGGCAAGTGCAACAGCTTCACCCCGGACACGAAGGTCCTGCTGGCGAACGGCAAGACGAAGGCCATCAAGGACCTGAAGCCCGGCGACAAGGTGAAGTCGACGGACCCGGTCCTGGGCGGTCTCGGCACCCAGACGGTCACGGCCACCATCAAGGGCCACGGCACCAAGCACCTGGTCCGCCTCACCCTGGCCAACGGCAAGTCCATCACGGCGACGGACGGCCACCCGATCTGGCTCCCGAAGCTGCACCGTTGGGCCAAGGCGAAGGAACTCCGCCCGACCGACTGGCTGCAGACGTCCGCCGGCACGTACATCCAGATCACGGCGGTACGGGCGTGGACCCAGAGGGCTACGGTCAACAATCTGACCGTCTCCAGTACGCACACGTACTATGTGCTGGCCGGCCAGACGCCTGTCCTGGTCCACAACTGTCCAACGGGAGCCGACGAAGAGCCCGTAAAACTCTATCGCTCGCCTCAGAAGGGGAATCGGGCGTCGGAGGCACGAGGTCTGAACCCTGCGAATCACACGGACGTGGATGTCAACGGTAATAGCTTTGCCTATCTGGGCGACTCGGAGTCCGTAGTCCGGCAGTACGCGGGCCAAGGGGTCTACGAGGATGGGTATCACATCTTCACGATGAAGCCGGGTTTCCTTGACGAGTTTCATCCGAGTGCGTACAGGCGCTTTCATGACAAGGACGGCGGACTGCAGTGGATTATCGACGTTGAGGATATTGAGGACTTCAATTCCTTCATCGACCATTCGAAGACGGAATGGGTTCCTTGGGAACATGGTGTCGACTTCTAGAGTGGTGGCGGGATGAGCAGCCGGGAGTTGTGGCAGCGCTGTGGACTTGTGCAGTTCCAAAGAGTGCGCTGCGTGGTTACGGCTCATAGGGGCCGCTTCGGCATCGACGTGAAGATCGTCGAGCCGGACACCGATCTAGCCGCTTTTATCGACTTCGTGATGCTGAGTGATGGAAGGCATCTCAGGGCGGACGAGTTCCCGGATGTCGGTTCTCAACTCGATGCCATCGCAATCGACTTCATGCCGAACGGCGAACTGCGCCTATCCGCAAGGCCGTCCGATCTGGAGTGACGAGGGCACGCGAGCCCTCGTCCATCATGCACCGCTGAAACCTGTGTCAGGAGCAAGATGCCCACCCGTAGTACCTCCCTCGAAGTCAGCACGGTCGCCGCAACAGCCTGCGCAGCGTTCGCGGCGAGCCTGGCACTCGCTCTCCCGTCCACCGCAACCGCGGCCACTCCCGCCACCTACGCCGACGACTTCAACGGTGACGGTTACCGCGACTACGTGACCGGAGACAGCGGCTCGTTCACGGTCACGTACGGGGCAGCGGACGGGCCCGGTGCCACCACCAGGACGTTCACCCAGAACAGTCCGGGCATACCGGGGGCGTCAGGTGGCAGCACCGACGCTTTCGGTGAGTCGTTGGCGACTGCCGACTTCAACAGCGACGGGTTTGCCGACGTCGCTGTGGCCGACAAGACGGAGAAGGCGGCCGGCAAGGCCGAAGCCGGTGCTGTCACGATCGTATGGGGCTCGAAGGTGGGCCTTGCGTCGAGCGCGACCCGCCTACCGCTCACATCCCCCCACGCACACTACGAGTTCGGTTGGTCGATCGCGGCCGGCGACTTCAACGGAGACGGCAAACCCGACCTGGCGGTCGCCGACATCGACAAGGTCTACGTATACCGGGGTGGCTTCTCCAAGGCGGGCCATACGGGAAGCGTCACTCAGTACAGCCCAAGTCGCACTGTCACCAAGGTTTTCGAGCCGACAGTGCTGATCGCCGGGAAGGTCACCAAGGACAGAGCCACCGACTTGTACGTGCTGGGGCAGGGTGAGAAGAACGGCCACATGACGCAGGCCGCGTGGTTCCTGAAGGGCGGCTCCGCGCTGAAGTCCGGGACGTTCACGACGTACGACAAGACTTCGCCGGACTGGAAACCGAGCGGAGTCATCGCCGACTTCGACAAGAACGGCTACGGCGACCTCGCGGTCAGCGACATCCCGTACAACAACCACGCGGGCTCTGTGGTCGTGCTGCGGGGCGGACCCAAGGGAGCCGCGAGTTCCTATCGCCTGACGCAGTCCACCGCCGGCGTCGCCACCGCCGCGGCCAAGGACGAGCAGTTCGGCCACTCCGTCTCGGCGGGTGACAGCAACCGGGACGGCTATCCGGACCTCGCCGTCGGCGTGCCGTACGAGAATGTGGGGCGCTCGAAGGAGGCGGGTGGTGTGCACGTGCTCCGGGGCGGCCGGAAGGGGCTGACCGGCGCGGGCTCGCAGTGGTTCACTCGCGCTATGGCGGGCGTGCCGGGCAATGCCGTTCAGTACGCGTCCTTCGGTATCCATGTCCGCCTGCGTGACGTGAACCGTGATGGCTACTCCGACCTCCTGGTCTCCGATCAGTACGAGAACTACGACACCAGCGTTCTTCTCCCGGCAGGCGCGAAGGGTGTCGTGACGTCCGGCAGCCGTGAACTGTCCGTTCGGGCCGACTTCCCGCAGTGACCGGCCACCGGGGAGCACGGACGTCGGCCCCGTAACGTCACGATGACAGCCTTCCAGCCACACGTGATCGGCGCTTCCGTCCCTGACCGTGGCGGATGGCGAGTGGCCCCGGCGATCCGGCAGGTCGGGGCGGGGCAGCTTCAGTCCCGCGGCGCGAAGAGCAGGTTGCGGGTGTGCGGCGGCCGGGGTTCGTTCCAGGGGACCAGCGTGCCGTCGTGCTCGGCGATCCAGTGGACGTCGTAGCCGAGGGGGTCGAACTCGGCGATGAGGTCGTCGAGGGCGGCGTCGACCAGGGCCTCCATGACGAGGGTCGGCCGGTCGCGCTTCAGGACCTGGCGGGCGCCGCGGAGCACCGACATCTCGTGGCCCTCCACGTCGATCTTGACGAGGTCCAGCCTGGTCTCGGCGAATACCTCGTCGAGGGTGAGCAGTTGGATGCGCTTCTGCTGGGCGTCAGGGGCGGCGCCGCCCTCCAGCGTCGAGCCGGTGGAGAGCAGGTTCCCTGAGAAACGGACGCTGATGTCCGCCCAGCCGGGTTCGCTGGAGACACCGGCCTGGTGGAGCTTGACGTTCTGCACGCCGTTGGAGCGGACGTTCACCGAGAGCCGGGCGTGGATCTGGTCGACCGGCTCGAAGGAGTGCACCTTCGCCTTCGGGTTGGCATGCGCGGCGATCATCGAGAAGTAGCCGACGTGAGCGCCGACGTCCGCGATCGTCGAGCTTTGCGCCGCCAGCCGGGACCAGGTGGCGAGCGTGCCGGGCTCGTAGCCGAACGTCCCGTTCCACAGGGTGTCCATGGCCACCGCATCGTCGTTCACGCAGAACATCACGAACGGCGGACAGTACGGCGACTCGATCTCCACGTAGCCCCGGTAGGGGAACTTCTTGCGGTGCACGCGGATGATGTCCCCGGTGGCGACCGGCCTGACCGACGGTGCGTGGGCCAGCATGCGGGCGTTGGCGGCTTCGACCTCGGAAATACGCATTGGGTGATGGTAAAGCCGAGGTCAGAAAATGTCACAGGGTTTCGAAATGATCAGAAAGGGCAGCGCACAGGTTTTTGTGGGTGGCATTTATGGAGCTTGTTCATTTCGAATAACCTGGAATTAACCCGCTCTTTCGCTCGGGCTGTCTACCCCTCTGTGTCTGCGAAGAGTTCGGCCGTGGTGGTGGCCGTGGCGGCGCGGGTGAGCCAGGTGGTGAGGGTGTCGTGGTCGTCGCAGGTGGTGATGCGGTCGCGGGCTTCCTCGTTGACGTCGATGCCGCGGCCGCTGAGGACGACGAGGAGGGCTTCGGAGAGGCCCTCGGAGAGGCCTTCGGCGCGCAGGGCCTGGGCCGTCTGGGACTGGAAGATGGAGAGGTCGACGGCCATGAGATGCCTCCAAAGGTCCGCGGCGGGCGTTTTGCCCAGGCCTTGTTCGGTGAGCTCGATGTAGATGCTCGCGGTGTCTTCGTCGTCGGCCTGCAGGCCCTTCAGGGCGGCTGCCAGTGCCTTCAGTATGGCATCGGACTCAGGCGCGCGGCTGTGCAGCGCGGAGGACAGCACGGCGAGGGAGATGTCCTTGGCGGCCGCTTCCGGCGTGTCGATGACGGGCACGGTGTCCGGGCCCAGGACGAGTGGGCGCAGGGTGAGGGTGGGCCACTGCGGGGGACCGAGGTTGACCTGCCGCGCCGCCCAGGAGGCCGTGTTCCTGTCCTGGCAGACGACCAGCAGTACCGCCGGCATCTTGTACTTGGCGTAGAGATACGCCAGGTAATAGGCCCAGCTGGCGGGCTTGTCGGCGTCCTGACCTCCCTGGGCCTCCACGGCGAGCAGGAAGCTGCCGTCCTTCACCGTGTCGAGGCGGAGGAGGGTGTCGACGCGGCGTTCCAGGGGGCGGTTCTCCGTCAGGTCCGTGGGAAACGGCGACGCCGAGACCGGATCGCTGAAGGAGACGCCGAGCGCCCTTACGGCTCGGGGGAAGAGCCCCGGATCCTGCTGGAAGATCCGGTGCATCGCTTCGTGCGGGGAGCTGACCATGAGGAGGGCTCGGGACCTCTCGGCGTGGGGATTGGGCTGGTCATGCCGCTCTCGTTAGCGGCTGGTGGGTGCGGCAGTCCCGGCAACGGCCGGGTTGCGCCGCGCGGAACGGGCGGTCGCAGCCGTCGCAGTCCTGGAAGGGGAGCGGACGCGGCGGGGCGGGCGGGGGCGGCGGTGGCAGGTACTCCGTGAGGCGGTGGGCCAGGAGGCCCGCCGGGTGGAGGAGCGGCTCGGCCGGGAGGCAGGACGTGAGGGCGCGGCGTACGGCTTCGGGCGAGGCGCCGCGCTCCAGCCAGGCGTCGACGGCCGGGGCGAGCCGTCGTACCTCGCGTTCGGGGAGGAGGAGACGTGGGTCGTCGTGGTGGAGGCGGGAGAGGAGGGTGGTGGCCGCGCGCCGCGGGTCGGGGGTGCTGCGCGTGGGTTCCGGCAGAGGTGGTTTCGGCGGGCGCGGCGGCGATGCCGGTGCCGGGGGATGCGTCCGATCGGGGGCGGGCACCGGTGGCGCTGGCGGTACGGGTGGCGGCGTAACCTCTCGTACCTCCTCCGCCCCCGTCGGCCGGTTGTACGACACCGTCCGTGCGACCACTCGGCCGTTCGGCAGCCGCTCGCGCGTCCGGGACAGGTAACCGTGGGCTTCCAGTTCGCGCAGCGCCGCCGCGATCCGCACCTCGCCCTCCGGGAAACGCGCGGTCAGCGACTTGATGTCCACGCGGGCGCCGGTCGGCAGCGACTGGATGTGGCCGGCGAGGCCGATCGCGGTGAGGGAGAGTTCGCGGTGCTGGAGAAGGCGGTTGTCGACCACCGTGTACCGAGTGGTGAGCCGGACGTTGAGATGGGTCACCCCGTACGAGGGGTTCGCCCCGGGAACGGCTGACCGGGCGCGCGAGGGCGCGCTAGTGTGCTCTGCATCCATCGGGAAGTTGCAGTCTTCCTAGGTGGTCAGGCCCTCGATCGGGATCGCTAGTCCCGGCCGGGGGCCGTCGTATGTACGGGGGTGGCCGTCTGCGTGCTCGCACGGTCACCCGGTGTTGTCGCGGCGAGCATATGCCGGGCAACCGGCACCGAATCCAGCCCAGTTGGCCATGTTCACTCCGGAGGGTGACGGGCGGCGGCGGGGAGGCGGGTGGGGTTGGGGAGGGGGATTTCCCTGGGGTTTTTAACTACCTGGCGGCGGGCGTCACCGTCTCGCGGCGGACCGCGTGACGGTCAGTTCGGCCCAGACGGTCTTGCGGGGGCGGGGTCCGAGGGAGACGCCCCAGCGGTCGGCGAGGGCCTCGACGATCACCAGTCCGCGGCCGGTCTCGTCCTCCTCGGAGGGGAGGTGCAGGCGGGGGCGGCGCTCCTCGCCGGTGTCCGTGACCTCGATGCGGACCGTGTTCCCGACGACGTACATCAACAACCGGAAACCCCGGCCCGCCGTCCGCCCGTGCGTCGCCGCGTTGGCCGCCAGTTCCGCGACGACGTGCGCCGCGTCCTCCGACGGCAGCCCCCACGACCGCAGTTGCTCGGTCGCCAGCAGCCGCGCCAGCCGCGCTCCTCTGCGCGTGGGCGACAGCAGCACGCTGTAGTTGCGGATCGGGCAGGCGAGGGGGGTGGAGATTTCCTGATTCACGTCACTCAGCGTGGCCGCCCATGCCTACCGTGAACAGTGACGGAGTCGTTGCGTACGGTCACTGTCCGCTGCTTGTCCGGTGCTGTCCGGGCTGTCGGACACGGGCGTACGGGTAGGGCGTCGTCGAGGCACGGTCGTACGACGGAGGGGTGCGGGATGAGCGTGGAAGGCGCGGTGACGCGGCTCAGGAGCGAGGCGGACGAGCCGGGTTGGGAGGTGGATCCCGATGACGAGTGGGGCGTCGCGGTCATTGCGACCGTCGGGCGGCAGCTGAAGCTGCGGCGGGAGGCGGTGGGGATGCGGGCCGCCGAGTTCGGGGTGGCGGTCGGGTACGGCGAGGACATGGTCTACAAGATCGAGGGTGGGAAGCGGATTCCCCGGCCGGAGTATCTGGACCGGGCGGACGAGGTGCTGGGGGCGGAGGGGCTGCTCTCGGCGATGAAGGAGGACGTACGGCGGGTCCGGTATCCCAAGAAGGTGCGTGACCTGGCGCAGCTGGAGGCGAGGGCGGTCGAGCTCCAGCTCTACGACCCGCTCAACATCCACGGGTTGTTGCAGACCCCTGAGTACGCGCGCGGGCTGCTCCTGATGCGTCGCCCGGCGTACACCGGGGACGAGGTGGAGCGGTTCATCGCCGCGCGCGTGGCCCGCAAGGCCGTCTTCGAGCGGGACCCGGCGCCCGAACTCAGTTTCGTTCTGGAGGAGTGGACGCTCCGGCGTCCGCTCGGCGGGCGGACGGTGCTCCGTCAGCAGCTGGAACACCTGCTGGAGGTGGCGCAGTTGCGGAACGTCGAGCTTCAGGTGATGCCGATGGATCGTGAGGAGCACGCGGGGCTGGCCGGCGGAATCGAGGTGCTGAAGTCCGAGGACGGCTCGGCGGTGGGGCGTTCGGTAGCAGTGGCCAACGGCCGACCGGTGTCCGATGCGAAGCAGCTCCGTATCCTTGAACTGCGGTATGGCATCATCCGGGCGCAGGCGCTCACGCCGCGTGAGTCGACGGCCTTCATCGAACAACTGCTGGGGGAGACATGATCCGCAAGACCACGGCCGAGGACGCCTCCGGTCTGACGTGGTTCAAGAGCAGCTACAGCAGCAGCAGTGAAGGCGACTCCTGCGTCGAAGTCGCCTTCAGCCCCGCCACCGTCCACATCCGCGACTCCAAGAACACCGCGACCCCCTCCCGCGGTCCCCACCTCACCTTCCCGCCCGCCACTTGGACGGCCTTCCTCTCCCACACGGCGGCCGCCGGGGAGTGAGGTACGCCCGCAGGTACGCCCGCGAGTTGTTCGCGCCGCTGGGGGCGGTCGTCGCCGTGGGCGCGCTGAACGCCACCGGCACGTGGTCGTTCGCGGATGTCTCGGTCGGCGCGTTCCTGGCGGGCAGGCGGCGAGAGTGGGACCGCCTCTTCGCCACCGTCTGCTCGCTCTGCGCCTTCGACCGTGGGGAAGCCCAGGCGACCGCCGACGCGATGGGCTACTTCCGGGACTACGACCTGTCCGCGCCGCTCCTCGTCCTCTGGTCCGCCGGAGTGACGGGGACCGAGAGCCTCCACGATCCTTCGCCCTCGGTCGTACGTCGCATGTGCCGCATGGCGGCCGACCTCCAACTGGCCGAGGTCCTCCACACGTTGCTGGCGGTGGCCCTCGATGCCGGTAGGGACGCGGCCACGGGCGCACCCCAGGTCATCGAAATCCTCACGGCCGCCTGCGCCCTGGCGGATCCGGCCGGGAACGTCACCCCGCACCACGTCCACCGAATGTGGCGAGTCGCCCGCCTGCCGTCGGTGCTCCGCCCGGACTCACCCACGCAGGACCACATCAAGGCAGGGTTCCGGTCGTACGACGGGACGCTGGAGGAACTGCTCGGCGGCAGCCCGCCGGAGCGCGGTTACCGGTACGTCGGCCCTGCCGAACTCGCCGTTACGGCACGGCAGTCCGCGGCCGCCACTGGTATCCGGATCGCGTCCGTGGCCGACTTCGAGTCGTGGGCCGGACGGCAGGCCTCGACGGAGCTGGCCGAGCCGTTCACGTACGTAGTCGGCACCGACGGGCTGCTACGGCTGGCGCCCCGCCGTAGCGAACACGTGGCCTGCGCGGGTGGAGCGGCCGTACTCGGTGCCGGGGAGATCGCCTTCGTACGCGAGGCCGGTCGCTGGACGGTGAGCGAGGTCAGCAACCAGTCGACGGGCTACTGCCCCGACGTCACGTCCTGGCCTGCGGTGGCCCGCGCACTCGACGGCATCCCGCTCGGCCGCCCCACCGCCTTCACCCACGAGGTGGTGTTCCGCCGCTGCCCGGCCTGCGCGGAGCACAACATCGTCCGCGAGGCCGACTTCGTCTGCGTCTTCTGCGGGGGTGAACTGCCGGATGCGTGGAACATCGCGGACGATACCGACCGATCAGGTCGCCCGTGAGGCGTCGAAGCGGATCTCCGCCGCCGGAGCCACCGTGACCGACCGCCCCGCGTACTGGATCACGGAGAAGATCTCGTTGTTGTGCGCGACGATCTGCGCAGCGGTCGGCTGAGCGCCGGCCGTGCGCTCCGTCGTGGTGTGGCCGTCGGCGACGAGGACGAGGTCGTAGCCGTGGGAGAGGGCGCTGCGGCTGGTGGAGTCGACGCAGTAGTCGGAGGCGTAGCCGGTGACGACCAGACGGTGCACGGCGAGTCCGGCCAGGACCTCGCCGAGCGCCGTGCCGAGGAAGGAGTCCGCGCTGTCCTTGTCGAGGACGATGTCCCTCGGCCGAGGCGTCAGCGTCGGATGGACTTCGAGCCACTCCGCGGGCACCTGGTCGAACCGCTGCCGCAGGTAGACCACCGGTACCCCCGCCGCACGGGCCCGGTCCGCCAGCTCGGCGACCGTCCCCAGGCAGGCCTCGCCGTCGTGGGCGTCCTTCAGCAGCGCACGCTGCATGTCGATGACGAGCAGTGCGGTGTCCGGCATGCCGTGACTCTGTCCCCGGGGAGCGCGGACTACTCCGCCTTGTTCCCGCCACCACCCTGTTGCTGCTGACCCTCCGGCCGCACCGCGTCCTTCGCCTTCTTCGCGAGGTCGTCGTCCAGCTTCTTGAACTCGCGGACCACGGTGTCGGACATGTCAGCGAGGGAGTCGATCTGCTTGGTGATGTCCTCGCGGCCGTCGTGCCAGTTGGACTCGAAGTCGTCGAGGGCGTCGTAAACGGTGCCGCTGCCGACGTCGTCCTTGTAGGACTCGAACATCTTCTTGGTGTGGTTGAGGCGTTCCTTGATGGAGCGCAGCTTGCGGCCGTAGTCCTCAAGCTCGCTCAGCGGTATGGCGAGATCGCTCTTGTCGTTCCCCACGTGACCGTCCCCCGTTCGCGCGTCTCGTAGTCTGGGCCGCACCGTATATCAGATCATCGGGGGAGGGGTGGCGTACAGCATGGCCCGCTACATGGAGACGCTGACCATCGAGCGCGGCGGTTTTCGGATCAAGGTGCCTGAGTCGTGGTGGGAGTTCGACGTACGGCCGGAGTCGCGGGACGACTCGATCCGGCGGATGGTGAACGAACGCGTCGCCCAGCACCCGGAGCTGGCGCAGTACCGGGACACGTACGTCGGCTTCCTGCGCAAGTCCGCGGCCGACGCCTGGAAGTCGGGCGCGATGTACTGCGGCTGCATGGCGGAGAGCTTCGGCGGCGACACCCCGATCACCGGGTCGGTCACGGTGTCGCTGGTCGGCGGCCGAACCCGCGAGGGCGCGCCGCTCTCCAACGACCCTGCCGCCATCGCCGCCCAGCTCGCCCCCAAGGAGGCCCACCGGGAGGGCGACTCCTGGCGCAAGGTGACGACGGTCGACATCCCCGGCGTGGGTCCCGCCGCCCGGACCTACGGCATCGAGGACATCCCGATCCCCGAGGACAGCCTGGGCCGCACCATCCGCGCCGTCCTGATGCAGACCTTCATCCCGGTCCCCGGCCAGGAGGGCAAGGTCGCCCTGGTGGCCGGCAGCAGCCAGGTCCTCGACCTCGCCGACTCGTTCTTCGACATCTTCGACGCGATCACGTCGACGTTCCGCTTCGCGGACTGAGCCTTTGCGGTGGGAGACGCGCTGGCGGACCGGCGCGGGTCTGCTGGGGCTCGCCGACCCCGCGGAGTGGGACGCCGCGTTCGAGCGCGGCGAGGACCATCTCGGTACGGCGGTGATCGGGCTGGCGTTCCACTGCCCGCTGGAGGAGGCGTCGCCCCGGATCGTCTAGGTGGTGGGGTTCCCGCACGGCCTCCAGCGGACGAACGCCTTCGTCGCGGCCGGGCACGCGGCACGGCTCAACCGGCGGCTGACCCCGGAACTCTTCGCGGCCTTGCGGGCGGAAGGCCGCGGCGGCGTGGCGGAGCACCGCCGCGGCCGCGTGGCGGAGCACCCCATCAGGGACGCCCTCACCTTCGTGCCGTACCGGGACCTGCCGCCCTGGTTCAAGCGCCGATTGGGTGTACGTGACGGTGCGCAACAAGCTGGAGTGCTGGTGACTGCGCTCCGTGGACGCTGTCGAAGACGGTCGGCGGATCCTGCGTGGCCGCCACCGCTGAACGGACGGAGACACGTTGACGACTGCACGAGAAGAGCTGCTGGGACTCGTACCGCCGCCGACGGATGCGGCCGTGGACGCCGTGGACTGGGAGCGAGT
This sequence comes from Streptomyces sp. NPDC001714, assembly GCF_042892755.1. Taxonomy (NCBI): domain Bacteria; kingdom Bacillati; phylum Actinomycetota; class Actinomycetes; order Kitasatosporales; family Streptomycetaceae; genus Streptomyces; species Streptomyces sp. NPDC001714. Next base: position 304,386 of record NZ_JBIAUL010000001.1, read on the forward strand.
GGAGGACGAACTCGGTGTCCGCCTGCCCGACGACTACAAGTGGCTGTCGGAACGGTACGGGTCAGGTGGCTTCGACGACTTCATGCACATCCTGCATCCGCGTTCGCAGTTCTGGCCGACCCGCCTCGTCGACGCCGCCGAGCGCGCCGCCGAACTGCTGGAGCAGATGCCGGAGGGGCTGCGGAAGAGAGTCCCGCACAGGATCGATCACCTGCTGGCGGTCGGGAAGACCGACAACGGAGACACGATCTACTGGGTCACTGAACCCGAGGCAGCCCCCAACGAATGGGCCGTCACGGCGAACGGGGCGCGCAACACCAAATGGCCCCACTTCGTAGGCGGAATCGTGGAGTTCCTAGTGGCCGTCCTTTCCGGCGCAACCCGCATGGACGTGTTCCCCGGCGACTTCCCCAGCGCCCGTCCGGCCTTCGTACCGGATCCGGATCCGGACCCGGCCTTCGTACCGGATCCGGATCCGGACACCGTCCGTCGCCGGCCGAAGGAGCGGCGGACCGACCACCCGACGCAGGGAGGGATACGAGGGTGAGAACCGAGGAATTTCTCGTGGAACTCGACGACGGGATGCTGGAGTTCTTCCGGCACATCGCCGAAGTGCTGGTGACCGGGTTCGGAATCTGTCCCGGAGAGGAGGCTGCGCGGGTCAACGCGGCGTACGAAGGCGCCGAAATAGAACCCTATCCGGATCTCATGTGCCATGAGTTTCCCGAGTTCTGGGCCTACCGGCTCTACTTCAAGCCCCAGGAGGGGCGGACGCCGCACGGAGATCCCGAAGAGGACCTGTCCGGCTGGAACGTGCGTCCGGCGCCACCGAAGGATTCACACTTCTGGACCATCAGCGACGGTCCCGGCACCTGACAGCCCGGCCCATGGCCCAGCCCGCGCGCCAGTCTTCACCTCGAACGGTCGTTCCTTGTAAGTTCGCGTGTGCACAGGTTTGTTGACGGGGCGTACGCGACGGGGGTTGCGGGATCATGGCGGGGTACCGACCGGCGGACTGGCATCCACTCGACCTCGACAGGGACCCGACCCCCGGCGACCCCCAGCGGGTCCGCACCCTCGCCGCACAGCTGCATTCCTTCGCGGACGACGTCTCCGACGCGCTCCGTCTGGTCAAGGGCATGGCCGGTGAGGACACCCTCCTGCAGTGGGCCGGGAAGTCGGCCGAGGTGTTCAAGGAGCAGTTCAAGGACGTCCCGAAGAACCTGAAGAAGCTGAAGAAGTCCTACGAGCTGTGCGGGGACGCCCTCGCGGACTACTGGCCGAAGCTGGAGCGGGCGCAGGCGCTTGCCGACAAGGCCCTGGTCAAGGCGAAGGAGGCGCAGTCGGACCTGTCCTCCGCCAAGTCCCGGCTCTCCTCCGCCGATTCCTGGGTCACCCGGGCCACCAAGGAAGCCGACAAGTACAAGGACGACCCCACCGGCAGCAAGTCCAGCGCCGACAAGCCCGACGAGGGCAAGGTGCGGGCCGCCACCAGGGACGTGCAGAGCGCCAAGTCCGCGCACACCCAGGCCCAGTCGGACGTCACCAGCGCCCAGAACGCCCTCGACGCCGCGAAGAAGATGGCCGAGGACGCGCGGAAGATGCGCGACGACGCGGCCGGTGAGGCGAAGCGGAAGATCGACGAGGCGTCGGACGCCGGGATCCCGAACCGGCACTGGTGGCAGGACGTCGGCCACTGGTTCGAGGACAACTGGGACACCATCGTCACCGTCTGCAAAGTCGTCGTCGCCGTCGTCGGGATCATCGCGATGATCATCGGCGGGCCCATCCTAGGCGCGATCGTCCTCGTCGCCGCCCTCGTCGTCCTCGCCGACACCCTCTACAAATACTCCAAAGGCCAAGCGTCCCTGTGGGACGTGGCGTTCGCCGCGCTGGACTGTATACCCGGTGGCAAGGGCATCACGTCGCTCGGCAAACTCGCCAAAGGACTCAAGGAACTGAAGAACGCCAAGGGCGGAATGAAGGCGTTGGCTGGAGGGCTGCGCGGCCTCAAGTCCGCCCGCGGATTGCTCGCGGAAGGCTCAAAGGGCGCCTACAGCAGGCTGAAAGCCCTGATCAAAGGATGCGGCGACCCGGTCGACCCGGCCACGGGCCATATGTACCTGGCGCAGACCGATGTCGCCTTGCCGGGAACCCTGGCCCTCGACTTCACCCGTCGCGCCTCGTCGGGTTGCCGCTCGGGCCGGTGGTTCGGGCCCAGTTGGTCCTCCACTGTCGACCAGCGGCTCGAAATCGACGAGCAAGGGGTCGTGTTCGTCACCGAGGACGGCATGCTGCTGGCCTATCCGCATCCCGAGGGGCCTGCGGTTTCCGTAACTCCTGAGAGCGGCCCCACCTGGCCACTGGTCCGGCTGGACACGGGCGGGTACCTCATCACCGAACCGCTCACGGGTATCAGCCGCCGCTTCGCCGCCCCTGCGCGTGGCGTGGCGCTCGTGGAGCGCATAGCTGACCGTAACCACAACACCATCGATTTCGACTACGACTACGAGGGTGCCCCTCAGGCCATTCGGCACTCCGGTGGGTATCACCTCAAGCTCACCGTCGAAGACGGGCGCGTCACCGCGCTGGGACTGGCCGGGGCGGGCGAAGACGGGCGAGACGTCAGGGTCAGGCGCTACGGCTACACCTCGGGGAACCTCACCGAAGTCGCCGACTCGGCAGGTATGCCGACGCGATTCACCTACGACGAGCGGCAGCGCATCACGTCGTGGCAGGACACGAACCTCCGTCGCTATGCGTACACCTACGACGAGCAGGACCGGTGCATCGCCCAAGGCGGTGAGGCCGGGCACATGACCAACACCTTCGCCTACGACCAGGAGGCCGCCTCTGCCTGGCCCGGTTGCCGTATCACGGAGGTCACGAGCGCGGACGGTGCCACCAGCCGTTTCGTCGTCGACGAGCGATGCCTCGTCATCGCCGAGATCGATCCGCTGGGCGGCATGGTGCGCACCGGCTACGACACCCACCAGCACGTCACCTCGACGACGGACCAGCTCGGTCACACCACGCGGATCAGCGTCAACGAGCTGGGGCGTCCGGTCGCGATCACCGGGCCCGACGGTGCCACGGTCCGTTACGAGTACAGCGATCTCCATCTCACCACGCGCGTGAACCTGCCGGGCGGCACTTCATGGCGGTACTCCTACGACGAACGCGGCAACTGCACGTCGATCACCGATCCAGGCGGGGCGACCTCGCACAGCACCTACACACCGGAAGGCCATCCCCTCACCGTCACCGATCCTCTGGGCCGCACGACCACAGTGCGTTGCGATCGTGCGGGCATGCCTCTCGAAGTCACCGACCAGTCGGGCGGCACCGGCTGGGAACGCGACGCGTTCGGGAATCCCGTCACCATCACAGACGAGTTGGGGCACACCACGCGACTGGCCTGGTCGACGGAGGGCCGGCTTCTTCGCCGTGTCACACCGGACGGGGCGGTGGAGGAGTGGGGCTACGACGGTGAGGGCAACTGCACAAGCCACACAGACCAGTTGGGGCAGGTGTCCCGTTCCGACTACACCCACTTCGACCTGCTCGCGGCCCGCACCGGCCCGGACGGGGCTCGTCATCAGTTCTCCTATGACGCATCCCTGCGCCTGGTCCGCGTCACCAACCCACTTGGTATGACCTGGAGCTACGACTACGACCAGGCCGGTCGTCTGATATCGGAGACCGACTTCGACGGCCGCGTTCTCACGTACACCTACGACGCTGCCGGGCGCCTCGTTTCCCGCACCGACGCACTCGGCCAGACCATCACCTTCACATACGACGTTCTTGGCCAGCTGATACGCAAGGACTCGTGCGGGGCCGTCACCACGTGGGCGTACGACCGACTCGGCAACCTCATGCACGCCGCCGGTCCCGACTCCGCCCTCACCCTTGAGCGCGACAGCGCCGGCCGTCTCCTGGCCGAGACGGTCAACGGACGGACTGTGACCTATTCCTATGACGCGGCGGGGCAGCTTGCGGGCCGTGTCACTCCATCCGGTGCCACGAGCAGCCGTACCTACGCCGAATCAGGGCTGCTCACCCGTCTCGTCGCCTCCGGGCGAGTCATCGAATTCGAGCACGACCCGGCGGGCCGAGAGGTGACGCGGCGCATCGGCGCCGCCGCGACCCTAGTCCAGGCGTTCGACGAGGTGGGGCGCCTGACCAACCAGACGGTCACGGGCACTGACATCCGTCCCGTCCTGCACCGGTCTTTCGCCTACCAGGCCGACGGGAATCTGACCGGGGTCGAGGGCCCGGTCCTCGGAAGCCGTCGCTTTGATCTGGACGCGGCCGGGCGGGTGACCGCGGTGCGGGCCGAGAACTGGACCGAGACCTACGCCTACGACAGTGCCGGTAACCAGACGCACGCAGGCTGGCCCGACACCCACCCCGGGTACGAAGCCACCGGAGACCGCGCCTACCGCGGCACTCGTCTTAGGCGGGCCGGGAAGGTCCGCTACGAACATGACGACCTCGGCCGGGTGACCCTGCGGCAGAAGACGCGCCTGTCCCGGAAGCCCGACACCTGGCGCTACACCTGGGATGCCGAGGACCGGCTCGTCTCGGTCGTCACACCCGACGGCACACGCTGGCGGTACACGTATGACCCGCTGGGGCGCAGGACGGCAAAACTGCGCCTCGCCGACGACGGTGTCACCGTGGTCGAACGGGTTGATTTCACCTGGGACGGCACGGCTCTCTGCGAACAGACCACCACGTCGACCTCACTCGACACCTCGGTCACCCTCACCTGGGACCACCACGGCCTGGCTCCGATAGCCCAGACGGAGCGGATGTCGGCCGCGGACGCACCCCAGGACGAGATCGATTCCCGCTTCTTCGCCATCGTCACCGATGTCGTCGGCACTCCGACCGAACTCGTCGACGAAGCCGGGAACATCGCCGGGCGGGCCCGCAGCACCCTGTGGGGTGTCACCGCGTGGGCGGCGGACAGCACTGCCTACACGCCGCTCCGCTTTCCGGGCCAGTACCACGACCCGGAAACGGGCCTGCACTACAACTGCTTTCGTCACTACGACCCTGAGACGGCTCTCTACCTCACTCAGGATCCGCTCGGACTGGAACCGGCCCCCAATCCCGTCGCGTACGTGCATAATCCGCACACATGGGTCGATCCTCTTGGTCTCACCCCCTGCGCGATCGCGGCCCGGAAGACCGCGACGGAGCTTCGCAATTCCCCGGGCATGGTCACCGGAGGCGACCGGCTTCCGGATATCACCGGCAAGTGGTTGCGGGGCAGCCAGGGAAATGCGGGGAGAATTCCGGGCCAGGTGGCCCGAGGGCTGCAAGGGCGCGAGTTCAAGAGCTTCGACCACTTTAGGGCGGCTTTTTGGGAAGAGGTCTCGAAAAATCCGGAACTGGCCGGACAGTTCAAGAAGTCCGGTCAGACGGCCATGGCCGAGGGGAAGGCACCCTTCACTGCCCTCGATCAGGCCATTCCGGGTCAGGGCCGTTACGTGCTGCATCACGTTCAACCCATCGGGCGAGGTGGCGGCGTATACGACCTCGACAACCTGGTGGTTGTGACACCGCGATACCATAAGGAGGTCCTGGACGGTGGTTACCATTTCGGCAGTTGATAGGCTCGGGACGAGAGGGTGAATTGCGTGATCTCGAAAACGCGTGAAGAACTCATTCGGATGGTTCAGCAGCTCATCGACGCACATCTGCCCGAGGCGGAGGAAGACGCGTTGGTTGAGGAACTGAAACAGAGTGTGCCGCACCCTCGGGTGACCGACTTGATCTACTACTCGGACCAAGATCTCACGGCTGAGGAAGTGGTGGACCGGGCGCTCGCCTACCGGCCGATCGAGTTGTGAGCCAGGCATTTCTCCCGACCTCGCGCGGAGCGATGGTGTCCCTGGCCGACCCGGTCACCCCACAAGGAACGGTGGATCTGCAGTCCACCGTCACCGCGTTCCCGCGGGCCACGCCGATCGACGGCCTCGATCGTGCCTGGACGTGGCGTCTGAACCCGGCGCTGAACTTCGCGGGAGCGCTGACCGGCGACGGCACCCGGCTTCTCCAGATGAACCAGATACGCCGGCACGACGACGCGCTCGCGCGTGCGGTCCTGGCCTTCGCCCGCGCGCACGAGCCGGAGCTGATCGCCGAGGGGCGCTTCCTGACCTGCGTCGGCGGCTTCGAGGCGCTCGGATACGCCTTCGACGCCGTCGCGGCCGTCGTGCCCGGGGTGCACGGCCACCACCGGGTCCAGAACCCCGACCTCGCGCCTGTGACCACCATCGTCTTCCCCGCGTACCGGTGCGAGTTCTCGGGGCAGGAGACGCTGGAGGAGGCGGAGACCAGGTACCACAAGATGCTGGCCACCGCGGACGTCGGACGTGGTCCCATGCCGTTCCTGAAGATGCGCTTCGACAACCCCCGTACCGGTGGAGGCAGCAACAACCCGGGGCGTGCCCTGGCCCGGCCCGAGGTCCTGCTGGCCGAGATCGCGGAGCTGAGGAACGCTCCCGGCGGGTTCGTGGAGTACGAGAACCACGCTGGTGACGTAGGGCGTGTGGAATGGGACCGGAATGCCACGTGGGTGCTCACGGATGCGTCCGGGAGGCGGGAGTTGGGGCTCGACGACCTGCTGCCCCTGGTGGCGGAGAGCCTGTGCTGACCGTCTGGCCTCCCCCGGGAGAGGAAAGAGTGTCCTGGCGATCGCCGAGGACGGCGCGGTCTACACGGGCATGGATTCGGTCTCGCTGCGGGCGGCCACCCCCGACGAGGCCCCGGAAAAGCTCACCAGACCGGTCCGCCCCGAAGCGCTGTACTGATCACGGCTCGGACCCGGGGCGCGCTCGGCCACCCCGGCCGTACCACCTCACCCACACGACCGCCTCCTGGCACTGGGACGACATGACCTCTGACCAGACCTCCGCGGCCGTGTACCGCTTTCTGGCCGACCTTAAGAATCTGAGGACGCTGCGCCTCCGCGATTCGTTGATCGATCTCAAGCGCCGGCAGTTCCAGGGACCGCAGGTCGCTCTGCCGGACGTGTTCGAGGCCGAGTGGACCGGTGACCCCAAGGCGCGCAAGGCCGAGTTCGCCTCCGACTATCCGGGTGCGCCGATCCTGAGCCGGCGTCTCGTCGACCGGGTCGGGCAGGAGCGGCTGGAGCAGGCCGGGCGGCTGGTCCCCGTCCGTACACCGGGCCCCGACCCGGACGAGTACGCCCTGTACGTGGTGGAGCCTCTCGTGGACTGCGTGGACACTCGCAGGTCGGACCGGCCGAAGAAGGCCACCGGGGAGATGAGGAAGATGGTCTTCCGTCCGGAGGCGGTGCCTGCCGAGTTGCCGGCGTTCCGGGTTCCGCAGTTCCCTGTCGCGGTGTGCTGGACCGGCTGGATGCGTGATCTGCTGGGCGAGATCCTCGGAGACCATCTGGAGGCCCGCCTGCTGTGGTCACCGGAGCCCTCGGCCGCTCCACACCCCGATCCGTGGGGGTTGTGATCCCGGCACACGCAGCGCTCCCGATCGGCCGGTCCTCTGGCTTGTATGGATGGTGACGCGATGTCTGGCATGTCCCGACGGGGCCCGGCGGTCTACCGGCTTCTGCCGAGCCTGAGCGACTACGAGACGCTGCGTCTGGACGGGACGGACCAGAGCCGGCTCATGCGCTGGCAGCGTCTGGGCGGCGAAGAGGAGCGACCCACCTGGCTGCGTGCCGAATGGCTGGACGACGACGGCACTCCCAGGAGTGAGTTCCCCAGCGGCAGTCCCGGAGCGCCCGTGCTCAGCCGCCGTCTGGCCGAGGGGTTCGGGGACGAACTGCTGTCGGCCGGGAACCTGGTACCCGTCGAGATCCGCAACGGCAAGGGCGACGACTACGTCCTGTACCTCGTCGATCAGGTGGTCGACTGCCTCGATCAGCGCAGGTCGTCCAAGCCGAAGCGGAACGGCGAGATCAAGAAGCCCGTGTACCGTCCCGAGGCCCTGCCGACCCGGCTGCCTGCGTTCCGCCTGCTGCAGTTCCCCCGTGGAACGGCTGGGCCGTCGACCGGCTGCTCGACCTCACGGGGGACCAGATCGAGGCTCGTCTGACCTGGTCCGAGGACCCCGCGGCCAAGCCTCACCCCGACCCCTGGGGATTCTGATCGCGCCCTGTCCGACGCCGAGCGTCAGCGCAGGGTCGGTACCCCGCCCCCCTCGGCCCGCGTCAGTGTGACTCCGGTCAGACCGCGCAGTCGGCGCTCCGCGAGAGCCGCGAGCTGGCCGGCGCCCGGCGGGGCGGAGCCCAGACCGATGGCGTAGCGGACCGGGTTCGTGGTGAAGGGGCGGGGCCAGGCGTGGCAGTCGGGGACCGACGTGGAGAGGTCGCTGAGGAGGGCTCGCATCCTGCCCCGCACCCGGCCCTCGTCCGCGTCCCGGCCCACGGTCAGGACCGCCCAGGCCGCGTGGCGGCGGTGGAGCGGGGGCGGGGCGAGGAGTTCGGCCCGGGGATAGGGGTCCGCGGTTCCTTCCAGCAACTCCCAAGCGCGGAACAGCTCCTGGGCCACCAGGTCACGCATGCCCGCCGTCACCTGGTCGGTGCAGGGACGTACGGGGGCGGAGGGGGTCGTGACGGTGAGGGGGAGGAGGGGCTGGGTCGGATCGGGTGTCCGGCCCACCGGTTCCCGCCAGTCCCAGGCCGCCCAGGTCGCGAAGAAGTGCCGTAGGAGATCGCCCGGCGCGAGGTCGCCGGCCTCGGCCGTGGTGCGGGCGGCCAGGACGGACCAGGCCAGGCCCGGCAGGCCTCCGAACGGCGCCGAGTCCAGGCCCCGGGCCTTCGCCCACGCCTTGACCTGCGTGGCCAGCCGGGCGAAGGCAGGCCCGCGCCCGCCCACCGAGGCCAGCACCGCGTCGGCGTCGCTCACCGCGCTGAGCGCGATCGCGGCCTCCTCGCCCAGCTCGGTCCGGCGTGAAACCGCCTCCGCGGGGTCCGTCGAACCTGTGGTGACCACGACCAGGTCCACGTCCAGCCCGTCGATCCGCAACCGCAGACCGGGTACGCGGGCCCCGACCACCTCGCGCACGTCCGTCGCCTCGGGGAGAGCCGCCGCCCACCGTGCCCTTATGGCGGGGAGCCCGACCGTGCCGGGCAGCACCGCCACCAGGTCCAGGTCCGCACCGGGCAGCGCGCAGCCCATCCGCCGGGAGCCGACGACGTGTACGACGGCCTCGGGGAACGCGTCCTCGGTGCGGCGGGTGGTCTCCTCGGCCACCCGCGCCACCGTGTCCTCGTCCTCCGCCCCGCCCCGCGCGGCCTCCTCCGCCCACCGCACCTCGCCCGTCCCCAGCGTCACCGTGGCCCGGACCCGCATCGGCTCGTCCCCGCGCCGCGAGAGCAGTGCCAGCTCGCCGACCCTGACCGGCATCGGGGCGAGCCGGGCCGCGCAAGCGGTGGCCAGGGTGTTCGGGTCGGTGGTGCGGCCCAGGCTCAGGTGAGGGGAGAAGCCCGGGTGGCGGCCGGAGCAGCGGGGGAAGTGGCGCAGGAGGGTGCGGTGCAGGTCGGCCCAGGGCTCCTCACCCGCGGCGGCGGGGTCGAGCCAGACGGTCGCGTCGTCCCGGTGGCCGAACCACTGCACCCCCTCCAGCCGGGCGTCGAAGGGAGCGGTCGCGGCCGTCGCGAGCACCGCCGCCGCCCGCTCGAAGGCGTGTTCCGGTACGAATCCGAAGAGCAGGTTCACATGCGGGGGCCAGCGGTGGATCTGCGGGTCGTGGTCCCGGCGGATCTCCTGGAGCGGGGCCCACAGCTCCTCGGGCGGGAGCCACGCCAGCGCCGTGCGGGGCGTCGGTCCTTCGGCAAGGGACTCCGGGGCGTCCGTCCCCGGAGCGCCCACCGCGAGCTCGGCCAGGACACCGTAATGATCGGAGATGTACGTCCCCTCCGCCGACGGCACGTCACCGCGGAGTCCGGCGTGCCGTACCCGCAGCCCTTCCCCGCGCAGCAGCACCCGGTCCAGCCGCGAGGCCCGGCCCGTCAGTGACGAGATCGCGGCCAGCGGATTGCCGCCCGGGTCGAAGGTCGGGGTGGTGTCGTCGGCTCCGTGCGCCTCGCTCCACGCGTCCCGCAGGCCCAGCGTCAGCTGCGGTGTGCCGCCGCCGTCGTTGAAGTCGCCCATCAGGACCAGCTCGGCGTCCACGCCCGCGAGCCCCTCGGCGATGAGGGTGAGTTCCGTCGTGCGCCGGTCGGCGCCGCTCTCGGAGTGGTCGCTGCTCAGATGGGTCGCCGCGATGACCACGGGCCGTCCGCCCGCCTCCACCACAAGGGCGGTCACCGCCTTGTGCGGGCCCAGTTCGTGGTGCGCGGCCTCGATGACGGGGAGCCGGCTCAGGAGCAGCAGACCGCACGCGTCGACATCCCGCCCGCGCGGGTCCGTGCCCAGGGTCCAGCCCGCCCGCACCCACTCCTCGCCCAGCAGCAGGGCGAGGAGTTCCGCCTCGACCTCCTGCAACGCGATCACGTCCACATCCGCTTCGCGCAGGGCCCGCGACAGGAGAGGTCTGCGCCTCGCGGTGTCGATGCGGTCGCCGTCGTACCGGTCCCAGAGCGTGTTCCAGGTCAGTACCCGCACACCCCCGGACGCCCGCACACCCCCGGACGTGTCCCCCCGCCGCGAGGGCACGGCCCCCCAGTCCGCGCCGTCCCACGCGTACGGCGTACGTGCCGTGAAGAACGGCGCCCTGAGCAGCCGGGCCTCCCGGACCCGCCCTGCCTCCGTCGCGTCGATCCGGTCCGCCCCCGTGGCCCGGTCCCACACCACCTCGCCGTCGGCCTCGATGAACAGCACCCGGTGCCAGGGGATCTCGCCCCCGGGCACGAACGCGGGCAGCGGGACACGCTTGGGCGCGGCGCCGCGCCGGCGGACGCCCAGGACGAAGCGGGCCGGGTCGAAACGCGTGTCCCAGCGCACCCGGTGATAGATCTCCTCGCTCGTACGCACGCGTCACACCTCTTCCTCGACGGTCCCGGCCGCCCCGATGTACCAGGTCCGATGAGCGTCGCCGGGATACGGCGGGACGAAGCGCCGCAGCTGGCCGGTGAGCACGTCGGGCGGCACCGGGTGCTCGCGGCGGGCGTTGCGCCGTACCAGCTCGTCCTCGTCGACCAGGACCACGGCGTGCGTGATCAGGGCGTCACGGCGGTGGGCGATCCCGTGCACCAGCGAGCGCTGCTGCTTGGTGAGGGACGTGGCGTCCCACACCACGGTCCCGCCGCCTGCCAGGGCCCTCTCCAGCCGGCCGAGCCCCTCGCGGAGGACCTCGCCGTTGGCCCGCTGGTCGGCGCGTGAGCCGCGCGCCTCGCGCAGGTCGTCCAGGGAGACGTACGCGTCCACGCCCGGGAGCCCCCGTGCGAAGGTGCTCTTGCCGCTGCCGGCCGGACCGACCGTCTGCACCAGCTTCGGGAACGCGCCGGACCGCCAGCGCCAGGTCGCGGCCACGGCCTCGTCGGCACTGCCGATCCGCCCCAGCGCGTACGCCTCCCGGGCCTCGGCCCGGCACCGCGCGGCCGCGTCCGCCGGCAGCCCGGCGAACGCCTCCCGCAGCCCGAGGCTCCGCACGTCCTCGGCGTGCAGCGCCGACCACTCCACCTGCTCGCGTGCCGCGTCCGTGTGCGCGGTGGCCCGGGCGACCGCATGCAGCAGACCCAGGTCGGCGGCGTACGACAGGCGCACCAGACCGGCCCGCCGGTCCTCGTCCGGATACGGCCGGTGCAGCGCCGGGTGCAGCCCCACGAGGTCGGCGACCCGGCGGGCGAGCGGTATGCCGGCCACCCTGGCGAGCCGCGCCGCCAGCCGCCCCCGCCGCACCCCGTGCAGCAGCGCGGCCAGGACGCCGGCCAGCAGGTCGTCCCCGGACCGCCCCGCCGGATCGAAGCGGCCGACGGCCCGTGCGTCCCCCTCGCCGGGCAGCCCCACGGCCTCCTCCAGCGCCCGCACGTCGACGGCCGCTCCCGACCGCACCGCCCACAGGGCCGCGCCGGCCCCGAGCCCGTTCTCGACGACGGCCGCGTGCATCCAGTGCGTGTCCGTCCGCACGTGCCCCGCCCGCACCCACTTGGCCACGCGCTCCCCGAACTCCTGTGCGCCGAACCCGTCCGCGACCCGGACGACGTATCCCTCCTGCCGTTCGGGATCCAGCCGCGGAGCGCGCAGTGCCCGCTCGTCGAACACGCCGCGCCACAGCACCCGGGGAACGGGGACGCCGAGCCCGCGCAGGAAGACCACCGTCCGGTCCCAGTCCAGGCAGCTGCCCTCGCCGTCCCACACCGAGAAGCCGTAGAAGTAGCTCTCCAGGTCGTCGTACGCGATCGAGTGCCGGGCGAACATGTTCTCCCCGCACACCCGCCACCCGTCCGGGATCGCGTGGCCGATCCGGGCCTGGAGTGCCTTGACCCAGGTGCGGGAGGGGTGATGGGCCGAGTCCAGCGAACGGGCGTGCAGGCCGTCGGCGTAAAGGGTGGTGTTCTCGCCGTCGAGTTTCTCGGTCACGACGACCTCGCGGCCGCGCAGGCCGGACAGATCGGTGATCCGGAGGTCGTCGGCGGTCGCGCCGGGCGACCAGGGCAGATGCCGGGTCCGTGGATAGTGCGTACGCATGGTGAACGTCCCCCGTGACAGCCGTTGTGCCTGCTCAGCGTAGGGAGTGGGGGTGGCGGGGGGCGAGCGGATTACGCTGCGGCCGGGACCGGCCGAGCCCCTCGGGAACGTCGCTGCGGAGGGTCCCGGTTTGACCTGCGTCACTCCGGGGGTATGCTCCCCGGCCCGATTGGCCAGCCCCCCGCCCTCTATGGCAGACTGTCCGAGTTGCTCGGTCGAGTGTTGATGCTGCGCGCCTCCCGCCGGGAGGACCGGAAGCGAGTCCCACAGTACTCGTCGTCCTAACTGCCATTACGGCAGCACTGGGGCGGACGTACGGGAATCTTTCGGGAAGTGCGGTGCGGCACCGGCCAGGCACCCGGTGGGCCTTCCGCCCCCGGCTTGCGGTTCCGGAAGGGCCGTGTGCATTCCCCGCAGGGATGTTCGAACAAGGGGCATCTGTGTCAGCGGGAGCGCGACACGCCCGACCGCGTGGGTCGGAGAAGAGAAGCAGTCACCGGGTTCCAGAGCGTGCAGAGAAGGACTACTGAGTAGCCATGGCGGGACAGAAGATCCGCATCCGGCTCAAGGCCTACGACCACGAGGTCATCGACTCCTCGGCGAAGAAGATCGTCGAGACGGTGACCCGCACTGGTGCGTCGGTCGCGGGCCCGGTGCCGCTGCCCACTGAGAAGAACGTGTACTGCGTCATCAAGTCGCCGCACAAGTACAAGGACTCGCGCGAGCACTTCGAGATGCGCACCCACAAGCGCCTGATCGACATCCTCGACCCGACCCCCAAGACCGTTGACTCTCTGATGCGACTCGACCTCCCGGCCGGTGTCGACATCGAGATCAAGCTCTGAGGCCGGTGATCTGAGAATGGCTAAGCAGATCAAGGGCATCCTGGGCGAGAAGCTCGGCATGACGCAGGTGTGGGACGAGAACAACCGTGTTGTTCCGGTCACCGTCGTCAAGGCCGGCCCCAACGTCGTCACCCAGGTCCGTACCAACGACGTCGACGGCTACGAGTCGGTCCAGATCGCCTTCGGCGAGATCGACCCGCGCAAGGTGAACAAGCCCCTCAAGGGCCACTTCGCCAAGGCCGACGTCACCCCCCGCCGTCACCTCGTCGAGATCCGTACGGCCGACGCCTCCGAGTACACCCTCGGTCAGGAAGTCACCGCCGAGGTCTTCGAGGCCGGCGTGAAGGTCGACGTCACCGGCAAGAGCAAGGGCAAGGGCTTCGCCGGTGTCATGAAGCGTCACAACTTCAAGGGCCTCGGCGCCGGTCACGGCACCCAGCGCAAGCACCGCTCGCCCGGTTCCATCGGTGGCTGCGCCACCCCGGGCCGCGTGTTCAAGGGCCTCCGCATGGCGGGTCGCATGGGCAACGAGCGTGTCACCACCCAGAACCTGACCGTCCACGCCGTTGACGCGGAGAAGGGTCTGCTGCTCATCAAGGGCGCGGTTCCCGGTCCGAACGGCGGCCTCGTCCTGGTCCGCACCGCGGCCAAGGGGGCCTGAGGTAACCGATGAGCACTGTTGACATCCTTTCGCCTGCCGGCGAGAAGACCGGTAGCGTCGAGCTCCCCGCGGAGATCTTCGGCGTGGAGAAGGTCAGCATCCCGCTGATCCACCAGGTCGTCGTCGCGCAGAACGCGGCCGCCCGTCAGGGCACGCACAAGACGAAGACCCGTGGCGAGGTCCGTGGTGGCGGCAAGAAGCCGTACCGCCAGAAGGGCACCGGCCGCGCCCGTCAGGGCTCGACCCGCGCGCCGCAGTTCGCCGGCGGTGGCGTCGTCCACGGCCCGCAGCCGCGTGACTACTCGCAGCGCACCCCGAAGAAGATGAAGGCTGCCGCCCTGCGGCACGCCCTCACCGACCGGGCGCGCCACAACCGCATCCACGTCGTCACCGGCGTGGTCGAGGGCGAGACCCCCAGCACCAAGGCCGCTCGCACGCTGTTCGGCAAGATCTCGGAGCGCAAGAACCTGCTCCTGGTCGTCGACCGCGCCGACGAGGCCGCGTGGCTGTCCGCCCGCAACCTGCCCCAGGTCCACATCCTGGAGCCGGGCCAGCTGAACACGTACGACGTGATCGTCTCGGACGACGTGGTCTTCACCCAGGCCGCTCTCGAGTCCTTCGTCGCCGGCCCGAAGGCCAACGACACCGAAGGGACCGAGGTCTGATGGCTACCCGTCACCCGAGCATCGCCTCGAAGGCCGCCAAGGCCGCCAAGGCCGCGCGCGTCGCCAAGGCGAAGCGCCACGCCACCGAGGGCAAGAACACCGTCGAGACCCCGCTGAGCAAGTCGTACACGGACCCCCGTGACGTGCTGCTGAAGCCGGTCGTCTCGGAGAAGAGCTACGCGCTCCTGGACGAGAACAAGTACACGTTCATCGTCGCCCCGGACGCCAACAAGACCCAGATCAAGCAGGCCGTCCAGGCGGTCTTCTCGGTCAAGGTCACCGGGGTCAACACCCTCAACCGCCAGGGCAAGCGCAAGCGCACCAGGACCGGTTTCGGTCAGCGCGCGGGCTCCAAGCGCGCGATCGTGACCCTCGCCGAGGGCGACCGTATCGACATCTTCGGCGGTCCGACCGCGTAAGCGGGTCGGATCGTCCGATATCGGACGAGGACTGAGAAATGGGAATCCGCAAGTACAAGCCGACTACGCCGGGCCGTCGTGGCGCCAGCGTCGCCGACTTCGTCGAGGTCACGCGGTCCACGCCGGAGAAGTCGCTGGTCCGCCCGCTGCACAGCAAGGGCGGCCGTAACAACGCCGGTCGTGTGACCGTTCGCCACCAGGGTGGCGGACACAAGCGCGCCTACCGAGTGATCGACTTCCGTCGTCACGACAAGGACGGCGTGCCGGCGAAGGTCGCGCACATCGAGTACGACCCCAACCGCACCGCGCGCATCGCGCTGCTGCACTACGCCGACGGCGAGAAGCGCTACATCCTCGCCCCGCGCAACCTGCAGCAGGGCGACACCGTGGAGAACGGTCCCGGGGCCGACATCAAGCCGGGCAACAACCTGGCCCTCCGCAACATCCCGGTCGGTACCACGGTCCACGCGATCGAGCTCCGTCCCGGCGGTGGCGCCAAGTTCGCCCGCTCCGCGGGTGCCTCGGTGCAGCTGCTCGCCCGTGAGGGCGCCATGGCGACCCTCCGTATGCCGTCCGGCGAGATCCGCATGGTGGACGCGCGCTGCCGCGCCACCGTCGGTGAGGTCGGCAACGCCGAGCAGTCGAACATCAACTGGGGCAAGGCCGGCCGCAAGCGGTGGCTGGGCGTCCGCCCGACCGTCCGTGGTGTCGTCATGAACCCGGTCGACCACCCGCACGGTGGTGGTGAGGGCCGGACGTCCGGTGGTCGTCACCCCGTGTCCCCGTGGGGCAAGAAGGAAGGTCGTACTCGTTCGCCCAAGAAGGCGTCGAACAAGTACATCGTCCGCCGCCGCAAGACGAACAAGAAGCGTTAAGGACTGGTTGAGATGCCTCGTAGCTTGAAGAAGGGGCCCTTCGTCGACGACCACCTGATCAAGAAGGTGGACGCCCAGAACGAAGCCGGCACCAAGAACGTCATCAAGACCTGGTCCCGCCGCTCGATGATCGTCCCGGCCATGCTGGGTCACACTCTCGCGGTGCACAACGGCAAGACCCACATCCCGGTGTTCGTCACCGAGTCGATGGTCGGTCACAAGCTCGGCGAGTTCTCGCCGACGCGCACCTTCCGGGGTCACGTCAAGGAAGACCGGAAGTCGAAGCGCCGCTAGTAGAGCGGATCGCATTCAGACACGTAAGTAACTGAGAGGGACAACCATGGAAGCCAGGGCCCAGGCGCGGTACATCCGCGTTACGCCCATGAAGGCCCGCCGCGTGGTGGACCTTATCCGTGGCATGGATGCCACGGAGGCTCAGGCTGTTCTGCGATTCGCTCCGCAGGCAGCCTCCGTGCCGGTCGGCAAGGTGCTCGACAGCGCCATCGCCAACGCCGCGCACAACTACGACCACACCGACGCCGACAGCCTCTTCATCTCCGAGGCGTACGTCGACGAGGGTCCGACCCTGAAGCGGTTCCGTCCGCGTGCTCAGGGCCGTGCCTACCGGATCCGCAAGCGGACCAGCCACATCACCGTGGTCGTCAGCAGCAAGGAAGGAACCCGGTAATGGGCCAGAAGGTTAACCCGCATGGGTTCCGGCTCGGTGTCACCACGGACTTCAAGTCCCGGTGGTACGCCGACAAGCTGTACAAGGACTACGTCAAGGAAGACGTCGCCATCCGTCGGATGATGACGTCCGGCATGGAGCGCGCCGGCATCTCGAAGGTGGAGATCGAGCGCACCCGTGACCGTGTGCGTGTGGACATCCACACCGCGCGTCCGGGCATCGTGATCGGCCGCCGTGGCGCCGAGGCCGACCGCATCCGCGGCGACCTCGAGAAGCTCACGGGCAAGCAGGTCCAGCTGAACATCCTCGAGGTCAAGAACCCCGAGACGGACGCTCAGCTCGTGGCCCAGGCCGTCGCCGAGCAGCTCTCCTCCCGCGTCTCCTTCCGCCGTGCCATGCGCAAGAGCATGCAGTCGGCGATGAAGGCCGGCGCCAAGGGCATCAAGATCCAGTGCGGTGGCCGCCTCGGCGGCGCCGAGATGTCCCGCTCGGAGTTCTACCGCGAGGGCCGTGTGCCCCTGCACACGCTCCGCGCGAACGTGGACTACGGCTTCTTCGAGGCCAAGACGACCTTCGGCCGTATCGGTGTGAAGGTCTGGATCTACAAGGGCGACGTCAAGAACATCGCCGAGGTCCGCGCCGAGAACGCCGCTGCCCGCGCCGGCAACCGCCCGGCCCGTGGTGGTGGCGCTGGTGACCGCCCGGCCCGTGGTGGCCGTGGTGGCGAGCGGCGCGGTCGCAAGCCGCAGCAGGCTCCCGCTGCCGAGGCCCCCCAGGCCGAGGCCGCCGCCGCTCCGGCTGCTGAGAGCACCGGAACGGAGGCCTGACCGACATGCTGATCCCCCGTAGGGTCAAGCACCGCAAGCAGCACCACCCGAAGCGCCGCGGTGAGGCCAAGGGTGGTACGACGGTCGCGTTCGGCGAGTACGGCATCCAGGCCCTCACGCCGGCGTACGTGACCAACCGCCAGATCGAGGCGGCTCGTATCGCGATGACCCGCCACATCAAGCGTGGCGGCAAGGTCTGGATCAACATCTACCCGGACCGCCCGCTGACGAAGAAGCCTGCCGAGACCCGCATGGGTTCCGGTAAGGGTTCTCCGGAGTGGTGGATCGCGAACGTGCACCCGGGCCGGGTCATGTTCGAGCTGTCCTACCCCAACGAGAAGATCGCCCGTGAGGCCCTGACTCGCGCAGCCCACAAGCTGCCGATGAAGTGCCGGATCGTCAAGCGCGAGGCAGGTGAAGCGTGATGTCGGCCGGTACCAAGGCGTCCGAGCTGCGCGAGCTGGGCAACGAGGAGCTTCTGGGCAAGCTCCGCGAGGCCAAGGAAGAGCTGTTCAACCTCCGCTTCCAGGCGGCGACGGGTCAGCTCGAGAACCATGGCCGTCTGAAGGCGGTCCGCAAGGACATCGCGCGGATCTACACCCTGATGCGCGAGCGTGAGCTGGGCATCGAAACGGTGGAGAACGCCTGATGAGCGAGAGCAACGTGACTGAGAACACTGAGGCGCGCGGTAGCTTCCGCAAGACCCGCGAGGGTCTCGTCGTCAGCGACAAGATGGACAAGACCGTCGTCGTCGCCGTCGAGGACCGCGTCAAGCACGCGCTGTACGGCAAGGTCATCCGCCGTACGAACAAGCTCAAGGCGCACGACGAGCAGAACGCCGCGGGCGTCGGCGACCGTGTCCTCCTCATGGAGACCCGGCCGCTGTCCGCGACGAAGCGCTGGCGCGTCGTCGAGATCCTCGAGAAGGCCAAGTAAGTCTCCTGCGGGGCATCCCTCGCAGGACAGTTCCGCCAGGCTCCGGGGGCCGTTCCTCTGAACGGCCCCCGGGGAACCGGCAGACAAACAGGAGATAGACGTGATCCAGCAGGAGTCGCGACTGCGCGTCGCCGACAACACTGGTGCGAAGGAAATCCTTTGCATCCGTGTGCTCGGTGGCTCCGGTCGCCGCTACGCGGGCATCGGTGACGTCATCGTCGCCACCGTCAAGGACGCGATCCCCGGTGGCAACGTGAAGAAGGGTGACGTCGTCAAGGCGGTCATCGTTCGCACCGTCAAGGAGCGCCGCCGTCCGGACGGCTCGTACATCCGCTTCGACGAGAACGCCGCCGTCATTCTGAAGAACGACGGCGACCCTCGCGGCACCCGCATCTTCGGCCCGGTCGGCCGTGAGCTGCGCGAGAAGAAGTTCATGAAGATCATCTCGCTCGCGCCGGAGGTGCTGTAAGCATGAAGATCAAGAAGGGCGACCTGGTCCAGGTCATCACCGGTAAGGACAAGGGCAAGCAGGGCAAGGTCATCGCGGCCTACCCCCGCGAGGACCGCGTCCTGGTCGAGGGTGTCAACCGGGTCAAGAAGCACACCAAGGCCGGTCCGACCGCTCGCGGTTCCCAGGCCGGCGGCATCGTCACGACCGAGGCGCCGATCCACGTCTCCAACGTCCAGCTGGTCGTTGAGAAGGACGGCAACAAGGTCGTCACGCGTGTCGGTTACCGCTTCGACGACGAAGGCAACAAGATCCGCGTTGCCAAGCGGACGGGTGAGGACATCTGATGGCTACCACCACTGCTCCGCGTCTGAAGCTGAAGTACCGCGAGGAGATCGCGGGCAAGCTGCGTGACGAGTTCAAGTACGAGAACGTCATGCAGATCCCCGGTCTCGTCAAGATCGTGGTCAACATGGGTGTCGGCGACGCCGCCCGTGACTCGAAGCTGATCGAGGGCGCGATCCGCGACCTGACCACCATCACCGGTCAGAAGCCGGCCGTCACCAAGGCCCGCAAGTCCATCGCGCAGTTCAAGCTGCGTGAGGGTCAGCCGATCGGTGCCCACGTCACGCTCCGTGGCGACCGCATGTGGGAGTTCCTGGACCGCACCCTGTCGCTCGCGCTGCCGCGCATCCGCGACTTCCGCGGCCTGTCCCCCAAGCAGTTCGACGGCCGTGGCAACTACACCTTCGGTCTCACGGAGCAGGTCATGTTCCACGAGATCGACCAGGACAAGATCGACCGTACCCGGGGTATGGACATCACCGTGGTGACCACGGCGACCAACGACGCTGAGGGCCGCGCGCTCCTTCGTCACCTCGGCTTCCCGTTCAAGGAGGCGTGAGCGAGATGGCGAAGAAGGCTCTGATTGCCAAGGCTGCTCGCAAGCCCAAGTTCGGTGTGCGTGGCTACACGCGCTGCCAGCGCTGCGGCCGTCCGCACTCCGTGTACCGCAAGTTCGGCCTCTGCCGCGTGTGCCTTCGTGAGATGGCTCACCGTGGCGAGCTGCCGGGCGTGACCAAGAGCTCCTGGTAATCCCCCCTTTTAGGGATTTCAGAGGCTCTCGGTAAGCAATGGGCGTGTCAGGCGCCCACCCCTTCATGGCTTAGGCTTGGAGGGTTGGGCGCCTGACGGTCGCCCGTACGACTTACTACGCCGTAGGTCCACCGCGCCGCACCCGTCCCGTCTCGGATCGGGGAGAGGGATGGCGCACCAGGAAACCCCGGCGAGAGAGGCCGAAGGCCAATTCATGACCATGACTGATCCGATCGCAGACATGCTTACGCGTCTGCGGAACGCGAACTCGGCATACCACGACTCCGTGACGATGCCGGCATCGAAGATCAAGTCGCACATCGCGGAGATCCTCCAGCAGGAGGGCTTCATCACGGGCTGGAAGGTCGAGGACGCCGAGGTCGGCAAGAACCTCGTCCTGGACCTGAAGTTCGGTCCCAACCGTGAGCGCTCCATCGCGGGCATCAAGCGGATCTCCAAGCCCGGTCTCCGGGTGTACGCGAAGTCCACCAACCTGCCGAAGGTGCTCGGCGGCCTCGGCGTGGCGATCATCTCCACGTCGCACGGGCTCCTCACCGACAAGCAGGCCGGCAAGAAGGGCGTAGGCGGAGAAGTCCTCGCCTACGTCTGGTAGCAGAAGGGAACGGAGGAAACAGCTATGTCGCGCATCGGCAAGCTCCCCATCGCGGTTCCCGCCGGCGTGGACGTCACCATCGACGGCCGCACGGTGAAGGTCAAGGGCCCCAAGGGCGAGCTGACCCACACCATCGTGGCTCCGATCGACATCGCCAAGGGCGAGGACGGCACTCTCGCGGTGACCCGCCCCAACGACGAGCGTCAGAGCAAGGCCCTGCACGGCCTGTCCCGCACGCTGGTGGCGAACATGATCACCGGCGTGACCCAGGGTTACGTGAAGAAGCTCGAAATCAGCGGTGTCGGTTACCGCGTGACCGCCAAGGGCTCGAACCTCGAGTTCGCGCTCGGTTACAGCCACCCGATCCTGGTCGAGGCCCCCGAGGGCATCACCTTCAAGGTCGAGGCTCCGACCCGTTTCTCGGTCGAGGGCATCGACAAGCAGAAGGTCGGCGAGGTCGCGGCCAACATCCGCAAGCTGCGCAAGCCCGACCCGTACAAGGCCAAGGGCGTCAAGTACGAGGGCGAAGTCATCCGCCGCAAGGTCGGAAAGGCGGGTAAGTAAGCCATGGCATACGGGCAGAAGATCCTCAAGGGCGACGCCTACAAGCGCGCCGCGATCAAGCGCCGTCACATCCGGATCCGCAAGCGGATCGCCGGTACGGCGGAGCGTCCCCGTCTGGTCGTGACCCGCTCCAACCGCCACATCGTGGCGCAGGTGATCGACGACCTCAAGGGCCACACCCTGGCTTCCGCGTCCACGCTGGACGCGTCGGTCCGTGGTGGCGAGGGCGACAAGTCCGCGCAGGCCAAGCAGGTCGGCGCCCTGGTCGCCGAGCGTGCCAAGGCCGCCGGTGTCGAGGCCGTGGTGTTCGACCGTGGTGGTAACCAGTACGCCGGCCGCATCGCGGCTCTGGCGGACGCCGCCCGCGAGGCCGGGCTCAAGTTCTGAGCCGCTTGTAGCTAGCGGAAAGAGAGAGGTAATCCAATGGCTGGACCCCAGCGCCGCGGTGGCGGTGCCGGTGGCGGCGAGCGGCGGGACCGGAAGGGCCGTGACGGCGGCGCTGCTGCCGCCGAGAAGACCGCGTACGTTGAGCGCGTCGTCGCGATCAACCGCGTCGCCAAGGTTGTGAAGGGTGGTCGTCGCTTCAGCTTCACCGCGCTGGTCGTGGTGGGCGACGGTGACGGCACCGTGGGTGTCGGTTACGGCAAGGCCAAGGAGGTGCCGGCCGCCATCGCCAAGGGCGTTGAGGAGGCCAAGAAGCACTTCTTCAAGGTCCCGCGTATCCAGGGCACCATCCCGCACCCGATCCAGGGTGAGAAGGCTGCCGGCGTCGTTCTCCTCAAGCCGGCCTCGCCGGGTACCGGTGTTATCGCCGGTGGTCCCGTGCGTGCCGTCCTGGAGTGCGCCGGTATCCACGACGTGCTGTCGAAGTCGCTCGGCTCCGACAACGCGATCAACATCGTGCACGCGACCGTGGAGGCCCTGAAGGGCCTGCAGCGTCCCGAGGAGATCGCGGCCCGCCGCGGTCTGCCCCTCGAGGACGTCGCCCCCGCGGCTCTGCTCCGTGCGCGTGCCGGGGCGGGTGCGTAATCATGGCGCAGCTCAAGATCACGCAGGTCAAGTCCTACATCGGCAGCAAGCAGAACCACCGTGACACCCTGCGTTCCCTTGGTCTCAAGGGCATCAACACGCAGGTCGTCAAGGAGGACCGCCCCGAGTTCCGCGGCATGGTGCACACCGTCCGCCACCTCGTGACGGTCGAGGAGGTCGACTGATCATGGCGGAGCAGAACCCGCTCAAGATCCACAACCTCCGTCCGGCCCCGGGCGCCAAGACCGCCAAGACCCGTGTCGGTCGTGGTGAGGCGTCGAAGGGTAAGACGGCTGGTCGTGGTACCAAGGGTACGAAGGCCCGTTACCAGGTTCCGGAGCGCTTCGAGGGTGGCCAGATGCCGCTCCACATGCGCCTCCCGAAGCTGAAGGGCTTCAAGAACCCGTTCAAGACCGAGTACCAGGTCGTGAACCTCGACAAGCTGGCCGCGCTGTACCCGGAGGGTGGCGAGGTCACCGTCGAGGGTCTCGTCGCCAAGGGTGCCGTTCGCAAGAACAGCCTCGTCAAGGTCCTCGGCCAGGGTGAGGTCTCCGTGGCGCTGCAGGTGACGGTCGACGCCGTCTCCGGCTCCGCCAAGGAGAAGATCACCGCCGCCGGCGGCACCGTCACCGAGCTCGTCTGATCGTTTCGGGCGTCTCGATGACGTAAGCATTTCCCGACCGGGGATACCTCACAATGGGGTATCCCCGGTTGGTCGTTCCTCGGGGGGCAGTACGGCCGGTAAGGTGGCCAGCACTGTTCTTTTTCCCATTCGTCGAACCTCAAGACCGTCACCCTTGACGCACTTGCGCGGGGGTCGCAGGAGGCACCGTGCTCACCGCGTTCGCCCGGGCGTTCAGGACGCCCGACCTGCGCAAGAAGCTGCTCTTCACGCTGGGCATCATCGTGGTCTACCGGGTCGGTACGCACATCCCGATCCCGGGTGTGAACTACACGTCTGTGCAGCAGTGCGTGAAGGAGGCCTCGGGCAACCAGGGCCTCTTCGGCATGATCAACATGTTCAGCGGCGGCGCGCTGCTGCAGATCACGATCTTCGCGCTGGGCATCATGCCGTACATCACGGCCAGCATCATCCTTCAGCTGCTGACCGTGGTCATCCCGCGTCTGGAAGCCCTGAAGAAGGAGGGCCAGGCCGGTACGACGAAGATCACGCAGTACACCCGGTACCTGACGGTGGCCCTGGCCATCCTGCAGGGCACCGGCCTGGTCGCCACCGCGCGCAGCGGCGCGCTCTTCAACGGCTGCTCGGTCGCGTCCAGCATCGTCCCGGACCAGTCGATCTTCACGACGATCACCATGGTCGTCTGCATGACCGCCGGTACGGCCGTCGTCATGTGGCTCGGCGAGCTGATCACCGACCGCGGCATCGGCAACGGCATGTCGATCCTGATGTTCATCTCGATCGCCGCGACCTTCCCGTCCGCGCTGTGGGCCATCAAGAAGCAGGGCACGCTGGCCGACGGCTGGATCGAGTTCGGCTCGGTCATCGCGATCGGCCTGGTCATGGTCGGGCTCGTGGTCTTCGTCGAGCAGGCCCAGCGCCGCATCCCGGTGCAGTACGCGAAGCGCATGATCGGCCGCCGTTCCTACGGTGGTACGTCCACGTACATCCCGCTCAAGGTGAACCAGGCGGGTGTGATCCCGGTCATCTTCGCCTCGTCGCTGCTGTACATCCCGGCCCTCGTGGCGCAGTTCGCGGGTGGCAACTCGGGCTGGAAGACCTGGATCGAGCAGAACCTGACCAAGCAGGGCGACAGTCCGACGTACATCACCATGTACTTCCTGCTGATTGTTTTCTTCGCGTTCTTCTACGTGGCGATCTCCTTCAACCCCGAGGAAGTCGCCGACAACATGAAGAAGTATGGTGGCTTCATCCCGGGCATCCGGGCTGGCCGACCGACCGCTGAGTACCTGTCGTACGTGCTCAACCGGATCACCTGGCCGGGTTCGCTGTATTTGGGGCTGATCGCTCTCGTACCGACAGTGGCGTTGGTCGGCTTCGGGGCGAGCCAGAACTTCCCGTTCGGCGGGACCAGCATCCTGATCATCGTGGGTGTCGGTCTCGAGACGGTGAAGCAGATCGAGAGCCAGCTCCAGCAGCGCAATTACGAAGGGTTCCTCCGCTGATGCGTATCGTCCTCGTCGGGCCGCCGGGTGCCGGTAAGGGAACGCAGGCCGTCCGCCTCGCCGAGATGCTGGGCATTCCGCACATCTCCACGGGCGACCTGTTCCGCGCCAACATCAGTCAGCAGACCGATCTCGGCAAGCTCGCCAAGTCCTACATGGACGCCGGTGACCTCGTACCCGACGAGGTCACCATCGCCATGGCCAAGGACCGCATGGAGCAGCCGGACGCGGCGAACGGCTTCCTGCTGGACGGGTTCCCGCGCAACGTCTCGCAGGCCGAGGCGCTGGACCGGCTGCTGAGCGACGAGGGCATCGAGCTGGACGCCGTCCTGGACCTGGAGGTCCCGGAGGAGGAGGTCGTCAAGCGGATCGCCGGCCGGCGCGTCTGCCGCAACGACTCCTCGCACGTCTTCCACGTGACGTACAGCCCGCCGAAGCAGGAGGGCGTCTGCGACATCTGCGGCGGCGAGCTGTACCAGCGTGACGACGACTCCGAGGACACCGTCCGCACCCGGCTGGAGGTCTACCACACGCAGACCGAGCCGATCATCGACTACTACAAGGCGCAGGGGCTGGTCGTGACGATCTCCGCCCTGGGTCCGGTGGAGGAGATCACGCAGCGGGCGCTGGAGGCGCTGAAGCGCGAGAAGGCCGAGAACAACTAGATCGCGGTTCTTCCGGCCGCGGCGCCCTCCCCCGGACCTCGTCCGGGGATCCCCAGGGCGCCGCGGCCGTACTGTTGTACAGGTAACCCAGTCCACATGAGTGACGGAGAGTGCAGGCCGCCCATGGTGCAGATCAAGACCCCCGAGCAGATCGCCAAGATGCGTGCGGCGGGCCTGGTCGTAGCCGCCATCCACGCGGCGACCCACGAGGCCGCGGTTCCCGGCGCCACCACCAGGGACCTGGACGAGGTGGCCCGCAAGGTGCTCGCCGAGCACGGTGCCAAGCCGAACTTCCTCGGGTACGGCGGTTTCCCCGCGACGATCTGCACCTCGGTCAACGAGGTCGTGGTCCACGGCATCCCCTCCGACGAGGTCGTCCTGAAGGACGGCGACATCATCTCTGTCGACGCGGGCGCGATCGTCGACGGCTGGCACGGTGACGCCGCCTACACCGCCTTCGTGGGCTCGGGTCACGCCCCGGAGCTGATCGAGCTGTCCCGGGTGACCGAGGAGTCGATGTGGGCCGGCATCGCGGCCGTCAGGCAGGGCAACCGCCTGGTCGACGTCTCCCGGGCCATCGAGACCTACATCCGCCGCCAGCCGAAGCCCGGCGGCGGCCGCTACGGCATCATCGAGGACTACGGCGGCCACGGCATCGGCACCGAGATGCACATGGACCCGCACCTGCTGAACTACGTCGACCGCCGCCGCGGCAAGGGCCCCAAGCTCGTCTCCGGCTTCTGCCTGGCGATCGAGCCCATGGTCTCGCTGGGCACGCCGAGGACCGAGGTCCTGGAAGACGACTGGACGGTCATCACGACGGACGGCACCTGGTCCTCGCACTGGGAGCACTCCGTCGCCCTCACGGACGAGGGCCCGCTGGTGCTGACGGCTCCCGACGGGGGCCGGGCGAAGCTGGCGGAGCACGGGGTCACGGCGGCGCCCGACCCGCTGGGCTGAAGATCGCAAAGAGACCGCAAAGCTCCCAGCAAATCGATCTTTCGTTCGACTTCCGAGGATAAGATCATGAGCGACCGGCAGGGGGGCGGTCGCGCAGTGCTGCGCCTGCTTCCCTGTCATGCACATGATGAAAGGGAAAACGGTGGGTTCTACTCTGAAGCGAACGGTCGGCATCCTCGCGGGAGCGGCGGCTCTGGCCATCACGACCGGCACCGCGCCCGCGTTCGCATCCGCGGCCGGGTGTCACGGCGGCGCCTGCGTCCGGGTCGACGGCTCCGGCCTCAAGGTCAACTGGATCCAGGCCTACTCGGGCGACGAGACCTTCCACGGCAAGTTCAAGATCTACGCCGAGAAGATGGGGTACGTGAAGTACTCGCCGCTGACGACGTACTACAACAACGGCAACCACTTCACCTACTACCGGGTCGCGATCAACGCGAACTGGAAGGACGGCACCGACATCTGCGTCCAGGCCCTCCTGGACGGCACGCACGATGACGGCACCGCCTGCGAGACCGTCGAGAGGTAAGCCGAGCGGTAAGCCGAGAGGCAAGCAGTAGGACGCGGTCGGGGGAACGACCGCTCGCCCCGTCCGTCGCGCATAACGTGCCGACGGGCGGGGCATTGTCATGGGCAGGTGCGGAGCGCGAGCGAGTTCGTCTTTTTCAGGGCGCTGACGTAGACTGACTCGTCGGCTCTCGTGCACCCGCATGTCCGCATGCCCCTCGTGAGTCGATCAAGGTAGTCGATTCGAAGGGCGAAGCGTGGCCAAGAAGCAAGGTGCCATCGAGATCGAGGGCACTGTCGTCGAGTCTCTTCCGAACGCCATGTTCAAGGTCGAGCTCCAGAACGGCCACCAGGTCCTGGCACACATCAGCGGCAAGATGCGTATGCACTACATCCGCATCCTCCCTGACGACCGGGTCGTGGTGGAGCTGTCTCCGTACGACCTGACGCGTGGCCGGATCGTCTACCGATACAAGTAGATCTTGCCCACGTCCCGCGTGAGCGGGGCCGCCGGCAACTGACCCGGAGAACCTCAATCCCATGAAGGTCAAGCCGAGCGTCAAGAAGATCTGCGACAAGTGCAGGGTGATCCGCCGTCACGGTCGGGTCATGGTCATCTGCGAGAACCCGCGCCACAAGCAGCGCCAGGGCTGACGCACGACCGATCCCTCTGCACTCATCGCAGAGATTCGCGCGACGCAAGCTGAATATGTTCATACGCAGAATCCAGGCGCTGTGTGCCTGACACCCCCGGTTCGGAGGCCGGGGACCCAGTTCGTACCTGATACGGCGACTGGGAACCGGTTCTGCGGAAGACCTCCGAAGATCACCAGGAGCCATTGAATGGCACGCGTTTCCGGTGTTGACATCCCGCGCGAAAAGCGCGTGGAGGTCGCCCTCACCTACGTGTTCGGCATCGGCCGGACGCTCTCCCAGCAGACGCTGGCGGAGACCGGTATCGACCCGAACACCCGCGTCCGTGACCTGACCGAAGAGCAGCTGGTCGCGATCCGCGAGTACGTCGACAACAACATCAAGACCGAGGGTGACCTCCGTCGCGAGATCCAGGCCGACATCCGCCGCAAGGTCGAGATCGGCTGCTACCAGGGTCTCCGTCACCGTCGTGGTCTGCCCGTCCGCGGTCAGCGCACCAGCACCAACGCCCGCACCCGCAAGGGCCCGCGTCGCGCCATCGCCGGCAAGAAGAAGCCGGGCAAGAAGTAGTCCTCAGCGGACAACGCTTCATCAGCGGTCTTCGCTGTAGGACCGACCACCTCCCCGTAGGAGTTTGTAGATGCCCCCCAAGGGTCGTCAGGGCGCTGCCAAGAAGGTGCGCCGCAAGGAAAAGAAGAACGTCGCTCACGGCCACGCGCACATCAAGAGCACGTTCAACAACACGATCGTCTCCATCACGGACCCGTCCGGCAACGTGATCTCCTGGGCCTCCGCCGGCCACGTCGGCTTCAAGGGCTCCCGGAAGTCCACGCCGTTCGCCGCGCAGATGGCCGCCGAGTCGGCTGCCCGCCGCGCCCAGGAGCACGGCATGCGCAAGGTCGACGTGTTCGTGAAGGGCCCGGGTTCCGGTCGTGAGACCGCGATCCGCTCCCTGCAGGCCACGGGCCTCGAGGTCGGCTCCATCCAGGACGTCACCCCGACCCCGCACAACGGCTGCCGTCCGCCGAAGCGTCGTCGCGTCTGACTTCGCTTCGCAGGGCTGCCCGGGCGGTACGGCTCCGTAAGGGGCGTACCGCCCGTACCCTTGCAGTACCCGCGCTCTCACGGGTGCGGTTCCGTCGGGCGTCAAATAGCGGGCGTCCACGAAAGAAGGATCTGATCCACACATGCTGATCGCTCAGCGTCCCTCGTTGACCGAAGAGGTCGTCGACGAGTTCCGCTCCCGGTTCGTGATCGAGCCGCTGGAGCCGGGCTTCGGCTACACCCTCGGCAACTCCCTCCGTCGTACCCTCCTGTCCTCGATCCCGGGCGCTGCTGTCACCAGCATCCGGATCGACGGCGTGCTGCACGAGTTCACCACCGTGCCGGGCGTCAAGGAGGACGTCACCGACCTGATCCTCAACATCAAGCAGCTGGTCGTCTCCTCGGAGCACGACGAGCCTGTGGTGATGTACCTGCGCAAGCAGGGCCCGGGTCTGGTCACCGCCGCCGACATCGCGCCGCCGGCCGGTGTCGAGGTGCACAACCCCGACCTGGTCCTGGCCACGCTCAACGGCAAGGGCAAGCTGGAGATGGAGCTCACGGTCGAGCGTGGCCGCGGTTACGTCTCCGCCGTGCAGAACAAGCAGGTGGGCCAGGAGATCGGCCGCATTCCGGTCGACTCCATCTACTCGCCTGTGCTCAAGGTCACATACAAGGTCGAGGCGACCCGTGTCGAGCAGCGCACCGACTTCGACAAGCTGATCGTCGACGTCGAGACGAAGCAGGCGATGCGGCCGCGTGACGCCATGGCGTCGGCCGGCAAGACCCTGGTGGAGCTGTTCGGTCTCGCCCGCGAGCTGAACATCGACGCCGAGGGCATCGACATGGGCCCGTCCCCGACGGACGCCGCCCTGGCGGCCGACCTGGCGCTGCCGATCGAGGAGCTGGAGCTCACGGTCCGCTCCTACAACTGCCTCAAGCGCGAGGGCATCCACTCCGTGGGTGAGCTCGTGGCTCGTTCCGAGGCCGACCTGCTCGACATCCGCAACTTCGGTGCGAAGTCGATCGACGAGGTCAAGGCGAAGCTGGCCGGCATGGGCCTGGCCCTCAAGGACAGCCCGCCCGGATTCGACCCGACCGCCGCCGCGGACGCCTTCGGGGCCGATGACGACGTCGACGCCGGTTTCGTGGAGACTGAGCAGTACTGACAGCTCGGGCCTTCCGGTCCGTACTCGGGTGCGGGTGCGCTGTGGCTTGTCGCGCAGTTCCCCGCGCCCCTTCCGGGGCGCCCCTTCGGGGACGCCCCGGATCTCCGACAGACGACCGTCTGCTCGGATACTGACTCCGGTACCTGACACGGCCGGAGCAGACACACAGGAGAAGAACCATGCCGAAGCCCACCAAGGGTGCCCGTCTGGGCGGCAGCGCCGCGCACGAGAAGCTGCTCCTCGCGAACCTCGCGAAGTCGCTCTTCGAGCACGGCCGTATCACCACCACCGAGGCGAAGGCCCGCCGCCTGCGCCCGTACGCCGAGCGTCTGGTCACCAAGGCGAAGAAGGGCGACCTTCACAACCGCCGTCAGGTGCTCCAGGTGATCACGGACAAGAGCATCGTGCACACGCTCTTCACCGAGATCGGCCCGCGCTACGAGAACCGTCCCGGTGGCTACACCCGCATCACCAAGATCGGTAACCGCCGTGGCGACAACGCGCCCATGGCTGTCATCGAGCTGGTCGAGGCGCTGACGGTCGCCCAGCAGGCGACGGGTGAGGCCGAGGCCGCCACCAAGCGTGCGGTCAAGGAGGCCGAGGAGGCCAAGGTCGAGGAGACCAAGGCCGACGAGGCTCCGGCCGACGAGGCTGCCGAGGAGTCCAAGGAGGCGTAAGCCGTCCTTTGGCTGCCGGTCCGTTGTGGCTGGTCGCGCAGTTCCCCGCGCCCCTTCGGGGGCGCGTCAGTGGGCCCGTTCCTTTCGAGGGGCGGGCCCGCTTTCTTGCCCTGAGAGGATTCCCCTGTGAGTGACGAAGTTCAGCCCGGCCGTGTGCGCATCCGTCTCGACCTGTCCTACGACGGCACCCACTTCCACGGCTGGGCCAAGCAGGCCGGTGGGAAGCGGACCGTGCAGGGGGAGATCGAGGACGCGCTGCGCACGGTGACACGGTCGAGGGAGACGACGTACGAGCTGACCGTCGCCGGCCGGACCGACGCCGGGGTGCACGCCCGCGGCCAGGTGGCGCATGTCGATCTGCCCGGGGAACTGTGGGCGGAGCAGGAGGAGAAGCTGCTCAAGCGGCTGGCCGGGCGGCTGCCCAAGGACGTGCGGGTGTGGTCGCTCACGGAGGCCCCCGCCGGTTTCAACGCCCGGTTCTCCGCGATCTGGCGCCGGTACGCGTACCGGGTCACCGACCACCCGGGGGGAGTGGACCCCCTGCTGCGCAACCACGTTCTGTGGCACGACTGGCCGCTGGACGTCGACGCGATGAACGAGGCGGCCGGCCGGCTGCTGGGGGAGCACGACTTCGCCGCGTACTGCAAGCGCCGGGAGGGGGCCACGACCATCCGGACGCTCCAGGAGCTGAGCCTTCGGCGGGGGACCGACGGGATCATCACGGCCACCGTGCGGGCCGACGCCTTCTGCCACAACATGGTGCGGTCCCTGATCGGCGCGCTGCTGTTCGTCGGGGACGGCCACCGCGGGCCGGAGTGGCCGGGAAAGGTGCTGGCCGCGGGGGTCAGGGACTCGGCCGTGCACGTCGTACGGCCGCACGGGCTGACGCTGGAGGAAGTCGGGTATCCGGCGGACGAGTTGCTGGCCGCGCGCAACAAGGAGGCGCGCAACAAGCGGTCGTTGCCGGGGTGCGGCGGATGCTGACAGGGAGCCCCGCCCTGGGCCGCCGGCCGAGGGCGGGACTCGCGGTCACTGCTTGACGGTGAAGTACTGCCAGGCGCCCCAGGTGCTGGGGTTGGTGGTGTCCCTGCTGCTGTGGACGTACTCCGCCGCGATGCGGAATCTGCTTCCCACGGAGCTGGTCAGGGACATCTTGTGGCGGCCGGCGCCGGCGGAACTCAGGGCCGCGCAGGAAGTGGTGGTCTGCGTGTGCCAGGCGCCGCTGTAGTAGCGCTGCACCCGGAAGAGGATGCACTGGCCGGCCTTGTTGGGCGTGACGGTGACGTCCAGTTGCTCCTTGGCGGTGTGGTGGTACACCCGGTAGAGGGTGCTGCCGTAGTGCGTGCTCGTGTAGTAGCCGGACAGCGTCTCCGAGAGCCGTACCTGGGTCTGCACACTGCGTGCGACGGTCTTGGGGGCGTACCGGTAGTCGCCGGCGAACACCGCGCTCAACGTGGTGTTGCGGGCGAGCTTGTAGGACCCGGCCAGGTTGCCGTTGCTGTCCACCGTCCCCGACTTCACCAGGACCGACGTGCCGCCGAACGGCTGGGCGTAGATCGCCACCGTACGCTTGTTGTACGTCGTGCCGAGGTGAGCGGTGATCTTCGCGGTCTGGCCGTACGCGTACGTCGCGTGGTCGGTCGCGATGGTCAGGGACGTGGCGGTCCGGGAGACCTGGACGGTGGCGCTGGTGCTGCCCGCCTGGTGCGAGACGTCGCCGCCATAGGTCACTTTGTACGTGTTGGCGCCGCCGATCTGCGGGGTGTCCGAGAACGTGAACGAACCGTCCGCGGCGACCTCGGCGTCGGCGAGTGCGGTGCCGGACGTGGCGGCGAGGTCGGTCTTCGTGACCTTGACGACCCCACCGGCGGCGAAGGGCGAGCCGGAGAGCTTGCCGGACACGGTCAGCTTCTGCGCGCGGGTGGACGTGGCCGGGGTCGTCAGACTGACGGTGGTGGTCAGTTTGGCCACCTGGACAAGGCTTGTGGCGCTCGCCGTCCCGTGCGTCGCGTCCCCCGCGTAGCTCGCGGCGTAGGTGTAGGTGCCCTCCGCCGGCGGGGTGTCGGCGAAGGTGAAGGAGCCGTCCGCCTGCGTCGTCACATCCGGCAGCGCTGTCCCGTTCCGCGTGATGTGCGCGACCTGGCCCGCGGGGAGCGCCGCGGTCGAGGTCAGGGTGCCGGTGACGGTCAGCGGCCGGCCGGGGACGCCGGTGCTCGGGGCGGTGAGGTGGAGGGAGGTGGCCGCAGGCGGTCCTTCGCTGATGACGGGACCGCTCACCGTCTGCACGTCGGAGCTGTCGGCGTTGGCCCCGGAGAAGGCGAGCAGCGCGGTGGAGGTCAGTGTCGGTGTCGCGTCCACCACCTGGGTCCCGTCGACCCAGACGTACACATGGCCGGTGGCCACCTGGACGTCGACCTGGTGCGTACCCTGGCGCAGTGAGGTGGTGAGCGGGACCACCGACGGGTAGGCGATCGTCGACGAGCCGGCCGAACTGCGGCCGACCCCCAGGAAGTTCTGCGCCTTCAGCGTCTGGTTCCAGCCGGTGCCGAGGGTGATCACTGTGCCCGGCCGCCCCGCGATGCCGAGGCCGTCACCGCTCCCGCCCAACGCCGAGGCCGAGTTCTGCGCCGGGTCGAGGAGAGCGAGCGTCATGCCCTTCCCGCCGGTGCCGGGCCCGAACTTCGCGGTGAACGTGGCCCGCAGGCCGTCGGTGCGCAACGGCTTGGTGTACACCGCCGAGCCCGCCTGGTTGCTGGTGGCCGGGGTCAGCTGGACGCCGCCGCCGTCGGCCTGCACCGCCGAGCCGTTGGTCTGCCACAGCCCGTCGGCGGTCGAGGTGGTCGTGGCCGTGCCGGTACCGGTGCCCTTGACCTGGACGTACATGGCGCCCTGTGCGTTGCCGTCGGTGTCGGTCCCGGTGCCGGTGACCTCGTAGGAGGCGGTCAGGTCCGCGGCGGTACGCGGAGTGAACGTCACGCTCTGCACCGCGGTCTGCTCGGGACCGATGACCAGGCCCTCCGACAGCTGCACCGGGCTGTTGAAGTCACCGGTCGGTGCCTTGGCCTTGGTCACCGTCACCGGGATGTTGCCGGTGTTGGTGATGGTGAACGACAGCGACTTCGAGCTGCCGATCGGGACCTGGCCGAAGTCCAGCGAGCTCGTGGAGAACTCCAGGTGTCCCTGCCCCGTGATGGCCGTCGCGGTGACCGGCACGCTCAGGGTGTGCATGGCGCCGCCGCTGCCGCTGCTGATCACGAGTGCGTCGCTGTCGACCTGGTCGGTGGTCGGCGTGTAGGTGACCGAGAGCACGAACGAGCCGCCGGCCGGTACGACCGTCCCCGTGCTCGGCAGCCCCGAGGCGGAGAAGGCGCCGCCGGGCGCGTCGACCGAGTCGATGGTCTCCGGTTCGGTGCCGGTGTTGGTGACCTGCAGGTTCAGCGTCGAGGTGCTGCCGGTGGGTATCTCGCCGAAGTCGAGGGAGCCGGGCGCCGCCCCGAAGCCGGGCCTGGTGCCGATGCCGTGGAGGGCGAAGACGAGCTTTTGGCCGTCCGACAGGTTCGCGGTCAGGGTGCCGTTGACGCCGCCGGTGGTGGTGGGGGCGAAGCTGATCGGAACGTCGAGCGTGGCGTTCGCCGCCAGCGCCGTGGGTTGCGCGGGGGTGGGTACGGCGGACGGGTCGACCGTGAACGGGCCGGAGGCGGTGAGCCCGGTGATGCTGACGTCCTGCGTGGCCGTCAGTTTCATCTGGCCGGAGCCGCTGGCGCCGACCCCGACCTGGCCGAAGTCCAGCGAGGTCGCGGTCAGCGCGGTCCTGGCGGGGCTGCCGAAGCCGTAGAGCACACCGTCCCGGGTGCCGACGTACACCTTGCCGCGATCGGCGGTCGGTGTGCTGAACTTCGTCGCGGTGCCGATCGGCGCGGACCACAGCAGCTGGAGCAGGCCGTTGCCGTCGGGGGTGGGGCTGTACGCGCGCAGGGTGCCGTTGGCGCCGGAGGCGTTGCTCGCGGAGGTCATCCACACCAGCGCGCTGGACTCGTCGGTGCCGTTGGACGTGACCAGGGGAGAGCCGCTGGTGTAGCCGAAGGTGTCCTGGCTCTGGCCGGTGAGGGTGAGCGTGGGTGTACCGCCGTTGCGCACGCCGTACTTGAGGGCGCGCAGCGGACCCTGATTGCCGACGACGTAGACGTAGCCGCCGTCGCCGCCCCAGAACGCGGGGTGTCCCCACATGCCCTGGTAGGGGCCGGAGACGCTGACCGCGGCGTCGCCGCCCTGGGGTCCCTGGCCCATGCCGCCGAGGTTGTCGCGGTCGAGCAGGAAGACCCGCCCGTCCTTGCCCTGCTGGACGAGCAGGTGCGGGTGCTCGCCGGTGCCGAAGCCGTCCGGCAGCGCCATCGGGGCGCCCGAGGAGATGTCCTGGTCGTTGAGGTCCAGGGTGGCGGCGTTGCTGGGGCTGAAGAAGTCGGCCGTACTGAGGCTGTGGTCCGCGCCGACCTGGAGGCGGACGACGGACTCGGCCAGGGTCCCCTGGACGGTCTTGCCCGGGCCGGGCGCCGGGCTGATGCCGTTGCCGGTGCTGAAGAAGATGCGGCCGGACCCGTCCGAGACAAGTCCGCCGCCGGCCTGCCAGATGCCGGCGCCGCCGGTGCCGGCACCGGTCGCCGTGGCCCACATCGAGGTGATGCTGTGTGCCGTGGTGCTCACGCCGACCACATAGCCGCGGTAGGGCCATGCGTCGCAGTGGGCGCCGAAGCCCGCGTAGACGACGCCGTCCATCAGCAGCAGGCCGGGGCGCTGCTGCTGGTAGTAGGCGTCGAAGCTGACGCTCGGGTCGTTGACGGGGCTTCCGGCGATGGTGACCGGCCACCCGGAGCGCTCGGCTCCGGAGGCGGGGTCGACCGCGTGCATCAGCCACTTGGGGTGGCGGTGGGTCGAGGTGCCGTCGTCGACCTTGGTGGTGAAGTAGAGCGAGTTGGTGGACGGGTCGTAGACGGGTGTCGCGGTCGCGCCGATGTTGGGCACCAGGTCCCCGCAGCCGATCGCCGAGGCCGGCCAAGCCGGTCCGTAGTTCTTGCTCCACTCGATCGCGCCGGTGGTGCGGTCGAGGCCGTACAGGGTGTTGCTCTCGGTCACGGCGATCACCTGGTCACCGAGCACCAGTGGCTGGGCGTATATCTGCCCGTCCAGCTTGGTGGCGAAGAGCCGGCCGAAGGCGGAGGACTGGACGACCGCCGGGGAGAGCGAGGATTCGTCCTGGTCCCAGTTGGTGCGCAGGTTGTCGACGCCCTGGGTGTTCTGGTCGGCCTGGGCCGACGACGCCACCAGGCTGATCATCGTGCCGATCAGCGCGGCGGTGGCCGCGGCCACGACGGACAACAACCACGTACGCCGCCGGTTGCGATGACGGCCACCGCGTGCGGGCATGGAAAACCCGGGCAAATCGAGACCCCCCTCGTGTTCGCACCCGGAGCGATCACGGGTGCGGCACACATGTGAAGACTAAGTGGTTGTTCCTATCATCAGTTGAGGTTTTTGCGCACTATGGGGTGCGTTTCGCTTCGGCATCGACAGCGGGAACGACGGGGGCGTGACGCCCCGGAGGCGGCCCCCGCGCGCGGCGGCGGGTGAAGGAAGGCTTGCTCGCGTCCGTCGGGGGTGTGACAAGAAGCGCACAAGTAGAGGCATGTGCCCGGGTCGTCCGGATCTGAAACCTGTTGGTTACACCACTGTTCAACAAAAACAAGGTGCATAAAGGGACTTGTCGGGCGTTCGCCTCTACGTTGCTCTTACGTCATTCACACCTCTCGGATAACCTTTCCCATCTGGCCCCTTTGTTCGAAAGGGGTTCTTCATTTGGGGTGGGGAACACATCGGGCACATGGCCCGGAGGGTAGGAATGTCATCCATTGACTCTGCCCGCATGTCCGGAGTGGCCGGTGCCGGGGGGCATCGATCCACAAGGCGTGGAGGAAAGCGTGGCGTCGAGCAGGCGCCCCTGGGCCTTCTGCCCGCGCCGCCGTCGCATGCGGAGAAGTATTCGTACGTCAAGAGGCGCCTGTGGGTGCTGACGCTCGCCTCGATCGTCAGCTTCGGGTGCCTGACCGTCAGCCAAGTGGCGCTGACCAAGGCCAGCCCACTGATGTGGATCTTCGCGCCGCCGCTTTTCTTCACCGTCGTCTACTACCTCGTGTCGCTGCGGGTCAACGGCTTCACGCGCGACTTCGACTTCGAGTACCACCAGCAGCTCGTCCGTGACTGGCGGCCCCGGGTCTACCCCAGCGTCGACGTCTTCCTGCCGGTGTGCGGCGAGCCCATCGAGGTGCTGCACAACACCTGGACCCATGTGCGGCAGCTGGCTGACCGCTACCCCGGCACCTGTGTGCCCTTCGTCCTCGACGACGGCGCGAGCCCCGAGCTCGCCGCCATGGCCCGGGACTTCGGCTTCCGCTACGGCACCCGCGAGAACCGCGGCTGGTTCAAGAAGGCGGGCAACCTGCACTTCGGGTTCGGTCAGTCCGACGGCAAGTACATCCTGATCCTCGACGCCGACTTCACGCCGCGCTCCGACCTCCTGGAGGAGCTGCTGCCGTACATGGAGGCCGACGAACGCATCGGGATCGTGCAGTCCCCGCAGTACTTCCGGGTGCTGGACTCGCAGAACTGGATCGAGCGCGGGGCCGGTGCCGTGCAGGAGCTGTTCTACCGGTCCGTGCAGGTGTCCCGGCAGAACAGCGACGGCGCCATCTGCGTCGGCTCCTGTGCCATCTACCGGCGGGCCGCGCTGGACACCAACGGCGGCACGACCCTCATCGAGCACTCCGAGGACGTCCACACCGGGTTCGACCTGCGCGGGCTCGGCTGGGACCTGAAGTACGTGCCGGTCGCGCTGTCCACGGGCGTGTGCCCGGACACCGCCGGGGCCTTCTTCAACCAGCAGTACCGCTGGTGCTCCGGCTCGATGTCGCTGCTCGCCAGCAAGAAGTTCTGGGACGCGCCGATCAGTTTCTCCAGCCGGCTCTGCTACATGTCCGGCTTCTTCTACTACATCCACACGGCGCTCTTCACCTTCCTCGCGCCGCTCGTGCCCATCATGCTGCTGCTCACCAGCCCCGAGATGCTCCAGGTCAGGCACCTTGTCTGGGTGCTGCCCAGCATCGCCTACACCACCCTCGTCTTCCCGATGTGGCACAAGGCGCCGTACCGCCTGGAGGCATGGTCGGCACGGATGATGTACGGCTGGGCGCATGTCTTCGCCATCTGGGACATCCTGCGCAAGCAGCGCATGGGCTGGCAGCCGACCGGCTCCAAGGGCGCGAAGAAGAACAAGACCCGCCGGTTCTGGCTCGGCCTGTGGATCTGGAGCGGCGGCACCGCCGTGGTCTGGGTCGGCGCGGCCGTGTACCGGCTGTTCACCGGCTACCCGCCGGACTTCGCTCTCGTCCTGTCCTCCGGGCTGTTCTACGCGCTGGTCGTCGCGCGCGCGCTCATCCAGCCCAAGGAACACACCTCAGCAGGTGAACCCGCATGATCCGCAAGGCCGTCCTGCCGCTGTGCGCGGCGCTGATGTCCCTGGCGGCGGTCGCAGGCTGCGGCGTGCTCGGCGGTGACGACCCCGCCGCCGAGGCCGCGAAGAAACCTTCCGCCGGGTCCTCGAAGGGATCCGAGGCGGAGCCGCCGTACGACGTGAAGCCGCTGCTGCACCCCGACAGGGACTACTTCGGGGTGGCCCTGAACGGCGCGCCAAGCTCGCTGAAGCCGGTGGACGCCTTCGCGAAGACCGTCGGCAAGAAGCCCAACCTGGTCGGCTCCTACTCGTCGTGGGGTGACGGCTTCAACGCCGAGGGCGCCCAGAACGTCTTCGGCGACGGCGGCATGCTGTACGTGTCGTGGGAGCCGTTCAAGCCCGGCCTCGACAAGATCGCCGACGGCTCGCAGGACACGTACATCAAGAAGTACGCGGACAGCGTGCGCAAGACGAACGTGCCCGTCGCGATCAGCTTCGGCCACGAGATGAACGGCCAGTGGTACCCGTGGGGCACCAAGGACACCACCCCCCCCACCTTCGTGAAGGCGTGGCGGCACATCCACGACGTCTTCCAGGAGGTCGGCGCCACCAACGTCATCTGGGTGTGGAGCCCGAACGTCATCAACCCGGTCCCCTCCGTGAAGCTGAAGCCGTACTGGCCCGGTGACGCCTACGTCGACTGGGTCGGCATCGTCGGCTACTGGACGCAGACCGGCGCCCACACCTTCGACACCCTCTACGGCCCGACCCGCAGCCAGATCGACGCGTTCACCGACAAGCCGGTGCTGATCAGCGAGACCTCGTCCGAGCCCGGGGAGCGGCGGCGCGCCGATGTGCGCGCGCTGCTCGGGGGCGTGAAGCAGGACAGGAACGTCATCGGCTTCCTGTGGTTCAACATCCCCAAGCGGGCCGACTGGCGCATCCAGAGCAGCCCGCTCGCCCTGGCCGAGTTCAAGCGCCTCATCGCCGGCGACGACTTCGGATTCGAGGTGCCGCGTTCATGACGACGCAGCAGCAGGACGGCGGCTGGTCGGAGCCCGGGCAGCAGCAGGACTGGCAGCAGCACTACCCGCCCTACGCCGAGCAGCAGCACCAGGTCTACGGCGAACAGCAGACCTACGGAGAGCAGCAGGCCTACGGCGAACAGCAGACCTACGGACAGCAGCAGACCTACGGACAGCAGCAGGCCTACGGAGAGCAGCAGGGTTACGGCCATCAGCAGCAGTACGCCGGGCAGCCGTACATCCCGCAGCAGCCGACCGCCGGGCAACAGCACTACGCGCGTCCCTACACGGGCGGTTCCGACGCCGAGTACTACGTCCCCGAGTACACCGTCCTCGACCCCGAGCCGGAGCCCGAGCCGGGCTATGTGCTGCCCGAGGTCCCGGTCTCGGCCTGGTCGGTCGACAACAGCCGCTCGGCGTGGATCAGCCGGGGCGTCCTGCTCCTGATCCTGCTCGTGCAGGCCGGGCTCTCCTTCCGGCTCGACGGCAGCGCCTTCCCCCAGGAGGCGAAGTTCCTGACCTCCGACGGCGAGCTGTCGGGGCTGGTCTCCCAGCTGGGCCTCGGCGGGGCCCGGGCGCTGAGCCTGGCCTGGGCGCTGGGGGCCACGGCGCTGCTGTTCGGCGCCACCCGGCTGCTGTTCAACGCGCGGGCCGGTCTCGCGGCCGCCGCCATGTACTCCGTGCTGGAGTCGACCGCCTTCACCGGCCGCTACGCCTCCCTGCACTCCCTGTCGCTGTTCCTGCTCGCCGCCGCCCTGTGGCTGCTGGCCAGGACCCGGCAGGCCGGCCCCTTGGCCGTGCTGCTCGCGGCGCCCTTCGCGGCGCTCGCGCCGTTCGCCGCCTACTCGGCGGCCCTGTACCTGCCTACGCTCACCGTGCTCGCCGTGCTGACCGCCTACCGCTTCCGAGGCGCGGGAGCCTTCGCGCGGGGTGCGATCTTCGCCGTGGCCACCGGAGCCCTGTGCTTCGCAGGCCTCCAGCTCGCCGGCACGCCGAGCGGCTGGAACGTGAAGGGCACCGACAGCGCCGTCACCCTGCTCAAGGAGAGCGCCGAGTGGGGCGGGGTCGTCCTGCTCGTCGCGGTGATCGGTGCCGCCGGCTTCATCCGGCGGGCCCGGATGGGCGAGATGCCGTGGGCCGAAGGCAGCGCACCGGGCGCGATCCGGCGCTCCCTGCTCGGTCTGACGATGTGCGCCACCGCCCTGCTCGCCCCGCTCTACCAGGCCTGGCTGGGCAACGGCAGCTCGCTGTACATCCACGTCGGCTTCGGACTGCTCTTCGCGGTGCCGATGGCCGGTCTCGGTGTCTCGCGGATGATGGGCGCCCACTTCAGGTACCCGCAGATCGGCATCATGATCTACGTCGCCGCCCTGGTCATCGGCATGGCACAGACCGGGGGGCTGTACCGGCCGCCGGACTCGGCCGCCATGATCGGCGCCCTGCGCGAGGTCGTGGACACCAAGGGCGAGTACCTGACGGACGACCCCGAGATCTCCGCCTACTACCTCCGGGCGCAGACGAAGCCGGCCCAGTGGCACCAGGCCGAGCGGGGCGCGGCTCTCGCGGCCGAGGTGAAGAAGGGCTCCTACGACGCGATCGTGCTGCGGGCCGCCTCCGTTCCCGAGGCGCTGCGCGGCACCGCGGACTACCGGCTGCTGGCCGTGCTGCGGCCCTCCGACAAGGACGGCGGACAGGAGCCGTACCGGATCTGGGTGAAGCGATGACTGCGTACACACCATCGGTCGACGAGACGGCCGCCCAGGAACCCGGGGAGGGCACGTCCTCCGAGCACCGGCGGTCCGCCGACGGCGCCGGCCGGGGCTCGGCGTGGCTCGCCTTCGTGCTGCCCGCTCTGGTCGCCGCCGCCTGTGTGGTGCCGGGGCTCGGCGGGCGCCAGCTGTGGCGCGACGAGCACGCCACCTGGTGGGCGTCCACGATCTCCTGGCACGACCTCGGACGGCTGATCGGCAGCATCGACGTCGTGATCGCGCCGTACTACGCGGTGATGCATCTGTGGATCGACGTCGCCGGGGACTCGGCGGCGATGCTGCGGCTGCCGGAGGCGCTGGCCATGGCGGTCTCGGCCGGTCTGGTCGGGCTGCTCGGGCGCCGGATGTTCGCGGTGCGCACCGGGGTGCTGGCCGGGCTGCTGTTCGCGGTGGTGCCGATGATCACCCGGTACGGTCAGGAGGCCCGGCCCTACGCCTTCGCGACGATGTTCGCGCTGCTGGCCACCCTGTGGCTGATCCGGGCGCTGGACAGGCCGAGCCTGCGCAACTGGACGCTGTACGCACTCGCCGTCGCGGCCACGGGGTTCAGTCACCTGGTGGCCATGGCGGTGCTCGCCGGGCACGTCTGGCTCGTCTTCCTGGCCAAGAAGCGGGGCGACCGCATCGCCCACTACGCCTTCGCCGGCGCGGCCATGCTGGGACTGTCCATCACCTTCCCGATGGTGGCGCAGGGCACCGGGCAGAGCGGCCAGATCGCCTGGAACGTCACC
Organism: Streptomyces sp. NPDC001714; assembly: GCF_042892755.1. Lineage (NCBI taxonomy): Bacteria > Bacillati > Actinomycetota > Actinomycetes > Kitasatosporales > Streptomycetaceae > Streptomyces > Streptomyces sp. NPDC001714. The sequence continues at coordinate 345,530 of NZ_JBIAUL010000001.1, forward strand.
ACGACCAAGGACCTGACCCATCTCCCGGAGACCCTGTTCGGGTCGTGGATCACCGGGGGAGCGGTGCTGGCCCTCGGCGTGGTCGGCCTGCTGGTGGCCGGGCGGTACTCGGTGCTGCTCGCCGCCTGGGCGGTCCTGCCGCCGGTGCTCACCTTCGTGACCGCCAACCAGCTGCACCTCTTCCTGCCGCGGTACCTGCTGTTCACCATCCCGGCCTGGACGCTGCTGGTGGCCGCCGCGCTCACCCGGCTCGTCGGCAGGCTCGATCCCGACGCCCGCCGGGGGACCGGCGCGCAGGTGCTGAGCGGGCTGCTGGTCGTGGTCGTGGCGGCCGGGTACGCCTTCGTGGCGTGGCCGGCGATCGGCGATGCCAAGAAGGACCTGCCGATGGAACCGGACTTCCGGGGCGCGGCGAACGTCGTCGCGGCGGGCGAGAGATCCGGCGACGGGATGATCTTCAACGGCGGGATGTCGGAGCGCCGGGCCATGGCGTACGAACTGCGGGACCGCAAGGCCCCCAAGGACGTGCTCATGGAGTACACGCCGCAGCAGAACGGGTCCTACGGCGCCACCGAGTGCCGCAAGCCGGCGAGCTGTCTCAAGGGCACCGACCGGCTGTGGCTGGTCTCCACCGTCAGCGACGGGCGCCCGCTGCTCACCGGCATGAACGAGAAGACCGCTGCGGCGATCGAGAAGTCCTTCAAGGCCGGTCGCACGGTGAAGCTGAACCACGTCGTGGTGCAGGTTCTCGAGCGCAAGTAGCGGCCGACACGGAGTTGTGAAGGAGGCCGCCGGATGCGGCTCACAGTCATCGGCACCGGCTATCTCGGTGCCACCCACGCCGCCTGCATGGCGGAGCTGGGTCACGAGGTGCTCGGGGTCGACGTGGACCCCGACAAGGTCGCCGCGCTGCAGGCGGGGCGGGTGCCGTTCCACGAGCCCGGGCTGCCGGAGCTGATCGCGAAGCACACGGCGAGCGGACGGCTGCGGTTCACCACCGACTACGCGGCGGCCGGGGCCTTCGGCGAGGTGCACTTCGTGTGCGTGGGCACCCCGCAGCGGTCGGGTTCCGAGGGCGCCGACCTGACCTATGTCGACGCGGCCTTCGAGGCGATCGCCAAGCACGCCGCCGAAGGCTCACTGCTGGTCGGCAAGTCGACCGTGCCGGTCGGCACGGCCGAGCGGCTGGCCTCCCGGTTCGAGGACGCCGAGATCGCCTGGAACCCGGAGTTCCTGCGCGAAGGCTTCGCGGTCGAGGACACGCTGCGCCCGGACCGGCTGGTGTTCGGCGTGCGGTCTTCACATGCGGAAACGATCCTGCGAAGGGTCTACGCCCCGGTCCTCGACGCCGGCACCCCGCTGGTCACCGCGGACTTCCCGACCGCCGAACTGGTGAAGACGGCCGCCAACGCGTTCCTCGCCACCAAGATCTCCTTCATCAACGCGATGGCCGAGGTCTGCGAGGCGGCCGGCGGCGACGTCGGCGTCCTCGCCGAGGCGATCGGCTACGACGACCGGATCGGCCGGAAGTTCCTGCGCGCCGGCGTCGGCTTCGGCGGTGGCTGCCTGCCCAAGGACATCCGGGCCTTCGCGCACCGCGCGGGGGAACTGGGGGTCTCGCTGGACTTCCTGCGGGAGGTCGACGCGATCAACATGCGCCGCCGCGACAAGGTCGTCGACGTGGCGCGCGAGCTGTGCGGGGGTTCGGTCCTGGGGGCCCGGATCGCCGTGCTCGGAGCGGCCTTCAAGCCCGACTCCGACGACATCCGTGACTCGCCCGCGCTGAACGTGGCCGCCCGGCTGCGTCTCGACGGTGCCGACGTCACGGTCTACGACCCCGAGGCGCTGGACAACGCCCGCAAGGCGTTCCCGCTCCTCGGCTACGCACTGTCGGCCGAGGAGGCGCTGCGCGGCGCCGAACTCGTGCTGCATCTGACGGAGTGGCCGCAGTTCCGGGAGATCGACCCGGAGCACGCCGCCACCCTGGTCGCCCGGCCACTGGTCGTGGACGGGCGGGGGGTGCTCGACGCGGACCGCTGGACCGCGGCGGGCTGGTACTTCCGGGCGCTGGGCAGACCCGCGCCCGCTGGGGAGAGGTCCCTTCGGGGCCTCCAGGGAGGGAAGAGAACGGAATGACGAGCCTCGACAGATACCCGGGTGTACGGGTCACCGTCGTGATGCCGACCTACAACGAGGCCGCGAACCTGCCGCGGATGGCCGAGCTGGTGCTCGGGCTGCGCATCGACGGGCTGCATCTGAAGATCGTCGACGACTCCAGCCCGGACGGCACCGGGCGGATCGCCGAGGAGCTGGCGGAGAAGTACAACTGGGACGGGCAGTACCGGATGAGCGTGCTGCACCGGACCGAGAAGGACGGGCTCGGGCGGGCCTACGTGGCGGGCATGAGCGCCGCGCTCGCCGAGGGCGCCGAGTACGTCGTGCAGATGGACGCCGACGGCAGCCACCCGGTGGAAGCGGTCCCACGGATGCTCGGTGCGGCCATCGAGTCCGGCGCGGGCCTGGTCGTCGGCAGCCGGTACGTCGAGGGCGGCTCGCTGGACGAGGAGTGGGGCAGGCACCGCGTGCTGCTCTCCCGCTTCGCCAACCGCTACGCCCGGACCGTGCTCGGCACCGAGATCCGGGACATCACCGCCGGTTTCAACCTGTGGTCGGCGGACACCCTGCGCGACGTGGACCTGCAGACCCTGGACAGCGCGGGCTACAGCTTCCAGGTCGAGCTGAAGTTCAAGGCCGTCCGGGCCGGGCACCGCGCCGTCGAGATCCCGATCCGCTTCGAGGAGCGGACCGAGGGCGAGTCCAAGATGAACCTCGCGACCCAGATCGAGTCCGCGGTGATGCCGCTGCGGCTGCGGCTGCGCCACCGGCAGAGCCGAACGGGACGGTGAGCGGGCGGCACGCGGTCCCCACGCGGTGGGGGAGCCTGTACCGCGAGATCGCGAAGTTCGGGCTGGTGGGGCTCACCGGATTCGTCGTGAACCTGGCGGTCTTCAACCTGATCAGGGCCGTCGTCCACTGGCAGCCGGTGCGCGCGAGCGTCGTCGCGACGGCCTGCGCCGTGCTGGGCAACTACGTGGGCCTGCGCTACTTCGCCTACCGGGACCAGGACCGGGACGACGGCGGCGGCCGGAAGGAGCTGGGCCTCTTCCTCTTCTTCTCCGCGGTCGGCCTGGTCATCGAGAACGGGGTGCTCTACGCGACCACCTACGGGTTCGGCTGGCAGGGCACGCTCGCCTACAACGTCAGCAAGTTCCTGGGCATCGGCATCGCCACCCTGTTCCGCTTCTGGTCCTACCGCACGTGGGTCTTCCGGACCGCCGAGGCCACTCCGCCGCGCACGGTCGCGCGCGGCGGGCCCCAGGAACCCGTGCTGCAGGCCACCTGGGAACGGACCTGACCCCAGGTGTGCGGAATCACTGGCCGGCGTCGGCCGCGGCCGACGCCTGGGCCTCGCCGCGACGGTGGATCTGGCGGAAGGTGAACTCCGCCAGGTCGTCGCCGGCCTGGAACACCTTGGTGTCCTTGGTGGTGACGTCCTTGCCGTTCAGGAAGCCCGCAGTGGTGAAGTACGCGTAGCGGCCGTACGAATTGGTCGTCGTACGGCAGACGCCGGAGTCGCAGAAGGCCTTCACGCCGGAGCCGCCCAGGGCGGTCACGAAGCCCTTCTTGTCGGCCTCGGTCTTGGCCTTGCTCGCCTGCGCCTCGGTGTTGAACACCGCCACGCCGACCGTGACCGCGACACCGTCCTTGGAGTAGGTGACCCGCAGCAGGCGGGTGCAGCCGTCCTTGTCGAGGACGGCCGGGAGGGTGCCCTTGGCGGCCGTGGAGCACTTCTTGGTGTCGGCCGTGGCGCCCTTCTTGTAGACCGTCCCGCCCATGGTCAGCTGGGTGCCCGGGAAGAGGGTCTCGGCGCTCAGCGGTGCCGTGTCCTTCTGCACGCTGGATATGAAGTCCTGCGGGTCCAGCGGCGGCGGCGCGCTGGTCGGCGCGAAGGACGGCACCGAGCCGGCCGTGTCGCTGGGCAGCGAGGCGCTGGCCGGCAGGTTGGTGGGCGTGCCGGAGGCCTTGTCGTCGCCGTTCGCGGACACCACGGCCATGGCGACGGCGGTGCCGATCGCCAGTGTGGCGACCACGCCACCGCCAATGAACAGCACTCTGCGCCGCTTGTTACGCGTCTCCGACGCCTCGGCGAGCGACGCCCAGTCCGGCGTCGGGCCGGCGCCGCTGCTCCAGGGCTGCTGAGACTGCGGTTTCCACGGATCCCACTGGGACTGAGGTCCCCCCTGCCCATAACTCATGGGGCGCATCTTAGACGGGGGCCGGGGGGTACCGGTGCGACAGTACGAACGGAGACCGGGGACCTTCGGGGGTCCTTTGGGGGACCATTGGGGGCAGGACGGCGCATCCTGGTACGGCCGCGCGCCCAGGATTCCCGCCGAGGTCGACGACCGCTCGTCCCGATGTCCACGGCAGCTCGTTTTGACCCTTCCGGGGCCACCCCGGTACGCTAGCTCTTCGTTGTGTATTGGCTCGCTCGTTCTTACGGGAGTGGCCTCTACCTAGGTTCCCTGGAGCAGTTACCAGTGGGCGGCATACGGGCAGTGTCCCCGGCATTGTCGTCCCCAGCTGCACGATCGCTTCAGTGATGCCATGTGTCAGCACCCATCCACTGAAGAAGAAGGCTGCGAAGTGCGTACGTACAGCCCCAAGCCCGGCGATGTGACTCGCCAGTGGCATGTCATTGACGCTCAGGACGTCGTCCTGGGCCGTCTCGCCACCACCGCCGCGTCCCTTCTCCGCGGCAAGCACAAGCCGATCTACGCGCCCCACGTCGACACCGGTGACTTCGTCATCATCATCAACGCCGACAAGGTGCACCTGTCCGGCAACAAGCGGACCCAGAAGATGGCGTACCGCCACTCCGGCTACCCGGGCGGTCTGCGCTCCGTCCGCTACGACGAGCTGCTGGACAAGAACCCCGAGAAGGCCATCGAGAAGGCCGTCAAGGGCATGCTCCCCAAGAACACCCTGGGCCGTCAGATGCTCACGAAGCTGAAGGTCTACCGCGGCGAGAACCACCCGCACGCTGCGCAGCAGCCGGTTCCGTTCGAGATCACCCAGGTCGCGCAGTAAGTCCGGCCACCCCCTAAGACTGAAGAGAATCTGAGGAGCATCGTGGCCGAGACCACTGCCGAGCAGCCGCTCGAAGAGCTTGACATCGACAGCTACACCACGGAGTCGGACGTCCCCGTCGAGGGCGAGTACACCTCCGAGTCCCTCGCGTCCCGCTTCGGCGACCCGCAGCCGGCCGCCGGCCTGGGCCGTCGCAAGAACGCCATCGCCCGCGTCCGGATCGTCCCGGGCACCGGCAAGTGGAAGATCAACGGCCGCACCCTTGAGGACTACTTCCCCAACAAGGTGCACCAGCAGGAAGTCAACGAGCCCTTCAAGGTGCTCGAGCTCGAAGGCCGTTACGACGTCGTCGCCCGCATCGCCGGTGGCGGTGTCTCCGGTCAGGCCGGTGCGCTCCGTCTCGGTGTCGCCCGCGCGCTGAACGAGGCCGACGTCGACAACAACCGCGGCCCGCTCAAGAAGGCCGGCTTCCTCAAGCGCGACGACCGTGCGGTCGAGCGCAAGAAGGCCGGTCTCAAGAAGGCCCGCAAGGCCCCGCAGTACAGCAAGCGCTAATCACCAGCTGCCTGCACGTACTCCGAACGCCCCGGCGGCACGCCACATGTGCCGTCGGGGCGTTCGTTTATCCCAGCCAAGGGCGTATAACGACACAAGACGCTCAAAGGCTGGTGTGATCGCATGACTAAGCGCCTGCCATCATTTCCTGGCAGCAAGGACGCTTCTTCAGGAGGACAAGTGGGACGACTCTTCGGCACGGACGGCGTGCGCGGTGTCGCCAACGCGGACCTGACGGCCGAGATGGCCCTCGGTCTGTCGGTCGCGGCGGCGCACGTGCTGGCCGAGGCGGGCACGTTCGAGGGCCACCGGCCTACGGCGGTCGTCGGACGGGATCCGCGCGCGTCCGGGGAGTTCCTGGAGGCCGCCGTGGTCGCGGGCCTGGCCAGCGCCGGCGTCGACGTCCTGAGCGTGGGCGTCCTGCCGACGCCGGCGGTCGCGTTCCTGACCGGCGCACTCGGCGCCGACCTCGGTGTCATGCTCTCCGCCAGCCACAACGCCATGCCCGACAACGGCATCAAGTTCCTCGCCCGCGGCGGCCACAAGCTCGACGACGAGCTGGAGGACCGGATCGAGGCGGTGTACGAGTCCCACCGGCACGGCGAGCCGTGGGAGCGGCCGACGGGTGCGGGTGTGGGGCGGGTGCGGTCCTACGACGAGGGCTTCGAGCAGTACGTCACCCATCTCCTCGGCGTGCTCCCGAACCGGCTCGACGGGCTGAAGATCGTCCTGGACGAGGCGCACGGCGCGGCCGCGGGGGTCTCGCCGGAGGCGTTCCGCCGGGCCGGCGCCGAGCTCGTCACCATCGGCGCGGAGCCGGACGGGCTCAACATCAACGACGGCTGCGGCTCGACCCACCTCGGCAAGCTCAAGGCCGCGGTCGTCGAGCACGGCGCGGACTTCGGCATCGCGCACGACGGGGACGCGGACCGGTGCCTGGCCGTCGACCACACCGGCGAGGAGGTCGACGGCGACCAGATCATGGCCGTACTCGCCCTCGCCATGCGGGAGCGGGGCGCGCTGCGCGCCGACACCGTCGTCGCCACCGTCATGTCCAACCTCGGCTTCAAGCTGGCGCTGGAGCGGGAGGGGCTGCACCTCGTGCAGACCGCGGTCGGCGACCGGTACGTGCTGGAGGAGATGAAGGAGCACGGCTACGCCCTCGGCGGCGAGCAGTCCGGCCACGTCATCATCCTCGACCACGCGACGACCGGCGACGGCACGCTGACCGGGCTGCTGCTGGCGGCGCGGGTCGCCGAGACCGGGCGGTCGCTGCGGGAGCTGGCGGGCGTGATGGAGCGGCTGCCGCAGGTGCTCGTCAACGTGCCGGACGTGGACAGGTCGCGGGTGAAGACGTCCGGGGACCTGGCGGCGGCGGTCGCGGAGGCGGAGCGGGAGCTCGGGGAGACCGGGCGGGTGCTGCTGCGGCCTTCGGGGACCGAGCCGTTGGTGCGGGTGATGGTCGAGGCGGCCGACATCGAGCAGGCCCGGTCGGTGGCGGGGCGGCTGGCCGACGCGGTGAAGTCGGCGCTGGGGTGAGCTGCAAGGCGTAGCAAAAAGTGCGCGACCGATCACTGACTGTTTCTCTTGCGTCGAGGCCGCTCTGTGCGGCGCCCTCTCGACGGAAGAGAAACACAGCATGAAGATCGTGAGCACCATCCTGAAGCGAGCCGCCGGTCCGGTTCTGGTGGCGGGTCTCGTCGTCGCCTCGTCCGCCACCCCCGCGGCCGCCGCCCAGCCACCGGGCTCCACGGCGTTCCGTATCCTCGGCGGCCTGGTCGGACTCCAGGCGCGTTCCGGAGTGAACAACGTGGTCACGGCCAGCACTTCCACCGGCCGAGTGATCCTCACGGACGCCACGGGCATCGCGATCGGCCCGGGCTGTACCCGGGTGGACGCCAACACCGCGGACTGCGGCATCGCCGCCACGGTCACCCGGCTCGCGGTACAGCTGGGCGACGGGGACGACAAATTCGACGGCTCCACCGCTGCCGTCAGCACCACCGCCGATGCCGGTACGGGCATCGACAAGGTGACCACCAACGGCCGCAACGACGTGATCGGCGTGCAGGACAACGCCGGTGGCGACACGGTGGACTGCGGCGGCGGCACCGACACGGTGTTCGCCGACCCCCTCGACACCGTCGTGAACTGCGAGAGGCGGTTCTAGGAGCCGCCGGGGGCCACCGGACTTCGCCGTACGTGCACGCTGCCCGGCCCGGAGCCACTTCCGGGCCGGGCAGCGGCACTTGGGCGCCCTACAGCTTGCGCAGGCGCAGCCGCTGCACCTTGTGGTCCGGGCCCTTGCGGACGACCAGGGTGGCGCGGCCGCGGGTCGGGGCGATGTTCTCCACCAGGTTGGGCTTGTTGATGGTGCGCCAGAGACCGCGGGCGTAGTCGACCGCCTCCTCCTCGGAGACCTGGGTGTACTTCCTGAAGTACGAGTCCGGGTTCTGGAAGGCGGTCGCGCGCAGCTTGCGGAACCGGTTGAGGTACCAGCGCTCGATGTCCTCGGCGCTCGCGTCGACGTACACGCTGAAGTCGAAGTAGTCGGCGAGACCGACCCGGGTACGGCCGTCCTGGCCGGGGAGGGCGGGCTGCAGGACGTTGAGGCCCTCGACGATGAGGATGTCGGGCCGGCGGACGGTGAGTTTCCGGTCCGGGACGATGTCGTAGATGAGGTGGGAGTAGACGGGCGCGGTGACCTCGTCCTTGCCGGCCTTGATGTCGGCGACGAAGCGGGTCAGGGCCCGGCGGTCGTACGACTCGGGGAAGCCCTTGCGCGACATCAGGCCCCGGGCTTCGAGTTCCCTGGTCGGGAGCAGGAAGCCGTCCGTCGTCACCAGCTCGACGCGCGGGTGCTCGGGCCAGCGGGAGAGCAGGGCCTGCAGGAGCCGGGCGACGGTGGACTTCCCGACGGCCACCGAGCCGGCGACGCCTATGACGAACGGGGTGCCGGACTGGGAGCCCTGTTCGCCGAGGAAGGTGTTCAGGGCGCCTCTGAGGCCGTCCGTGGCACCGACGTACAGATTGAGCAGTCGCGACAGCGGGAGATAGATGTCCCGCACCTCGTCGAGGTCGATGACGTCGCCGAGACCGCGCAGCTTCTCGACCTCCTCGGCGGTGAGCGGCAGCGGCGTCTTGTCGCGCAGCGCGCTCCACTCGGAACGGGTGAGGTCGACGTAGGGAGTCGCCTCCGGCCTGTGCCGGTGGGCGCTCCGGGGCATCGGGGAGACCGGAGAGATCACATTCCATTGTTAACGGAGTTTGAACGGGGTGGGGGGTGGGGTCGGTCACGTGGGGTTCTGATCATGTGAGGCACGACTCCGCCGCTCTGCGGTCCTGTGCCAGCCGGCACGGATCATGCCGCGTAGGGGCGGGATGATTTCCGATTTCGGGCACGCTGAGCCGTGGTCGGGCGGGGGACGGCACTTAGGCTGCCGCTCATGTGCGGAATCGTGGGATACGTGGGGGCGCAGTCGGCGCTCGATGTGGTGGTCGCCGGCCTCAAGCGGCTGGAGTACCGGGGGTACGACTCGGCGGGCGTCGCCGTGCTCGCGGACGGCGGGCTGGCCTCGGCGAAGAAGGCCGGGAAACTCGTCAACCTGGAGAAGGAGCTGACGGAGCGGCCGCTGCCGACCGGTGTCACCGGTATCGGGCACACCCGCTGGGCCACGCACGGCGGGCCGACGGACGCCAACGCGCATCCGCACCTCGACAACGCGGGCCGGGTCGCCGTCGTCCACAACGGGATCATCGAGAACTTCGCCGCCTTGCGGGGGGAGTTGGCCGAGCGCGGGCACGACCTCCGGTCCGAGACGGACACCGAGGTGGTCGCGCACCTGCTCGCCGAGGAGTTCTCCGGCACCGCCGATCTCGCCGAGGCGATGCGGCTGGTGTGCCGGCGTCTGGAGGGCGCGTTCACGCTGGTCGCGGTGCACGCCGACGATCCGGACGTGGTCGTCGGCGCGCGCCGGAACTCCCCGCTCGTGGTGGGCGTCGGAGAGGGCGAGGCCTTCCTCGCCTCGGACGTCGCCGCGTTCATCGCCCACACGCGCTCCGCGATCGAGCTGGGCCAGGACCAGGTGGTGGAGCTGCGCCGGGACGGCGTGACGGTGACGGGCTTCGACGGCGCCCCGGCGGACGTCCGCTCGTACCACGTCGACTGGGACGCGTCGGCGGCGGAGAAGGGGGGTTATGACTACTTCATGCTCAAGGAGATCGCCGAGCAGCCCAAGGCGGTCGCCGACACCCTCCTGGGCCGCATCGACGCGAACGGCTCGCTGACGCTGGACGAGGTCCGGATCGGCGCCGCCGAGCTCCGGGAGGTCGACAAGGTCGTCATCGTCGCGTGCGGTACGGCCTTCCACGCCGGCCTGATCGCCAAGTACGCCATCGAGCACTGGACGCGCATCCCGTGCGAGGTGGAGCTGGCCAGCGAGTTCCGGTACCGGGACCCGATCCTGGACTCGCGCAGCCTCGTCATCGCCATCTCCCAGTCCGGCGAGACCATGGACACGCTGATGGCGCTGCGGCACGCCCGTGAGCAGGGCTCGAAGGTCCTCGCGATCTGCAACACCAACGGCTCGACGATCCCGCGCGAGTCGGACGCGGTGCTGTACACCCACGCCGGTCCCGAGGTCGCGGTCGCCTCGACCAAGGCGTTCCTCACCCAGCTGGTGGCCTGCTACCTGGTGGCGCTGTACCTCGGCCAGGTGCGGGGCACCAAGTGGGGCGACGAGATCAGCGCGGTGATCCGGGACCTCTCGCACATCTCCGGCGAGGTCGAGCGGGTCCTGGAGACCATGGAGCCGGTACGGGCGCTGGCGCGGTCGCTGGCGGACAAGAAGACCGTGCTGTTCCTCGGCAGGCACGTCGGCTACCCGGTCGCCCTCGAAGGCGCCCTGAAGCTCAAGGAGCTGGCGTACATGCACGCCGAGGGCTTCGCGGCGGGCGAGCTGAAGCACGGGCCGATCGCGCTGGTCGAGGAGGACCTGCCGGTGGTGGTCGTGGTCCCGTCCCCGCGCGGTCGCTCGGTGCTCCACGACAAGATCGTGTCCAACATCCAGGAGATCCGGGCCCGCGGCGCCCGCACCATCGTGATCGCGGAGGAGGGCGACGAGGCGGTCGTACCGTACGCCGACCACCTGATCCGCATCCCGGCCACCCCGACCCTGCTCCAGCCGCTGGTCGCCACGGTCCCGCTCCAGGTCTTCGCCTGCGAACTGGCCACCGCCCGGGGCAACGAGGTGGACCAGCCGAGGAACCTCGCCAAGTCCGTGACGGTGGAGTGACGAGCCCGCAGGCCGGTGGGGCGTGCCGGACGGCGGGCGACTGCGGGGCCGTCGTGGCTGGTCGTGCAGTTCCTCCCCCGGCCTTCGGCCGGGGGTACCCCCAGCGCCCCTTCGGGGGCGCTGCCGAACCGGAGCGGACCTCGCCGGCTCCGCTTGCTGGGACGCGGCCCGGCCCGTGGTCGTCTGACGGGTCGTAAGGTGCTTCGGTGAGCATCATCGGAGTGGGTATCGACGTCGCCGAGATCGACCGGTTCCGGGAGTCGCTGGAGCGGACTCCCGGGCTGGCCGGGCGGCTGTTCGTCGAGCGGGAGTTGTATCTGCCGAGCGGGGAGCGGCGCGGTGTCGCCTCGCTGGCGGCGCGGTTCGCGGCCAAGGAGGCGCTGGCCAAGGCGCTGGGCGCGCCGCCGGGGCTGCTCTGGACGGACGCGGAGGTGGTCGTCGAGGACAACGGGCGGCCGCGGCTGCGGGTGCAGGGCAGCGTGGCCGCGTGCGCGGCGGAACTCGGCGTGCGGTCGTGGCACGTGTCGCTCAGTCACGACGCCGGGGTGGCGTCGGCGGTGGTGGTCGCCGAGGGGTGAGAGGGGTGACACGGGTGGGGCGGGGCGGATGCGCGTCCCGGCGGTTCCGGGGGAGACTCGGGGCATGCGGACTGCTTACAGCGTGGAGACGGTACGGGCGGCCGAGCGGGAGTTGATGGCGCGACTGCCGGAAGGGGCGCTGATGCAGCGGGCCGCGGCCGGGCTGGCCGCCGCCTGCGCCGAGTTGCTCGGACGGGTGTACGGCAGCCGGGTGGTGCTGCTGGTCGGCAGCGGGGACAACGGCGGGGACGCGCTGTACGCCGGTGCGCGGCTGGCACGCAGAGGGGCGGGGGTCGCGGCCGTGCTGCTCGCGCCGGAGCGCACGCACGGGGGCGGGCTGGCGGCGCTGCGCCGGGCCGGGGGGACCGTCGTACGGGACGGTGGCGCCGAGGAGTTGATCCTGCGGGCCGATCTCGTCGTCGACGGGATCGTGGGGATCGGCGGGAAGGGCGGGCTGCGGCCCGAGGCGGCCGCGCTGGTGGCGGTCGTGGAGCGGTCGCGGGCCGCCGTCGTCGCCGTGGACCTGCCGAGCGGGGTGGAGGCGGACAGCGGTGAGGTGCGCGGGGCGGCCGTACGGGCGGACCTGACCGTGACCTTCGGGACGCACAAGCCGGGACTGCTGATCGATCCGGCGCGGGAGTACGCCGGTTCGGTACGGCTGGTCGACATCGGCCTCGAACTGCCCGCGGAGGCCGAACTGGAGGCGCTGCAGGACGTGGACGTGGCCCGGCTGCTGCCGGAGCCGTCGGCGGAGAGCGACAAGTACCGGCGCGGGGTGCTGGGCATCGTGGCCGGCTCGGCGCGTTATCCGGGGGCGGCCGTGCTGGCCGTCGCCGGGGCGCTGCGGGGCGGGGCCGGGGCCGTACGGTACGTCGGGCCGGCCAGGGACGAGGTGCTGGCCCGCTTTCCCGAGACGCTGGTGTCGGACGGGGGGCCGCGGAAGGCCGGGCGGGTGCAGGCATGGGTGGCCGGGCCGGGGGTCGGGGACGACGCCGACGCCGTCGCCGAGGTGCTGGAGGCGGACGTGCCGGTGCTGGTCGACGCGGACGGGCTGCGGCTCGCCGACCGGGACACGGTGCGCGGTCGTACGGCGCCGACCCTGATGACCCCGCACGCCGGCGAGGCGGCGGCCCTGTTGGGGGTACGCCGGGAGGAGGTCGAGGCCGGCCGGCTCGCTGCGGTGCGGGAGCTGGCGGCGGCGTATCGGGCGACGGTGCTGCTGAAGGGGTCGACGACGTTGGTGGCGGAGGCGGGGGGAGGGTCCGCCGTCCGGGTGAACGCGACGGGGACGCCCTGGCTCGCCACCGCCGGGAGCGGGGACGTGCTGTCGGGGCTGGCGGGGTCGTTGCTGGCGGCGGGGCTGGACGGGCGGGACGCGGGGAGTGCGGCGGCGTATCTGCACGGGCTCGCGGGGCGGTTCGCGGCGGAGGGGGCGCCTGCGCTTGCCCACGAGGTTGCTGCGCAGCTGAGGTCGGCGTGGCGGGGGGTTTTCCCACCCACCCGCCCGACTCGGTAGGCCAGGGCCGTACCGTCACGGGGCTCCGCCCCGGGCCCCGGGCCCCGGGGGCATGTAGGCCGGGTGCGGGTGGGTGGGGGCTGGGCGCGCAGTTCCCCGCGCCCCTTACGGGGCGCTGTCCCGGGCCCCCTGACGGGGTGCCCTGCATCGCCCGGGTGACCTCGCCGCGCGGCTTCCCGGAATCCCGGGCGTTGCGGGGTTGCCTGATCGCATGATTAGTGGACGAATCGTATGTAAGCGGGGTGGACTTGCGCGGGGTGCCGCAGGAACCCTCGTCGCTGCCGTGGCCGTTCTCTCCCTCGGTGCCGGGATCGGGGTCGCGGACGATGCCGCCCCCAAACCCGGCACCGCCGTCCCGGAGTCGGAGCTGGTGCCGGGGGTCGCGCCGGGGCCCTCGCGGCCCTGGCAGATCGACACCCCGGACCAGGTGCTGGCGCCCAAGGTGTACACGCCCACCGTCAAGGAGGACGCCGTCGAGCCGAGGGCCGCGGCACCGGGGACGTACGACCTCATCGAGTACGTGCCGCTCAGCGACGCCGTCGCCAAGGTGAGCTGCTCCAAGCTGACCGGGCCCTACCAGCGGCAGATCGAGCAGTGGCTGAGGCTGAAGGCGGACGGCAGGCAGTCCGCCGCCGACTGCAAGGCCATCCAGAAGTTCCAGAAGAAGTACAAGATCAAGCCGGCGATCGGGTTCGCCGGGCCCGTGACCTGGTACCAGATGATGCTCCTGTCGGCGAAGAAGAACCCGAACGCCAAGAAGAACTGCCCCGTGAAGTCGTACCGGGTCGCCTGCGTCGACCTCAACCGGCAGGTCACCTGGGTGCAGAAGGGCAGCAAGGTGATCTACGGGCCGGTGCAGATGCGCAGCGGGCGGAAGGGGTACGCGACCCGGGCCGGGTGGCACACCGTCTACTGGCGGCACAAGAACCACTGGTCGACCCTGTACAACTCGCCCATGCCGTACGCCCAGTTCTTCGACGGCGGACAGGCCTTCCACGCCGTCTACGGCTCCATCTACACCACCGTCGGCTCCTGGGGCTGCGTGAACCTCAAGCTCGGCGACGCGAAGAAGCTGTGGAGCGTGCTGAAGAAGGGCGACAAGGTGTACGTGTGGGGGCACCGGACCGGTACTTGAGTCCGTGATCGGCGGGTACCCGAGGGCGGCCGGCGTCGTAGCAGGGGCTGTGCCGGAGGGCTGTCGGAGGCCTCTGAGACACTGGGGGCGCGATGAGTGATACACCGACTGCGCTGACTGCACCGACCGCGCCCCTGCGCGCCCGCGCCGAGATCGACCTGGCCGCCCTGCGCGCCAATGCGCGGACCCTGCGCGCCCTCGCGCCGGGCGCGGCCCTGATGGCCGTGGTGAAGTCCGACGCGTACGGCCACGGGGCCGTCCACTGTGCCCGCGCGGCCGTCCAGGCGGGCGCGAGCTGGCTGGGCACGGCCACCCCGGAGGAGGCCCTCGCGCTGCGCGCGGACCCGGGGCTGCCGGCCCACGTGCGGATCATGTGCTGGCTGTGGACCCCGGGCGGGCCGTGGCGGGAGGCCGTCGAGGCCGGCCTCGACGTGTCGGTGAGCGACATGTGGGCCCTGCGTGAGGTGACCGACGCGGGCAGGGCGGCCGGTCGCCCTGCCCGCGTGCAGCTCAAGGCCGACACCGGGCTCGGGCGCAACGGCTGCCAGCCCGCCGACTGGCCCGAGCTGGTCCGCGAGGCGCTGCGCGCCGAGGCGGCGGGCCTGCTCCGGATCACCGGGCTGTGGTCGCACTTCGCCTGCGCCGACGAGCCCGGCCATCCCTCCATCGCCGCCCAGCTCACCCTCTTCCGCGAGCTGCTCGGGCACGCCGAGGAGCAGGGCGTGCGCCCCGAGGTGCGGCACATCGCCAACTCGCCGGCCACCCTCACCCTCCCCGAGACCCACTTCGACCTCGTCCGCACCGGCATCGCGCTCTACGGCCTCTCGCCCAGCCCCGAACTGGGCAGCGCGGCCGACTTCGGTCTGCGCCCCGTGATGACGCTGTCCGCCTCCCTCGCCCTGGTGAAGCACGTGCCGGGTGGGCACGGTGTCAGCTACGGGCACCACTACGTGACGCCCGGCGAGACCACCCTCGGACTCGTCCCGGTCGGCTACGCGGACGGCATCCCGCGGCACGCCTCCGGCACCGGTCCCGTGCTGGTCGGCGGCAAGTGGCGCACGGCCGCCGGGCGCATCGCCATGGACCAGTTCGTCGTGGACCTCGGCGGCGACGAGCCCGAAGTCGGCGCGGAGGCCGTGCTGTTCGGACCGGGCGGCCGGGGCGAACCCACCGCCGAGGACTGGGCCCAGGCCGCGGGCACGATCGCATACGAAATCGTCACCCGCATCGGAACCCGGGTTCCCCGCGTCTATGTGAACGAGGAACCGATTGGGCAAGAACCAGGGGACGGACCCGGAGCCGGTCCAGGAGCCGGACCACGGGCCGGCGACTGACCTTCGGGGTTCGGCGGCGGCACAACCCGGTTACACCTGTATCAGCAGCAACGGCAGTCACAGCAGTAACAGGCGTCTCGTCGGCATCACCCGTGTCACCTAAGCAGCGAACTGCAGTACGGCGAAGAGGAGCGGTACGTGAGCGAGAGCAGTGCGGAGGCCGTAGCGGAAGCCGCCGCGGCGGCCGTCGTCGCCTCGGCCACGGGGGCGGCCTCCGGCAGCTGGCGCAAGGTGACGGGTGTCGCCGGGGCCGCCATAGGAGTGCTCGCCGCCGGCGCGGCCGCCGGGGTCGCCGTGGAGCGGATGACCGTCGGCCGCGGGATGCGCCGCAAGGCCCGGCTGGCGCTGGACTCGGCGGGCCCGTACGGCACCCTGCGCGGCACCCCCGGCAAGGCGTACGCCGACGACGGCACCGAGCTGTACTACGAGGTCGACGAGGTGGAACCCGACGTCGGCCCCGCCGTCTCGCCGCGCCGCCGCCGGCTCTTCGGCCGCAAGGCGCCCGCGCCCGTCACCGTCGTCTTCAGCCACGGCTACTGCCTCAACCAGGACTCCTGGCACTTCCAGCGGGCGGCCCTGCGCGGGGTCGTCCGCACCGTGCACTGGGACCAGCGCAGCCACGGCCGCTCCGGGCGGGGCGTCGCCCAGCACGAGGACGGGGTGCCGCTCACCATCGACCAGCTGGGCCGGGACCTGAAGGCCGTCCTGGACGCGGCCGTGCCGGAGGGGCCGATCGTGCTGGTCGGGCACTCCATGGGCGGCATGACGGTGATGGCGCTGGCCGCGCAGTATCCCGAGCTGATCCGGGGGCGGGTGGTCGCCACCGCCTTCGTCGGCACGTCGTCCGGGAAGCTCGGCGAGGTCAACTTCGGGCTGCCGCTCGCCGGCGTCAACGCGGTGCGCCGGGTGCTGCCCGGGGTGCTGAAGGCGCTGGGCACGCAGGCCGCGCTGGTGGAGAAGGGGCGGCGGGTCACCGCGGATCTCTTCGCCGGGATCATCAAGCGGTACTCGTTCGCGTCCAAGGACGTCGACCCGGCGGTGGAGCGGTTCGCGGAGCGGATGATCGAGTCGACGCCGATCGACGTCGTCGCCGAGTTCTATCCGGCCTTCACCGACCACGACAAGACCGCCGCGCTCGCCTACTTCCAGAACCTGCCGGTGCTGGTGCTGGCCGGAGTGCAGGACCTGGTCACGCCCAGCGAGCACAGCGAGGTCATCGCCGACCTGCTGCCCGACGCCGAACTGGTGCTCGTCGCGGACGCCGGGCACCTGGTCATGCTGGAACACCCG
Organism: Streptomyces sp. NPDC001714; assembly: GCF_042892755.1. Classification (NCBI taxonomy): domain Bacteria; kingdom Bacillati; phylum Actinomycetota; class Actinomycetes; order Kitasatosporales; family Streptomycetaceae; genus Streptomyces; species Streptomyces sp. NPDC001714. The sequence continues at coordinate 362,383 of NZ_JBIAUL010000001.1, forward strand.
GAAGTGGTCACCGACCGCCTCGCCGACCTGCTCACCCGCGCGGGTGCCGTGCCGGCAGGGGCTACGGTAAGTGGCTATGGAAGCACCAGCAGCACGGCACAGCCAGGCTGAGACCGAGTTGATCGTCACCTCCCCCGAGCAGATGGGGGAGCTGGGCCGCCGACTGGCGAAGTTCCTGCGCGCCGGTGACCTCGTGATGCTCAGCGGGGAGCTCGGCGCCGGCAAGACGACGCTGACGCGCGGGCTCGGGGAAGGGCTCGGCGTACGCGGGGCCGTCACCTCCCCGACGTTCGTGATCGCCCGTGTCCATCCCTCGCTCGGGGACGGGCCGCCGCTCGTCCACGTCGACGCGTACCGGCTGGGCGGCGGGCTCGACGAGATGGAGGACCTGGACCTCGACGTCTCGCTGCCCGAGTCCGTGATCGTCGTGGAGTGGGGCGAGGGCAAGGTCGAGGAGCTGACCGACGACCGGCTCATGGTCCGGATCCACCGGGCGGTCGGCGACACCACCGACGAGGTACGGCACGTGAGCCTGGCGGGGGTGGGGGAGCGGTGGGACGGGGTGGACCTGGGGGTGCTGTCGGCCTGAGGACCGTGTGAACGTTCCGACAAGCCGTCGGCAAGATATTGCGCCGGGCGCATCGGGCGTGGTCACATGGTACCCAGTCCGTAGTTAGGTCTACCTAACTACGTCCGCCCCCGCACCTCAGGAGGCGCCTGTGTCCGTGTCCCAGTCCGAGGAGCGGCGACCGGCCGTGGTCGCCGTGGCCCCCGGCGTCTCCATGCGTGAGCTGCTGGCGTCCTGTGCGGCGGCTGACGCGGTGTCCCGGCCGCCGAGAGTGCCGGAGCTGCCTGCGAAGCCGATCTCGGCAGCGCCCCGAAGGGGTGCGGGGAACTGCGCGATCAGCCACGACGGCGCGGCAGCCGGCGGATCGCAGTACTTGCCGCGGAGCGCTTAGGCGGGTCCGGCCGGTAGGTCCGTCCGGGCCGGTGGGGGCTGGGCGCGCCCACGCGGCGGAGCCGCACATCACATACGGCCCCGCGCCCCCGGGCGGCGGCTGCGCCGCCGATCCGCTCAGCGGATCACGATCACCTTCACGCCGATCGTCGCGAAGTTCCACATCGCGTCGCCGTCCGGGCGGGTCTCGCGGATGCCGCCCGTCTTCACCGTGGGGTCGGGAGGCGCGGCGGCGCGTTGTGCGGTGATCGCGCTGAAGCCGATCGCCGAGCCGTCCTTCGTGGTGGTGAAGCGGACCACGTGTTCGATGGGGAGGCCGTCCGTGCCCGTGACGGCCTTCGAGCGGGACGTCACCCAGTACGTGCCGAGGGGCGGGTCGATCGTGCCGGGGCGCACCGTGAAGGTGCGCTCGACGCGGCCCCGCTCGTTGACGAGCCAGACCCGGTCGTCGTCCACCGAGTACACCACCCGTTCACCCGTCCCGGAGGTGTTCGGCAGGGCGGTGGGGTGGCGGTGGTCCCGGGGTGCCTTGCCGGCCGGTGCTCCGGGCGCGGGGCTCGCCGCCGGCCGGCCGCCGAGGCCGGGCGGGACGGTGGCCGAGGCCTGGTAGGCGAGGAAACCGACCGTCCCGACGGCCGCCGCGGTGAGGCCTGCCACGACTCCCGAGCTGGTCCCTGCCACGTGCGCCACCTCTGCCTGCCGTAGAACCTCACGGAGAGCCTCAGGGGGAGGTCTCGCCGTATATGTCGTACTTCGTACAGACCGTAGCAGTCGGTGACCGCCCGACCCGGCCGGGCGTGCTCGCGGCGCCGGAGCCGTAGGCTGTTCGCGTGCTCTTGCTCGCTCTGGATACCGCCACCCCCGCCGTCACCGTCGCCCTGCACGACGGTACGGCCGTCATCGCCTCGTCGAGCCAGGTGGACGCGCGCCGGCACGGCGAGCTGCTGCTGCCGGCCGTCGACCGCGTCCTCTCCGAGGCAGGGGTCAAGCTGGACGCCGTCACCGGGATCGTCACTGGCATCGGTCCCGGCCCCTACACCGGCCTGCGGGTCGGTCTGATGACCGCGGACACCTTCGGCCTCGCGCTCGGCGTGCCCGTGCACGGCCTGTGCACGCTCGACGGGCTCGCCTACGCGGCCGACATCGAGAAGGGGCCGTTCGTCGTCGCGACCGACGCCCGCCGCAAGGAGGTCTACTGGGCGGTGTACGAGAACTCGCGCACCCGGCTCACCGACCCCGCCGTCGACCGGCCCGCCGACATCGCCGAGAAGGTGGCCGGGCTGCCCGCCGTCGGCGCCGGGGCGCTGCTCTACCCCGACACCTTCCCGGTCGTCCACGAGCCCGAGCACGTCTCCGCCGCGGCCCTGGCGTCGCTGGCCGTCGCGAAGCTGGCCGCCGGCGAGGAACTGCCCGCGCCCCGGCCGCTGTACCTGCGCCGGCCGGACGCCCAGGTGCCCAAGAACTACAAGGTGGTCACCCCGAAGTGACCGCACAGCTGCGCGAGATGCGCTGGTGGGACATCGACCCGGTCCTGGAGCTGGAGAAGGACCTGTTCCCCGAGGACGCCTGGTCGCGGGGGATGTTCTGGTCCGAGCTGGCGCACGCGAGGGGACCCGGGGCGACCCGCCGGTACCTGGTGGCCCTGGAGGGCGACCGGATCGTCGGGTACGGGGGGCTCGCCGCCCAGGGCGCCACGTCCGACGACAGCGGCTCCGCCGCGGTCGGCGACATCCAGACCATCGCCGTACGCCGTGACCAGTGGGGCACCGGGCTCGGCGCGGAGCTGCTCACCGAGCTGCTGCGGGCCGCGACCGCCTTCGAGTGCGCCGAGGTCATGCTGGAGTGCCGGGTCGACAACATCCGCGCCCAGAAGCTCTACGAGCGGTTCGGCTTCGAGCCCATCGGGTTCAGACGCGGGTACTACCAGCCGGGGAACGTGGACGCCCTGGTGATGCGCCTGACGACCGGGCAGCCCGGCAGTGGCTCCGCCACCGGGCCCACCTCCGAACAAGGAACCGAGATCAATGGCTGACGAACCCCTGGTTCTGGGGATCGAGACCTCCTGCGACGAGACCGGCGTCGGCATCGTCCGGGGCACCACCCTGCTCGCCGACGCCGTCGCCTCGTCCGTCGACGAGCACGCGCGCTTCGGCGGGGTCGTCCCGGAGGTCGCCTCCCGCGCCCACCTGGAGGCGATGGTCCCGACCATCGAGCGGGCGCTGAAGGACGCGGGCGTGAGCGCGAAGGACCTCGACGGCATCGCGGTCACGGCGGGCCCCGGCCTGGCCGGCGCGCTGCTGGTCGGCGTCTCGGCGGCGAAGGCGTACGCGTACGCGCTCGGCAAGCCGCTCTACGGCGTGAACCACCTCGCCTCCCACATCTGCGTCGACCAGCTGGAACACGGCCCGCTCCCGGAGCCGACGATGGCCCTCCTGGTCTCCGGCGGCCACTCCTCCCTCCTCCTGTCCTCGGACATCACCTCCGACGTACGGCCGCTCGGCGCGACCATCGACGACGCGGCCGGCGAGGCCTTCGACAAGATCGCCCGCGTGCTGAACCTGGGTTTCCCGGGCGGCCCGGTCATCGACCGGTACGCGAAGGAGGGCGACCCTTCGGCGATCGCCTTCCCGCGCGGCCTCACCGGCCCCCGCGACCCCGCCTACGACTTCTCCTTCTCCGGTCTCAAGACGGCGGTGGCCCGCTGGATCGAGGCCAAGCGGGCGGCCGGCGAGGAGGTCCCGGTCCGCGACGTGTCCGCCTCCTTCCAGGAAGCGGTCGTCGACGTCCTGACCCGCAAGGCCGTCCGCGCCTGCCGTGACGAGGGCGTCGACCACCTGATGATCGGCGGCGGGGTCGCCGCCAACTCCCGGCTCCGCGCCCTCGCACAGGAGCGCTGCGAGGCGGCCGGCATTCAACTCCGGGTGCCGCGCATGAAGTTGTGCACCGACAACGGCGCGATGGTGGCCGCGCTCGGCGCGGAGATGGTCGCGCGCAACCGGACCCCGTCCGGCTGGGACCTCTCGGCCGACAGCTCCCTGCCGGTGACGGACCCGCACGTCCCCGGCAACCACGACCACGATCACGTGCACGAGGTCAGCAAGGAGAACCTGTACTCGTGACGGTCGCGTTGATGTGGGAGGCGCGGGCGGAGGCGGGCCGGGGCGAGGAGTTGCTGACGTGGGCGCGGCAACAGGTCCTCCATAAGGCCCCGTTGGCCCCGTTGCGCCGTGAGACCTTCCGGGCACCGCAGGACCGGGTGCTCGTGATCACGTGGTGGGAGGCGGCGTACGACGACCCGGACATCCCGGAACTCGCCGACCCGCCCGGCGACCTGGTCACCCGTCCGGTGCACCGCTGGCGCTTCGAATCGATGGGCCAGGGCTGATTCCCGGTTGCTGCGGACAGCGGGGGTGTCGCACCGTCACTCGCGCAATCATCGGCCTCCACCCCGCCGCCTGGTCCTCGTTCGTCGCGCACGCGGCGGGGTGAGGGGCGGCTGCTAGGAGTGGTTCGCCCGCTGCGGCTGGACCGCTGCCGCCTCGGGGCCCTCGGTCTCCGGGCCCGGTGCGGTGGCCTTGCGTTCCTGCAGGTGCGCGTACGCCATCAGGCCGAACAGGATGGCCAACAGCACCGCCGACGAGCCCGCTGTGCCCAGATCCAGTCCGCCCTTGGCGGTCGGCTTGGTCAGGAAGTCACCGGCGGTGGCGCCGAGCGGGCGGGTCAGCACGAAGGCGATCCAGAACAGCAGGACGTTGGGCACGGCCGGCGCCCGCATCAGCAGGACCAGGACCAGGAGGGCGCCGCTGACCAGGGCGGCGCCGCCGAGGTATCCGAGACCTGAGCTGTCGGAGAGGAAATCGCCCATCGAGGTGCCGAGGGTGTTGGAGACCAGGATCGCGGCCCAGAACAGGGCCTCGCCCTTGAACGTGACGATGTCCTGGATCTGGAAGGTCATCCCGCTCAGCTTCCAGGCCAGGAAGATCGCCAGCAGGATGGAGATCAGGATGGCCGCGCCGACCGGGTAGCCGAGGCCCAGACCCTGCGGGCCCCAGCCCAGTTTGTCGGCTCCGTTCGACAGGTACTTGGCGCTCGCGTCACGGTTCATGAAGTCGGACATGGTGGTGCCGGCCATGCTGGTCGACAGGATCACCGTCCAGTAGAAGAACGGGTTGTAGCGGGACGAGCGCAACTGGATCACGAGCGTCACGACGAAGATTGCGAACAGCATGATCGTGGTGAGGAAGTAGCCGAGTTTGAGCGTCTGGGCGAACAGGTCGCCCGCCGTCTCGCCCAGGGTCGTCGCCGCGATCTTCATGATCCAGAACGCCAGCGTGGCTTCGGGCAGCTTCTTCATGACCGACTTGGCCGTCGTCAAGGTTGCTCCTGTGGGGGTGTGCAGATTTCGTGATCACGACCCTGGCACGGGGAACCTGAACGCATCCTGAACGCGGCCCTCGCGGCTCTTGCGAAAGCGGCTCTGCTATGCGTTTGCCGTGAATACGCCGTTCACGACACCTTCGTGCCGCAGCGTGACACCCGGTCCAGTCCCAGCGTCCGGACCCGCCCGGTCAGTTGCAGCCGTACCGTGTGCCGCACCGCCGCGCTCGACGCCGCCACCCGCAACTCCAGGGCGCCCGGCTCCACCACCCGCGCCCCCTCCCGGTCCGTGAACGCCGACAGGTCCGCGTGGAAGTGGAAGGTCACCCTGCTCGACTCGCCGGGGGCCAGTTCCACGCGCTGGTAGCCGATCAGGCGGACGTCCGGGCGGGTCACCGAGGCCACCGGGTCGTGGAGGTAGAGCTGGACGACCTCGGCGCCCGCCCGTTCGCCGGTGTTGCGGACCGTCACCGTCACGTCGTACGAGCCGTCCGTGCCGATCTCCGCCGTGTCCGGTGAGACCAGGTCCCAGGCGAACGCCGTGTACGAGCGGCCGTGCCCGAACGGGTACAGCGGGGTCGGGTCCAGGTTGCTGACCTCGCCGGCCAGGCCCAGCGGGGGCTGGAGGTAGGTCCAGGGCTGGCCGCCCGGCACGCGCGGGACGCTGACCGGGAGGCGGCCCGACGGGTTGACACGGCCCGACAGCACTCCCGCCACCGCCGGGCCGCCCTCCTCCCCGGGGAAGAACGCCTGCACCACCGCGCCGAGCCGGCCGTGCCAGCGGCCCAGCGCGTACGGGCGCCCCGTGAGGAGGACGAGGACCACCGGGACGCCCGTGGTGAGCAGCGCGTCCAGCAGGTCGGCCTGGACGCCTGGTAGTTCGAGGTCGGTGACGTCGCAGCCCTCGCCCGAGGTGCCCCGGCCGAACAGGCCCGCCCGGTCGCCGAGCACCGCCACGCACACGTCCGCCTCCGCGGCGCGGGCCACCGCCTCCTCGAAGCCGGCGGTGCCGGGGTCCGAGACGTCGCAGCCCTCGGCGAACGTGACCTTCGCGTCGGGGAGTTCGGCGCGGAGGGCGTCGAGGACGGTGGGGATGGCGATGCCCAGGTCGACCTCGGGGTGGTGGGTCAGGACGTGGGACGGGAAGGAGTAGCAGCCGAGCATCGCGAGCGCGTCGGCGGCTCGGGGGCCGACCACGGCGATGCGGGTGTCGGGGGCGAGGGGGAGGGTGCCGTCCGGGTTGTCGAGGAGGACCACGGACTCCTCGGCCAGGCGGCGGGCCAGGGCGCGGTTCGCCGGTGAGTCGAGGTCGATCGGGGCCTCCTGCGCGGGCTCCGGGGTCCAGTCCCCGTCCAGCAGGCCCAGTTCGCACTTCTGGAGCAGGACCCGGCGGGCCGCGCGGTCGACGAGTGACTCCGGGACCGTGCCGTCCCGGACCGCCGACACCAGCGGGTGGCCGTAGCACTTCAGCGTCGGGAGTTCGACGTCGATGCCGGCGGTCAGCGCGAGCCGGGCCGCCTCCGCCTCCGTGCCTGCCACGCGGTGGAGGGTCTGGAGGAAGCCGATGCCGAAGTAGTCGGCGACGACCGTGCCGGTGAAGTCCCAGTCGGTGCGGAGGAGTTCGGTCAGGAGGCGGGGGTCCGCGGAGGCCGGGACGCCGTCCGTCTCGTTGTACGCCGCCATCACCGAACGGGCCCCGCCCTCCCGGAGCGCCATCTCGAACGGCGGGAGGGTGACGTCCGCGAACTCCCGCACCCCGGCGCGCACCGGGGCGAGGTTGCGGGCGCCGACGGAGGAGGCGTAGCCGGCGAAGTGCTTGAGGGTGGCGATCACTCCGGCCGACTCCAGACCCCGGACGTACGCGGAGCCGACCGTGCCGACCAGGTACGGGTCCTCTCCTATCGTCTCCTCGACCCGTCCCCAGCGCGGGTCGCGGACCACGTCCAGGACGGGGGCCAGGCCCTGGTGGACGCCGACCGAGCGCAGGTCCTCGCCGATCCGCCGGCCCAGCTCCTCGACCAGCGGCGGGTCGAAGGCGGCTCCCCAGGCGAGCGGGACCGGGTAGGCCGTGGCCTGCCAGGCGGTGAAGCCGGCCAGGCACTCCTCGTGGGCGATCGCCGGGATGCCGAAGCGGCCGGCCGCGGTGATCCGGCGCTGGGCGCGGGCCAGTGCTCGCGCGCCCAGCGCCGGGTCCACGGGGGCGGTGCCGAAGGAACGGGTCAGCTGGCCGAGGCCGAGGGTGATCAGCTCGTCCCACTCGTAGTCGGCGGTCATCTCGCGTTGCAGCGGGGCGACCCCGTCGCCGTCCGTGGCGGCGCCCACCCACACGCCGTACAGCTGGGCGGTCTTCTCCTCCAGCGTCATCCGGGTGAGCAGGTCGTCGACGCGGGTGGCGGCAGGCAGCGCGGGGTCGCGCCAAGGAGCGGTGGCCATGAAACTCCCGTCTCTGTTCTCTGCTACGAACGCTGCTGCGAATGTTTCGTACCACACACCGAATGTTCCGGGAACCTATGGCGTGCGAAGGTCTTCGTCAAGGGGGAGCGCGGGGATACGATCGCGGGCATGACGCCTTCGAAGCACACAGAAACGCAGACGGCGACGCTCGCCGAAATCGCTCGTGAGGCCGGCGTGTCCGCTCCGACTGTTTCGAAGGTCCTCAACGGACGTGCCGACGTCGCCCCGGCGACCCGCACCCGGGTCGAGGAGCTGCTGCGCTCCTACGGCTACCGGCGGCGCCGCGCCGAGGCCTCCCGGTCGCCGCTGATCGACCTGGTCTTCCACGAGCTGGAGAGCGCCTGGGCGATGGAGGTCATCCGGGGGGTGGAGAACGTGGCCCGGGACGCCGGACTGAGTGTGGTGCTCAGCGAGAGCGCCGGGCGGCTCACCCCGGGACGGACCTGGGCGGACCAGGTGGCGGCGCGGCGGCCGCACGGGGTGGTGCTGGTGCTGTCGGGTCTCGACGAGTCGCAGCGGGCGCTGCTCCTGAGCCGGTCGATCCCGTTCGTGGTGATGGACCCGGCGGGGGACCCGGGGCCGGACGTGCCGTCGATCGGGGCGACCAACTGGCAGGGCGGCCTGGCCGCCACCCGGCACCTGGTCGAGCTGGGGCACCGGCGCATCGGGGCCATCAGCGGGCCGTCCCGGATGATGTGCAGCCGGGCCCGGGTGGACGGGTACCGGGCCGCGCTGGAGACCGCCGGGCTGCCGGTGGACCCGGCCCTGATCAAGGCCGGCGACTTCCACCACGACGCCGGCTACCGGCTCGGCCTGGAGCTGCTGCGCATGCCCGACCGGCCCACCGCGATCTTCACCGGCAACGACCTCCAGGCCCTCGGGCTCTACGAAGCCGCGCGTGAGCTGGGGCTGCGCATCCCCGAGGACGTGAGCGTCGTCGGGTTCGACGACCTGCCGGTGGCGCGCTGGGTGGGGCCGCCGCTGACGACCGTACGGCAGCCGCTGACCGAGATGGCCGAGGCGGCGGCGCGGCTGGTCCTCGAGATGGGGCGGGCGGAGGAGGCGACCACCGCGACCCGGGTGGAGCTGGCGACCAGCCTGGTGGTGCGGTCGAGTACGGCGGCGCCCGCGACCGTGTGAGGCGGCCTTGGCCAAAAGTTGACGTATTGACGGGTGGTGCGGGCGCCTCCACACTCCTCCGAAGTCAATCGGTTGCACAACCGAAACTTTCGGAGGCCACCCGCATGAGAACCTCCAGAACCTCCAGAACTTTCAGGAACCTGTCACGGGCCGGGCTGGCCGGTCTGGTCGCAGGCGTCGGCCTGTTCGCCGCCGGTACCGTCCCCGCGCACGCCGCGGACACCCCGCTGCGCGACCTCGCCGCCGCGAAGGGCAAGGTCATCGGCACCGCGGTCACCGGCTCCAAGCTCACCGGCACCTACGGTGACCTGGCCGGCAGCCAGTTCAGCTCGCTGACCCCGGGCAACGCCATGAAGTGGGGGACGGTCGAGCCCACCCAGGGCACCTTCGACTGGACCGAGGCCGACCAGATCGTCGCCTTCGCCCAGGCCCACAACCAGCAGGTGCGCGGCCACACCCTGGTCTGGCACAGCCAGAACCCCGGCTGGCTGACGAACGGCACCTGGACCTCGGCCCAGCTCGGCAGCCTGCTGCAGAACCACATCAGCACCGAGGTCGGCCGCTACAAGGGGAAGATCGCCGCCTGGGACGTCGTCAACGAACCCTTCAACGAGGACGGCACCTACCGCTCGACGATCTGGTACAACGGCCTCGGTTCCGGCTACATCGCCAACGCCCTGACCTGGGCGCACGCGGCCGACCCGAACGCCAAGCTGTACATCAACGACTACAACGTCGAGGGCGTCAACGCGAAGAGCACCGCCCTGTACAACCTGGTGAAGTCGCTCAAGGCGGCCGGCGTCCCGATCGACGGGGTCGGCCTCCAGGCCCACCTCATCCTCGGCCAGGTCCCCTCCACCCTCCAGCAGAACATCCAGCGCTTCGCCGACCTGGGCGTCGACGTCGCGATCACCGAGCTGGACATCCGGATGGCGCTGCCCTCCGACAGCACCGAACTTGCCCAGCAGAAGGCCGACTTCAAGTCGGTGGTGGCCGCGTGCGCGGCGGTGAGCCGCTGCGTCAACGTGACGGTGTGGGGCTTCACCGACTCCGACTCCTGGGTGGACAGCACCTTCCCGGGCTACGGCGCGGCGACCCCGTACGACGCGAACTACGCGCCGAAACCCGCGTACTACGGCATCGCGGAGGCGCTCGGCGGCACCACGACCACACCCCCGCCGACCGGTGCCTGCACCGCCGCCTACGGCGTGACCGGCCAGTGGAACAACGGGTTCACCGGCCAGGTGACCATCTCCTGTTCAGGGGCGGCACTGAGCTCCTGGAACGTGAGCTGGACGTACGGCGCCGGGCAGCAGATCACCCAGGCCTGGAACGCCACCTGCACCCAGTCCGGCGCGGCCGTCTCCTGCGCGAACGCGTCCTACAACGGGACGGTGGCGGACGGGAGTTCGGTCACCTTCGGGTTCAACGCGTCCTGGAGCGGGAGCAATCCGGTGCCCGCCGTCACCCTGGGCTGAACCAGGACTGAGAAGGGTGAGATTTTCCGAAGAAAACCCCTTCGCGGCGCTCGCGCTAACAGTCCCCTAATAATTCGGACTTACGTTCCTGCCTTGTGACGGGACACGAGGAGCAAGGCGACGCGGGCAGACGGGTGGGCCGGCGGTCGAGAGCGCTGAAGATCGTCGGCCTCACCCTGGCGGGGGTCATGACGCTCGGCATCGCCGGCGCGGGGTGGGTCTACTGGCACCTCAACGACAACATCAAGAGCGTCGACATCGACAGCGCGCTCGGGGACGACCGCCCGCCCAAGGCGGTGACGACGCCGACGGCCACCGCGTCCGCGTCCGCCTCCCCGACCCCGCTGCCCACCGGCTCGGTGAACATCCTGGTGCTGGGCTCGGACTCGCGCAGCGGCAAGGAGAACAAGAAGCTCGGCGGCGGCAGCAGTTCGGGCGCCCGCTCCGACACCGCGATGGTCGTCCACATCGACGCCGGCCGGACCTCGGCCACCGTCGTCAGCATCCCGCGCGACACCCTGGTCACCCGACCCTCCTGCCCGCTCTCCTCCGGCGGCTCGACGTCCGTCGCCTACAACGCGATGTTCAACAGCGCCTACTCGGTGGGCGGGGCGGTGTGCGCGGTCAAGACGGTCGAGTCGATCACCGGCGTCCGCATGGACCACTACCTGGAGATCGACTTCTCCGGCTTCGCGAAGCTGGTCGACGCGCTCGGCGGGGTGACCGTGACCACCGACCAGGACATCGACGACGGCGACAGCCACCTGCACCTGAAGAAGGGCACCCATCACCTGGACGGCACCCAGGCCCTGGCACTCGCCCGTACCCGGCACGGCATCGGCGACGGCAGCGACCTGGGCCGGATAGGCCTCCAGCAGAAACTGGTGAAGGCCCTCCTCGACCAGATGGCCTCCAGCAGCCTGCTGACCGACCCGGCCAAGCTCTACGAGGTCGCCGACGCGGTCACCTCCAGCCTCACCACCGACACCGGCCTGGACTCGCTCAGCGAGCTGATGCGGCTCGGCCAGAGCCTGAAGGGCCTCACCTCGGACCACGTCAAGACGGTGATGATGCCCGTGGTGACCGCGCCCTCCGACCACAACCGGGTGATCGCGAAGGAGCCGGCGGCGAGCGACCTGTGGAAGTCCCTGCGGTAGGCACCCTGCCTGCCACCCCGCTGCCCCGCACGGACCGCCGGGCAACCATCCGGGCGGCCGGGGGGTCTGACGCGGTGACCAGTTCACCGTAAATCGGGGGTTTCACCGGTGTTCTCCATACGTTCGCACGCCCGCTGGGCGGTCCCGCTCGCGCTGACCCTGACCGCTCTCGGCACGGCCGTCCCCGTCTCCTCCGCGACCGGCCGGGCGGCCTCGGCCGCACCCGTCCGGGACGACTTCGACGGCGACGGCTACGCCGACCTGGCCGTCGGCTCCCCGTGGGCCACCGTGGGCGGCCGGGCCGAGGCCGGTGCCGTGACCGTGATGTACGGCGGCCCGCACGGTCTGTCCACCGCCCGCCGGACCGTCGTCACCCGGGCCACCTCGGGCGTCCCGGGCGGCCCCGCCAAGGGCCAGGGCTTCGGCGTCCAGCTCGCCAAGGGCGACCTGGACGGCGACGGCTATGCCGACCTCGTCGTCTCGGACGCCGACCGCACGGCCGGCGCGGTGGTGCTCTGGGGCGGCCCGCACGGACTGTCCGGCGGTACGGCGCTCCCGGCGAGCGACACCCAGACCGGCGACTTCGACGGGGACGGCCGCCTCGACCTGGCCCTCTTCCGCACGGGCAACGCCGTCGGCGACGACCCGGTGGGGACGACGGTCAGGATCTGGACGGGGCCGGTCAGCCGGCAGGGCAGCCCCGCCGCCGTGTCCGCCCTCCCCGACCTCGCCGTGGACGTGCGGGACGGCGTCGCGGGGGACGTGAACGGCGACGGCCGCACGGACCTGGCGGTGACCGCGTACTGCGGCGACGGCAACGACTGCTCCTACCTCTACCTCAGTGGGCCCTCGGGCCTCACCCGGGTCCGTGACATCCCCGGCGGCTCCGCCGTCGCGCTCGGCGACTTCGACGGGGACGGTTACGACGACCTCGCCTCCGGCTCCCCCTTCGGCGAGCAGGTCCAGCTCGCGTACGGCTCGGCCGGCGGGCTCGGCGGGCCGTCGACATGGCGGACGTACTCACAGGACACCGCCGGGGTGCCCGGCGCCACGGAGGACGGCGACCTGTTCGGCTCGTCACTCGCCGCCGGTGACATCACCGGGGACGGCATCGACGACCTGGTGGTGGGGGCGCCCGGTGAGAACGGCTACCAGGGCATGGTCGACGTCCTGCGCGGCAGCCGCTCGGGCCTGACCGGTGCCGGGGCCCAGGGCTTCACCCAGAACACCAAGGGCGTGCCCGGGACGGCGGAGGCGAACGACTCCTTCGGGGCCACGGTCCGGCTCCTCGACATCAACGGCAACGGCTACGCCGACCTGGCCGCCGGGGCCCCGGGCGAGGACGCCGGCAACGGCGCGGTGTGGGAGCTGCGCGGCCGGCCGACGGGGCTGGTCACGGACGCGGCACTGGTCTTCGGGCCGCGCGCGGTGGGGGTGCCGTACGCGAAGGCGGCGTTCGGCGGCGCGCTGCGCTGACGCCCGCGGTGGGGCGGTGGAAAAAAACTTCGGGGAATTCCGGTGAGCGTGTCGATCCGGGGCCGGGCCGTTCGACGCAAGGGTGAGATGCGGGGAGAGACCCCGCCGGAACCCGAGGAGCCACCATGCCCCGTTACCTGTCGCTCGTGCGGATCGACGAGACCGCCGCCCCCGCCGAGGGGCCCAGCGAGGCGCTGATGCAGCGGATGGGCGAGCTGATCGAGGAGATCACCAAGGCCGGCGTGATGCTGGACACCGCAGGGCTCACGCCGACCTCCCAGGGCACCCGGGTGCACTGGGAAGGCGGGAAGATCTCCGTCACCGACGGGCCGTTCACCGAGTCCAAGGAGGTCATCGGCGGTTACGCGATCATGCAGTGCAAGGACAAGGCCGAGGCCCTGGAGTGGACCAAGCGGTTCCTCAAGGTGCACGAGGAGTTCTGGACCGTGACCTGCGAGGTCCGGGAGATCGCGGAGGGCTGACCTGCGCAGGCCTTCGCCGGCCTTCCTGGCGTCCGTCCGGTGGTGGGTGTTGCATGGGGGGTTGTGAGCACACAGCCCCCCGCCGGGGCCTCCGCCGGCGCCGAGCCCGATCCCCGGCACGCCATCGAGACCGTCTTCCGGCTCGAATCGCCCCGCGTGATCGCCGGCGTCACCCGGATCGTCCGGGACGTCGGCATCGCGGAGGAGCTGGCACAGGACGCGCTCGTCGCCGCCCTGGAGCAGTGGCCGAGGGACGGCGTGCCGGACAACCCGGGCGCCTGGCTCATGGCCACCGCCCGGCACCGTGCCGTCGATCTCGTCCGGCGCCGGGAGAACTACGCCCGCAAGCTCGCGGAGATCGGCCGCAGCACGGAGACGACGGCCCCGCCCGAGGAACCCGCCGACCCGGACGACATCGACGACGACCTGCTCCGCCTGGTCTTCACCACCTGCCATCCGGTGCTCTCGCCCGAGGCCCGCACCGCCCTCACCCTGCGCCTCCTCGGCGGCCTGAGCACGGCCGAGATCGCCCGCGCCTTCCTCGTCGCCGAGCCGACGATCGCCCAGCGCATCGTCCGCGCCAAGCGCACCCTCGCGACGAAGAACATCGCCTTCGAGGTGCCGTACGGCCCCGACCGCGAGGCCCGGCTGGGCTCGGTCCTGGACGTCATCTACCTGATCCACAACGAGGGATACGCGGCCACCGCAGGCGACGACTGGCTGCGCCCGTCGCTGTGCGAGGACGCCCTGCGGCTGGCCCGCGTCCTGTCGGGGCTGATGCCGAAGGAACCGGAGGTGCACGCTCTCACCTCCCTCCTGGAGTTCCAGTCCTCCCGTACGGCCGCCCGTACCGGCCCCGACGGCGCACCGGTCCTCCTCCGGGACCAGAACCGCCGCCGCTGGAACCGCATGCTCATCGCCCGTGGCATCAGGGCCCTCGCCCGCGCGGACGCCACGGCGGCCGGCGCCCCGGGGCCGTACGCCCTCCAGGCGGCCATCGCGGCCTGCCACGCGCACGCGTACACGTACGAGGAGACCGACTGGACGGCCATCGCCACCCTGTACGGGCTGCTGGCGGCCCGGTCCCCGTCCCCGGTCGTCGAGTTGAACCGCGCGGTGGCCGTGTCGATGGCCGAGGGCCCGGCGGCCGCCCTGGAGATCGTGGACCCGCTGACCGCCGAATCCGCCCTGCGCGACTACCACCTGCTGCCGAGCGTCCGCGGCGACCTGCTGGCCCGCCTCGGGCGAACGGCCGAGGCCCGCACGGAGTTCGAACGGGCTGCGGGTCTTGCGCGCAACGAGCGGGAGCGGGAGCTGCTGCTGGCCAGGGCGCGGGAGTGCGCTCCGTAGCCGGGCTCAGGACGGCGCGGCGGCGGTGGCCCTCGCCGGGGCGCCGACGAGCATGGTCGGCGCCCCCGCCACCCGGGTCAGGAACACGGTGGCCGCGTTGGGTCCCTGCGGCTTGACCTTCTTGCGCAGCTCCTCCGGCTCCACCGCCGAGCCGCGTTTCTTCACGGTCAGGTTCCCGACCTGGCGCTCGCGCAGCAGTGCCTTCAGCCTCTTGACGTTGAAGGGGAGTTCGTCGGTGATCTCGTACGCCGTCGCGTAGTCGGTGGCACGGAGGGTGTCGGCCGTGACGTACGCGATCGTCGGGTCGATCAGGCCGCCGGCCAGTTCCTCGGCCGCCTCGGCGACCAGGTGGGCGCGGATGACGGCGCCGTCCGGCTCGTACAGGTAACGGCCGACCGGCCGGACGGCGGGGTCGGGGAGGCCGCGGCCGAGCAGGGTGCGCGGGCCGGGGAGGAGGGTGGCGCGGACGGCCCCGGGGGCGCCGGTGCCGAACCAGAGGACGGCCTCCTTGACGTCGCCGTGGTCCGAGATCCACTCCGCCTCGGCCTCCGCCGGGACCGCCTCGTGCGGGATGCCGGGTGCGATCTTCAGCGCGGCCACCCGGGCGGCCGACGCGGCGGCGACCGCCCAGGACAGGGGTGGTGAATAGGCTTCCGGGTCGAAGACGCGGCCACGGCCGCCGCGCCGGGCCGGGTCCACGAAGACGGCGTCGTAACCGGCCGTGTCCACCTCCTGGACGTCCGCCTCCCGGACCTCGATCAGGGCCGCGAGCCCGAGCGCGTCGGCGTTCGCCCGCGCGGTGGCCGCCGTCACCGGATCCCGGTCCACGGCGAGGACGCGGATGCCGGCCCGCGCGAGCGCGATCGCGTCGCCCCCGATCCCGCAGCACAGGTCGGCCACCGACCTCACCCCGAGCGCGGTCAGCCGCTCCGCCCGGTACGCGGCGACACTCGCCCGCGTCGACTGCTCGACCCCGTTCGGCGTGAAGAACATGCGGCCCGCGTCCGCCTCCCCGAACTTCGCCGTCGCCCGCTGCCGCAGCCGGGCCTGGGCCAGCGCCGCCGACACCAGCTCGGCGGGGTGTGCGCGGCGCAGCCGGGTGGCCACGGCGAGTTCGTCGGCGGGCGCGGTGCCGCGCACCTCGTCGAGGAGGGTGCGGCCCTCGGGGGTGAGGAGCGGGGAGAGGTGGTCGTTCACCGGGTCATTGTCGGCCAGTCGGTGGATGGTTCGCCTCCGGCCGCGGTGTCTGCCGGGGTTCCGGGGAGAGGGCTGGAAAGATCCGACGCCATGCGAGCAGTCGTACAAAATGACAAAAACAGGGTGGTATTGGCCATGGCCGCCCTCTCCGCGGCGGCCGCCGCCGTCGTCTCCGGCTGCGCCGGACCGGGGGACGAGGCCGGAGTCCGTCCCGCCGCGGGCCAGCAGGCCCACCGGGCCGCCGCCGCCCTCGACTCCCGCGCCGCCCTGGTCGCCGCCGCCCGGCGCTGGGGGCTGGACGCGGTTCCGCTGCGGCCCCCGGCCCCGCCGAAGTACAGGCCGAGGATCACCGCTCGCGACGGCTTCGAGGTGGACGGCCAGGTGGAGGACGACCTGCCCCCGGTCTTCACGACCGTCCCGACCAAGAAGAAGATCGTCTTCCTCACCATCGACGACGGCTCCGAGAAGGACCCCGACTTCCTGCGGATGATGAGCGAACTGCGGATCCCCTACACCGCGTTCCTCAGCAACTACCTGGTCAAGGACGACTACGGCTACTTCCGCCGGATGCAGGCCGAGGGTCACACCCTCAACAACCACACCCTCACCCACCCCTACCTGCCGGGTCTGACCTACGAGGAGCAGAAGCACGAGATCTGCGGCATGCAGGACATCATGAAGCGGCAGTTCGGCAAGGCGCCGACGGTCTTCCGGCCGCCCTACGGCAACTACAACGGCGACACCCTGCGCGCCGCCAAGGCCTGCGGCATCAAGTACGCGCCGATCTGGGACGAGGAGGTGTTCGTCGACCACTGGGAGTACCGGGAGTGGGACCGCGGACTCCACCCCGGTGACATCGTCCTCACGCACTTCCGGGGCCGGAACGACTGGGACGGCACCATGGTCGACGACATGCGCCGCTTCCTGAACAAGGTCACCCGCGACGGCTACGCGGTGGCGCGCCTGGAGGACTACCTGTGAGCCGACCGAGGGCGACGGCCGCAGTCCTGGCCGCCGCCCTCCTTCTGTCGGCCTGCGCGCCGTCCGTCGACCCCATCGAACGGCTCGGCAGGAAGGCGGCCGACCGGGTGCGCCCGCAGGGCCCGGCCGGCGAGCCGGCGTACCGCCGGTGGGGCCTGACCGAACCCCTCGCCCCGGCCCCCCGCCCGCCGCTGCACCCGCTGTCCTTCCGCACCGCCCTCCCCCCGGTCGTCGACCGCATCCCCACCTCCGACCGGGTGGTCTTCCTGACCTACGACGACGGCGCCGAGAAGGACCCCCGCTTCGTCGACATGGTCCGCGAACTGCGGCTGCCGGTGAGCATGTTCCTCACGGACAGCGTGGTCGGCCCCGGCTACGGCCACTTCGCCCGCCTCCAGTCGGTCGGCGCCAGCGTCCAGAACCACACCCTGGACCACCCGGCCATGCCCGGCCTGCCCTACGCCGGCCAGCGCGCCGAGATCTGCGGCCAGCAGGAGAAGCTGAAGTCCCGTTTCGGCATCCGCCCCCGCCTCTTCCGCCCGCCCTACGGCACCTACGACACCACCACCCTCCGCGCGGCGGCCGACTGCGGAGTCACGGCGGTGGTCCTGTGGCGGGCGGCGATGACGCCCGACGGCGTCACCTACCGGACCGGCGACAAGCAGCTCCGCCCCGGCGACATCATCCTGGTGGGCCCCGACGAGGCCCTCGGCCCGCCCCTCAGGGAGCGCACCGCCCGGCTGCTGCGCCGGGTACAGGCGAGCGGGCTGACGGTGGGCCGACTGGAGGACTACCTGTAGCGCCGCCTCCGGGCTCGGCCGCACATCCCGCCGGTCGGGTGTTTTAACGACGGCGCTCGGCCACAAGATCCCGCCGGTCGGGTGTTCGACGACGGCCACAAAATCCAGCCCGTCCGGCGTTTGAGGACGAGGCCGAAGGCCGAACGGGGGGTCTGGGGGCGCAGCCCCCAGGGACGGCCACCGCAACACCGCGCAACCCGGTTTTTTCGGCGCCGCGCCGCAGGCAATTGGCACTCCGCTTGACCGAGTGCTAATCGCGGTCATAGTCTCGGCTCTGGCACTCGGCAGATGAGAGTGCCAACAACGCGACGGGCAGGTCCGGCACCCGCGACGACGGATCGACCTGGTCGCCACCTCAGACAGTTAACCCCGTGAGATCTCCGAAGGGGGAGGTCGGATCGTGACGACCGCCAGCTCCAAGGTTGCCATCAAGCCGCTTGAGGACCGCATCGTGGTCCAGCCGCTCGACGCCGAGCAGACCACGGCCTCCGGCCTGGTCATCCCGGACACCGCGAAGGAGAAGCCCCAGGAGGGCGCCGTCCTCGCCGTGGGCCCGGGCCGTTTCGAGAACGGCGAGCGCCTGCCGCTCGACGTCAAGGTCGGCGACGTCGTGCTCTACAGCAAGTACGGCGGCACCGAGGTGAAGTACAACGGCGACGAGTACCTCGTCCTCTCGGCTCGCGACGTGCTCGCGATCATCGAGAAGTAAGCCTGCGACTTACACCTCAAGCACTCCGCTTGAAGCTGCGCCCCTGGCCCCCGCGATCCTCCAAGAAGCCGGGCGCCAGGGGCGCAGTCTTGTTCACCCCAGATTTCCGAGAGGGCATCCGCTGCCATGGCGAAGATCCTGAAGTTCGACGAGGACGCCCGTCGCGCCCTTGAGCGCGGCGTCAACAAGCTTGCCGACACGGTCAAGGTGACGATCGGCCCCAAGGGCCGCAACGTCGTCATCGACAAGAAGTTCGGCGCCCCCACCATCACCAACGACGGTGTCACGATCGCCCGCGAGGTCGAGATCGAGGACCCGTACGAGAACCTCGGCGCGCAGCTGGTGAAGGAGGTGGCGACCAAGACCAACGACATCGCGGGTGACGGTACGACCACCGCCACCGTGCTGGCCCAGGCGCTCGTCCGCGAGGGCCTGAAGAACGTCGCCGCCGGTGCCTCCCCGGCCGCCCTGAAGAAGGGCATCGACGCCGCGGTCGCCGCCGTCTCCGAGGACCTGCTCGCGTCGGCCCGCCCGATCGACGAGAAGTCCGACATCGCCGCCGTCGCCGCGCTGTCCGCCCAGGACACGCAGGTCGGCGAGCTCATCGCCGAGGCGATGGACAAGGTCGGCAAGGACGGTGTCATCACCGTCGAGGAGTCCAACACCTTCGGTCTGGAGCTGGACTTCACCGAGGGCATGGCCTTCGACAAGGGCTACCTGTCGCCGTACTTCGTGACGGACCAGGAGCGCATGGAGGCCGTCCTGGAGGACCCCTACATCCTCATCAACCAGGGCAAGGTCTCCTCCATCGCGGACCTGCTGCCGCTGCTCGAGAAGATCATCCAGTCCAACGCCTCGAAGCCGCTGCTGATCATCGCCGAGGACGTCGAGGGCGAGGCCCTGTCGACCCTGGTCGTCAACAAGATCCGCGGCACCTTCAACGCGGTCGCGGTCAAGGCCCCCGGCTTCGGCGACCGCCGCAAGGCGATGCTGGAGGACCTGGCGATCCTCACCGGCGCCACGGTCGTCTCCGAGGAGGTCGGCCTCAAGCTCGACCAGGTCGGTCTGGACGTGCTCGGCTCCGCCCGCCGCGTCACCGTCACCAAGGACGACACCACGGTCGTCGACGGCGCCGGTGACTCCGGTGCGGTCACCGGCCGCGTCGCCCAGATCAAGGCCGAGATCGAGAACACCGATTCCGACTGGGACCGCGAGAAGCTCCAGGAGCGCCTCGCGAAGCTGGCCGGCGGCGTGTGCGTGATCAAGGTCGGCGCCGCCACCGAGGTGGAGCTGAAGGAGAAGAAGCACCGTCTGGAGGACGCCATCTCCGCGACCCGCGCCGCGGTCGAGGAGGGCATCGTCTCCGGTGGTGGCTCCGCGCTCGTCCACGCCGTGAAGGTCCTCGACGACAACCTCGGCAAGACCGGCGACGAGGCCACCGGTGTCTCCGTGGTCCGCAAGGCCGCCGTCGAGCCGCTGCGCTGGATCGCCGAGAACGCCGGCCTGGAGGGCTACGTCATCGTCTCCAAGGTCGCCGAGCTGGAGAAGGGCAACGGCTACAACGCCGCCACCGGCGAGTACGGCGACCTGGTCAAGGCCGGCGTCATCGACCCGGTCAAGGTCACCCGCTCCGCCCTGGAGAACGCCGCCTCCATCGCCTCCCTGCTGCTGACGACCGAGACCCTGGTCGTCGAGAAGAAGGAAGAGGAAGAGGCCGCCGCCGCGGGCCACTCCCACGGCCACTCGCACTGAGGCGACAGTCTCCGAGCTGAGGAAGCCCCCGTTCCCGGTCGTCCGCCGGGAGCGGGGGCTTCACCCCTCGCGGGTACTTCGATGGTCGGCCTACTTCTCCAGCACGTCCAGCGCACCCAGCTGTGCCAGCAGTCCCATCCGGTCGTACTGCAGCCAGCCCTCGGCCATCTTCCCGCCGGCGTCGAAGCGGTGGACCGTCGTCCCGGCCATGGTGACCTGCCGGCCGGTGTTCGGCACCCCCAGGAACGGCCCCTTCTGCACACCCGTCCACAGCCACCTCGTGCACACCCGGTCGCCCTGGGCGATCTGGTCCTCCACGAGGAACGTGAAGTCGAAGGCGCCCCGCCACATCTCCAGCTTGCGCCGCATCGCGTCCATGCCGATGGCGTCCTGTCCCTCGACCGGATCGTGGTCGTGGTAGTCCTCGGCGAGCAGGCCGTCCAGCGGAGCCAGCGGGCCGGCCGCCGCGATCGTCTCGAAGAACCGCCGCGCGGTGCCGGCGTACAGCCCCTCGTCACGCACCACGTCCAGATCGGTGAACGTCGGCGTCCCCTCGCAGAGGGCCAGCAGCTCGTGGAATACCTTGTCGGTCTCCGGGAGGCGTGAGTTCCGCATCGCCTCCTCGTACGACGGGAACTCCACGATCTCCACGACGTGCTCCGCGTCGGTGCGGTCCCTGCCGACCAGCGTGTGCGTCGCCGTCCGCTTCCCCTTGGTCTGCTCGACCCACCTGTCCATCAGCCGGTCCATCTCGTCGAACCGCCTGGTCCTGCACTCGATGAGCTGCACGAACGTCATGAAACCGCCTCCGGCCCCCCTGCGGGCGCGACCGAACGCCACCATCGTCTCACCGGCCCGGTCCGCACCGCGCGCGGTGCCGGTCGGGCCCTCGCTGCGGTCCTTGCCGCAGTCCCTACTGCGGCCCGTACTTGCGCCCCGTCCTGGAGCTGATGCCGCCCACCAGCCCACGCGGCGCCATCCTCGCCAGGCCCGTCAGCACCTTGTAGCGGGGATCCGGGATCGACAGCGTCTTGCCGCGCGCGAGGTCGGACAGCGCCGCCGCGACCAGCTTGTCGGCGTCCAGCCACATCCAGCCCGGGATGTTGTCCGTGCCCATCCCGGCCCGCTGATGGAACTCCGTACGGACGAACCCCGGCGCCAGCGCCATCAGCCGCACCCCGCTGCCCGCGAGGTCGCGCGCCGCGCCCTGGGTGAACTGCACGACCCATGCCTTGGAGGCGCCGTACGTCCCGCGCGGTACGAACGCCGCCACCGACGCCACGTTGACGACCCCGCCGCGGCCGCGCTCCCGCATCGCCTCGGCCGCCGCCGAGGTCAGCCGCAGCACCGCCTCGCAGTGCACCTTGAGCATG
The DNA here is from genome assembly GCF_042892755.1 of Streptomyces sp. NPDC001714. Taxonomy (NCBI): domain Bacteria; kingdom Bacillati; phylum Actinomycetota; class Actinomycetes; order Kitasatosporales; family Streptomycetaceae; genus Streptomyces; species Streptomyces sp. NPDC001714. The sequence goes on from NZ_JBIAUL010000001.1 coordinate 384,067, forward strand.
CGCAGCTCGTCGGCCATCGAGACGTCCAGATAGTGGCCCTTGTTGCCGAAGCCGGCGTTGTTGACCAGCAGGTCGACCGGGTTCTTGCGGTCCCCGAGCCGGGCGGCGACCGACTCGATGCCGGGGTCCTCGGCGAGGTCGGCGGTGAGCACCTCCGCCTCGATGCCGTGCCGGTCGTGCAGCTCGGTCGCCTGCTCGCGCAGCCGCTTGGTGTCCCGTGCCACCAGGACGAGGTTGTGCCCGTCAGCTGCCAGCCGCCGCGCGAACGCGGCACCGATTCCCGCGGTCGATCCCGTAATCAGAGCCGTTGTCATGGACCAAGGGTAGTTACCCGGACCGACAGCGTCCGCTGTGCGCACCGGCTCTCCCTAACGGTGAAGTGCCGGTGAACGGCCTGCGCGTGACAGCCGCTCAGCCGCGCTGTGCCGCCACGTACTTCCGGGCCTGCGCCAGCGCCTCCGGGTGCAGCGCCGCGCCCGCCGCGAGCAGCCGGGGCAGCAGCTCCCGCTCGGTGGTGGTCGCGCGGAACTCCATCGCCGCCGTCACCCCGTGCTCCGGCAGGTGGATGATCTCGACGGGGTCGCCGGCCCGGATCTCACCCGGTTCGATCACCCGGAGGTAGGCACCGGTGGCACCCTTCCGCGTGAATCTCCTCACCCATCCCCGCTCGCCCAGATGGCCCTGAAAAGTACGGCACGGGATGCGCCCCGAGGTGACCTCCAGTACGACCCCGGAGCCGATCCGCCAGCGCTCGCCGATCAGCGCCCCCGACACGTTCAGCCCGTTTGTCGTGAGGTTCTCACCGAAACAGCCGTTCGGCAGCGGGCGGCCGAGCTCCTTCTCCCAGTCGTCGAGGTCCTCGCGGGCGAACGCGTACACCGCCTGGTCGTCGCCGCCGTGGTGGCGCAGCTCGCACACCGCGTCCCCGGCCAGCCCGCTGCCCGCGGTCCCCTTCGGCCCGGGCGCCGCCACCCGCACCGGCCCGTCCACCGGCCGCTTGTCGATACCGGTCACGCCGTCGACCTGGTCCGTGTGCGGCGACGGCGTCGGGCGGCCGAGGTTCACCGAGAGAAGCTCCATGCTCCGACGGTACGGGACCACCCCTCAAAGCGTCGACGCGTTTTCGGGCGCCGTGTCCAAGTCCGTCTTATGCTCAGGAGATGATCGAGGCACGTCATCTCCGCGTCCTGCGCGCCGTCGCCACCACCGGGTCCTTCTCGGCGGCGGGGCGCGAACTGGGCTGCACCCAGCCCGCCGTCAGCCAGCAGATGAAGGCCCTGGAGACCTCCGTGGGCACCCCGCTGCTGGTCCGCAACGGCCGCGAGATGCGCCTGACCCAGGCCGGCGAGGCCCTGGTCCGGCACGCCTCCGGGATCCTCGCCGGGCTCACCGCCGCCGAGGAGGAGGTCGCCGCGATCGCCGGACTGCGCGCGGGCCGGGTGCGCCTGGTCTCCTTCCCGAGCGGCAGCTCCACCCTGGTCCCGACGGCCCTCGCCGCCCTGCGCGCCGCCCACCCCGGCACCCGCGTCTCCCTCGAGGAGGCCGAGCCGCCGAAGTCCGTGGAGCTGCTGCGCGCGGGCGACTGCGACATCGCGCTGGCCTTCCGGTACGAGGGCGCGGCGGATGCCGAGGAGTGGGACGACCTGGTGGTACGGCCGCTGCTCACGGACCGGCTCGTCGGCCTGGTGCCGGAGCGGCACCGGCTTGCCCGTGCGGCGTCCGTCGCCATCGGGGAACTCGCCGACGAGCCCTGGATCGCGGGCTGCCCGCGCTGCCGGGGACAGCTCGTCCAGGCCTGCGAGAGTGCGGGCTTCACGCCCCGCATCGATTTCGCCACCGACGACTACCCGGCCGTGGTCGGCCTGGTCGGCGCGGGTCTGGGCGTCGCCGTCCTGCCGCGGCTGGCGGTCGAGTCGGTACGGCCGAGGGGCGTGCGCACGGTGGTGGTGGAGCCCGCGGTACGGCGGGAGATCGTCGCGCTCACCCTGCCCGACCTGGCACAGGTACCGGCGGTGGCGGCGACGCTGGAACAACTGGGCCGGGCGGCCCGGCGGGCGTAGCGACTCACAGGCCGGTGAGGGCACAGGCGCAGCCCTGCGAGGGCACACACGCGCGTGCCCGATCGTCAGCAGATTGTCAACAGATTGCAGAAACGTTCTTTCATGTGTCGGAGGCGGAGCCGCCGCTGGTCGTCGACGCCGACACCAGCCTGTTGCGCGCCCGCCCCATGAGCTCTTCGCGCTCGTCCTCGGTCAGGCCGCCCCATACGCCGTACGGCTCGCGGACCGCCAGCGCGTGCGCCGCGCACTCCGCGCGGACCGGGCACCTCATGCAGACCTCCTTGGCCGAGTTCTCACGGGCACTCCGAGCCGCCCCGCGCTCGCCCTCGGGATGGAAGAAGAGCGAGCTGTCGACCCCACGGCAGGCGGCCAGGAGCTGCCAGTCCCACAGGTCCGCGTTCGGTCCGGGAAGGCGGGAGAAATCTGCCATTACGTGACCCCTTGTAGCCGTTCTGGGCGGATACGGTGCCAACGACCGTACATCTCCGGTCTAGAGAGATGAAAATATGACTCATTGGCAATCTAGCTCCAGACACCGTGAAACGGGAAGAAAAAGGTCTAAATGGGGCATTGGTTGTGATGAAAAGTTGAGGGTCTGACGTCCATGTCTGCACCGTGTCCGCCCCCTCACGTAGAGTGCCGAAGACGGCATGCAGCCCCGTAACTCTTTCGAGTGACCGTCGTTGAGAGTGCGGTGGCGGTTGAAGCAACAGGCTCTCGGGCAGGCGTCCGAGACGTTCGACCGCACAGGTGACGATTCCGTACCAGCCTGGAGGCTCAAGGTGACGCGCATCAGCTGCGGAGGGCGGTCATGACATCCGTCCTCGTCTGCGACGACTCCCCGCTTGCCCGAGAGGCGCTGCGCCGCGCGGTGGCGACCGTGCCCGGCGTCGAGCGCGTGACGACGGCGGCCAACGGCGAGGAAGTCCTCCGCCGCTGGGGCGCCGACCGATCCGACCTGATCCTGATGGACGTGCGCATGCCCGGACTGGGCGGCGTCGAGACCGTGCGCCGGCTGCTGTCCGCCGACCCCGGCGCGCGCATCATCATGCTGACGGTCGCCGAGGACCTGGACGGCGTGGCCCTGGCCGTCGCCGCCGGCGCCCGCGGCTACCTGCACAAGGACGCCTCGCGCGCCGAACTGCGGGCCACCGTGACCCAGGCCCTCGCCGACCCGACCTGGCGGCTGGCCCCGCGCCGCCTCCGTTCGGCCGAGATGGGCGCCGCGCCCACCCTCACCGCGCGCGAGATCCAGGTCCTGGAGGGCATGAGCCACGGCCGCTCCAACGCCGAGATCGGCCGCGAGCTGTTCCTCTCCGAGGACACCGTGAAGACCCACGCCCGGCGCCTGTTCAAAAAGCTCGGAGCCTCCGACCGCGCCCACGCGGTGGCCCTCGGCTTCCGCTGGGGACTGGTTCGTTAGTACGGCGGTGAGCTGCGCCGCAGCGGGGAAGCGGCCCGACCGGACGCCCCCGCCTGCCTCATGGTGGGCGGGGTCCACAAGGCGGAGCGCCGAAGGTGCGCTGCTCGTTTCGGCGCGGATGCCGCATCCTTGAGGTGTGGAGTCTCTCGGGGACGAGTCGTTCGAGCGGAAGGGGAGGGCGCAGGAGATGAGTTCCGGCGCACCTGCTCATAACGCTTCGGTGCACAACGACGGACGCGATGTCACGCCGCCGACGGCAGCAGGGCACCATGGACCGATGCGCGACGACGAGGCGGTCACTGCCGTAGGGACGATCGGTGCTCTCGTCCATCGCGCCGTAGACGGGGACGAGCAGGCCACGCACGACCTGCTCGCCCATGTCCACCCGCTGGCGCTGCGCTACTGCCGTACGCGCCTGTCCCGCCTCCCGGGCGACGCCCGGCACTTCGTCGAGGACCTAGCCCAGGAAGTCTGCGTGGCGGTCCTGCTGGCCCTGCCCCGCTACCGCGACACGGGCCGCCCCTTCGAGGCCTTCGTCTTCGCGATCGCCTCCCACAAGGTCGCCGACCTGCAGCGCGCCGCGATGCGCCACCCTGGCTCCACGGCCGTCCCCTCGGACGAGATGCCGGAACGCCCCGACGACTCCCTGGGCCCCGAGGAGCGCGCGCTGCTCAGCAGCGACGCCGAGTGGGCCAAGAAACTCCTGGCCAACCTCCCGGAGAACCAGCGCGAGCTGCTGCTGCTCCGCATCGCCGTGGGCCTCACGGCCGAGGAGACCGGGCAGATGTTGGGAATGTCACCGGGCGCGGTGCGGGTCGCCCAGCACCGGGCGCTGAGCCGGTTGCGGGCGCTGGCGGAGCAGTAGCCGGCGCTGGCGGAGCAGTAGGCGACGGGGTCCCGTTCCCCTGCGGCCGATTGGGCCACGTCCCTGTGGCCGACGGGGTCTGCCCCTCCCCGATGAACAGGCGCGGGCCCGTTCCCGTACGAACATACGAAGCCCGGAGCTGAGTCGTACCGTGGAATTCGGGAGCCCCGCTTCCCGTTAGCATGGACATCCGCACCGATCAAGGCCATTTGGGGAAGGTGTCATGACCACCAACGTCGACGGAGTGCCCGACAAATTCGCCACCCTCGGGCTGACCTACGACGACGTGCTGCTGCTGCCGGGAGCGTCCGAGGTCCTCCCGAACGCGGTCGACACCTCGTCCCGCATCTCCCGCAACGTCCGGGTCAACATCCCGCTGCTGTCCGCGGCGATGGACAAGGTGACCGAGTCCCGCATGGCGATCGCGATGGCCCGGCTGGGCGGTGTCGGCGTGCTGCACCGCAACCTGTCCGTCGAGGACCAGGTCAACCAGGTCGACCTGGTCAAGCGGTCCGAGTCCGGCATGGTCACCGACCCGATCACGGTGCACCCGGACGCGACCCTCGCCGAGGCCGACGCGCTGTGCGCGAAGTTCCGGATCAGCGGCGTCCCGGTCACCGACCCCGACCGGAAGCTGCTCGGCATCGTCACCAACCGCGACATGGCCTTCGAGAGCGACCGCTCCCGCCGGGTCCACGAGGTCATGACGCCGATGCCCCTGGTCACCGGCAAGGTCGGCATCTCCGGCAGCGAGGCCATGGAGCTGCTGCGCAAGCACAAGATCGAGAAGCTGCCGCTGGTCGACGACCAGGGCGTCCTCAAGGGCCTGATCACGGTCAAGGACTTCGTCAAGGCCGAGAAGTACCCGAACGCGGCCAAGGACTCCGAGGGCCGCCTCCTCGTCGGCGCCGCCGTCGGCGCCAGCCCCGAGGCGCTGGAGCGCGCCCAGGCCCTGGCCGAGGCCGGCGTGGACTTCCTGGTCGTCGACACCTCGCACGGCCACAACAGCAACGCCCTCAGCTGGATGGCGAAGATCAAGTCGAGCGTGGACGTCGACGTGATCGGCGGCAACGTCGCCACCCGCGACGGCGCGCAGGCGCTGATCGACGCCGGTGTCGACGGCATCAAGGTCGGCGTGGGCCCCGGCTCGATCTGCACCACCCGCGTGGTCGCCGGCATCGGCGTCCCGCAGGTCACCGCCATCTACGAGGCCTCCCTCGCCGCCCGCCCGGCCGGTATCCCTTTGATCGGCGACGGCGGCCTGCAGTACTCGGGCGACATCGGCAAGGCCCTCGCGGCCGGCGCCGACACGGTGATGCTGGGCTCCCTCCTCGCGGGCTGTGAGGAGTCCCCGGGCGAGCTGCTCTTCATCAACGGCAAGCAGTTCAAGTCGTACCGCGGCATGGGCTCGCTCGGCGCCATGCAGTCGCGCGGCCAGGGCCGGTCGTACTCGAAGGACCGCTACTTCCAGGCAGAGGTCTCCTCCGACGACAAGCTCGTCCCCGAGGGCGTCGAGGGCCAGGTGCCCTACCGCGGCCCGCTGGCCAACGTGCTGCACCAGCTCGTCGGCGGTCTGCGCCAGACCATGGGCTACGTGGGTGCGGCCACCGTCGACGAGATGGAGTCCAAGGGCCGCTTCGTGCGGATCACCGCCGCGGGCCTCAAGGAGAGCCACCCGCACGACATCCAGATGACGGTCGAGGCGCCGAACTACAGCCGTAAGTAGTCGCCGGAGCCTCTTCAGGGCCTTTCCAGGGCGGTCCCGGACCCACCGGGGCCGCCCTTGTCGTACCCGTCGGCGATACTGGAAGACGCTGAAACGCAGAGGGAAAGGCCACAGACGTGACTGAGATCGAGATCGGGCGCGGCAAGCGCGGCCGCCGGGCGTACGCCTTCGACGACATCGCCGTCGTCCCCAGCCGCCGTACGCGGGACCCGAAGGAGGTCTCGATCGCCTGGCAGATCGACGCCTACCGCTTCGAGCTGCCGTTCCTGGCCGCCCCCATGGACTCGGTCGTCTCCCCGGCCACCGCGATCCGCATCGGCGAGCTCGGCGGCCTGGGCGTGCTCAACCTGGAAGGCCTCTGGACCCGGCACGAGGACCCGCAGCCGCTCCTCGACGAGATCATCGGGCTGGACTCCGACACCGCCACCCGCCGCCTCCAGGAGATCTACGCGGCCCCCATCAAGGAGGAGCTGATCGGCGCGCGCATCAAGGAGGTGCGCGACTCCGGCGTGGTCACGGCGGCCGCACTCTCTCCGCAGCGCACCGCGCAGTTCTCCAAGGCGGTCGTGGACGCGGGCGTGGACATCTTCGTCATCCGCGGCACTACGGTCTCCGCGGAGCACGTCTCGTCCTCGCACGAGCCGCTGAACCTGAAGCAGTTCATCTACGAGCTGGACGTCCCGGTGATCGTCGGCGGCTGCGCCACGTACACGGCGGCCCTGCACCTGATGCGCACGGGCGCGGCGGGCGTGCTCGTCGGCTTCGGCGGCGGCGCGGCCCACACCACGCGCAACGTGCTCGGCATCCAGGTCCCCATGGCCACCGCGGTCGCGGACGTGGCCGCGGCCCGCCGCGACTACATGGACGAGTCCGGCGGCCGCTACGTCCACGTGATCGCCGACGGTGGTGTCGGCTGGTCCGGCGACCTCCCCAAGGCGATCGCCTGCGGCGCCGACTCGGTGATGATGGGCTCCCCGCTGGCCCGCGCGACCGACGGCCCCGGCAAGGGCCACCACTGGGGCATGGAGGCCGTCAACGAGGAGCTCCCGCGCGGCAAGAAGGTCGACCTCGGCACGGTCGGCACCCTCGAGGAGATCCTCACCGGACCGTCCCACACCCCCGACGGCTCGATGAACCTCTTCGGCGCCCTGCGCCGCGCCATGGCCACGACCGGCTACAGCGAGCTGAAGGAGTTCCAGCGCGTCGAGGTGACGGTGGCGGACTCGCAGCACAAGCGGTAGGCGACAGCCGCCGTACGGCGGACGGAGGGCCGGTCGTCCCGAGTGGTGACCGGCCCTTTCGCATGCCGCCGCGTATCGGTCAGCGGGCCGCCTTCTGGGCCCCGGAGAACGCAGCCCACGCCGCGATCGCGAAGAAGACGAAGGTCAGCGGGTCGGCCTCGGCCTTCCACGCCCGCTGGACGACGTCGAGGTGCTGGAAGAAGAGCTCGGAGAAGGACACGCCGATCTGGTCGGCGCCGATCATCGCCTCGCCGACCAGCTGGCCGAGGTAGACGGAGCCGAGGGCGAGGACGGCCGCGGTGATCGCGAGGGCCGGGCTGCGACCGCCGAGCTTTCCCGCGGCCACGCCGATGACGAAGCCGACGCCGACGGCCGCCCAGCCGATCTCGTGCTCGGTGAGGCCGATGACCACGCCGTAGAGCGCGGCGGCGGCCACGGCTGCGAGGACGGCGGCGACCAGGCCGAGCGCCATGGTGCCCCGGGCCGGCGCGGGCGGCGGCTGCTGGGCGAACGGGTTGGCGTCGGTCGGCAGCGACTGGGGCTGCGGCTGTGGCTGCGGTGGTGGAGCTGACTGGCTCATGACGGAAATCCCCCCTGGTGAACCACTGGTGAAACAGTGAAACGCAACGACGTACGCACATCTGTGCGACGAGTCAGGGGAGACTAACAGGAGCCTGTGACAACGCTGTTGGAGTTTTTCGCGGGCACCGGGTTGCCCGCTCAGAGCCGGTGTGCCGCCCCCGTCGGGGTCGCCCCGCGCGTGTCCAGCAGCAACTGGGCCTTCACCGACAGGCCCTGCAGGTCGTACGTGCGGTGCTGCTGGACCAGGATCGTCAGGTCCGCGTCGGCCGCGGCCTCGTAGAGGGAGTCCGCGCGCGGCACCGGACGGTCCAGGACGCTCCAGGACGCGAGATGCGGGTCGTGGTAGCTGACCGAGGCGCCGAGCTCCATGAAGCGCACCGCGATCTCCTGGGCGGGGCTGTTCTGCTGGTCGGCGAGGTCGGCCTTGTAGGTGACCCCGAGCAGCAGCACGCGCGCGCCGCGCGCCGACTTGCCGTGCTCGTTGAGGAGGGCGGCGGCGCGCTGCACGACGTACCCCGGCATCCGGCTGTTGACCTGCTGGGCCAGTTCCACCATGCGCAGGTTGCGGCTCGCGCGGCCGGACAGGTCCTGGGCGACGCCGTGGCCGCCGACACCGGGGCCGGGCCGGAAGGCCTGGAAGCCGAACGGCTTGGTCTCCGCGCAGCGGATTACGTCCCACAGGTCGACGCCCAGGTCGTGGCAGAGGACGGCCATCTCGTTGACGAGGGCGATGTTGACGTGGCGGAAGTTGGTCTCCAGGAGCTGCACGGTCTCCGCCTCGCGCGGGCCACGCGCGCGTACCACCTTGTCGGTGAGCCGGCCGTAGAACGTGGCGGCCGACTCCGTGCACGCGGGCGTGAGGCCGCCGATGACCTTCGGGGTGTTGGCCGGCGTGAAGTCGCGGTTGCCGGGATCCACCCGGCTGGGCGAATAGGCGAGGTGGAAGTCGCGGCCCGCCCGCAGGCCCGAGCCCTTCTCGAGCAGAGGCCGCAGGAAGTCCTCCGTGGTCCCCGGGTGGACCGGGGATTCCAGGATCACCGTCGTGTGCGGGCGCAGCCGCTCGGCCAGGGTGCCGGCGGCGGCCTCCACCTGGCTCAGATCGAGGCCGCCGTCGGCGCCGCGCGGGGTCGGCGCGCAGATCACGGCGGTACGCACCCGCCCCAGCTGCACCGGGTCCTCGGCCACCCGGAAGCCCTTCGCGAGCATCCGGCGCAACTCGGCGGGGCTCAGCGAGCCCGCCTCGGGGCCGGTGGCGTAGCCGATCGTGGAGACGCCGGCGGCCACGGCGGCCTGGGCGAGGGGCAGGCCGTAGGGACCGAGTCCGATGACGGCGAGGTCTGCGGGCATGGCGTGGGCCGTCCTTCCCAGTAACCGAAGCGGGACAGGTGCGCAAGCCCGGTGGACAGGATGAGCGAGGCGCACGGTCAGACTAGGAGTAAATATGACCGTTATGCGGGATTGTGTTCATGTGTCTTCCGTGGGTTCGGTGACCGTTGTCCACAGGCTGGGGGTGAGTGGTGGCTGAAGTCGGGCATGCCGGTCAGAATTTGGGCAGGGGCCACGCCCGCCGGGGGCGCGGCCGACGCGACCGATGACCGACGACGCGTTCGACGGCGGACGACGCACTCGACGACGCACTCGACGATGCAGTCAGTGACGCAGTCGACGACGCGATCGACGGCCGACGACGACCAGTGACCGACATCGACCCATGACCGACGGGTACCAGTGACCGACGGCGATTGATGGCTGAGGGCGCCCGACGACCCACGGCGGTTGACGGCCGATGGCGACCGGTGACCCACGGCGAGCGATGGCCGATGGCGAGCGACGGCCGCATGGCGGCAGAGCGGGAGGCAGCGGTGAGGACAGCGACACTGGGGCCGGAGCAACGTGCGGCGTCCCTGGCGGCCATGGCCGAGCGCGAGCTGGACGTGCTGGTGGTGGGCGGTGGAGTGGTCGGCTCGGGTACCGCGCTGGACGCGGTCACCCGGGGCCTGAACACCGGCATCGTCGAGGCCCGCGACTGGGCCTCCGGCACCTCCAGCAGGTCCAGCAAACTGATCCACGGCGGCCTGCGCTATCTGGAGATGCTCGACTTCGCCCTGGTCCGCGAGGCCCTCAAGGAGCGCGGCCTGCTCCTGGAGCGCCTCGCCCCGCACCTGGTCAAACCGGTGCCCTTCCTCTACCCGCTCCAGCACCAGGGCTGGGAGCGCCTGTACGCCGGCTCGGGCGTCGCGCTCTACGACGCGATGTCGATGGCCCGCGGCCACGGCCGGGGCCTGCCCGGGCACCGCCACCTGAGCCGCCGTCACGCCCTGCGTGTCGCGCCGGCGCTGCGCAAGGACGCCCTGGTCGGCGCCATCCAGTACTACGACGCCCAGATGGACGACGCCCGCTATGTGGCGACCCTGGTGCGCACGGCGGTGTCCTACGGCGCGAAGGCGGCCAACCACGCGCGTGTGACCGGGTTCCTGCGCGAGGGCGAGCGGGTCGTCGGGGCCCGGGTGCAGGACGTGGAGGGCGGTGGGGAGTACGAGATCCGCGCCCAGCAGGTCGTCAACGCGACCGGGGTGTGGACCGACGACACGCAGGCGCTGGTCGGCGAGCGCGGCCAGTTCCACGTCCGCGCCTCCAAGGGCATCCACCTGGTCGTCCCCAGGGACCGCATCCACTCCACGACCGGCCTGATCCTGCGCACCGAGAAGTCGGTCCTGTTCGTCATCCCCTGGGGCCGGCACTGGATCATCGGGACCACCGACACCGACTGGGACCTGGACAAGGCCCACCCGGCCGCCTCCAGCGCCGACATCGACTACCTCCTCAACCACGTCAACTCGGTGCTCGCGGTGCCGCTGTCGCGCGACGACGTCCAGGGCGTCTACGCCGGTCTGCGTCCGCTGCTGGCCGGCGAGTCCGACGCCACCAGCAAGCTGTCGCGCGAGCACACGGTCGCGCATCCGGCGCCGGGGCTCGTGGTCGTCGCGGGCGGCAAGTACACGACGTACCGGGTGATGGCCAAGGACGCCGTCGACGAGGCGGTGCACGGGCTCGACATGCGGGTGGCGGAGTGCGTCACCGAGGACATCCCGCTGCTCGGCGCGGAGGGCTACCGGGCCATGTGGAACGCCCGGGCCCGGATCGCCGCCCGTACCGGCCTGCACGTGGTCCGCGTCGAGCATCTCCTCAACCGCTACGGCTCGATGGCGGAGGAGGTCCTCGACCTCATCGCCGCCGACCCCGGCCTGGCCGAGCCGCTGTCGGCCGCCGACGACTATCTGCGCGCCGAGGTCGTCTACGCCGCCTCCCACGAGGGCGCCCGCCACCTCGACGACGTCCTGACCCGCCGCACCCGCATCTCCATCGAGACCTTCGACCGCGGCACCCGCAGCGCCCGCGAGGCCGCCGAGCTGATGGCACCGGTCCTCGGCTGGGACAAGGACCAGATCGAGCGCGAGGTCGAGCACTACGAGAAGCGCGTGGAGGCGGAACGCGAATCCCAACTCCAGCCGGACGACCAGACAGCGGACGCGGCGAGGCTGGGAGCCCCGGACATCGTGCCGCGGTAATTCCCTGCCGGGCGTGGGGTTCTGGCGTGGGGCCGGGTGCGCAGCCCTGCGGGGGGCCGGGGTGCCGGGGTGCTGGGTGCGCAGCCCTGCGGGGTGCTGGGTGCCGCCTGGGCGGTGAGTGGTTCCGGGGGCGGGGTGCAGCCTGCGTGGTGCCGGGTGCGGGGTGCAGCCTGCGTGGTGCGTGGTGCGTGTGACCGCGTGCAGCCTGCGGCGCGGGGTGCCGGGTGCGGCCTGCGTAGTGCGTGGTGGGTGTCCGATGCCTGGCGTCTGCTGCTCGCTTCCGCTGTTCCCCTGCGGTCGGTTCCCGGTCCCACTTGCCGGTCGGTCGTCGGGAAATCCTTCACCGCCGCGATGGTGCTGAGCCACGGCGGTGGTCTCCGGCGGTGCCGTACCACCCCGACCACCCGTGCCGCCCGACCGTCTGACATCACCCGATCGAGCGACCGGGCGTCGGGATCTCTCCCCGGCACCCGGCCGTTCTACCCATTGCGAGGGCAGAACTCGGCGGCGAGCAGTGCGGGTTCGAGGGCCGGGTCTGCGATCGCCGTCGTGTTCACGCGGAACGTGAGGACATGCCGGCCGCCGATCACGGCAGCGCTCCGCACATAGCTGCCCGCGATCCGGCCGTTGTGCCCCCACACCGTGGTCCCGCACGGCAGCTTCACAGGAAAGATCCCCAGGCCGTACGCGCCATGTGCGGCACGGGTGCCGAGCATCTCGCGCAGCCGGCGCGGGGGCAGCAGCTCGCCGTCCAGCAGCGCCGCGTAGAAGCGGTCCAGGTCGTCGAGCGTGGTCACCAGCTCACCCGCCGCGCCGGCCACGCGCGGATCGAGCTCGGTGACGTCGGAGCCGTCGGTCGCGTAGGCGCGACCGTGCGGGGAGGGCAGCGTGGTGCGGGCTCCGGGGAAGGACGTGCCCTTGAGGCGGAGGGGAGTGATGATGCGGCGCCGGACCTCGGTGGCGTACGAGTGACCGGTGACCCGACGGATGACCATGCCGAGCACGACGTAGTCGGTGCTGGAGTACGCGTAGTGGCCCAGCCGGGTCGAAGGGAGGGAGAGCGAGATGCGTACGGCCTGAAGCGGGGTCAGCGGGACGGCCCCCCGGGTGACCGTGGTGAAGTCGGCGAGCCCGCCGGTGTGGCTGAGCAGGGCCCGCAGGGTGATCCTCCGTCCGTCGACGCCGCGGCCGCGCAGCAGTCCCGGCAGATACCGCTCCACGGAGTCGGACAGGGAGAGCCGGTGTTCCGCGGCCAGTTGCAGGACGACGGTGGCGATGAAGGTCTTCGTGATGCTCCCGGCCCGGAAGTGGTCGGCACGGGTGATGCCCCGGCCGGCGGCCGCAAAGCGGACCTCGTCGCCGTCGCGGTCCAGGAGGGCGGCGGCGGGTGCTCCGCCTTTGGTGACGAACTGTGACAGGAGGGGGTTCGTGGCCTCCGCCGAAGACGCGGAACCGGCCATCAACGGGGCGAACAGCAGGGCAAGAGAGACCGGTATGGCCACCAGTGTCCGAAGCGACGGCATCCGGGTTCCTCCCTTCTCCGGGCCCATCATCCCGCCCGCGTGACGCCCTCGTCACCGGGGGTTCCGGTCGGCCGGCCCCGATGTGCGGTCAGGGGGCCCCTGGGCGTTGGGCACTTGTCGGGTGAGGGACAATGGAGGCTCTGTCAGGGCGGGTTGCATGAGGGGACGCATGTCGGAGGCGGAGCGGGCGGGGACTTCTCGTCAGGAGACTCGTCAGGACAACAAGGAGCGTCTTCTCGCCGGGCGGTACCGGCTGGGAGGAGTGCTCGGCCGCGGCGGCATGGGCACGGTGTGGCGGGCCGAGGACGAGACCCTCGGCCGGACGGTGGCCGTCAAGGAGTTGCGGTTCCCGTCGAACATCGACGAGGAGGAGAAGCGGCGCCTGATCACGCGCACCCTGCGCGAGGCCAAGGCGATCGCCCGGATCCGCAACAACAGCGCGGTGACGGTCTTCGACGTGGTCGACGAGGACGACCGGCCCTGGATCGTGATGGAGCTGGTCGAGGGCAAGTCGCTGGCCGAGGTCATCCGGGAGGACGGCCTGCTGGAGCCGAAGCGGGCGGCCGAGGTCGGGCTGGCGATCCTGGACGTGCTGCGGTCGGCACACCGCGAGGGCATCCTGCACCGGGACGTGAAGCCGTCCAACGTGCTGATCTCGGAGAGCGACGGCCGGGTCGTGCTCACCGACTTCGGCATCGCCCAGGTCGAGGGCGACCCGTCCATCACCTCCACCGGCATGCTCGTCGGCGCTCCCTCCTACATCTCCCCGGAGCGGGCCCGCGGCCACAAGCCCGGCCCGGCGGCCGACCTGTGGTCGCTCGGCGGTCTGCTGTACGCGGCGGTCGAGGGCGCGCCGCCCTACGACAAGGGGTCGGCGATCGCCACCCTGACGGCGGTGATGACCGAGCAGCTGGAGGAGCCCAAGAACGCGGGACCGCTGAAGGACGTCATCTACGGGCTGCTCACCAAGGATCCGGCCAAGCGGCTGGACGACGCGGGCGCGCGGGCGATGCTCAACGCGGTCATCAACGCGCCGGAGGAGGTGCCCGCGGACGCCACCCGGGTCGTACCGCTGCCTCCGCAGCCCGACGCGCCGCAGGAGGAGAAGGGCGCCGGGGCCAAACGGGGCGAGGAGGCCGGGGAGAAGCTGCGCGGGGCGCTGCGGTCGGTGCGGAAGGCCGCGGGGGCGGCGGGTGCCGCGGCCGCGACCCGGACGAAGAGCGCGGGCGCGGGCGCCGAGGCGGGCGCGGCCGCGGCACCCGCCGCACCGGTCGTGACCGGTTCGCCCTCGGGGCCGGTCGGGGGTGCGCGTCCGGCCGCCGCCGGTGGGTCCGGTGCCGGCACCGCTTCGGGTGGGACCAAGCCCTCGGCCGGCAAGGCGAGTTCGGGGTGGCCCGTGATGCCGCCGCCGGATCTGGACCTGGCGCCCCGGCCCGTGCCCAAGGCGCCGCTCACCGACGTGGTGCCGAAGCGCACCCTGGTGATCATCGCCGTGGTGGTGGTGCTCGCGGTGCTCGGCACCGTGCTCGCCATCGTGCTGAACGGCGACAGCGGGGACGACAGCAAGGGGAGTGGCAAGAGCGGCGGTTCCAAGGCGGTGGCGTCCTCGGGGGCGAGTGCGAGCACCGGTTCCGGTTCGAAGTCCGGTTCCGGGAACTCCACCAAGCAGGACACGAGCGGCGGTACGCGGACGGACGGGGACGCGTCGGCGGCCGGTGCCTCCGGGAGCGACGACTCGGACGAGTCCGGCGACGACGCGTCCTCGGCGTCGAACTCCAGTGGCAGTGGGAGCAACAGCGACAGTGGCGCGCCGGTGGTGCGGACGTACAAGGGTGACCAGGGGTATTCGATCGGGCTCCCCAAGGGCTGGAAGTTCCAGACCAGCGGTTCCGCCGGGGACCGGTTCACCGGGCCCGACGGGCAGAAGCTGCTGATCGCCTGGACGAGCACCCCCAAGGACGACCCGGTGGCGGACTGGAAGAACCAGGAGCGTTACATGGTGCGCTCCCAGTACCAGAAGATCCGCATAGCGCAGGTGAGCTACCGCAGCTGGAACACGGCCGACTGGGAGTTCACCTACGTCGACGGCGGCACCAAGTACCACACGATCGACCGGGGGTTCGTCGTCAGCTCGGACCAGGGGTACGCGCTGATGTACACCGCGAAGGCCGACGACTGGAGCAGTGAGCTGCGCAAGGACACCTGGAAGACGCTGACGGCGTCGTTCGAGCCGAAGTGACAAATTCGCATCCCCACAATGCGAATTGCCTCCGGCACGTATCGTGAGTGGTTGCGGACCGTACGCATGCAGGTATGCATACAGAACGGGCCGCGAAACGAACGGATTTGACCAGCCGGGCGGCCGGGGGAGGCAACGTGGACGACTACGCGGGTCGGGTGCTCGCCGACCGCTACCGCCTGCCGCTGCCCCCCTCCGACGAGTACGAACACACCGAGACCCGGGCCTTCGACACCTACAGCGGGCAGGAGGTGTTCGTCCGTCAGGTGCCGCTGCCGGAGGTCGTCGAGGCGGAGGTGCTGGACGCCGGAGGGCTGCCGGAGGGTTTCACTGCGCGTGACCGTGGCGCGCGGCGGCCGACGACGGCGCGCACCGCGACACGCCGGCCCAGCGATCCGGTGGTGCGGCGCGCCGTCGAGGCCGCGCAGGCCGCCGCCCGCATCCCCGACCATCCCCGGCTCGACCAGGTCTTCGACGTGTTCGCCGAGGGCGGTTCGCTGTGGATCGTCAGCGAGTCGGTCGCGGCGCGGTCGCTTGCCGCGGTGCTCGCCGAGCAGCCGCTGAGCCCGTACCGGGCGGCCGAGGTCGCCTCCGACGTGCTGATGGCGCTGCGGGTGCTGCACGCCCACGGCTGGGTGCACCGCAACATCACCGCCCGCACGGTCCTCGTCTGCGACGACGGCCGGGTGATGCTGACCGGTCTCGCGGTCGGGGCGGCCGAGGAGGCGCTGTGCGGGTACGACCCGGTGCCGGCGCAGGAGGGCGAGGGCGGCGAGGAGGCCGTCGGCGGTCGGCGGGCCGGGGAGGCGGAAGGTTCCGTCGCACCCGGCGGCCTGCCAGGCCCCGGCGTTTCGCCCGGTTCGGGTGTTTCGGGCGGTTCGCCCGGCTCGGGTGTCGTCGCCGTCGGGGGCATCGGGAGCGTCGGTGGTGCGTCCGGTGGTACGGCCGGCGCGCAGCGGGCGCCCGGCGCGCCGGAGACCGATCCCGAGGCCGCTCGGCGTGCCGCGATCCAGGCGCGGGCCGCCGGCGGGTTGCCGGGGGCCGGTGCGGACGAGGGCCCGGGCGGGACCGGTCCGGGTGGTTCCGGTACGGGTGCCGTGGAACGCCGGGCGCTGGAGACCGGCTCGGACATCCGGGCCGCCCGCGCCGGGGCGATCGCCGCGTACCGGGCGGGAGCCAGGGCTGCCGCCCGGGTCCAGGAGGCCCAGCAGGACGGGCGGGCCGCGCTGCCCGGCGCCCGGCCGCCGGCCGAGGGCGAGACCGCGG
This sequence comes from Streptomyces sp. NPDC001714, assembly GCF_042892755.1. NCBI lineage: Bacteria > Bacillati > Actinomycetota > Actinomycetes > Kitasatosporales > Streptomycetaceae > Streptomyces > Streptomyces sp. NPDC001714. The sequence goes on from NZ_JBIAUL010000001.1 coordinate 400,561, forward strand.
CGTCCGCGCCGCAGCCGCCGTACGGCCCGGGACACGCCAACGGGGCGGCCCAGCAGCCGTACGCCAACGGCGTGACGCAACCGCCGCACGCCTCGGGGCAGGCCAACGGCGTGGCGCAGTCGCCGTACGCGAACGGGCAGGCGCAGGCGCCGGGCGGGGAGCAGCGGGCCGCCGGTGGCATGCCGCCCGGCCAGATAGCGGACCCGTACGGAGTGCGCGGCGCCCCGTCGCCCTGGCACGGCGCCGCACCCCGCCCCCGCCCCGGCCCGCCCCCGGCGGTGGTCCCCGGCCAGGAACGCACCGCGCTCCCGACGGCCGGACCCGGCGCGGGCACCCCTCTGACCGGCCCCGGCGCGGGCACGCCCCGGCCCGGCGCCGACCTCTCCGGCGTCCAAGGGCAGCCGCACGCCGTCGTGCCCCCGCAGGGCGCCGGACCCGTCGCCGCCCGCTGGGGCGAGCCCGCCGCCGCGGTCCCCGGACGGCGGGGGCCCGCCACCGCGCTGGCCGCCGAACGGGCGCGGCAGGTGCGGATGACCGTCGTGGGGCCGGTGACCGAGCGCTGGGCGCCGGAGCAGGCCGTTCCCGTGCACGAGAACTGGCAGCTGGCGGCGCCCATCGGCCCGGCCACCGACCTGTGGGCGCTCGGTGCGCTGCTGTTCCGGTCGGTGCAGGGACACGCGCCGTACCCGGAGGAGTCGACGGCCGAGCTGGTGCAACTGGTGTGCTCGGAGCCGCCCGCCTTCGCGGAGGAGTGCGGGTCGCTCAGGCCGGTCGTGGAGTCGTTGCTGCGTCAGGACCCCACCGAGCGGCTGGACTTCGAGGAACTGCGCGGCTGGCTGCGCTCGCTGGTGCGGTCCGCGCCCGAGCCGGACGCCGGTACGCACGTCGTCGCCGCCCCGCCCGCCGACCCCAGGCGGCTGCCGATCGTCCGGCGCCGCGGTGAGCTGGTGCGCAGGCGCAAGGCGGGGCTCCCGGCGACGCACGGCCGGCACAAGCGGGCCCGGCAGGAGGCCAGGTCCCCGCGCCGGCTGGGCCGTACGCTGCTCCTGCTGGTCCTGCTCCTGCTGGCCGCGGCGGTCGCGTACGCCATGCTGTTCCTGCCGAAGAAGGACACCGGGGACGAGGGCGGCGCGGCGACCGGCGACCGGACGGGCACGGCAGGCGAGGCGAGTCCCGCCCCGAGTCACAACGGGACGCCGACGCCGACTCCCACGTCGACCCCGTCCACCGAGACGCAGACCACCGCCGGTTCGACCGGCGGCTCCACCGTCGCCGACGGGTTCACCCTGCGCAACGACCCGAACGGCTTCCAGATCGCCGTCGCCAAGGGCTGGAGCCGCTCCCCGAAGAACGGCAGCGGCCAGGTGATCTACTCGCACGGGAAGTTCGAGCTGATCGTCGTGGCCGGGCGGGACAGCGCGTCGGCCTACGGCAGCGACCCGATGGCGTACCAGCGGGACAAGGAACCGGAGCTGCAGCCGTACCGGGACTCCAGCTGGGCCACCGCCGGCGGGCTGCGGACCATCACGGTGGGTCAGCAGGTCTCCGCGGAGGGGCAGTTCACCTGGACGGACAGCCAGGAGGGCGACCTGTTCGTGCGCAACATGGTCTTCCTGATCAACGGGAGGTACCACATCGTGCAGGTCCGCGGCCCCGAGTCCGACCGGGACGAGGTCACCACGCTGTACGAGCAGGCGTCGGCGACGTACAAGTACACGGGCTGAGACGCAGACGCGGCCGTGGACGTACAAGTCCGCGGACGGGCGGAAATCAACGCGTCCCCGGGGTAGTTGGTTCCCGTGCCGGTGCGGGGATTTCGTTCACATCCGGTGGCGAAAGCGAGAACCGTCACAGTGCTGTCTCCGTGGGACCCCGCTTGTTCCCTGACCGAGGGGCGGTCCTTAGTCTGACCCTGACAAGAGCATTGCGGGGCAACGTGAATCAGATGCAGGGCCTGCTCATCGCGGGCCGCTACCGGCTGGCCGACATCATCGGCAGCGGCGGCATGGGCCGGGTGTGGCGCGCCCATGACGAAGTGCTGCACCGGGCTGTCGCCATCAAGGAGCTGACGGCCGCGCTCTACGTCTCCGAGGGCGACCAGGCCATCCTGCTGGCCCGCACCCGGGCGGAGGCCCGGGCCGCGGCGCGCATCAACCACTCCGCCGTCGTCACCGTCCACGACGTACTCGAACACGACGGCCGCCCGTGGATCGTCATGGAGCTGGTCGAGGGCCACTCACTGGCCGACGCGGTCAAGGAGCAGGGGCGCATCGAGCCGCGGGAGGCCGCGCGGATCGGGCTGTGGGTGCTGCGCGCGCTGCGTGCCGCGCACAGCGCCGGAGTGCTGCACCGGGACGTGAAGCCGGGCAACGTACTGATCGGCCGGGACGGCCGGGTCCTCCTCACCGACTTCGGCATCGCGCAGATCGAGGGCGACACGACGATCACCCGTACCGGGGAAGTGGTCGGATCCGTCGACTACCTCGCGCCGGAGCGTGTGCGCGGGCACGATCCGGGTCCGTCCTCCGACCTGTGGGCGCTGGGCGCGACGCTGTACACGGCGGTGGAGGGGCGCTCGCCGTTCCGCCGCACCTCGCCGCTGACCACCATGCAGGCGGTCGTCGAGGACGAGGCCGCCGAGCCGCGCGCCGCGGGCCCGCTGGAGCCGGTCATCACCGCCCTGCTGCGCAAGGAACCGGCCGAGCGGCCGACCCCCGAAGAGACCGAGCAGATGCTCGCCGAGGCGGCGGAGGGCCGGCGGCCGAGCGCGGCACAGGCGTACGTGCCGACACAGTCGCAGATCAGCGGCGGCAGTGGCGGCGTCAGGACGCGGCCGGACTCCGGTGGCGGGTACGGGAGTTTCCAGGAGGGCGCGCCGTACGAGGGCCCGTACGGCAGCACCTCCTACCCGAACTCCTACGCCGGTTCGCTCGGCGGCTCCTACGAGGGGCGGCGTTCCTCCGGTGGTTCCACGCACACCCCGACAGCCGTCGGTCCGCCCTCCGCACCCGTTTCCGTCCGGTCCGGACGACGCCGGCTGCGGACGCTCGCGCTCGTCGTCGCCCTGGCCGCGCTGCTCGGCGGCGGTGCGGCCGTGGCCCTGCAGAAGTGGGGCTCCGGACAGCAGAAAGACACCGGCAGCTCGGCCTCGCCGGTCACGTCCAGCTCTTCCTCTCAGGGCGCGACCACGGCCCCGGACGGCACGATTCCCGCGGGCTGGCAGCGGTACGACGACCGCGCGGGCTTCACGCTGTACCTGCCCGCGGGCTGGAAGCGCTCGGTGTCCATCAAGAAGACCGCAGGCCTGGAGCAGATCGATTACTCGCCCGACGGGGGCACGCACCTCGTACGCGTCGCCGTCGACACCTCACCCGACTACGACAACGCGTACGACCACATGCGCAACCTTGAGGGGCAGCTCGGGCGGAGGCTGGTGGACTACAGGACGGTGAGCCTGAAGAAGGGCGTGTACCGGGATCTGCCCAGCTCCCGCTGGGAGTACACGTGGACCGCGCTGCCGAAGGACGCGAAGGTTCCGGGTCCGTACCGGGCCCTCGACGTCGGCTACTTCAATCGCGACGGCGTCGAGTACGCGATCTACACGGCCTCACCGGTCGACGACTGGGCCACCACCAGGAAGCAGTTCACCTCCGTCCTCCAGGGGTGGCGAGAGGGCGAAGTCAGGTGACGAGAGCGTCAAGCGACGCTCAGTATTTCGGTCGGCATTTCTGCCGGCGCGTGATATCCGAGGGTTTTTTACAGGGCTGTGCCTGCTTGCAGGAACAGCCCCCGATCGTCGCGCGGGGACTCAGGCCCAATCCGAGCAGGTGAGCCCGCCGACTATCTTGTCCCCCTCCCAGACCGCCACGTGCACACCGACATAGCGGAGGAAATTGTCGGTGGTCGACGCGTGAGTACTGATGGGGAGGGTCGATCCCTTTCCGTCGTACTCGTGATGCCAGGGCCAATCCCTGACGGAATCACTTCCGTCGGAGGAGATGAGTTGAATGGCCACATGGTGGCTGTCGGCAGCGGTGTCCTTGACCCACCCGCTGATGTCCACGTAATTGTTCGACCAGTTGGTGAACGTGAGACTCCCCGTGGCGCCGGTCGTGGAGCACGAGGCGCCGCCGCTCGCCGCGCTGGCGTCGGTCACCGTGGTCGCCGCGAATATTGCCACCGCCGCGACACCCGTGACGGAAAGGCGCTTCAAAGTGTTTCCCATAAAGAAACGATAAGACTTCCCGCAGTTCACCTGACAGCGTGCATTCGGCCGCCCATTTTGCCTCGCATAGAGCGTATGTCCGTATGATTTGCCATGCTTTGACTGCGTTTTGAATCGATCATGGCTGAAAATGATCCCCTCTGACGTTGCCGCAGCGGCGAGTCGTTGCGGGTCCGGGGGCCGCGCTCGTTTCGCTTCGCGGGGTTGTCACCTGATCCGGTGGCCGGCTCGAAGAAGCCCGATCACTGTGAGGGGGCGGCGGCACATTTGGCCGGTCGCCGCCCTGGGAGGGGGCCGTGTCCGGCGCGGCATGATGGGGCCCATGGCGACCGATGGGGATCAGAGTGACGGCCTCCGTGTCATTGCCGGGCGTTACCGGCTCGGGAAACGGCTCGGGCGGGGCGGAATGGGTGTCGTGTGGCGGGCGGCCGACCGACTGCTGGGACGGCAGGTCGCCGTCAAGGAGCTCACCGTCGACGACTCCCTCTCGGACGACGACGCCCGGCTGCGCCGCGAACGCACCCTGCGCGAGGCGCAGGCCGTCGCCCAGTTGCACCACCCGCACATCATCGTCGTGCACGACGTGGTCGAGGACGGCGGACGGCCCTATATCGTCATGGAGTTGATCGAGGGCGGGTCGCTCGCCGACCGGATCTCGCGGAGCGGGCCGGTGGACGTCGGCGAGGCCGCGCGGATCGGGATCGCTCTGCTGAGCGCGCTGCGGGCGGCGCACGGGGCCGGGGTGCTGCACCGGGACATCAAGCCGGCGAACGTGCTCGTCGAGGCCGCCACCGGGCGTGTCGTGCTCACCGACTTCGGCATCGCCCAGGTCGCGGGCGCCACCACGCTCACCGAGACCGGTTCCTTCGTCGGCTCGCCCGAGTACACCGCGCCCGAGCGGATGTCCGGCGGCCGGTCCGGCCCGGCGTCCGACCTGTGGTCGCTGGGCGCGCTGCTGTGCGCGGCGCTCAGCGGCGAGTCGCCGTTCCGGCGCGACTCGCTCGGCGGGATCCTGCACGCCGTGGTCTCCGACGAGATCCGGCCACCGGCCCAGGCAGAGCCGCTGCTGCCGGTCGTACGGGGGCTGCTGGAGCGGGATCCCGAGCGGCGGCTGGGCGCGGCGGAGGCCGAGCTGATGCTGCGCGGGTTCCTGGAGACGGGGGCCGTGACGGGCGCGGGCGACGCGGCACAGAGCGCGGGCGTCGCGTCGTACACGCCGACCCAGCGGGACGTTCCGTTGCCGCCGGCTCCGGAACCCGCGGTGCCGCCCCGGCCCTCCACCCGCGGGGTGCTGGTCGCCGCGCTGCTGGTCGCCGCGATGGCCGGCGCGGGCGTGTCGGCGGCCACGCTGCTGTTCCACGGAGGCGGGGGCGGCACCACCCCGGGCCCCGGGGGCACGACGGCCGTCTCCGCGTCGCACCCCGCGAACCCCTCGGCCACGGCCACCACCCCGTCCCCCTCCTCGACCGCCCCGCCGCCCGCCACCACCCACTCCCGCACCGCACCCTCCGGCTACCGTCTCGTCCAGGACCCGGCCGGCTTCTCCCTCGCCGTGCCGGCGCGCTTCACCCGCGACCCGCAGGGCGAGCGGGTCTTCTACATGTCGCCGGGGCAGACCTTCCGGCTCGGCATCAAGGTCTCCGAGACGCAGACCGGCGGACCGGGAGGGGTGATGCGGCGCGCGGCGGCCGAGGGGCCGAGCACGAACCCCGGGTACCACGACGGCCGGGTCACCGACACCACCCACGCCGGGCACCCCGCCGCGTTCTGGGAGTTCACCTGGAAGGGCTTCAGCGCGACGGAGGGACCGCGGCACACCTACGACCTCTGCTGGGAGGAGGGCGGACAGCTGTACGACGTGTGGGTGTCGGCGCCGGTCGGGAAGGTGCGGGAGGCGCGCGAGTACTTCGACGTCGCGGTGGACACGTTCACGGCCAACTCGACCTGACCCGTGTCTACATAGGGCGGCCTGGGGCACTTCCACAGGAGGGGGTCCGCGACCGGCGGACCTCTGACCGCGCCGCTTCGACAAGGGCATGGTGCGCGAGGTACTCATGTGACATGAGCGAAGACGGCGAACAGCCGGTCGAAGGGCGCCTGATCGGCGGGCGCTATCGGCTGGCCGAGCGCATCGGCGCCGGGCCGACCGGCACCGTGTGGCGCGCCCGTGACGAGCAGGACGACCGGGTCGCCCTGGACGCGCGGGACGCCCGGGCCGAGCAGGACGGCCGGGTCGCGCAGGACGCGCGGGACGCCCGTGACGCGCGGGACGCCCGTGACGAGCGGGACGCCCGGGCCGAGCAGGACGGCCGGGTCGCGCGGGATGCGCAGTACGCCCGTGACGCGCAGGACGGCCGGGGAGCACGCGGCGGCCGAGAGCCGCAGGACGGCCGGGACTCCAGGGACGGCCGGGGCGTGGCGGATCGCCGGGACGCGGTGGACCGCCGGGACGCTCGGGATGCCTCGTACGTCGCCCTCAAGGAACTGCGCCTGACCGGTGAGCCGGCGGACGAGGAGCGGCAACGGGCCGCGCACCGGCTGCTGCACGAGGCCCGTGCCGCCGCCCGCGTCGACCATCCGGCCGCCGTCGCCATCCACGACGTACTCCTGGACGGCGAACGCCCCTGGATCGTCATGGAGCTGGTGACGGGGGAGTCACTGCAGGCCGCCCTCGCCGCCCGTGGCCCGCTGCCGCCCGCCGAGGCCGCCCGGATCGGGCTCGCTGTCCTCGGCGCGCTGCACGCCGCCCACTGCGTCGGCATCGTCCACCGTGACCTCAAGCCCTCCAACGTCCTCCTCGAAGCCGGCGGCGAGCGCGTCGTCGTCACCGACTTCGGCATCGGCGCGGCACAGCAGGAGCCGTGCAGCGGTGACTTCGTGGCTCCGGAGTGCGGCGGGGGGCGCGGGGCCGGGCCCGCCTCCGACCTGTGGTCCCTGGGCGCCCTGCTCCGTACGGCCACGGCGAGCACGGAGGGCCCCCTCGGACCGTTGCTCGAACGGCTGCGCGCCACCGAACCGGAGGCCCGGCCGGCCGCCGCCGATGTCGCCAAGGCGCTGGCGGAGGCCGCCGGCGCGAGCCTCCCGGAGTGGGTGACCGCACCCCCGGCCACCGCCCCGGCCACCGCCCCGGCCACCGCCCCGGCCGCCCCCGCCTCGATCTCCGCGCCCGCCTCGGCGCAACCGGCTCCGGCGGCGCCCGAACCCCGCCGTCTCACCCCGCTCGCCGCCCTCGGCCTGCTCCTCGCCAAAAAACCGGAACGCGGCTGACCGGCGCTGATCGTCCCCGTCCAACCCCCTGATCAGCGCATTCTCTGCCAGTGATCACTGGCGGTGTGTGTGCGGTCGGTGAAAGCGGGTTACCCACGGGTACCCAAAGGCCCCGCTCCCGAATACCCTGCGGCTCATGACGGACTCGCAGGCCCCGGCCCACGCACCGGCCCCCACCGGCACGAACCCGCTCGCCCCCGCTCCCGCAGGGGCCCGAACCGCCGCCGACGTGGTCACGCCCGAGCTGGTCGCCCAGCTCACCAAGGGTGTCGTCGGCTCCGGTCGTACGGCCAACCACACGCCCTTCACCGGCGAGAAGCTGGCCGACCTGCCCGAGTCCACCCCCGAGGACGTGGCCAAGGCCTTCGACGCGGCCCGCGCCGCGCAGGCCGTGTGGGCGAAGGTGCCGGTACGACAGCGCGCCGCCGTCCTGCTCCGCTTCCACGACCTGATCCTGGCCCGCCAGGCCGAGGTCCTCGACCTCATCCAGCTGGAGACCGGCAAGGCCCGCCTGCACGCCCACGAAGAGGTCCAGGCCGTCGCCGTCGCCTCCCGCCACTACGGCCGCAAGGCCCCCGCCTACCTCCGCCCCAAGCGGCACGCGGGCGCCATGCCCACCCTCACCAAGGTGACCGAACTCCGCCACCCGCGCGGCGTCGTGGGCCAGATCGCCCCCTGGAACTACCCCCTCGAACTCTCCGTGGGCGACGCGCTCCCCGCCTTCGTCGCGGGCAACGCGGTCGTCATGAAGCCGGACACCGAGACCTGCCTGACCGCCCTGTGGGCGCGTGATCTGCTGATCGAGGCGGGGCTTCCCGCCGATGTCTTCCAGGTCGTCATCGGCGAGGGCCCGGTCGTCGGCCCCGAGGTCGTCCGGCACGCCGACTACGTCTCCTTCACCGGCTCCACCCGCACCGGGCGCGAGGTCGCCCAGGGCGCCGCCGCCCGCCTGGTCGGCGTCTCCCTCGAACTCGGCGGCAAGAACGCCATGCTCGTCCTCGACGACGCCGACATCGAGAAGGCGGCGGCCGGCGCGGTCCGCGCCTGCTTCTCCTCGGCCGGTCAGCTCTGCATCTCCATCGAGCGGCTGTACGTCCACGAGTCGATCGCCGACGCCTTCGTCGAGCGCTTCGCCGCCCGCACCAAGGCCATGCGCCTCGGCAGGTCCCTCGCGTACGGCGCCGACATGGGGTCCCTGGTCGGGGAACGGCAGCTGGAGACCGTCAAGCGGCATGTCGAGGAGGCCGTCGAGAAGGGCGCGACCGTCGTCGCCGGCGGCACCGCCCGCCCGGACATCGGCCCCTACTTCTACGAGCCCACCATCCTCGACGGCGTCGAGGACGCGATGGCCGTCTGCACGGAGGAGACCTTCGGCCCGGTCGTCTCCCTCTACCGCTTCAAGACGGAGGACGAGGCCGTCGAGCACGCCAACGGCACGCCGTACGGCCTCAACTCCTCCGTCTGGACCAGGAACGGCAGCCGCGGCCGCGCCGTCGCCGCCCGCCTGCGCACCGGCACCGTGAACGTCAACGAGGGCTACGCCCCCGCCTACGGCAGCGTCCAGTCCCCGATGGGCGGCATGAAGGACTCGGGCCTCGGCCGCAGGCACGGCTCGGAGGGCATCCTCAAGTACACGGAGGCGCAGACGGTGGCGCAGCAGCGCCTGTTGCCGATGGCGCCCTCGCTCGGGATGGACGACGAGAAGTACGCCGCCTTCATGAGCACCAGCCTCCGGGTGATGAAGGCACTGAGGCTGCGATAGCCGACCTGGCTTTTCTCGGGGGGCGCGGGGCTGCATTCGATCTGCGGCTCCGCCGCGTGGGCGCGACCAACCACGACCTACCCGCACGCGAAACTCAACGAGGAGCACCCGTGCCCCAGGACACCTACGACTACGACGTCATCGTCGTCGGCTCAGGCTTCGGCGGATCGGTAACCGCCCTGCGCCTGACAGAAAAGGGCTACACGGTAGGCGTCCTGGAAGCCGGCCGCCGCTTCACCCGCGAGTCGCTCCCCAAGAACTCCTGGGACATCAAGAACTACCTCTGGGCCCCGCAGCTCGGCTGCTACGGCATCCAGCGCATCCACCTCCTCGGCAACGTCATGGTGCTGGCCGGGGCGGGCGTCGGCGGCGGCTCGCTGAACTACGCCAACACCCTCTACATCCCGCCGAAGCCCTTCTTCGACGACCCCCAGTGGCGGGACATCACGGACTGGCAGGACGAGCTGAAGCCGTACTACGACCAGGCCCAGCGCATGCTCGGCGTACGGCTCAACCCGACGATGACCCCGTCCGACGTCCACCTGAAGGCGGCGGCGGAGAAGATGGGCGTCGGAGACACCTTCCACCTCGCCCCGGTCGGCGTCTTCTTCGGCGACGGCAAGGACGCCGACGGCGACGCGAAGGCGGCCCCCGGCGACCAGGTCGCCGACCCCTACTTCGGCGGCGCGGGCCCCGCCCGCAACGCCTGCACCGAGTGCGGCGAGTGCATGACCGGCTGCCGGCACGGCGCGAAGAACACCCTCAACGAGAACTACCTCCACCTCGCCGAGCAGGCCGGTGCGGTCGTCCACCCCATGACCACCGTCGTCTCCGTCACCGACGACTCCCAGGGCGGCTACGCGATCGCCACCCTCCCCACCGACGACAGGAAGGCCGAGGGCCGGATCTTCAAGGCCCGCCGGGTCGTCGTCGCCGCCGGCACCTACGGCACCCAGACCCTCCTGCACCGCATGAAGGCCGGCGGCCAGCTGCCGTACCTCTCCGACCGGCTGGGGGACCTGACCCGCACCAATTCCGAGGCCCTGGTCGGCGCCCAGACCGACGACCGGCGCTACCGCAAGGCCCACGGCAGCCCGAAGGCCGACTTCACCCAGGGCGTCGCGATCACCTCGTCCATCCACCCGGACGAGAACACGCACATCGAGCCGGTCCGCTACGGCAAGGGCTCCAACGCCATGGGCAGCCTGTCCATCCTCCAGGTCCCGTACGCGGAAGGCACCTCCCGTGTGCTCGGCTGGCTGGCGAACGCGGCCCGCCACCCCCTCCTCGTGCTGCGCTCGCTCTCCAACCGGCGCTGGTCGGAGCGGACCATCATCGGCCTGGTCATGCAGTCGCTGGACAACTCCCTGACGACGTACCTGAAACCGGACGGCGTCGGCAAGGGCCTGCTCACCGCCCGGCAGGGCCACGGCGCCCCCAATCCCAAGCAGATCAAGGCCGCTTCGGAGGCGGCCGGCGCGCTCGCCGCCGAGATCAACGGCTTCGCCGGCAGCAATGTCGGCGAGCTGATGGGCACGCCGCTCACCGCCCACTTCCTCGGCGGCTGCCCCATCGGCGACTCCCGCGAGACCGGGGTCATCGACCCCTACCACCGGCTGTACGGCCACCCGGGCATCTCGGTCGTGGACGGCGCCGCCGTCTCCGCGAACCTGGGCGTGAACCCGTCCCTCACCATCACGGCACAGGCCGAGCGCGCGATGTCCTACTGGCCCAACAAGGGCGAGGCGGACCCGCGGCCGCGGCAGGGCGAGCCGTACCGGCGACTCCAGGCGGTCGAGCCGCACCGTCCGGCGGTCCCGGCCGAGGCCTTCGGCGCGCTGCGGCTGCCGTTCCTCGGGATTCCGGCCGTACCGCCGAAGAAGTAGGCCGCAGCGGCGGCCGGACACCGAAGAGGGACCTGTGCCCCCCTCCGAGCCCAGGTCCCTCTTCGATCGGTGCGCGGCCGCCGCCGTACGACGGTCCGCGCGACCTTGCCTATGAGTCCGTGCCGGTCCTCCGTCGCCGTACCAGGACCACCGCGCCGGCGCCGACCACGACGGCGACTCCGCCGACCAGGCCGATGACCGGGAGCGCCGAGCCGGCGCCGGTGTCGGCGAGGTTGCCGGTCGGCAGGTCGGAGACGTTGCCCTGCGGCTTCTTCACGGAGTCCGCGCCGTCGTCGTCGCTGGGCGTGGCGGTACCCGGGGCCGGGTTGGACGAGCCCGCCTTGAGGACCGTGAAGTCGTACTGGGCCCAGCCCTCGGCGACGCAGTCCTGGCCTTCGACCTTGTCGAGGTAGGCGCCGGAGCCGAAGGAGTAGGCGTCACCGGCGGGCGCCCCGGCGTCGACGGAGACGCGCAGGTCGACCGACTTGCTCGCGCCCGACGTCAGCTTCGGCACGTAGAAGAAGTAGTCGCCGGCCCAGTCGTCGCTGCCGATCCGGTCCCACGAGCCGGTGTCGGGGTTCTTGAACTCCAGGTCGACGTACGGGCTGAGGTACTTCGACGCGTCGATCTCGTAGTTCTCGATCTCGGCGTAGAAGGCGACGCCCTCGACGTCCGTCTTGGATTCGTTCGTCACGACCAGCTCGAAGCCGTGGAAGCCGTCGCCCGCGACGATCTTGCCGGGCAGGCCCTTGACGTCGGCGGAGACTCTGGCGTCGTCGAAGTTCTGGTCGAGGTCCTCGCAGTACGGCACGTCCGGGTCGGTCGGGTTCTCGCTGGGCTCGGCCGACCCGGACGGCCCGGCGGAGGAGGACGCCGACGCGCTGCCGCTCGCCGAGGCGGAAGCGGAGGCGGAGGCCGACGCGGACCCGGACGCCGACGCGCTGCCGCTCGCCGAGGCGGAGGCCGACGAGGAGGCGGACGTCGTGTCGCCGGGGATCCCGCTCGGCGCGCTCTCGGACGCGGGTGTGGACGGCGACTCCTCCGCGAACGCGACGACGGGTGCGGACAGCAGGGCGACCGGCGCGATGACAGCCACTGCGACTGCCGCGCCTGCCCCGGTCATGACCCGGCGAAGTTTCACGAGGACCCCTGTGCATCAGCTGCGGTGGCATGGATGTCACCGCTGGTTCCGCAGATGTGACAGGTGAGTCCTGTGAATGGTTGCCTCCGCATTCACGGAACCCTCATGTGATCTGGGTCACTCGTTACGTGGGGTCGCCGGGTGGCATGGACACAGTCGATTCCAAGGTTATTCTCGCCCCCGTCGAGCGGCCGAGCGAGAGAGTGTCATGTCTGACAGACGGTCCGAAGAATCGTCGGGGGACGAGCCGTCGTCCTCCTCCATATCCGACGAGGTGTGGGAGCAGTTCCTCCAGGACACCGAACGGGACATCCGCAAGTCGGCCCCCAAGGAGCCCTCCGCCCGGGCCCGTGAGGTGACCGAGCGGCTCAAGGGGCAGAAGGGGGAGCCCGAGGGGTGGCGGACGGGGCCCGCCTGGCAGGAGATGAACGGGCGGGCCGCCCGGCGCCGCAGGACCTGGGCGGTCATCGGCGTCCCGCTGGCGATCGCCGTGGCCGTCGTGGCGATACGGCCGTCCCTGATTCCCGGCGATCCCTTCGGCTCACCCTCCGGCAGGGACACCGCCACCACGCCGCTGCCCGTCGAGACCACCACACCGACCGCCCCGCCCTCCGCGGCCGCCCCCGACACCCCCACGCTCGCCCACCCGTTCGCCGGTTCCCCGGCGCTGCGCTGGGCCGACGGCGCGGCCGGCATCGTGCTGCCGAAGGCCGCCGCGATCGGTGCCATCCCGAAGGACCGCGTCGAACTGGCCCTTCAGCAGACCAAGAAGCTGCTGGTGGACGCCAACCTGAACCCCGATGTGGTGGCCGGCGGCCGTCCCGCGGGCGCCCTTTCGGTGCTCGACCCCAAGCAGCCCGACGTGCTCGACAACCTCAACGCCTCGCTGCGCAGCCCCAGCAAGACCCACGACCCGCTGTTCCTGTTCAGCCGCTTCGATCCGAAGGACGTGAAGCAGGCCGGGAAGGTCGTCAAGGTGCGCGGCCGGATCACCTTCGAGAAGGGCAAGTACCAGGGCGTGGCGGTGCACGCCGACTACACCTTCGTCTACCCGGTCGTCCGCACCGACGGCTCCACCGAGGTCACCCGCACGATCGTGCGCCGCGTCATCGACACCGAACTCCCCGACCCCACGCGGTACCAGGTCACCCCCGGCCGCCTGACCCTCCTGCGCTACGACGAGGACGCCGGCAACTCCGCCTGCGACATCAACGACGGCTATCTGCACCCGCAGTTCCCGTCCCAGGCGCCGACCGGCAGCGCCGCCCCGACCGGCCCGTCCGTCGACCCGTACGACCGCAGCCGCGACATCGGCAAGGAGGAGGCCTGCGGCACGGTCAGCCGGACCTAGTTCTCTGTGCCTCCTGCGTCTGCGCGTCCACTGGGCGCAGGCGAAGGGCCCCACGGGACGGAGCCGCGGGGCCCTTCTTTCGTCAGCACCGACGTCAGGGCAGCGTCGGTGCCTGGAAGCGGCGCCGGGGGGTTGCGCCGCTGGTCTCTGTGCCCTGTACCGCCGTCCGTGCCCCGGGTCGGCGCCCCGGCGCGCTCGGGGCGTACGGCAGGTCTCGACCTTTGGCGGACGGTCGGTACACGGCAATTCCGTTGCCTGAACTGGGACTTGGGAGCTTCGAAGGCCTTGCGGGCCTTCTACGCATCGTGCTGGATGTACGCGGCCTCCGCAACCGTTTGACCCAGCCCTTGTGCATTTTTGCAATTTTCCGCCGGTCGGCCCCGGGCGTCCCCGGAGCCGGCCGTCTCTTGGGTGACCGGGCTGCTGTCCCCTGCCGTCCGGTCACTTGACTGGAGCGAGGTCCCACGGCGCACGGCATGTTCCGTACGCCTCATCGCCCCAGCGAAGCCACGCGTGGTTCTTTCGGGCCCGCCCCTGGCTGACACGGACACCCCACCAACGAAGTGCCTCGCGGGCCGGTCACGCGCCGTACGGGTGAGAAGAGCCCCGAACTCAGATCCGCCCGACTCAGATGCGACCCCGGCACAGTTCCAGGAGCGTCATGGCGAGGGCCGTGCCGGGCCTGCCGAGCGCCTCGCTGTAGTGGCCGAGGACCTCCATCTCCCGGGAGAGATTCACCCGGCGGCCGCCGGAGGCGATCCGCGCCTCCTGGACGACGGCGGAGACGGCCATCCGTTCCTGGATCAGGCCGATGATCCGGTCGTCGAGCGCGTCGATGCGCTCCCGCGCACCGGTGATCACCTCGGCGGCCTCGTGGGTACGGGCACCGGTCACGTCGATCGCGTTCATGGGGGCTCCTCGTCTGTCCTTGCCGGAAGGGGTGCGGTGCCCCGGAGCGACCGGATCCGGAGAAACACCAGGCGCCCCGGACCTTGTCGGCCCGGGGCGCCTGGGGAAGTCGCTTGTCAGTTGCTCAAGCAGCACGACCATGGCAGCCGGTGGGCCGGTTGCCATAGGTAAAGAGGAAGGTCGTCTGGGTGAGCATGGGGGCGAGTATGCCACAGCACTACGGCGAGGTGCCCCGCGCCCACCCCGTTAGAATCGGTAGTCACAGACCCCCGCCCGACCGCCGGAAGGCACCCCGTGTCATCAGCGACTCCCGCTGCCGCCGCTCCCGACACCGTCCTGGTCGTCGACTTCGGCGCGCAGTACGCCCAGCTCATCGCCCGCCGCGTCCGCGAGGCCCGGGTCTACAGCGAGATCGTGCCCAGCACCATGCCGGTCGCCGAGATGCTCGCCAAGAACCCGGCGGCGATCATCCTCTCCGGCGGCCCCTCGTCCGTGTACGAGGAGGGCGCCCCCCGCCTGGACCGCGAGCTCTTCGAGGCCGGCGTCCCGGTCTTCGGCATGTGCTACGGCTTCCAGCTGATGGCGCAGGCACTCGGCGGCACCGTCGACAACACCGGCGCCCGCGAGTACGGCCGTACCGACCTGCACGTCTCCAAGACGTCCTCCACCCTGTTCGAGGGCACCCCCGCCGAGCAGCACGTGTGGATGTCGCACGGCGACGCCTGCTCCGCCGCCCCCGAGGGCTTCACCGTCAGCGCGTCCACGGACGTCGTCCCGGTCGCCGCCTTCGAGAACGACGAGAAGAAGCTCTACGGCGTCCAGTACCACCCCGAGGTCATGCACTCCACGCACGGCCAGCAGGTCCTGGAGCACTTCCTCTACCGGGGCGCGGGCCTGAAGCCCACCTGGACCACCGGCAACGTCATCGACGAGCAGGTCGCCGCGATCCGCGAGCTGGTCGGCGACAAGCGCGCCATCTGCGGCCTGTCCGGCGGCGTCGACTCGGCCGTGGCCGCCGCCCTCGTCCAGAAGGCCATCGGCTCCCAGCTGACCTGCGTCTACGTCGACCACGGCCTGATGCGCAAGGGCGAGACCGAGCAGGTCGAGAAGGACTTCGTCGCCGCGACCGGTGTGCAGCTGAAGGTCGTGGACGCGGAGGCCCGCTTCCTCGACGCGCTCGCCGGGGTCTCCGACCCCGAGCAGAAGCGGAAGATCATCGGCCGCGAGTTCATCCGCGTCTTCGAGCAGGCCCAGGCGGAGATCATCGCCGACGCCGGCCCGGCCGTGGAGTTCCTGGTCCAGGGCACCCTCTACCCGGACGTCGTCGAGTCCGGCGGCGGCACCGGCACCGCGAACATCAAGTCCCACCACAACGTCGGCGGCCTGCCGGAAGACCTCGAGTTCAAGCTGGTCGAGCCGCTCCGCAAGCTGTTCAAGGACGAGGTGCGGATGGTCGGCCAGGAGCTCGGCCTGCCGGAGGAGATCGTCCAGCGCCAGCCGTTCCCGGGCCCGGGCCTCGGCATCCGGATCGTCGGCGAGGTCACCAAGGAGCGCCTTGACCTGCTCCGCGAGGCCGACGCGATCGCCCGCGAGGAGCTGACCGCGGCCGGCCTCGACCGCGACATCTGGCAGTGCCCGGTGGTCCTGCTCGCGGACGTCCGCAGCGTCGGCGTCCAGGGCGACGGCCGCACCTACGGCCACCCGATCGTCCTGCGCCCGGTCTCCTCCGAGGACGCCATGACGGCCGACTGGTCCCGCCTGCCGTACGAGGTCCTCGCGAAGATCTCCACCCGGATCACCAACGAGGTCCGTGACGTCAACCGGGTCGTCCTCGACGTCACCTCCAAGCCGCCGGGCACCATCGAGTGGGAGTAGGCCCGAAGAAGAGGTGGCACGGCTCCGGCGGTGCCACCTCTTCGCCGTGTGCGGTACAGGCCACTCGGCTGTCGATTCCTGACATCTTCTGTCGTGAAATGCTCGCGCGCGTCATCTTTACAGAACAGCTCTGTTTTCCTGCGCTGACCGGCGGTAACTTCCGGCCGTAACACAAACCCAGTGCTGGAGGACCTATGCACGGGCCGACCCCGCCCCTGCCGCTGCCCACCGATCAGCTGCAGTTCGCGATGCCGCCGATGTACGACTCGCTCGACGACGAGCGCCGGCATCGCAAGGAGCGGCTCGCCGGAGCGCTGCGGATCTTCGGCCGGGCCGGACTGGAAGACGGCGTGTCCGGCCACATCACCGCCCGCGACCCCGAGTACTCGAACTGTTTCTGGGTCAACCCGTTCGGCATGCCGTTCAAGCACGTCACCGTCGGCGACCTCGTCCTGGCCAACCAGGACGGCCAGGTGATCGAGGGCCGGTACCACGTCAACCAGGCCGCCTTCACCGTTCACACCCAGGTGCACGCGGCCCGCCCGGACGTCGTCGCCGTCGCCCACTGCCACTCCGTGCACGGCCGCGCCCTGTCCGCCCTCGGCGACCTGCTCGAACCGATCAGCCAGGAGAGCTGCGCCTTCTACGAGGACCACGCCCTCTACGACGCCTACACCGGCGTCGCCGTCGACGCCGAGGAGGGCCGCCGCATCGCCGCCGCCCTCGGCTCCCGCAAGGCGCTGGTGCTGCGCAACCACGGGCTGCTGACCGTCGGCGACTCGGTGGACGCGGCGGCCTGGTGGTTCCTGTCGATGGAGAAGTCCGCGCAGGTCCAGCTGACCGCGAAGGCGGCCGGCCGCCCCCTGCTCATCGACCACAAGCTCGCCGTCGCCACCCGGGAGCAGCTCGGCGGCGACCTGGTGGCCTGGATCAACTACCAGCCCCTGTGGCAGGACATCAGCCGCAGCGAACCGGACCTCCTCAGCTAGGCGCTCCGCTGGAAGCGCCGCGATCTGCCGTCTGCCGTCTGCCGTCTGCGGTGCCGTCGTGGCTGGTCGCGCAGTTTCCCGCGCCCCTTCGGGGCGCTGCCCCCGGCTCAGAAACTCCGCAGCACGGCCGCCTTCGTCAGCGCGAACTCCTCGTCCGTGAGCACGCCGTCCCGGTGCAGCTCGCCCAGCTCCCGCAGCCTGCGCAGCAGGACGTCGTGGTGGTCGGCCGACTGGCGCGGCACGGCCACCGGGGGGCGGTCCCGGTCGGCGTACTCCGCGCCCGGCCGGGTCGACGGATGCGGCAGCCGGGCCGTGACCGCCGCCGCGACCAGCGCCGTCAGCAGGTCGCGGCGGACACTGCCCCACAGGTCCAGGGCGTACGGGTCGCGCTCGGCCGGCAGCTTCGAGAACACCGTCTCCCGGGTCACGAACCGCAGGAAGCCGTCCTCGTAGCCGGAGTTGGGCAGCCACTCCACCTGCACGAGATCGCCGACGCCGATGATCCGGGGCCCGGTGGCCCGCTTGACCCGGTCGGAGGTGTCGGCCCAGTCGATGCGCACCTGCGTACCGTCGAACGACACCGTGCCGTCCGAGGACCGCACCGACACCGGCACCGGCGGCCCCGGCAGCAGATACGTCCTCGTCGGCTCCTTCGGGATCTGGTCCAGCAGCAGCGACTGCCGGATCTCCGCCGCGACGTACTCGGCCACCCCGGACCGGTCCCCGTCCACCGCCAGCCGATACGGATCCGCCGCCTCCGGCAACCGTCCGCCCGTCGCCTGCAACAACGGGTCGGCCCCCTCGCGCAGCCGCATCCTCAGCCGCCCCCGCTTGCGCTCCGGCTCGTACCCGACCCCCGCCACGGCCTCCAGGGGGACGGCGATCTCCCCGTAGGTCTGCCGGAACAGCGGCACGGAACGGTGGCGTCCCGGCGTGATCCTGACCGTGCTGCCGTCGAAGGCCCAGGTCCCGTCCCGCTGGATGATCTCGGCCATGGGGGAATTCTCGCAGCCGGGTCAACACGTCTGCCGTACCTTCACTCGTCGTGACCGGCCCACTGAACGCAAACGGCGTGGCGTAGGGCACAATTCGCACTCGACACAAGGGAGTTGCACGACGACTTCGGGCCCCGGGGAGGGCCCTGCGCGTCGTGCCCCGGGCGTGGGGAAGGCGGGCGTCGGGCGTGGCGGTGCAGGAGGCGAGGCAGGGCGCCCATTCGGGTGCCCACGGTGGCGGCTGCGCGTGCGGGGACTGTCCGCACGGGGCACGGGAGGGACACCGGCGGGCGGTCGCCGAATTCCTCCTCAAACGGGAAGAGTTCGCGGCGGGGCAGGGGCTGCCCGCGGCGGTGGCCCACTCGGCCTCAGCGTCCCGCCAGTGGGTCTCCGAGGAACTCACCCAGTCCGCCGAGGTGGTCGCCGAACGCGGCCGCGCCGAGGGCGAGGCCTGGCTCGCCCGCCTGTGGCTGCGCACCGCGTGCACCGTCTGGGCAGCCGTCGTAATCATGCTCCTCACCCAGGCGCTCACCGCCATCGGCGCGGGCTGGACCAGCGCCCGCACCGCCGGACTGCTCGCCGCCCTGATCGTGGCCCTCGCCCTCACCGCCGCCTCCTGGTTCCACCGCTCGCGCGGCGGGGTGCTCGCCCCCGTCATCGGTGAGGACAACCGCATGTCCACCTCCCGCACCGTCGCCGCCTCCTGGGTCCTCTTCGTCGCCTACGCCGTCCTAGTCCTGGCAGGCCGCCTGGCCGTCGCCTCCTCTCCCGCCGAGCGGGACGCCCTCATCTCCGGCCTCGACCTCGCCCGCGGCGCCGGTGCGGTGACGGTCCTCGCCGTCGTCTGCGGCATCGCGGTCCTGGTGCGCCGGGTGGTCGGCCTGCGCATCGCCGGCCAGCGCCTGCAGAAGGTGCGTGCCCACCGCCCGCGCGCCGCCGACCTGCTCACCGACGACTCCGGCCGCGGCACCTTCGCCGACATCCAGTACGTCGTCATCAGCGCCGTCGCCCTCCTCTTCGCCGCCGTACGGCTCGCCCGCCGCCCCGACCAGCTCCCCGACCTGCCCTGGGGCCTCGCGACGGTGGTCCTGATCTCCGCCGCGACCTACCTGGCCGGCAAGTACGCCGAGGGCGGCCGCCCGGTGATCCTCTCCGTCGTCCGCGCCCGCGAGGCCGGTGACCTGGACGCCCCCATCCGCACGGGCGACGACATCGAGATCCGCGGCACCGGCTTCGTCCCGCCCGGCGCCCAGACCGCCGACCGCCTCTCCCGCATGGTCGTCCGCATCGGCGCCGTCAACGTCCACGTCCCCCTGGTCCCCGTCACCGGCGGCTTCAGCAACCCCACGGACCACGTCCTCACCGTCCCCGTCCCGGCCGACGTGGAGCCCGGCTCCGTCGAGGTCCAGGTGGTGACGGCGGCCGGAGTGGCAACCAACCGGTGCGTGGTCGAGGTGACGGAGTGAGCGGGCCTGCCGATGAAGGCCGGAGCAGAACCGGCCGAACCCCACACCCGCCCCTTCTTGCCCACCTTTCTCCACCTTCCCGGGTGTCTCAGTCCGGCTGAAATTCGGAAAAACGTCCGGCAGAGGGTTGAGCGGGCCGCGGTTGTCGTACGTATGGTCTGTTGAGGGGCTCGGGTACTGCGGCGAGAGGCGGCTACTGGCGATGACTCACGGCATTCGTTCGGACACGCACACTCCGTATCTCGACGGCGACCGCGGTCTGCGGGACACCGCCACCCGGTACGCCCTCCTTCCCTTGCGGATCTTCCTGGGCGTCACCTTCATCTACGCCGGCCTGGACAAACTGACCGACAGCGCCTTCCTCAAATCAGGCGGCGCCGGGTCCATCGGCGACACCATGCGCGGCGTCCGTGACTCCGCCGCGATCCCGGCCCTGGTCGACCTGGCCCTGAAGAACCCGGTCGGCTTCGGCACCGCGATCGCCATCGGCGAGCTCGCCGTCGGCCTCGGCACCCTCTTCGGCCTGCTGGCCCGGCTCGCCGCGCTCGGCGGCGCGCTGATCTCGCTCAGCCTCTGGCTGACCGTGAGCTGGGCCAACTCCCCGTACTACTACGGCAACGACCTCGCCTACCTGATGGCCTGGCTGCCCCTGGTGCTCGCCGGCGCCCCCTATCTCTCCCTGGACGCGATGCTCCGCGCCCGGCGCCGACACCGCTCCGCACGGGCTCCGCTGCGCCTCTAGCGGGCTTCCTGGCCCTCCGGTGTGCTGCGGCGCCTGCGTATCGCCCGGGTCAGCGCCGCGGTCACCCCTGCGAGGAAGAGGCCGACCGCCATCACCGGGATGACCGCGAACCACTCGGTGTCCCACCAGCCGCCGGCGTCACCGGCGTAGGCGATCCCCGCCGCCGTCAGGAAGACACCGACGACCAGCCGTCCGGGCTGGAACTCATGCCGCAGCACGGGTCACCTCCACCTGTCCCGCGCCGACCTGGAGATCCAGATCGAGCGTCCCCGTGTTCTTCGCACCGCTCGTCGGCGCCAGCGTCACGTCCTTGTGCCTGCCCGGCTCCACGTCCACGTCCTTCTTGTCGTCACCGGGCAACTGGATGTCGCCCACCCCCACGTCGATGCTCATCCGCACGGTTACGTCCGCCGGTACGACGATCTTCAGCCGGCCCGCGCCCACCTCGGCCGACGTCGACACCGTCCGCCCCTGGGCGACGCGTATGTGCCTCAGGTCCAGCGTGGCCACGCCCGTCCCGAGGTCGTACGCCGACGACACCTGCGCCGCGGTGGCCGGGGTCCAGGAGGCCCGAGTCCAGTGGGTGCTGATGTCGGACGGGAGGGCCGTCGCGGCCGCCAGCAGGGCCGCCGTGACCAGCGCCAGGAAGAGCGAGCCGGCCCCCGTGCGCCCGACGAACGAGCTGAGCGCCGTCCCCAGCCCGAACACGATCAGGGCGCAGGCCAGACCGGTCTGGAGGCTGGTGCCCAGCGGGTGCGTGTCCCAGGTCAGACCGGTGCCCAGGCTGCCCGCCACCAGAGCGAACAGGAAGATCCAGCCGCTGATCCAGCGCGGTCCGCGCGGCTTGGGAGGCGGGCTCTGCCGGGCGCGGACGTCCTGGCCGTGCACCCACGGGGTGCTCAGCCGGAAGTCGAGCCCCGGCGCCTCCCGGCCGCGGACGTCGGCCGGGCCCCACAGGTAGCCGGTGCCCCCGACATGCGTGCCGTCCTTGACGATCGGGTCCCGCCACCACGAGGGGTAGGAGATCGGGACCGGCGGTGCCTGGGCCTCCGGCGGGGCGTCGGCGACGGCCTGGGCGGACAGCGGGTCGGGGTCGGGGGCGCCGCGCCGCCGCGACCAGTACCCGGCGCCGGCCAGCAGCAGGGAGAGGACGACGGCGAACGCCAGCACCTGGCCGTTTTTGATCATCGTCAGCAGCACTCCGCAGCCGACCAGCGCGAAGAGCACGGCCGCCAGGGCCTGCCCGTCGACCCGGCCGGTCAGCAGCTTGCGGACCTCGTTCTCCTCGTCGTCCTCGTACGGCACGAAGAGCCAGGCGAAGCCGTAGAAGAGGAGGCCGATACCGCCGGTCGCGGCCAGCACGGCCAGGGTGATGCGGAAGATCACCGGGTCCAGGTCGGTGTGGCGCCCGAGCCCCGCGCACACGCCCGCGATCATCTTGTGCCGGCGGTCGCGCCGGAACCGCGGGGAGGCCGCATCGGCGGCTTCCGCGCCGGTACCGGTGGCGTCGGCCCCCGTCCCGGCCGTCTCCGCCGCGGCGGGCGCGGCATCCGACGGCCCGGTGCCCGCTGCGGGCCGCGGGCCGGGGCCGGGTCCCGGACCCGTCGCGGCGTGCTCGTGATCAGTCATGAGTCAATGGTGACGGCCGTGCCGCCGCAGCGGCAGTCGGGATGACCCTGGCCGAACCCTGAAATCGGCCCCGAGGCCGAGCCGGGAAGCGTTTGAACGGCGCCCTGGCGACGGAGACCCGAGCTCTGGGCCCGCGGGACCGGCGACGGGGATCCGAGCTCTGGGCCCGGTGGAGCGGCGACGGGTATCCGAGCTCTGGCCCTGCTGGACCGGCGGCGTGGACCGCGTCTCGGCCCGGTGGAGCGGTGGCGTGGACCGCGTCCCGGCCCGGTGGAGCGACGGCGGGGATCCGGGCGTACGCAGTCGGACCTGAGGAGTCAGCGTGGGGAAATCCGAAGATCAGGGGAGTCTCGGGGGTCGACCCTGATGCTCCGCAACTCCGGGCGTGTGACCATCGATGGCATGCCGGAAGCCGCAGCAGCGCCCCTCGACGACCCGCGGCCGCCGCGCAAGCTCTACCGCAGCAGCGACGGCCGCTGGCTCGGCGGAGTGGCGCGGGGCCTCGCCGGGCATCTCGGCCTGCCTGTCGTCTGGGTGCGGCTCGTCTTCGTCGGCCTGTTCATGGCCAACGGCCTCGGCGCGCTGCTGTACGCCGCGTTCTGGTTCTTCGTGCCGCTCGGGGTCGGCGGGGTCGGCGGACAGAAGCCGCCGTCCCTGGTCGCCACCGAGACCTCGGCGGACGGCCGCCGCAGACTCGTCGCCCGCAAACCGGACCGGGGCCAGATCGTCGCCCTGCTCCTCATGGTCGTCGTGTCCGTGGTGTTCGTGGGCAGTGTCAACCTGACCAGCGGCGCCAAGGCCTATCTCCTTCCCGCGGTGCTGGTCGCCGCCGGTGTCGCCCTGGTCTGGCGGCAGGCGGACAACGCCCGCCGGGCCCGCTGGGTCGAGGTCGGCAGCCGGCGCCGCACGCTCAGCCTGCTGCGCGCGGGCGTCGGCGTCCTGCTCGTCACCGCGGGCGTCTCGGGCGTCTTCGTCATGCAGGGCTCCGCCGCGCACATCGGCGCGGTGCTCCAGGCGGCCCTCGCCGTGCTCGTCGGCATCACGCTGCTCGCCGGTCCGTATCTCGTCCGGATGACCCAGGACCTCTCCGAGGAGCGGCTGATGCGCATCCGCGCCCAGGAGCGCGCCGAGGTCGCCGCCCATGTCCACGACTCCGTGCTGCACACCCTCACCCTGATCCAGCGCAACGCGGAGAACGCGGGCGAGGTGCGCCGCCTCGCCCGCGCCCAGGAGCGCGACCTGCGCACCTGGCTCTACAAGCCCGAGGGCACCGGCAAGGACGAGGCCGACGAACCCGCCACCCTCGCCGACGCGGTCCGGCGCAACGCGGCGGAGGTGGAGGACAAGCACGGCGTGCCCATAGAGGTCGTGGTGGTCGGGGACTGTCCGCTCGACGAGCGGACGGGCGCGCAGATGCAGGCCGCGCGCGAGGCGATGGTCAACGCGGCCAAGTACGGTGGCGAGGGCGGCGCCGTCCAGGTCTACGCCGAGGTCGAGGGCAGGACGGTCTTCGTGTCCGTCCGTGACCGCGGTCCCGGCTTCGACCTCGACTCGATACCCGCCGACCGCATGGGTGTCAGAGAATCGGTCATCGGCCGCATGGAACGTCATGGCGGCACCGCACGGCTGCGGTCCGTGCCGGGCGGCGGCACGGAGGTCGAGCTGGAGATGGAGAGGGCGGAGAAGACGTCATGAGCGACGCGACCGAGGCGAACGGCCCGGCGGAAGGCGCGGAGAAGGCCGGGCGTCGGGTGCGTGTGGTCCTCGTCGACGACCACCGGATGTTCCGGACGGGCGTCCAGGCCGAGATCGGCCAGACCGAGCAGACCGGCGTCGAGGTGGTCGGCGAGGCCGCCGACGTCGACCAGGCGGTCTCGGTGATCACCGCGACCCGGCCCGAGGTGGTCCTCCTGGACGTGCACCTGCCGGGCGGCGGTGGGGTCGAGGTGCTGCGCCGGTGCGCCCCGTTGATGGCGGATGCCGAGCAGCCGGTGCGCTTCCTCGCGCTGTCCGTCTCGGATGCCGCCGAGGACGTGATCGGCGTGATCCGGGGCGGCGCCCGCGGCTACGTCACCAAGACCATCACCGGCACCGATCTGGTCGACTCGATCTTCCGGGTCCAGGAGGGCGACGCCGTCTTCTCGCCGCGGCTCGCCGGGTTCGTCCTGGACGCCTTCGCCTCCACCGACGCCCCGCCGGTCGACGAGGACCTCGACCGTCTCACCCAGCGGGAGCGCGAGGTCCTGCGCCTCATCGCCCGCGGCTACGCCTACAAGGAGATCGCCAAGCAGCTGTTCATCTCCGTCAAGACGGTCGAGTCCCATGTGTCGGCGGTCCTGCGGAAGCTGCAGCTGTCGAACCGGCACGAGCTGACCCGCTGGGCGACCGCGCGCCGCCTGGTCTGAGGCTCGCGCCGGCTGTCCGAGGCTGCCCGGAGGGCCGCGTGCGGCCGCTCAGACGACCCGCGTCGCCCCGGCGAACGGCATCTCGTCGATGGGTGCGATCCGTACCGGAGCCGACGGGTTGGGCGCGTGGATCATCTGGCCGTTGCCGATGTAGATGCCGACGTGGCTGATGCCCGAGTAGAAGAACACCAAGTCGCCCGGCTGGAGTTCGGAGCGGGAGACGCGGCGGCCGGCGTTGATCTGGGCGTAGGTGGTGCGGGGGATGGAGACGCCGGCGGAGCGGTAGGCGGCCTGGGCGAGGCCCGAGCAGTCGAAGGCGTCGGGTCCGGTCGCGCCCCAGACATAGGGGCTGCCGAGCTTCGAGTAGGCGTAGGCGACGGCGGCCGCGGCGCGGGAGTCGGTGGCGGCGACATCGCCGGCGGCCAGGGGGGCGCGGGCGTCCGACGCGGAGCGTGAGGCACGTCCGGTGCCGTCGTCCGCCGCGACCGCCGCCCGCTGCTGCGGTGACAGCCGGTCCAGCAGCTGTCGGGCCTCGCTCAGTTTGCCGTTGATGGCGGTCTTCTCCCGCCTCAGCTCGGCCTGCCGGGACCGCAGCGAGGTGAGCCGGACGTGTGCCGCGCCCCGCAACTGCTCGATCTCCCGCAGCTGTTGCCGTACCCGCGCCACCGCACCGGCCTGCCGGTCGCCGGCCCGCTCGGCGAACGCCGCGTTGTCCAGGTACTGGTCGGGATCGCTGGACAGCGCCAGCTGCCAGGACGGGTCGATGCCGCCGTCGCGGTACTGCGCGGCCGCTATGGAACCGAGCGCGTCCCGGGCGGAGTTGAGCTTCTCCTGCGCACGGGCGGTCTCGTCCTGCAGCGACTTCAGCCGTCGCTGGGCCGTGTCGGCCTTGTCCTTCGCTCCGTCGTACTTCTGGGTGGCCGCCTCGGCCTCCTGGTACAGCTGGTCCACCTTGGCCTTCACCTGCGCCGGTGTCAGTTGCGGCTCGGCGTTTCCGGTCCCTTCGAAGGCCGTCGCGGTGGCCGCGCCCGCCAGGGCGAGGGTGACGGCCGTGCGGGCCGTGTTGCCGCCGAGCGAGCTCTGTCGGGGCTTGCGGTGCGCTGCCACCTGGACTGTCCCGTCCTTTCGTACGACCGCCGTCTCGTCCGTGGGCACGCCAGGGGGAGCGTCCGTACGGCCGCGGGGCAGTGCGGATCACGCGTCCGGCGGCGGCCCGCGCAGGGGGAGCTGGCCGCCGCCGGATCTTCTCGGCGGTGGTGTCCGACTGCCGCCCCTGGCCCGGGCGGCGGTGGGGAGTCGGTCACCTGGGGGAGGACGGTAGGCCCGGGTGTGTCGGCTTGGTAACGCGATGCACGGAATTGGCGGGACCAGATCGTTACCCGACGGTATGTGAACGGGATTCCGGCCCGCAGTCGTCGGCTTCTCGGGGTGGGATGACCGAAGCGGCGGTTCCCGGGCTGGAGGGGGACACGGGGTGCTATGGGGTGCATATATGCGGGGCGGCGGGCGCCGGGGGAGGGGCCGGTGCCCGGTGCCCCGTGCGGCCCTGATTAGGCTCCGGGGCCATGGACGTACTCATCCATCTCTTCGTCGGCCTGCACATCATCGGCATCGCCGCGCTCCTCGGCGGCTTCCTCACCCAGATGAAGGCGATGGGCCAGGGCACGGCACGGTTCGTCCCCGGGATGCTGCACGGCGCGTTCACCATGCTCGCGACCGGCGTGATCCTGGTCGGCCTCAACGAGGCCGACGGCCACCACGTCAACACCGTCAAGATCGGCGTGAAGCTCGCCCTGCTGATCGTGATCCTGGGGCTCGTCTACGTGAAACGGGACGACGAGAAGGTGGAGAAGGGCGCCTTCGGCCTGGTGGGCCTGCTCACGATGGCGAACATCTTCATCGCCGTGCTGTGGACATGACCCTCAGCCGGTCTTCCTGAGAGCGGCCCGGGCGCCCGCCGCCGCGCCGGCCGCGACCGTCAGCCAGGCCGCCACCGTGACCCACACCAGCACCCGCCCCGGCCACTTCGGCCACGCGCCGCCGACGGCGGCTTCGGCCGACAGCGCCGCCGTCGCCGTCATCCCCATCGGGAACACCGTCGACCAGCGGCGCACGTCGTACCGGAGCCGGGGCCACGCCACCTCCGCGGCCAGCAGGACCACGTACCAGGCCAGGCCCAGGATCAGCAGTGCCACCGTCACCACGCGCAGGACGCCCCGGTCGTCGTCGTTCCACAGGTACAGCCGCGCACTGTCGGCGGCCAGCAGCCGCGCCCCGGCCAGCGCCGAGATCGCGAGCGCGCCGCCCGCCACCCACTGGTCACCGGGCCTCTGGGCGATCTGCCGCCACTCGAACCGGGGCACCGCGAGCCCGTACATCGCCAGCCCCAGCCAGAACAGGACCAGCGAGAGGTGTGCGAGCCACGCCGTCGTCAGGGCCGCCGCCAGCGTCGCACCCAGCACGGCCGGCCCCTGCGTGGCCACACAGGCCAGGAACACCGCGCCGGGCATCCGCGGCTTCCAGCGCCGCACGACGAGGATCAGCAGCGGCGGCCACAGCACCACCGACAGCGCCAGCAGGGCCTCGGCGAGGGTCTGCCACCCGAGCGCCGAGAACCGCGTCCCCAGCACCGTCGTCGCCGCCACGGCGGTGAGGGCGCCCGGCGTCCGGGCCTCCTGCGCCCACCGCCGGCGGTCGCGCGCCAGCCGTACGACGAAGTCCGCGGCCAGCGCCGGCCACATCACGCAGGCCACCACCAGCGCCACCCGGGACACGGTCTCCGCGCCCGCCAGGTGCAACCCCACCGACATGGTGCCGGTGGCCATCACGGCGGCCCCGGCCGCCGGCGGACGCTGCGCCCACCAGGCGCGGAGGGGTGAAATGCCGGACATGCTCCTGATGCTAGGGAGAGTCGGCCGTGGTACGAGCGGGGCACGCGCGCGTGCGGCCCGTGAACCGTGCGATCCGCGGTGGAGCGCGAGCGGGTGCGGAGGAGTGGCTGGAGGCGTGCGAGGTCTGGAGGTGCGCCGTGGCCCGCTGGGAGCGGTGGCGCGAGGGGGTGCGGTGGAGCGGCCGCGGGTGCGTGGGGGGAGGCGGGCGCCGTGGCGCGCGAACGCCGGCGAAGGGGAGCGGGAGGGGGCGCCCCACGGGTGATGGGCGCCCCCTTGGTCAGGCCGGGCGGACCACGCTGTGGATGATCGACTCGCCGCCGTAGTAGATCGACTCCTCCCGGACGTAGGCGCCGGGCTTCGGGGCGTGGATCATCATGCCGTTGCCGATGTAGATGCCGACGTGGCTGACGTCGCCGTAGAAGAAGACCAGGTCGCCGGGCTGGGCGTCGGCGAGGGAGACGGTGGTGCCGGCGTTCACCTGGTCGTAGGTGGTGCGCGGCAGGGAGACGCCCGCGGCCTTCCAGGCGGCCTGGGAGAGCCCGGAGCAGTCGCAGGAGCCGGGGCCGGTGGCGCCCCAGACGTACGGCTTGCCGATCTGCGCGCGGGCGAAGGCGATCGCCTTGGCGGCCTTCGTGGCATAGGCGGAGGAGGAACCGCCCGACGTGCCGGAGGAGGAGCTGCCCGACGTGCCGGAGGAGGGGCTGCCCGACGCGGCGGACGACGACGTCTCCTGGTCGGCCGCCGCGGCCTGCTGCTTCGCCAGCTCCGCCGCCTTGCGGTCCGCCGCTTCCTGCTGCTGCTTCTCGATCGCCGCCAGCCGGGCCTTCTCCGCGGCCGTCAGCCGCGACAGCAGCTCCCGCGCGGAGGCCAGTTTCGTCTGCACGGTGGTCTTGGCCGTCTTGAGGTCGTCCTGCGTCTCGGTGAGCGTCTCGAGGCTCCGGGTGGCCTCCTGCCGCTTCTTCATGGTCGCGGACTGCTGCGTGACGTAGTCGTCGACCGCGTCCTTCTGGCGCGAGGTCAGCCGGCTCATCAGCTGGTCCTGGTCGAAGTAGTCCTGGGGACTGTCCGCGAGCAGGAAGGTCGCCGTGTCGGGAACGCTCGCCCC
The DNA here is from genome assembly GCF_042892755.1 of Streptomyces sp. NPDC001714. Taxonomy (NCBI): domain Bacteria; kingdom Bacillati; phylum Actinomycetota; class Actinomycetes; order Kitasatosporales; family Streptomycetaceae; genus Streptomyces; species Streptomyces sp. NPDC001714. Next base: position 429,199 of record NZ_JBIAUL010000001.1, read on the forward strand.
GGTCCGGTACTGGGCCGCGGCGAACGAACCCAGTTCCTCACGCGCCTTGTTCAGCCGGTCCGTGCGCCGGGCGACGTCGTCGAGCAGGGTGTCGACCTGCCTGCGCTGCTTGCCGGTCCTCTCCTCGGCCGCGTTGTACTTCTCGGTGGCCGACTCCGCCTGTCGGTAGAGAGCGTCGACCTTCTTCTCGACCTCCTCCAGGCTCGGCTTGCCGTCCCCGGAGGGCGCGGCCTCGGCCGTCTGGGAGAACAGGGCCATGGAGGTGAGGGCGGCGGTGGCCAGCGCGGGGGTGCGTATGCCTGCCGCGCGTGTTCCTGACGGCCGGGACTTGCGGTGCGACGCCAACGGGGGCGACTCCTTCCAGCGTTCCGCCTACCGAGTTAGCTGTCGGGTTCGGGCGGGTGGTTCGGAAGGGTTGCCCTACGGTCCGGTCCCCGGAGGGAGTCGGGACCGATTCACCCCGGGATCGGTGTGGGTCCCCGGCTCCGGATGCGCTGCGGCGCCCCGGACTCGGCGGAGGCCGTGCGGCCCGGCGACGTTCGCCGGTGGGGGTCGTACGGCCTGCCCGGCACGCTAGCCAACTCGTGTGGCCTCTGTGAAGGTTGATGTGCGATATGCCCGATACATTTTCGTGACCTTGGCGTAGGGGTTTGTTCGGGTGGGGTGGTCTGGGGCGTTATGGGCCACTTGCCCGGGAGGATCGACGGGTTCACGGGATGCGTTCGCGGCTGGATGACGCGCGTCGACCGGCCGTGACGGAGTGGATCTGTTCGGTCACCGGGGCGAGTTTTCGGGGCGGCGACCGGTTGTCGGTGGGGCGCCCTAGACTCGGAGAGCGATGAGCAGCCTCTTTGACGACAGCTTCCTGGCGAGCCTCCAGGCCCCCCGCGGCCATGACGAGGAACCCCCGCCGCCGCCCGAGGACGAGCACGCTCCGGAGCCGGTTCCGGACGATCTGTTCGGCGGGAAGTTCGACGTGCCCCCGGACCGGGACGCCTACTACCGCGACGGCGCCGCCCGCCCCGCCCTGGACCCGGCCGCGCTCCTGGAGGGGCTCAACGAGAACCAGCGGGCGGCCGTCGTGCACGCCGGCTCCCCGCTGCTCATCGTGGCCGGCGCCGGTTCCGGCAAGACGCGCGTACTCACCCACCGCATCGCGCACCTGCTCGGCGCGCGCCAGGTGCACCCGGGCCAGATCCTCGCGATCACCTTCACCAACAAGGCCGCGGGCGAGATGAAGGAACGCGTCGAGCACCTCGTGGGCCCGCGCGCGAACGCGATGTGGGTGATGACCTTCCACAGCGCCTGCGTGCGGATCCTCCGCAGGGAGAGCAAGAAGCTCGGCTTCACCTCCTCCTTCTCGATCTACGACGCGGCCGACTCCAAGCGCCTGATGGCCCTGGTCTGCCGGGACCTGGACCTCGACCCCAAGCGGTTCCCGCCGAAGTCGTTCAGCGCCCAGGTCAGCAACCTCAAGAACGAGCTGGTCGACGAGGAGGACTTCGCCGCCCGGGCGAGCGACGGCTTCGAGAAGACCCTCGCCCAGGCCTACGCCCTCTACCAGTCGCGGCTGCGCGAGGCGAACGCCCTCGACTTCGACGACCTGATCATGACGACGGTCAACCTGCTGCGCGCCTTCCCGGACGTCGCCGAGCACTACCGCCGCCGCTTCCGGCACGTCCTGGTCGACGAGTACCAGGACACCAACCACGCCCAGTACGCGCTCGTGCGCGAGCTGGTCGGCACCGGCGCACACGCCCCGGACACCCCACCCGGCGAGCACGACCTGCCCCCCGCCGAGCTCTGCGTCGTCGGTGACGCCGACCAGTCGATCTACGCCTTCCGGGGCGCGACGATCCGCAACATCCTCCAGTTCGAGGAGGACTACCCGAACGCGACGACGATCCTCCTGGAGCAGAACTACCGCTCCACGCAGACGATCCTGAGCGCCGCCAACGCGGTCATCGAGCGCAACGAGTCCCGCCGCCCGAAGAACCTGTGGACCAACGCGGGCGCGGGCGCGCAGATCACCGGCTACGTGGCCGACACCGAGCACGACGAGGCGCAGTTCGTCGCCGAGGAGATAGACCGTCTCACTGACGCGGGCGAGGCGAAGGCGGGCGATGTCGCCGTCTTCTACCGCACCAACGCGCAGTCCCGTGTCTTCGAGGAGATCTTCATCCGGGTCGGCCTGCCCTACAAGGTCGTCGGCGGCGTCCGCTTCTACGAGCGCAAGGAGGTCCGGGACGTCCTGGCGTACCTGCGGGTGCTGGCCAACCCGGAGGACTCCGTCCCGCTCCGGCGCATCCTCAACGTCCCCAAGCGCGGTATCGGCGACCGTGCGGAGGCGATGATCGACGCCCTCGCCCAGCGCGAGAAGATCAGCTTCCCGCAGGCGCTCAAGCGGGTCGACGAGGCGTACGGCATGGCCGCGCGGTCGACGAACGCGGTCAAGCGGTTCAACACGCTGATGGAGGACCTCCGTACGGTGGTGGAATCCGGCGCCGGACCCGCCACGGTCCTGGAGGCGATCTACGAACGCACCGGGTACCTCGCCGAGTTGCAGAACTCGACGGATCCGCAGGACGAGACCCGCATCGAGAACCTCCAGGAGCTCGCCTCAGTGGCGCTGGAGTTCGAGCAGGAGTCCGGTGAGGGAGAGGAGCCGGCCGGGCTCGCCGACTTCCTGGAGCGGGTGGCCCTGGTCGCCGACTCCGACCAGATCCCCGACGAGGACGAGAACGGCGACGGCGTCATCACGCTGATGACCCTGCACACCGCCAAGGGCCTCGAATTCCCGGTGGTGTTCCTGACCGGCATGGAGGACGGCGTCTTCCCGCACATGCGCGCCCTCGGCCAGACCAAGGAGCTGGAGGAGGAACGGCGCCTCGCCTACGTCGGCATCACGCGCGCGCGGGAACGGCTGTACCTCACGCGGTCGGCGATGCGCAGCGCCTGGGGCCAGCCGTCGTACAACCCGCCCTCGCGCTTCCTGGAGGAGATCCCGGGCGCGTATCTGGAGTGGAAGCGGACCGGGGCGACGGCACCGGTCTCCTCCGGGCCCGCGGCGGGTGTGGCGGCCTCGCTCTCCTCGACCCGCTCGCGCTCCTCGGCGTCCGGCGCGTCCGGCTTCGCCACCCGGCGGACCTCGGAGAAGCCGGTGGTCTCGCTGGCGGTCGGCGACCGCGTCACCCATGACCAGTTCGGCCTCGGCACGGTCGTCGGAGTGAAGGGCACGGGCGGCAACGCGGAGGCGACGATCGATTTCGGCGACGCCAAGCCGAAGCGGCTGCTGCTGCGGTACGCGCCGGTGGAGAAGCTGTAGCGGAGAAGGCGCAGGGGAGAAGGTTGTAGTACCGGGCCCCGCCGCGGCGGGGCCCACCGCCACCGGGGGTGGCTCAGGTCGGGTCGAGCCCGTGGCTGCGCAGCCACGGCAGCGGGTCTATGGCGGCGCCGCCGGCCGGCCTCACCTCGAAGTGCAGGTGCGGGCCGGTCGAGTTGCCGGAGTTCCCGGAGTACGCGATCGGGTCGCCGGCCTTCACCGTCGTCCCGGCGGCGACGCGGTACGACGAGAGGTGGCAGTACCACGTCTCCGTGCCGTCCTTCGCCGTCACGATCATCATGTTGCCGTAGGCGCTGTTCCACTTGGTGGAGACGACGCCGTCGGTCGCGGCCATCACCGTCGTGCCGTAGGAGACGGGGAAGTCGATGCCCGTGTGGACGGACATCCAGTTCACGCCGGCCTGGCCGAAGTAGGCGCTGAGCCCCTTCTGCGTGACCGGAAGCACGTACTTGGGGCGCAGTCGCTCCTTGCGGGCCGCCTCCGCCGCCGCCTTCTTCTTCTCGGTCTCCTGCTGGGTCTTGAGGTCGATGCGCTCCTGCGTCCGGCTGGCCCGGTCGGCGAAGTCGTCGGCTCCTGCCGAGAGCGTCCTCAGCTGGGCGTCCAGCTTGCTGTTGGCGGCGGACGGCTTCACCGACTGCGCGTCGGAGGCGGAGGCCGTGGTGTCCTTGCCGTCGTCGGTCAGGCTGCCGACCGAGGCTGCCGCGATCCCGGCGACCCCCATCACGCACACGGAGGGCACGGCGACGGTCAGCAGCGCGGACCGCTTGGGAGGCGTACGGCGGCGGGAACGCGCCCCCGCGCGGGAGCCGGCGCGAGTCGCCGCGGCGGGTGGGGCCGGGGTGAGCTCTTCCTGGTCCTCCAGCAGTGGCGTTACTGCAGGCAGTTCACCGGTCGCGGCCAGCTCGCCGTCGTCCGGGGAGTCCGCCGCGGACTCCGCGAACTCGTCGTGCCCGCCGTACTCCTCGTACTCGCCGTGCTCGCGGTGGTCCCCCTGCTCCTCGAAGTCCCCGTACTGCTCGTGCTCGGGGGCCTGGGCCGGGGTGCCGTCGGAGTTCCACTGCGTGGCGTCGTACACGCCGGTGTCGAACGCCTGGGTGCCCCACTCCCATTGCTGGGTCGCACCGGCCGTGGAGGACTGGTCGGGCTGCAGCCAGGCGTTCGCGTCCCAGTGACCGCTGGTGTCGGGGGCCGTCCCCTGCGCCGGGACGGTCCACGCGGTGCTGTCGTAGGCGCCGGAGTCGTAGGCGGCGTGATGCTGGGCCGCGTAGGGGTCGTAGTTCAGCGTCTGGCCGCCGGCGGTCTGCCACTGCGTGGTGTCGTACGCGCCGGTGGCCTGGGCCTGACCCGGGAGGCTGCCGAAGAGCGGGTCGCTGTGGAACGAGGTGCCGGTGGCGGCGTGGTCGCCGTACGTGGTGAAGTCGCCGTACTGGGCTTCCTGCGTGCCGTACGGCGCGTAGTGCGCCTGATCGGCGTCGGAAGCCGGGGCCGGGGTGGTCATGGTCCCCGACGGGTGACGGTCGTTCACCAACTTCTCTTTCGCCTCGACAACAGGGGCTGCCAGAGCAGTGCGGCGACTGTACCCGGCGGTATGCGGGCGCGACAATCTTCAACAGGTTTCGCTGTTTCGGGAAACGGGCATTCGGCCGTGTTTCGGGGGACGACGGGCGTGGGTTTGGCCTTTTGTTCGAGGAGTGTTCGAGGTGAGTGGTGCCGCCGGTGGTCCCCGGCGGCACCGAACGGGCCCTCCGGTGCGCCCTCAGGCCACCGTCAGACCGCCCGCGATCCGCTCCTCCGGGTGTGTTTCGTCGAGGGCCTGCCGTATACCGGTCGCGATCGCCGGGTGGACGGGGAGGGCGAGGTGGCCGATCCCGGTCACCCGTACGTTCGTCGCCATGAGGTCCGGGTGGTCGACACGGGCCGTCTCCACCGGTTCCATCAGCGAGTCGAGGTCGCTCCAGAAGCTCACGAACCGGGTACGGCAGCCGGGCGCGGGCCGGGCCAGCTCCTCGATCACCTCCGAACCGGGGCGCATCTGCCGCACGATCGGGTGTGCGTCCGCCAGGGGCGCCACCCGGGTGCCGGAGTGCGGGGTGCCGAGCGTCACCAACGTGCGGACGCGCAGGTCGCCGCCGAGGCGCTGGACGTAGTAGCGCGCGATCAGCCCGCCGAGGCTGTGCCCGACGATGTCGACCCGGCCGCTGCCGGTGCGCTCGCAGATCTCCTCTATGTGCCGGCCGAGCAGTTCGGCGGCGGTACGGATGTCGCAGGTCAGCGGCGAGTAGTTGAGCGACTCGACGCGCTGGCCGCCGTGCTGGGCGAGGGTGCGGCGCAACAGGACGAAGACCGAGCGGTTGTCGATGAAGCCGTGCAGCAGCACGACCGGCGGGGCCGCCCGGACCGGCAGCCGGGCCGTGCCGTCGAGCCCGGCGGACGGTGCGGCCGGTACGGGGGAACGGCGCTCCGGGGTGAGGCCGGTCGGGTAGAGCAGCAGATGCCCGGCCAGGATCGCGGCCTCCAGGGCGGTCGACTTCAGGAGGGCCAGCGACAGGCCGGCGAGCCTGCTGGGCAGGAAGCGGCGGCAGAACGGGAGAAAGGGCTCCAGTAGTACCTCGGTGACCTTCATCGGCCGACCTCCTGTCGGCACGCCGAGGACGGCTCCGTCCCCCGTGTGCCCTCATGGGGATGCCGGGGCGAAGGCGGCGGGGGTGGCAGGGTGCGACGACGTGCCGCGTCGTGTGCCCGTGCGTCCCCGCGGACCACGCTGCGGCTCCCTGACGTGTCCCGCTGTGTGTGATTTCCCCCTCTGTAACCTCCGCGAAACTGCCGGTTGCGGGATGCTGTAGATAACGTTCGTTCACTTGAAGCGGGTGGCGGAACGCGCCAAATGTGCGGTACTTCTCGGTACGCATGGATGTTGGCGTGTTCGTTTCGTGGTCATGGAGGCAGTGATGGGTGTGGCAGCCGGTCCGATCCGTGTGGTGGTGGCCAAACCGGGGCTCGACGGCCACGACCGCGGGGCCAAGGTCATCGCGCGGGCACTGCGCGACGCGGGCATGGAGGTCATCTACACCGGACTCCATCAGACGCCGGAGCAGATCGTCGACACCGCCATCCAGGAGGACGCCGACGCCATCGGCCTCTCCATCCTCTCCGGCGCCCACAACACCCTCTTCGCCGCGGTCATCGACCTCCTCAAGGAGCGTGACGCCGAGGACATCCTGGTCTTCGGCGGCGGGATCATCCCCGAGGACGACATCGCTCCCCTCAAGGAGAAGGGTGTCGCCGCGATCTTCACGCCGGGGGCGACGACGGCGTCGATCGTGGAGTGGGTCCGGGAGAACGTCCGGCAGCCGACCCAGGCGTAGGCCGCGTTCGCGGGGGGCCGACTTCGGGGGTGCGGGGCCGTGTCGGCTGCGGCGCCGTCGTGGCCGGTCGCGCAGTCCTCCCCCAGCCCTCGGCCGGGGGTACCCCCAGCGCCCCTTTGGGGCGCGTTTCGGTGAGCGGTCGTCTAATGGTTCGGTGCGTCCAGCTCCGTGAGCATCGCCGCCCGTAGCCTCAGTGTCGTCACCAGGCGCTGGAACGCCTCCGCCCAGTACCCGCCGGCGCCCGGCGACGCGTCCTCCCGTTCGTCCGGTACGGCAAGGAGCGCGTCCAGCCGGCCGGCTTCCGCGGGATCCAGGCAGCGCTCGGCCAGGCCCATCACCCCGCTGAAGCTCCACGGGTAACTCCCGGCGTCCCGTGCGATGTCGAGGGCGTCCACCACGGACCGGCCGAGGGGTGCGGTCCACGGTACGGCGCACACGCCGAGCAGCTGGAACGCCTCCGACAGACCGTGTGCCGCGATGAAGCCGGCCACCCAGTCGGCCCGCTCCCCGTCCTCCAGCGTGCCCAGCAACTTGGCCCGCTCGGCCAGCGACACCGCCCCCGGACCGCCGGCCTCCGGTGCCGCCGGCGCCCCGAGCAGCGCTCTCGCCCACTCTGCGTCCCGCTGCCGAACGGCGGCCCGGCACCAGGCGGCGTGCAGCTCGTCCTGCCAGCCGTCCGCCACCGGCAGCGCCACGATCTCCTGGGGCGTCCGGCCGCCGAGCCGGGCCGGCCAGCCGGTGAGCGGGGCCGCCTCCACCAACTGCCCCAGCCACCAGGACCGTTCGCCGCGCCCGGTCGGCGGCTTGGCCACGACGCCGTCGCGCTCCATCCCCGGGTCGCACTCCGGCGGGGCCTCGACCGCGATCACGGGCCCGTCCCTGGTGTGGTCGACCGCCACGCACGCCCCGGCCCGCACCGCCATCCGCCCGGCGAGCGCCGAGCCGGGCAGCGCGGACAGCAGCTCCGCCGCCGTCGTCCGCACGTTGCGGCTGCGGTCCGACAGCGCCTGCTCCAGGAACGGCTCGTCCCCGGCGGTCAGTCCCGTGCGCAGCGAGTCGAGGAACATCAGCCGGTCCTCGGCCCGCTCGGTCGCCCAGGTCCCGGACAGCAACTCGCGCGCCGCCTCGGGCGAACGGCTCCGCAGCGCGGCCAGCAGCGCGACCCGCTCGGCGAACAGCCCCTCCTGCCACAGCTGCCGTATCGCCGCGGTGTCCTCGGGGTCGGGCAGGGCCGTGCCGCCGCCCGGGGCCGCGCGCAGCGCGAACCGCCAGTCCTGGTTGAGCCGGGCCAGCCACAGGGCGCGTGGTCCGGCGAAGGCCAGCGCGGCGGGCCGCAGGTCGGTACGGCCCCGGGCCGCGTCCAGCAGCGCGGGCAGCGCCTGCGGGGGCGCGGCGAACCCGCGTGCGTTGGCCGCCGCGAGCCACTGCGGCAGCAGCTCCATCAGGTCGGGCGAGGTGCCCCGGCGGCCGCCGGCCGCGATGCCGGGACGGTCGGACAGCAGCATCGCCAGTCTGCGTGCCGCGGCCGCCGGCAGCACGGGGCGCGGGTCCCCGGGGGCCGGTTCGGGGCGGCGCGCGGCCGGTGCCGGACGCAGCCCGGCCCGCCGCCGTACGGTCGCCACGGCCGCCTCGTCCAGCAGGGCCACCGGAGCCTCCCGGCCCGGTCCGCCGGTCGCAGGCGGACGCCGGTCCGTGCCCAGCAGGGCCGTGGTGACGAGATCCTCCCAAGCGGTCACGGGGTTCCCTTTCCACGAGTTCCGGGAGTTCGAGGAGTTCGGTGAGTTCGAGGAGCTCGGTGAGTTCGAGCGGTTCTGCGTGTTCTGCGTGTTCTGGGAGTCGGTTCGGGTGCGGGGCGGTGGTGCCGGGTCGGTTCGGGTGTCGGGCGGGTCAGCACAGCGGCACCGCCTCGCCCGCTTCCTCCGGCCAGGCCGTCAGCGGGGTGAAACCGCGGTGGCCGCACTCGCCGAAGACCGTGAGCGGGGCACCGCCCGAGAGCGCGACCAGCCGCCACAGCCCCGGCCCGGAACGGGCGCCGGGAGCCAGGGGCAGCGCCGACTCGCCCTCGGCGTCCGCCAGTTGCCAGGAGTCGCCGTCCGGGACCGGCACCACCCGGTCGAGCGTCACCGGCACCGACTCCAGCCACGGGTCGTCGCGCAGCGCCTCCCCGTACCGGGCCGCCGCCTGTGCTGTCGCCAGGCCCGGCGGCCGTATCGACAGGGGCGCGGGTGCGGCGAACCGCTCGCCCAGCGCCGCACGGTGCTGCCCCGCGCCCGGATGGGCGGACAACTCCGCCTCCAGGGCGAGACCGACCGGCAGGGCCAGCTCGGGGACGCGGCCGGCCGCGCCGTAGGAGAGGAGCAGTGCCGTACGGCCCGAGTCGGCGCCGTACAGCCAGATGCGGCGGGTGGTCAGCTTCGCGTCCGCCGTGTCGTACTGGGCGAGGACCAGCCAGCGGTCGCGCACCGGCGGGCCGTCCGCCGGGGCGGGCAGGCCGATACGGGAGCGGACCGTGGCCGCGAGACCCGCCGGGAGCCGGTCACGGCGCAGCCAGCCCTGGTCGAGGAGGTGCAGCAGCGCGCACTCCTCGAGGAGCCGCACCGGCCAGCCCCGTCCGGAGCCCGGTATCGCCCCCAACTCCCGCACCCGCGCGGCCAGTCCGGGAGCCTGGGCGTCGACCATGCGGGCCGCCGTCTCCTCCCACAGCCCGTACCCCGCCTGCTCGGCCGCGGCCAGGCCGCCGCGCAGCAGGTCGGACAGCCGCTGCTCCAGCTCCGTGGCGCCCGCCGTGACCCGCTCGGCCCGCTTCTCCGCCCGGCGCCTGGCCGCCTCGGGATCAGCCGCGGCCGGGGAACTGCCGCCGCCCGCCGCCCGTTTCCCCTCCGCGCGCTCGCGTCTGCCCGCGATCCACTGCTCGGCCCAGTCCGGCGGCTGCTGCGCCGCCGGGACCGAGTCGTCCGCGCCCGCCCAGAGCAGGAGCAGTCCGAGGGCGTGCTTGCAGGGGAACTTCCGGCTCGGGCAACTGCACTTGTAGGCGGGACCCGCCGGGTCGGCGATGTCCACGATCGTCTGGTAGGGCTTGCTGCCGCTGCCCTTGCACAGTCCCCATACCGTCCCCTCCTCGCAACTCCCGGCTCCGGACCACGGCCCCGCCGCTCCGAGCCTGCTTCCCGCTTTGCGTGACGCGGCGTCAGGCGCCAAGGCCAGCACCTGGTCCGCACTCCAGCGCACCCCCTGCTGAGTCATGCCATCGAAGGTAGATCCCGCCACTGACAATCGCCCCGGTGAGCACATTTACGCAGGTCAGAGCGATTGTCAGTGGCGTGGTGCACGGTGGACACCAGATCCGAACCGGCCGAGCTGGAGGGGGCCTCAGCCATGACTGTGTCCGTGGAACCGACCGACCCGACGACCGTCGAGAGCGCGCTGCGACCGCACGCCGAGCACGCCTTCGCCGCCGAACTCGCGGCACTGGCCGCACAGGACGACCGACCGCGCCCGGCCCGCTGGAAGCTGTCGCCGTGGGCGGTCGCCACCTATCTGCTGGGCGGCACACTGCCCGACGGCACGGTGATCACACCGAAGTACGTCGGCCCGCGCCGCATCGTCGAGGTCGCCGTCACCACCCTCGCCACCGACCGCGCCCTGCTCCTGCTCGGCGTGCCCGGCACCGCCAAGACGTGGGTCTCCGAACACCTCGCCGCCGCCGTCAGCGGCGACTCGACCCTCCTTGTCCAGGGCACGGCCGGCACCCCCGAGGAAGCCATCCGCTACGGCTGGAACTACGCACAGCTGCTCGCCCACGGCCCGAGCCGGGACGCCCTCGTGCCCAGCCCCGTCATGCGGGCCATGGCGGAGGGCATGACGGCCAGAGTCGAGGAGCTCACCCGGATCCCCGCCGACGTGCAGGACACGCTGATCACGATCCTGTCCGAGAAGACCCTGCCGATTCCCGAGCTGGGCCAGGAGGTGCAGGCGGTCCGCGGCTTCAACCTGATCGCCACCGCCAACGACCGCGACCGGGGCGTCAACGAGCTCTCCAGCGCTCTGCGCCGCCGCTTCAACACCGTGGTGCTGCCGCTGCCGGAGAGCCCGGACGCCGAGGTCGACATCGTGGCGCGCCGCGTCGACCAGCTCGGCCGCTCCCTGGACCTGCCGGCCGTGCCCGACGGCATCGACGAGATCCGCCGGGTCGTCACCGTCTTCCGCGAGCTGCGCGACGGCGTCACCGCCGACGGCCGCACCAAGATCAAGTCGCCGAGCGGCACGCTCTCCACGGCCGAGGCGATCTCCGTCGTCACGGGCGGCCTCGCCCTGGCGGCCCACTTCGGGGACGGCGTGCTGCGGGCCGGCGACGTCGCCGCAGGCATCCTCGGAGCCGTCGTCCGCGACCCGGCCGCCGACCGGGTCGTCTGGCAGGAGTACCTGGAGACGGTCGTCCGCGAGCGGGACGGCTGGAAGGACTTCTACCGCGCCTGCCGTGAGGTGAGCGCGTGAGCGACGACACGGCGTGGCGGCGGTCGCCCGGCCCCGGGCCGCTGCTGCTGGGGGTACGGCACCACGGGCCCGGCTCCGCGCGGGCGGTGCGGGCCGCGCTGGAGGCAGCCCGGCCGCGGGCGGTGCTGATCGAGGGGCCGCCGGAGGCCGACGCGCTGATCCCGCTGGCCGCCGACCCGGAGATGCGGCCACCGGTCGCGCTCCTCGCGCACGCGGTGGACGAACCCGGCCGCTCGGCGTTCTGGCCGCTGGCGGACTTCAGCCCCGAGTGGGTGGCGCTCCGCTGGGCCCTGGAGCACGAGGTCCCGGCCCGCTTCATCGACCTGCCGGCCACACACACGCTGGCCTGGGAGAGGGCGGAGGGAACCGCGGCCGCGGCTCCCGGCCCCGACGGTGACGGTGCGGATGCCGACCCAGGGGACGCCGACGAGTCCGGCGCCGAGCGGCAGCTCCGTGTCGACCCTCTCGCCGCCCTCGCCGAGGCCGCCGGTTACGACGATCCCGAGCGCTGGTGGGAGGACGTCGTCGAGCACCGGGGCGGGGCCGGGGAGCGGGACGTGTTCGCGCCGTTCGCCGCGGTGGCGGAGGCGATGGGGGCGCTGCGGGAGACGTACGGGGCCGGTGGCCGCGACCGGGATCCCGTACGGGAGGCCCATATGCGGCTCCGGCTGCGCGCCGCACAGCGGGAGTTCGGGGACCAGGTCGCGGTGGTGTGCGGGGCGTGGCACGTGCCGGCGCTGCGCGCGAAGATCACCGTCGCCGCCGACCGGGACCTGCTGAAGGGGCTCCCCAAGGTCAGGACGGACATGACCTGGGTGCCGTGGACGAACCGCCGGCTGGCCCGGACGAGCGGCTACGGCGCGGGCGTCGACTCGCCGGGCTGGTACGGGCATCTGTTCCGCGCCCCGGACCGGCCGGTGGAGCGGTGGCTCACCAAGGTGGCCGGACTGCTCCGCGAGGAGGACCGGATCGTCTCCTCGGCCCATGTCATCGAGGCGGTGCGGCTGGCCGAGACGCTGGCCGTGATGCGCGGCCGCCCGCTGCCCGGCCTCGGCGAGACGACCGACGCGGTGCGGGCGGTGCTCTGCGAGGGCTCGGACGTCCCGCTGGCGCTGGTGCACGACCGGCTGGTGGTCGGGGACGTGCTGGGCGAGGTGCCGGAGGCGGCGCCCGCGGTGCCGTTGCAGCGGGACCTGGCGCGGGAGCAGCGCCGGCTCAGGCTCAAGCCGGAGGCGCTGGAGCGGGAGCTGGAGCTCGACCTGCGCAAGGAGACCGACGCCGCGCGGAGCCGGCTGCTGCACCGGCTGCGGCTGCTCGGAGTCGGCTGGGGCGAGCCCGCGCAGTCCCGGGGCAGCACGGGGACGTTCCGGGAGACCTGGCGGCTGCGCTGGGAGCCGGAGCTGTCGGTGCGGGTGGCCGAGGCCGGGGTATGGGGTACGACCGTCGAGGGCGCCGCGACGGCCAGGGCCGAGGCCGACGCGGAGAACGCGAGCGCCCTGGCCGAGGTCACCGGGCTCGCCGAGCACTGTCTGCTGGCCGGGCTGCCGGACGCGCTGCCGGTGGTGATGCGGGCGCTCGCCGACCGGGCCGCGCTGGACACGGACGTCGGTCATCTCGCCCAGGCCCTGCCGGCCCTGGTCCGCTCCCTGCGCTACGGCGATGTCCGGGGCACCGAGACCGAGGCGCTCGCCGAGGTCGCCGCGGGCCTCGCCGAGCGGGTCTTCGTCGGGCTCCCGCCGGCCTGCGCCGCCCTCGACGCGGACGCGGCCGAGGAGATGCGCGGCCATGTGGACGCGGTGCACACGGCGGTGGGACTGCTCGGGGAGCCGACGGCGACCGGTTCCGGCCACTGGGACCTCCGAATCCGCTGGCGGGCCGTGCTGCGCACGCTGTCCGGGCGGGACACCGTGCCCGGGGTGCTGCGCGGGCGGGCCGCGCGGATCCTGCTGGACGAGGGGGAGCTGGGATCGCAGGAGGCGGCCCGGCTGATGGGGCTGGTGCTCTCGCCCGGGACCCCGCCGGCGGACGCGGCCGCGTGGATCGAGGGGTTCGTCGGCGGGAGCGGCGGCGGGATGCTGCTGGTGCACGACGAGCGGTTGCTCGGCCTGGTCGACGCCTGGCTGACCGGGGTGCCGTCGGAAGCGTTCACGGACGTGCTGCCGCTGCTGAGGCGGACGTTCTCGGTGTACGAGCCGGGGGTGCGCCGGACGATCGGGGAACTGGTGCGCCGCGGGCCGGGGGAGCGGCTCCGGGGTGCGGGGCAGTCGGACGGGACACCGGGGTTCGGCGCCGAGGCGGACGCCGAGCGCGCCGACGCCGTACTGCCGGTGCTGCGCCTGCTGCTCGGCCTCGACGAAGGGGAAGACGCAGAGGAATCGGACAACGACCTTGTGAGGGCGGGGAGATGACCACGGACGTGACGGACACGACGGACGCCGGCACCGAACCCGGTGATCCCGCGCGGGAGCGGCTGCGGCGGTGGCGGCTGGTGCTCGGGGGCGAGTCCGCCGACGGGACCGGGTGCGCGCTGGCGGGGCGGGACGCGGCGATGGACGGGACGCTGGCCGCGCTGTACGGGAAGGGGGACAGAGCGCAGTCGGGGCGGGAGCGCTCGGCGGGGCTGGGGGCGTCGGCGCCGTCGGTGGCGCGCTGGCTCGGGGACATCCGGACGTACTTCCCGTCCTCCGTCGTCCAGGTCATGCAGCGCGACGCCATCGACCGGCTCGGGCTGGCCTCGCTGCTGCTCGAACCGGAGATGCTGGAGGCGGTGGAGGCGGACGTGCACCTGGTCGGCACCCTGCTCTCGCTGAACAAGGCGATGCCGGAGACGACGAAGGAGACGGCACGGGCGGTCGTGCGCAGGGTCGTCGAGGACCTGGAGAAGCGGCTGGCCACCCGCACCCGGGCCACCCTCACCGGCGCCCTCGACCGCAGCGCCCGCGTCAGCCGGCCGCGCCACCACGACATCGACTGGAACCGCACCGTCGCGGCCAACCTCAAGCACTACCTGCCGGAGTACCGGACGGTGGTGCCGGAGCGGCTCGTCGGGTACGGCAGGGCGTCGCAGTCGGTGAAGAAGGAGGTGGTGCTCTGCATCGACCAGTCCGGGTCGATGGCGGCCTCGGTGGTGTACGCCTCGGTGTTCGGAGCGGTGCTGGCGTCCATGCGCTCGATCGACACCCGGCTCGTCGTCTTCGACACCGCGGTGGTCGACCTCACGGACCAGCTGGACGACCCGGTGGACGTCCTGTTCGGCACCCAGCTCGGCGGGGGGACGGACATCAACCGGGCGCTGGCGTACTGCCAGTCGCAGATCACCCGGCCCGCGGAGACCGTCGTCGTCCTCATCAGCGATCTCTACGAGGGCGGGATACGGAACGAGATGCTGAAGCGGGTCGCGGCGATGAAGGCGTCGGGGGTGCAGTTCGTGGCGCTGCTCGCGCTGTCGGACGAGGGCGCGCCGGCGTACGACCGGGAGCACGCGGCCGCGCTCGCGGCGCTGGGGGCACCGGCGTTCGCGTGCACGCCGGACCTCTTCCCCGAGGTGATGGCGGCGGCGATCGAGAAGCGGCCGATCCCGGTGCCGGACACCGTGTGACGCCGTGCCCGAAGGGTGACTTGTCGACTCGGCGATGTCCGGCACCGGCTGTCAAAACGGACATGACTACCCATCGGTAACGGAGGGCTTGCGCAACCGCGGGAGTGCCGTGCAAGGATCGAAGTCTCCACTGGTCTTTCACCGGCCTTCACGCCGTTGAGCCACCTCTGCTCCGTTCCGCCGCACGGGAGGACCCTCCCCGTCTTGACTTCGCCAGCAGTTCTGCCCGGTGCCGCCGCGCGTGTGTTGCGCACGGCGCCGGGACGGCGTGCGCTGCAACTGGCGCTGCTGGTCGGCGGACTGCTCGCGCTCGGCTTCCTCTGCGGACAGCAGGCACAGGCGGCCGAAGGGGCGACGACGTCGTCGAGTCCGTCGCTGACGTCGGTCGTGACCCAGAAGGTGCCGCTGCGGGATGTGGTGACGCCTCGTCGGGTGCCGGGGGCGGCGCGGAAGCCCGTCACCGGGGCCGTGCCGGTGGTGGGCGGCGTCCAGGACGTCGTCCGGTCCGTCACCGGCACGGTGAGTGACACGGTGACCGTGACGGCGGCCGTGACCTCTCCGGTCACCACGGCCCTGACCGAGACGCTCACCGAGACGGTGCGGCAGGTGACGGAGCTGCCCGTCGTGCCGGTGGTGCAGGTGCCGGAACTCCCCGTCGTCTCCGCGCCGCCGGTCGCCCCGGCCCCGGCACCGGTGACGCCGGTGCCCAGCCCCGCGCAGGGGCAGGCGCAGCCGCGGACACCGGTCACGCACGAGGCCGGGCACGAGAAGTCCGGTACGGAAGCCGCGACCGCGGCGGCGACCCCCGCCGTGTCGTACGGGCCGCGCAGCACCGCCGTGACCTTCACGTCCGGCAGGGCGCAGCACACCGGCGGCCACCGTGCCGACCGCGTCGTCGGCGCCCCCGCCCACCCCGCGCCCGCCGGAGACCCGGACGGCGCGCTGGGCAAGTCGGCGGTGGACGGCGCCCCCTCCCGGCACGGTGACGCGCACGCCGTGACCTTCGCCGGCCGGGCGCCGCTGAGGCTCGCGCCCGGTGCCGCCGCGCGTCTCGACGCGGTCGGGACCCGGGACAGGTACCGGGACATCCCCCTCTTCCCCGGCTAGGACCGGCGACCACCTCCCCGCCACAGACCTGTCGCGCGGGGGCGGAACAGGTCTGCCCGCCCGTCCGGGCCCTTGCGGATCCCCCTTCCGGACTCCGTGAGCACGCCTCGGTTCCCCTGCCGAGCGCTTCGGGCGGCGATGTCCCCAGCCGCGCTTCCGGCCTCACCGGAAGCTCTCCCGGCTCCGTGTGCGCATGGGAAACGCGCCGGAGCACCGAAGGACTGACACACGCATGAACGAGTACCTCGGCCGTTCCATGGTCACAGCCGCCGGCGGAAGCTGGGCGTGGGCGTTCGGCCGGCCCGCAGCGGCCGGCGCCGAAGAGCCGCCCGCCGCGCCGGGAGGGCAGCCCGCCGTGTCGAGCCGGGCGGCCCGGATCCGCGGTGCCCAGGCGATCCAGGGCGCCCGTGCGGCCCGCGCCGCGGCGGCCACGGCCAAGGCGCAGGCCACCGCCCGAGCGCACGCCCAGGCCCTCCAGAACCGCGCGGCGACCATGCTCGCGCACACCGCCCCCGGCCACGTGCCCTTCCCCTCGGGCGTCACTCCCATGACCCGGGAGGCCGGCCACGGCGCGTAGGCCCTGGTGACCGGCTTTCCGTGACTCCGTGGGTGGCCCGGTGCGGGCGGCCGAACGCCGTCGGTCCGTCCGGCCGGGATCCCACGGTTCGGGCCGGCCCTCCCCCGTGGGGCGGGGTGCGGCCGCCCGGCCCGAGGACCCGGAAATCCTCGGGGCCTGAGGCCTCACCGGGCCAACCCCAGCCCGGTGAGGCCTCGCACTTCGCACGTGGGACGGCACGCCGTGCCACGAGAACCAGGGATTCCCGGCATCATGTGACAGGTATCACCGCTCAGGTGTGACTCCCGATTTAGAGACCCTCAGCGAGCGGCGATAATCTGCGAGACGGACATGCCGCGCGCTCGGACACCGTGTGCGCACCCCTTGTGACACATTGCGGACGTCACGTTGCCCTTCGCGGCACGCCCACGCATCCAACGAACCGCGAGATCACTGATAGGGACGGAAGCGCGTGGACCTGTTCGAGTACCAGGCGAGGGACCTCTTCGCCAAGCACGATGTACCGGTGCTGGCCGGTGAAGTCATCGACACGCCTGAGGCGGCGCGCGAGATCACCGAGCGACTGGGCGGCAAGTCCGTCGTCAAGGCGCAGGTGAAGGTCGGTGGTCGCGGCAAGGCCGGTGGCGTCAAGCTGGCCGCCTCCGCGGACGAGGCCGTCGCCCGTGCGACGGACATCCTCGGCATGGACATCAAGGGCCACACGGTCCACAAGGTGATGATCGCCGAGACCGCCCCGGAGATCCTCGAGGAGTACTACGTCTCCTTCCTCCTCGACCGTGCCAACCGCACCTTCCTCTCCATCGCCTCCGTCGAGGGCGGCATGGAGATCGAGGAGGTCGCGGCCACCCGGCCCGAGGCCGTCGCCCAGACCCCGATCAACGCGATCGACGGTGTGGACCTGGCCAAGGCCAAGGAGATCGTCGCCGCGGCGAAGTTCCCGGCCGAGGTCGCCGACAAGGTCGCCGACGTGCTGGTCAGGCTGTGGGACACCTTCATCAAGTCGGACGCCCTCCTCGTCGAGGTCAACCCGCTCGCGAAGGTCGCCTCCGGTGACGTCATCGCCCTGGACGGCAAGGTGTCGCTCGACGACAACGCCGAGTTCCGTCACGACTGGGACGAGCTGCACGACAAGGCCGCGGCCAACCCGCTCGAGGCCGCCGCCAAGGAGAAGAACCTCAACTACGTCAAGCTCGACGGCGAGGTCGGCATCATCGGCAACGGCGCGGGTCTCGTCATGAGCACCCTGGACGTCGTCGCCTACGCCGGTGAGAACCACGGTGGCGTCAAGCCCGCCAACTTCCTGGACATCGGCGGTGGCGCCTCCGCCCAGGTCATGGCGAACGGCCTGGAGATCATCCTCGGCGACCCCGACGTCAAGTCGGTCTTCGTCAACGTCTTCGGTGGCATCACCGCCTGCGACGAGGTCGCCAACGGCATCGTGCAGGCCCTGAAGCTCCTGGAGGACCGCGGCGAGGACGTCTCCAAGCCGCTCGTCGTCCGCCTCGACGGCAACAACGCCGAGCTGGGCCGCAAGATCCTCACCGACGCCAACCACCCGCTGGTCCAGCGCGTCGACACCATGGACGGCGCGGCCGACAAGGCCGCCGAGCTGGCAAACGCCGCCAAGTAAGCACTCAGGACGAGGACACAACACACCATGGCTATCTGGCTCAACAAGGACAGCAAGGTCATCGTCCAGGGCATGACGGGCGCCACCGGCATGAAGCACACCAAGCTCATGCTGGGCGACGGCACCAACGTCGTGGGCGGCGTGAACCCGCGCAAGGCGGGGCAGACCGTGGACTTCGACGGCACCGAGGTACCGGTGTTCGGTACGGTCGCCGAGGCCATCGAGAAGACCGGCGCCAACGTCTCCGTCATCTTCGTGCCGGAGAAGTTCACCAAGGACGCGGTCGTCGAGGCCATCGACGCCGAGATCCCGCTGGCCGTCGTGATCACCGAGGGCATCGCCGTGCACGACTCGGCGTCGTTCTGGGCGTACGCCGGCAAGAAGGGCAACAAGACCCGGATCATCGGCCCGAACTGCCCCGGCATCATCTCCGTCGGCCAGTCCAACGTCGGCATCATCCCGGGCGACATCACCAAGCCGGGCCGTATCGGCCTGGTCTCGAAGTCCGGCACGCTGACGTACCAGATGATGTACGAGCTGCGTGACATCGGCTTCTCGACCGCCGTCGGCATCGGTGGCGACCCGATCATCGGCACCACGCACATCGACGCGCTCGCCGCGTTCGAGGCCGACCCCGACACCGACCTGATCGTCATGATCGGTGAGATCGGCGGCGACGCCGAGGAGCGGGCCGCGGACTTCATCGCGAAGAACGTGACCAAGCCGGTCGTCGGCTACGTCGCGGGCTTCACCGCGCCGGAGGGCAAGACCATGGGTCACGCCGGCGCCATCGTCTCCGGTTCGTCGGGCACCGCCCAGGCGAAGAAGGAGGCCCTGGAGGCCGCGGGCGTCAAGGTCGGCAAGACCCCGACCGAGACGGCGAAGCTGGCGCGCGAGATCCTCGCCGGCTGAACAGCCGCGTGACTGTACGCCGGTAGGCCCGTTCCCCGGGTGGGGGCGGGCCTACCGGCGTTTCGCTCACCCGCGCAGCCAGGCCTGCAGGGCGCGGCTGGGCAGCGCCCCGTAGGGGGCGGGGAACTTCGCGATCAGCCCCCACCGGCCCGCAGCCGACCGCGCTACCTCGCCACCGGCACCAGTCTCTCCGGGCCGTTGTAAGCGAGCCTCTGCAGTTTCAGCCGGAGCGCCCGTTCCCCCGCCGACAACGGCCCCAGCCCCACCGCCGCCGGCACCCCGCTGATCGCCTGGGCCGGGCCGATCGGTGCCTCGTAGTGCGTCGGCGCCGTCCGCAGCGTGAGGGTGGTCGCCGCGATGATCGTCGCCGTGAAGGCGAGCGCGGACCGGGTCCAGAAACGGGTCCGCTGTTCGGCGTACGTCCGCACGGTGGGCGGCTGGGCCGCCCGCAGCCGTTCCGTCGAGGCCAGTTCGGCCAGCCGGCGGTGGAGCGCGGCGGGGTCGGCGAGTTCCGGCACCCGGTCGGCGACCAGCCGCCGCGCGCGGGTCAGCCGGCCCGCCGCCGCCGGCGTGCTCGCCTCCGTCTCCGCCGCGGTGTCCGGCAGGTCGAGACCGACGCCGTCGTACAGCAACAGCGTGCGCCGGTACGACGGCGGCAGCGTCAGCAGCGCCTCCAGGAGCGCGCGGTCGGCCGAGTCGGCCGGCGGGGGTTCGGGGTGGCGGTGGCGCAGCCGGAAGCGGTGCCAGGGGGAGAGCGCACACTCGTGCGCCACCGCCCGCACCCAGCCGGCCGGGTCCCGGTCGCAGGCCACTTGCGGCCAGTTCTGCCAGGCGAGTTGGAAGGCCCGCTCGACGGCCTCCTGCGCCAGCTCCCGGCGGCCGGTGAGCAGGTAGGCCTGCCGTACCAGGGCCGGGGCGCAGAACGCGTAGAGCGCGTCGAAGGCCTGAGCGGGCGTCAGAGCGGGGGACGGTCCGGCCTCGTCGGTACGGGCAGGGCTCTGCGGCATCGGGCGCACCTCCCTTCGAAAAAGCACATAAACATATATTGAGCGACACTTCGGCTGTTCATCGGTTACGCCGGAAAAGCGCGTGTCGTTGGGAGCATGGCGGTCGTGATTCGGATGACCGCCCGCCGACCGTCGCTGCCGTCCCGCCGACCGCCGTCGCCGCCGCTGCTCAGCCGGGTGCGCGACCGTTCCCCGGGACTGGGCGCGAGCCTGGCGGCCGGTGCGCTCGCGGCCGGGCTCGGACTCGGTTCCTTCGCCGTCCTGGCGATCGCGCTGTGGGTCAGCTCGCCGTACCCGGACAGCGGTCCGGGCGGCGCGCTGCACGTCGCGGCCGCGCTCTGGCTGCTCGCCCACGGCGTCGAACTGGTCCGCACCGACACGCTGTCCGGAGTACCGGCTCCGGTCGGGGTGACACCGCTGCTGCTGCTCGTACTGCCGGCGCTGCTGCTGCACCGGGCGGCGCGGTACGCGGTGGACGCACCGGACGGCGACGACGCCGACGCGCCGCCGCCGGTGCGCGCCCGTACGGCCTGGGCCGGCGTCGTCGCCGGCTACCTCGCCGTCGGCGGCTGCGCCGCCCTGTACGCGTCCGGTGGTGACCTGCGGCCCCAGTGGGCGTGGGTGGCGGTGTGTCCGCCCCTGCTCGCGGCGTGCGCGGCCGGCGCGGGGGTGTGGACGGCGTACGGCCGTCCGCGTGAACCGCTGCTGAGCCTGGTGCCGGCACTGCCGGGTGCGGTACGGCGGCGGCTGCTCGGGCGCGACACACGGGTGCGGTGGGGTACGGCCCTGCGCGCCTCCCTGGCCGGGACGGCCGTGTTCTTCGGGGGCGGGACGCTGCTGCTCGCGGTGTCGCTGGTGGGGCACGGCGACGCCGCGCGGGCGTCGTTCCTGCAGCTGACGGAGGGCTGGACGGGCCGGTGCGCGGTCCTGTTCCTCTGCGTCTCGCTGATCCCGAACGCGGCGGTGTGGTCGGCGTCGTACGCCGTGGGCCCCGGCTTCGTGCTCGGCGCCGGGCATCTCGTGAACCCGCTGGCCTCGGATCCGGCACCGCTGCTTCCGCCCTTCCCGCTGCTGGCGGCCGTGCCGCAGCGCGGTCCCGGGACCTGGGCGAACTGGCCGGCCGGGGTGGTGCCGGTGGCGGCCGCGGTGACGGTGGCGTGGTTCGTGGCGGCGAGGGCGGTCGAGCGGCGCTGGTCGGCCGAGCGCACGGCCGGCGTGGTGGTACTGGCGGCGCTGCTGTGCGCGCTGCTGCTCGCGGCGCTGGCCGAACTGGCGGGCGGTCCGCTGGGCGTCGCCGCGCTCACCCGCTTCGGTCCGGTCTGGTGGCAGACGGGCGCGGCGACCGGCGGCTGGCTCCTCGTGGTGGGCGTGCCGGGAGCCCTGGCGCTGTGGGCGTGGCGGAGGGAGGGCGCCGCCTCACTCGCCGCGTGGCTGGGGTTCGCCGGGCGAAAGCCGCGGGACGGACGAGCCGCGGAGAAGGAGAAGGAGACCCAGCAGGGGAGCCACGCACCGTCGGCCTCGGACCCCGCCCCGACTCCGGCGCCCGCCCCGAATCCGGGTGCGACCCCGGCCTCGGTCTTCGTGGCCGGGCTGCTGCCGGATCAAGGCGACGGCGACACCTCCGAGCGGTACGAGGCGCTGCCGGCCGAGCCACCGGAGGTGCTGTCCGTCGACCCGCCGCCCGGCCCCTGGGAGGACGAGGCGGCGCGCAAGGCCCGCTGGACGGCGCTGCGGAAGCTGTCCGAGCCGGCCGAGGACACCGACGGCCCCTGACCCACCCGGCTGCGTCACCCCCGTCCCGTCAGCTGTTCCCGCTCCCCAGCACCCCGCGCAGCTCCTGCGGCAGCAGGTGGTCGCAGGACTGCTTGGCCTCGTTGGTGAGGGCGTCCGAGACGCAGGTGTAGTAGTCGCGGTAGACCATCTGGGCCGTGAAGTTGGCCGCCACCAGGGCCAGCGCCAGGGACGCCGTGACCAGGCCGCTGATCGCCGCCGTCGTCTGGGGGCGGCCGGTGGCGGCCTCGTCGGGGTTGCGGGGCTTGGCGCGGAGCGCGCTGATGCCCCAGTAGAGGGCCAGGGCGCCGAGCAGCAACGCCACGTACGGCCAGCTGAAGAGCGCGAAGAGGAAGGCCCACATGCCGCACAGCAGGGCGTACCGCGCCCTGCGCTGGGCCGGGTCGGTCGGGTCCCAGCGCATGCCGGGGCCGCCGGGGCCGCCGGGGCCGTTCTGGCCGCCGCCCGGGCCGCCGTCGGGACGCTCGCCGAAGCCGCCGGACTGCCGGCCGGGCTGGCGGTCGCTCCAGTGACTGCCCCACGGCGCTTCCCGATCGTCGTCACCGGCCGGGCGGCGCGGCCGCCACGGGCTGTCCGGGGTGCCCTCCGGCGGCGGGGCGAAGGGGTTGTCGTCCTGCTGGTCGTCCTTCGGCCGGTCCGAGGGCGCGTCCGGCGGCGAGGCCGGCCGCTCCCGCAGCAGCACGGCGGAACGCGTCCCTCCCAGTACCGACTGCGGGGGGAGCATGCGAAGTCCCAGGGTGCGGTCCGGCATCAAGTGAGCGTCTTCCCCTAGATCAAGATGAACAGAACAGAGCTGATGGATTCGGCTGCACACGGATACGGATACGCATGCAGGTACGGACACGGCTGGATACGGCGGATGGCTGCGGGCGATCGGCACAGCAGCCGAAACGACCGCCTACCCCGTGAACGCGCCGTATCCCGGACGCGTTCCCGTCTCGGTACCTCCCAGACGCTACCTTCCGGCCACGCCCCCGTCCCGTGGGGGCCGCCCGGTGTGCCGGTATCGTTGCTGACGGTCGGCCGCTTCGTAGACTTCCCCGTATCCCGGGGCGTGAAGCACTCGTACGAATGTACAAAGCGGGTACGAGTCCGGCCGCCGTACCGACGCTCCCCCGAGAAAGGGCC
This sequence comes from Streptomyces sp. NPDC001714, assembly GCF_042892755.1. Lineage (NCBI taxonomy): Bacteria > Bacillati > Actinomycetota > Actinomycetes > Kitasatosporales > Streptomycetaceae > Streptomyces > Streptomyces sp. NPDC001714. The sequence goes on from NZ_JBIAUL010000001.1 coordinate 452,151, forward strand.
CCACCGTGGCCGCCAAGCCCGTGGCCAAGCGCCTCGTCGTGCTGGTCTCCGGATCCGGCACCAACCTCCAGGCGCTCCTCGACGCGATCGCCGAGAACGGCGTCGAGGCGTACGGCGCCGAGGTCGTCGCCGTCGGTGCCGACCGCGCCGGCATCGAGGGGCTCGCGCGTGCCGAGCGGGCCGGGATCCCGACGTTCGTGACCAGGGTGAAGGACTTCGCGACCCGGGAGGAGTGGGACCGGGCGCTGGCCGAGGCCGTGGCCGCCCACGCACCCGACCTCGTGGTCTCCGCCGGGTTCATGAAGATCGTCGGGAAGGAGTTCCTGGCGCGGTTCGGGGGGCGGACCGTCAACACGCACCCCGCCCTGCTGCCCAGTTTCCCCGGGGCCCACGGCGTACGGGACGCGCTCGCGTACGGCGCCAGGGTCACCGGCTGCACCGTCCACTTCGTCGACGACGGCGTCGACACCGGGCCGATCATCGCTCAGGGCGTGGTGGAGGTCCGGGACGAGGACGACGAGAGCGCTCTGCACGAGCGCATCAAGGACGTCGAGCGAAGGCTGCTCGTCGAGGTCGTGGGGCGGATCGCCCGCAACGGCTATCGCATTGAGGGACGAAAGGTAGTTATCCAGTGACCGCCGAGAGCACTGTCACGGCCGAGAGCGGCAAGCGGGCCATCCGTCGCGCGCTCGTCAGCGTCTACGACAAGACCGGGCTCGAAGAGCTCGCCCGCGGCCTGCACGAGGCCGGTGTCGCACTCGTCTCCACCGGCTCGACCGCCGCCCGTATCGCCGCCGCCGGCGTCCCCGTCACCAAGGTCGAGGAGCTCACCGGCTTCCCGGAGTGCCTGGACGGCCGGGTCAAGACCCTGCACCCCAGGGTGCACGCCGGCATCCTCGCCGACCTGCGCCTCGAGGACCACCGGCGCCAGCTCGAAGAGCTCGGCATCGAGCCGTTCGACCTCGTGGTGAGCAACCTCTATCCGTTCCGCGAGACCGTCGCCTCCGGCGCCACCCCCGACGAGTGCGTCGAGCAGATCGACATCGGCGGTCCGTCGATGGTCCGCGCGGCCGCCAAGAACCACCCCTCGGTCGCGATCGTCACCAGCCCCGCCCGCTACGCCGACGTCCTCAAGGCCGTCGCCGAGGGCGGCTTCGACCTCGCCACCCGCAAGCGGCTCGCCGCCGAGGCCTTCCAGCACACGGCCGCGTACGACGTGGCGGTGGCCTCCTGGTTCGCCTCGGAGTACGCCCCGGTCGACGACTCGCAGTTCCCCGACTTCCTCGGCGCCACCTGGGAGCGCGAGAACACCCTGCGCTACGGCGAGAACCCGCACCAGCCCGCCGCCCTCTACGTCGACGCCGCCGGCGGCGGTCTCGCCGAGGCCGAGCAGCTGCACGGCAAGGAGATGTCGTACAACAACTACACGGACACGGACGCCGCCCGCCGTGCCGCGTACGACCACGACGAGCCGTGCGTCGCGATCATCAAGCACGCCAACCCCTGTGGCATCGCCGTCGGTTCGGACGTCGCCGAGGCGCACCGCAAGGCGCACGCCTGCGACCCGCTGTCCGCGTTCGGCGGGGTCATCGCCGTCAACCGGCCGGTCAGCAAGGAGATGGCCGAGCAGGTCGCCGAGATCTTCACCGAGGTCATCGTCGCGCCGGACTACGAGGAGGGGGCCCTGGAAGCCCTCGCCAGGAAGAAGAACATCCGGGTGCTGAAGGCGCCGGGTGCCCCCGCCAACCCCGTCGAGGTCAAGGCGATCGACGGCGGTGTCCTCCTCCAGGTCACCGACCGCCTCCAGGCCGACGGCGACGACCCGGCCAACTGGACCCTCGCGACCGGCGAGGCGCTCGGCCCGGAGGAGCTGGCGGAGCTCGCGTTCGCCTGGAAGGCCTGCCGGGCCGTGAAGTCCAACGCCATCCTGCTCGCCAAGGACGGCGCCTCGGTCGGCGTCGGCATGGGGCAGGTCAACCGCGTCGACTCCGCGAAGCTCGCCGTCGAGCGGGCCGGCGAGGAGCGGGCGCGCGGCTCCTACGCCGCCTCCGACGCGTTCTTCCCGTTCCCGGACGGCCTGGAGATCCTGACCGCGGCCGGCGTCAAGGCCGTGGCGCAGCCGGGCGGTTCGGTCCGTGACGAACTCGTCGTGGAGGCCGCGAAGAAGGCGGGCGTGACGATGTACTTCACCGGGACGCGGCACTTCTTCCACTGAGCCGCCGCAGCAGAAGCGCAAACACCAGGGCCGTGTCCCCCTGCGCGGGGACACGGCCCTTGGGGTACCGGTGGACGCTCAGTTGCTGCGGATCACGATCGTGCCGCAGACCTTGTCGGCGAAGGTCTGGCGCTTGGCGTCCCACGCCGGCCACAGCCAGCCCAGGTAGCAGGCGAGGCTGTCCAGGAAGTGCGCGATACGGCGCACGAAGGCCATGCCGACGCCGATCGGCTGACCGGTGGCCTCCTTGACCAGGCGGATGCCCAGCGCCTTCTTGCCGATGGTCTGGCCGGTGCGGCCCTCCATGATCAGCTGCCAGATCGCGAGGCCGAGGAGCGCGAGGCCGCCGATGATCCCCAGCACCGCGGCCTTGCTGCTGAAGAGCACCAGGATGTACGGCACCAGGAAGACCAGGCCGTCGACGATCGTGCCGCCGAAGCGCTGGCCCCAGTTCGCGTACGGCGGCGTCGCGCCGTATCCCTGCTGCGGGTAGCCGTAGCCGCCCTGCTGCGGGTAACCGGGCTGCTGGGGGTAGCCGTAGCCCTGCTGCGGCGGCACGCCCTGCGGGGCCTGCTGGTAGCCGGGCTGCTGCGGGTAGCCGTAGCCGGGCTGACCCTGCTGCGGGTCCTGCGGCTGACCGTAGGGGTTGTTGGGCGCGCCGAAACTCATGACCGGTTTCCTCCGTATGACCTGCGGGGACGACGCGGACAAGGACGGAGGTACGTCATGAACTGAGCGGTTTTGCCCCCCACCGGACCGCGATACTGCGCCGCTCATCGTTTAGTACGGGCGTGTTGTTGTCCACCCCGATTCGCGATGTGTTGTGCAAGTGCAACATCATTGATCATGACCGCACACCCGACTGGAACCGGGAGACCGGCATCCGCGAGGATGGAGCCATGACCGCCCAGATTCTCGATGGCAAGGCCACCGCAGCCGCGATCAAGTCCGATCTGACCGCCCGCGTGGCGGTGCTGAAGGAGAAGGGCGTCACGCCCGGCCTCGGCACGATCCTGGTCGGGGACGACCCCGGCAGCCAGAAGTACGTCGCCGGCAAGCACCGCGACTGCGCGCAGGTCGGCATCGCCTCCATCCAGCGTGAACTCCCGGCCACCGCGACCCAGGAGGAGATCGAGGCGGTCGTCCGCGAGCTCAACGACGACCCCGCCTGCACCGGCTACATCGTCCAGCTGCCGCTCCCCAAGGGCATCGACGAGAACCGCATCCTGGAACTGATGGACCCGCACAAGGACGCGGACGGCCTGCACCCGACGAACCTCGGCCGGCTGGTGCTCGGCGAGCCCGCGCCGCTGCCCTGCACCCCCAACGGCGTGCTCACCCTGCTGCGCCGGTACGGCGTCGAGATCAAGGGCGCCGAGGTCGTGGTCGTCGGCCGCGGGGTGACCATCGGCCGCCCGATGCCGCTGCTGCTCACCCGGCGCAGCGAGAACGCCACGGTGACCCAGTGCCACACCGGCACCCGGGACCTCGCGTCGCACCTGAAGCGCGCCGACATCATCATCGCCGCCGCCGGTTCCCCGCACCTGATCCGCCCCGAGGACGTCAAGCCGGGCGCCGCCGTCCTCGACGTCGGCGTCTCCCGCAACGCCGACGGCAAGATCGTCGGGGATGTGCACCCCGGGGTCGCCGAGGTCGCCGGGTGGCTCTCGCCCAACCCCGGCGGTGTCGGGCCGATGACCAGGGCGCAGCTGCTCGTCAACGTGGTCGAGGCGGCGGAGCGCAGTGTCGGCTGACCGCGGTCACGAGCAGGGTGCGCGCCGGGCGACCCGGCGCTTCCCGCTGTTCACCCGGGACACGGCGCGCCCCGAAGGGGGCGGCAGGGCCGCATCGGGGGATCTGCCGGCCCCGGCCCGGCAGTGGCCGCTGCTGGTGGTGCTGGCGACCGTCGCGGTGGGGCTGCTGCTGACCTCGCTGGACCAGTTCCGGGTCGGCGCGCTGCTGATCGGGGCGGCGCTGCTGGCCGGGGCGGTGATGCGGTGGATACTGCCGAGCGTGGGGATGCTGGCGGTTCGGTCGCGGTTCACGGACATCGCCACGTACGGGGTGCTGGGGCTGGCGATCGTGCTGCTGGCGTTGATGGCGCAGCCGAAGCCGTGGCTGGTGATCCCTTATCTGAAGGACACGCTGCACTTCACGATGAAGAGCTAGGGGGTTCGGTTTCGGGTGGGTGGGGGCTGGTCGCGCCCACGCGGCGGTAGCCGCACATCAGATACAGCCCTGGGCCCCCTTGCGGCGCGTTCGGCCGAAGGGCGGCCCGTCCCCTCCCCCGAGCAGGACGGACCGCCGTCGGGAATCAGCCTTCCCACCGCGCGGCGGCTGTTCAACGGCTGTCCGACGGCTGTGGCAGAGAGGTGACAGTTCCGCTACGGGCCGCCCGCACTGCCACTGCCTGCGGGAACCGGTGGACCGCCCACCGTCGTCACCCGCTCTGAACTGGCAACGAACTGGCAACGAGGCAGGCCGTGGAGGTGCGTGATGGGCGGCTGGCAGCCGCTGCCGGAGGGGCTCCCGCCGGAGGTACGGCACTTCGTGGAGCAACTGCGGCTCCTCAAGGACGACACCGGCCTCAGCCTCGTCGCGCTGGGCGCCCGCACCGCGTACAGCAAGTCCTCCTGGCAGCGCTATCTCAACGCCGTCCAGCCGCCGCCCCGCCAGGCCGTCGTCGCGCTGTGCCGGGTCGCGGGCCTGGCAGACTCGGACGCCGAACGGCACGCCGTGCGCTGGGAGCTGGCCGTCGAGGCCTGGCCGCGCCCGGCGACCGCGCCGGACCCGGACCGTCCGCCGGGCGCGGGGGACGCGGAGGGGTACGAGGACGATCCGACCCTCCCGTGGTGGGACCGGCCGGAGCAGGACCCGGCACCCCGCCCGCACGGCCGTCTGCTGCTGTACGCGGTCCTGCTGCTGCTCGCCCTGCTCCTGGTGGCGGTCGTCGGTGCCGTGGCTCTCGGGTGAGGTGTGCGCCCTGGGTCCTGCGAGGTCACAGCCGGATGACCGGTGTGCCGATGTATTGACAAGTTCGCGGATATATCACGGAGTCGACCCACAACCGGGCTAACGTGTCCAATCGGGACGAGCTGAAGGCCCGTTGGACCGTACGGCGGTGGGCGTGCAACGGTGCATGCCGGACGGGTCAGTGCTCCTGTGCGCCCCCTGCCCGGGGACTGTCCTCCGGGGCCGCCGCATCCCGCTGGGTAGCCAGAACGGGGACCGGCGCGGGGGCACCGCGCGAGGGGAAACGCGAGGGAAGACACGGCACCGAACCGGGGGAAGAGGACCGGGGGAAGAGGGGGGAAGCAATGCCTCGTTGGAAAGCCCTGCCGGACGAACTCGATCCGCAGGTCAAGGAGTTCGCGACCCAGCTGCGGCGGCTCGTGGACCGCAGCGGACTGAGCGTCGCGGCACTGTCCGACCGCACCGGCTACGCCAGGACGTCCTGGGAGCGCTATCTCAACGGCCGCCTGCTGGCACCGAAGGGCGCGGTCGTCGCGCTCGCCGAGGTCACCGACACCGATCCCGTCCACCTCACGACCATGTGGGAGCTGGCCGAACGGGCCTGGAGCCGTTCGGAGATGCGCCACGACATGACCATGGAGGCGATCCGGATCTCCCAGGCGCGGGCCGCGCTGGGGGAGTTCGGGGCGCCGCCGGCCACGTCCTCGACCGCCGCCGGCGGCGGCAAGACGCCGCGCCGGGCGGGCAGCGCGGTGGCGATGCCGGGGATCGCCGGGCCGGCGGGTGTCTCGCCCACCATCCCGCCCCAGCCGACGGCACCCGACGCGAACCGCCGGGAGGGCGCGGGCTCCCGCGGCCCGGCCGGGTCCCCGCCGCCGGCCCCGCCGGGCGGCGGCCGGCGGCGGCTGACGATGTTCCTCGCCGGGGTCGTCGGGGTGGCCGTGGTCATCGCCGCGGTCCTCCTCCTCACCGGAGGCGACGGCGGCGGCAGGAAGAACCAGGGCAACGGCGCCTCGGCGACCCCGTCCACCGCCACCAGCAGCGACCTCCCGGCCGGGGTGAAGTGCGCGGGCGCCGGCTGCACCGGCAAGGACGCGGAGGCCATGGGATGCAGCGGCGACCTCGTGACCACCGCGAAGACGGTCACGGTCGGCACGACCACCCTGGAGGTCCGCTACAGCAGGACCTGCGGCGCCGCGTGGGGCCGGATCACGGGTGCCGCCCGGGGCGACTCGGTCCGGATCACGGCCGGTACCACCACGGAACGCGGCGACATCACGGCCGCCGGTGACACCATCGCGTACACGCCGATGGTGGCGGTGCGGGACGCGGCGGCGGCGAAGGCCTGCGCCACGCTGGCGTCGGGTCAGACAGGCTGCACGACGTAGGAAACGTCCGAATGCCGGCCCGTCGTCCTGCGGCCGGCGAAGAAAACGGCGGTGCCCAGGAATGCCCGGCTCCTTCCTGGGCACGCGACACGTATCCCCCCACGGGAGTCCGGAAACCGGTACCCCCGAGTGGCGGCCGTCCTGTCACACCTCTCCCGGACAGGCGGCCGCCTCTTTTGTGGGGTGAGCCACACCGACCCCTCGCCCTCCGGCATCCTTGATGCGCGATAGCCTGACCGGTGGATCTCTTGATACCAAGAGATCGATCATTTGTACGTCCGCACCCCAGGGCACCCAGGGCAAGGACGCCCACCGCCAGCTGTCATACGGAGAACGCCATGACCCGCACTCCCGTGAACGTCACCGTCACCGGCGCGGCCGGCCAGATCGGTTACGCCCTGCTCTTCCGCATCGCCTCCGGCCAGCTGCTCGGCGCGGACGTGCCGGTCCGGCTCCGCCTCCTGGAGATCACCCCCGCGCTCAAGGCCGCCGAGGGCACCGCCATGGAGCTCGACGACTGCGCCTTCCCCCTCCTTCAGGGCATCGACATCTCCGACGACCCGAACGTCGCCTTCGACGGTGCCAACGTCGCCCTCCTGGTCGGCGCCCGCCCCCGCACCAAGGGCATGGAGCGCGGTGACCTCCTCGAGGCCAACGGCGGCATCTTCAAGCCGCAGGGCAAGGCCATCAACGACCACGCCGCGGACGACATCAAGGTCCTGGTCGTCGGCAACCCGGCCAACACCAACGCCCTGATCGCCCAGGCCGCCGCCCCGGACGTACCGGCCGAGCGCTTCACCGCGATGACCCGCCTCGACCACAACCGCGCGCTGACCCAGCTCGCGAAGAAGACGGGCTCGACGGTCGCCGACATCAAGCGCCTGACCATCTGGGGCAACCACTCCGCCACCCAGTACCCCGACATCTTCCACGCCACGGTCGCCGGCAAGAACGCCGCCGAGGTCGTGAACGACGAGAAGTGGCTGGCCGAGGAGTTCATCCCGACCGTCGCCAAGCGCGGCGCGGCCATCATCGAGGCCCGCGGCGCCTCCTCCGCGGCCTCCGCCGCCAACGCCGCGATCGACCACGTCCACACCTGGGTCAACGGCACCGCCGACGGCGACTGGACCTCCATGGGCATCCCGTCGGACGGCTCCTACGGCGTGCCGGAGGGCCTGATCTCCTCCTTCCCGGTCACCACCAAGGACGGCAAGTACGAGATCGTCCAGGGCCTGGAGATCAGCGACTTCTCCCGCGCCCGCATCGACGCGTCGGTCCAGGAGCTGGCGGAGGAGCGCGAGGCGGTCCGCGCGCTCGGCCTCATCTGAGCCTCCCCGCCCCGGCACCCCACGGGCCCCGCTCCGGTCTCCTCCGGAACGGGGCCCGTTGCCGTCTCCGCATCAGGGGGCGGTGCGCCCGGGCGTCACTCCATCCCCCGCTTCCCCGGCGTCCAGAACGGCTTGGTGAGTACCGCGCGCCGGTCCCACCCCGCCTCCTGGACCAGCACCTTCCGCACCGCCTGCACGGCCCGCGCCTCCCCGGCGACGTACGCCACCCCGCCGGGCGGGGGAGCGAGCCGCCGTACCGCCTCCGGCAGTGAGGTCTCGGTCCGCAGCACCCAGTCGAGGCGCTCCGCGTGGGTGAGGGGCAGGCGGTCGGCGGCCGTCTCCGTCTCGACGCAGCCGGAGATCCGGGCCCCCTCGGGCAGGGCCGCGAGCATCGCACCGAAGGCGACCGCGGCCGTCTCGTCGCCGACGAAGACGTGGTGGGCGGCGTCGGGGCGCAGCGTGAAGGTGCCCTCCGGCCTGCGCAGCCGTACCTGCTCGCCCTTCCCGACGGTCCGGCCCCACTGGGCGCCCGGTCCGCCCTCGGCATGGTCGAGGACGCACAACTCGACGACGCCGGACGGGTCGTAGCGCCAGACCGAGTACGTCCGCAGGGTCAGGCCGGTGACCAGGACCCGGACCTGCTGGCCGGGGCTGACGTCGAGGCCGGCGAGCTGGTCGCCGTCGATGCGCAGGCGGCGCATGCGGGCGGTGATCTGTTCGGCCTCGGTGACGGTGCCGCGCAGGGTCAGCAGGTCGAGGACGGGGTTCAGGAGGGCGGGCATCGGGCTCCTCAACGGGCCGGGGTGTGCGGGGAGTTGCTCAGGCACCGGTAGAACGCGATAGTACGCGTTCCGGGCCGGACGCGATAGTGCGTGTCGGGGTGCGGCGGCCGTAACCGGCCACCACGAGCGCCGTCGCGGCGAGGACCAGCAGGGCGACGGTACGCAGGGCCGGGCCCATCCCGGAGGCGAGGTCGCCGTGGGCGGACAGGATCGTGCCGGTGACCGCGACCCCGAGGGCGGCGCCGGTCTCGCGGGCCGTGGTGCCGAGGCCGGAGCCGAGCCCCGCCTGGTGCGGCGGGAGCGAACTGACGCCCGAGCGGTACGCGACCGCGGGCGGTCACCTGAACGTCTCGCGGCGCGGCAAGCTGCACGGCCCGGTCGACGTCGCGCTGGCCGAACTCGGCCTGGAGCGGCAGGTGGTGGGTACCGTCGGCACCTTCACGGCCTCCCTCTTCGTGCTGCGCGACTCCGACCTGATCGGCCTGATCGGCTCCCCGGGAGTCCCGTTGGCCACCACCCTGGGCCTCGCCGCCTTCGAGGTCCCGCTCCCGCTGCCGCCGATCCCCCTCGGCCTGGCCTGGCATCCACGCCACGACGCCGACCCGGCGCACGCCTGGCTGCGGGGCCGCGTACGGGAGCTGCTGGCCGGCGGCGGGAGCTGACGGTGGACCGACGCGACCGCCGGGGCACCGGCCCCGCACCGGTCACATCGTCGTTCATTCGAATTCGGCATTCACGGAGTGTAATCGCGCGCATATTCACAATTTCTTCAATTGTGAGCCGGTAGGCATTCTATAGCTTCTCTTCCGGGTGACTGAATTCCCCCGAACGCTCCAAATCCCGCCCCGTGTGACGGTCGTTAGGTGACCGTGACGCGATTGGACTGGTGCGCAGCCGAAGATCATCCGACAACCGTGCTCCGCTGGCCCGGTGGTATGGATATCACCTCATGCTCGGACCTGCTCGATGATTTCCTGAAGAGAATCAACACGATGGAAAATGAATATCGGCGGACCATGGCAGATCTGTACGGGGCCTTCTGAGGCAGGGGGCGGAGGTAATCGATGGACGGGATTCAGCACGACTCGGGGCCGGGTCTCTACGACCACACCGGCTTCTACGACCATCCCGGTCTCTACGACCACGCCTGGGGTGCCCCGGAGCCGGACGTCGCGCCGAGCGACTGGGACCCGGTCGAGGAGCTGGCGCAGATACTGTCCGCACCGACCGGTGTGACCACGGCCCCCACCCTGCTGGACGTGCCGGCCCAGCGCCGGGGCAGTCGCCGGCGGGTCCGCCATCGGGTCCGCCACGACTCCCACCTGCTCGACGGCGGCCGGAGCGTCACGCACATCACGCTCCTGATCGCGACGGTCTCGCTGTGTGCGGTGTCCATGCTGGCCTGGTCCCTCTGCTACTCCTACGCGCAGCTGCGCGGCATCGCCTCGTCGGTGCTCCCCGGGGGACTGGCGCAGTACTGGCCGCTGACGGTCTACGGCCCGTGGTTCGTGGCTGCGCTGTCCGTCCTGCGGGCCACCGCCCAGCGCCGGAGCGCGCGGCGGTCCTGGTGCGTCGTGCTGGCCGCCTCCGTCGTGGCCGTGGCCCTGTGTGTCAGCCACTCCTCCCATGCGCTGTTGTCCTTAGTCATCTTCGGGATCCCGCCCGTCACCGCCCTGGTCTGTTTCTGGGAGCTCGTCGGCCAGATCTCGACCAAGAGCAAGCCCCGGCATGCCACGCCCGCCGCATCGGCGAGCATCACGCCCTGAACCGAACATGAGGGTCGTCGCCCCCTTGGGGTGTTTGTGCCGTTCTGTCCGACTGTTCAGTGACGCCGCACACTTTCGACCGACGATTGCGCATGCAATCCGAGGCCGAGGGCAGGTGCTGGCGGTCCCCGAGTGTGACCCGGAGGTCACACAGGGGCACCGAACAGGAACGGAAGGCAATACCGATCATGGCGGACAGCACGGCACGAGCGACCATCCATGCCGGAGGCGACTGGCTGGCAGCCGTCTCCGGCGCGACACGCGAGATCATCGACCCCGCGGACGGCCTGCCCTTCACCGTGGTCGCCGAGGGCGACGAGAAGGACGCGGAGGCGGCGGTGGCCGCCGCCCGCCGTGCCTTCGACACCGGCGACTGGCCCCGGACCCCCGTCGCCGAGCGCGCCGCCCTGCTCCGCCGGGTCGCCGACCTCCTCGTGCGCGACCGCGAACGGCTCGGCCTCCTGGAGAGCCGGGACGCGGGCAAGACCGTGGCGGAGGGCCGCGTCGACATCGACTGCGTCGCCGACGCCTTCCGCTACTTCGCCGACCTGGTCGCCGCGGAGGGCGGGGGCCGGGTGGTGGACGCGGGCTCGGCCGACGTCCACAGCGTCGTCGTATCCGAACCGGTCGGCGTGTGCGCGTTGATCACTCCCTGGAACTACCCGCTCCTCCAGGCGAGTTGGAAGATCGCCCCGGCGCTCGCGGCCGGCGACACGTTCGTGGTCAAGCCGAGCGAGCTCACCCCGCTGACGACGATCGCGCTGATGGAACTGCTCGCGGAGGCCGGGCTGCCCGCGGGGGTCGCCAACCTCGTCACCGGCCCCGGCCACACCGTCGGCGCCCGCCTCGCCGAACACCCCGACGTCGACCTCGTCTCCTTCACCGGCGGCCTGGTCAGCGGCACCAAGGTCGCCCAGGCCGCCGCGCCCACCGTCAAGAAGGTCGCCCTCGAACTGGGCGGCAAGAACCCCAACGTCGTCTTCGCCGACGCCTGCGCCACGCAGGAAGGTTTCGACACCGCCGTCGACCAGGCCCTCAACGCCGCGTTCATCCACAGTGGCCAGGTCTGCTCGGCCGGCGCCCGGCTGATCGTCGAGGAGCCGGTCCGGGAGCGGTTCGTCGCCGAACTCGCCCGCCGGGCCGCCCGGATCCGGCTCGGCCGGGGCACCGCGGACGGCGTCGAGTGCGGCCCGCTCGTCTCCGAGCAGCAGCGTGCCAAGGTCGAGGCGTACGTGGCGTCGGCGCTCGCCGAGGGCGCGGTGCTGCGCGCGGGCGGCAAGCGCCCCGAACCGTCCGCCGACCGCCCGGCCACCGGCTACTTCTACGAGCCGACCGTCCTCGACCAGTGCCACCGCGAGATGCGGGTCGTACGCGAGGAGGTCTTCGGGCCGGTCCTCACCGTCGAGACCTTCCGCACCGAGGACGAGGCGGTCGCCCTCGCCAACGACACCGAGTACGGCCTGGCGGGCGCCGTCTGGAGCGCGGACGCCGGCCGGGCCCGCCGGATCGCCGGCCGACTGCGGCACGGCACGGTGTGGATCAACGACTACCACCCCTACCTCCCGCAGGCGGAGTGGGGCGGCTTCGGAAGGAGCGGCACCGGCCGCGAGCTGGGACCCGCCGGGCTCGCCGAGTACCGCGAGACCAAGCACGTCTACCAGAACCTCGCGCCGAGGCCGGTGCGCTGGTTCGCCGGCTGAGCCCCCGTCCGGCCGCCGTACGCCAGCAGCCCTCGCAGCGAGTCAGTGAGCCAGTAAGCCCTTTGGAGCACCCCCCATGTCCCACCACACCTACGACTATGTCGTCATCGGCGGCGGAACCGCCGGTTCCGTCATAGCCTCCCGCCTCACCGAGAACCCCGACGTCACCGTCGCCGTCATCGAGGGCGGCCCCAGCGACGTCGGCCGCGACGACGTCCTCACCCTGCGCCGCTGGATGGGCCTGCTCGGCGGCGAGCTGGACTACGACTACCCGACCACCGAGCAGCCGCGCGGCAACTCCCACATCCGGCACAGCCGCGCCCGGGTGCTGGGCGGCTGTTCCAGCCACAACACCCTCATCGCCTTCAAGCCGCTCCCGTCCGACTGGGACGAGTGGGAGGAGGCGGGAGCCAAGGGCTGGGGCGCGGTCCCCATGGAGGCCTACTACGCACGCCTCCTCAACAACATCGTCCCGGTCGACGAGAAGGACCGGAACGCCATCGCCCGCGACTTCGTCGAAGCGGCGCGGGAGGCGCTGGGCGTCCCGGGCGTGGAGGGCTTCAACCGCAGGCCGTTCACCGAGGGCGCCGGCTTCTTCGACCTCGCGTACCACCCCGAGAACAACAAGCGCTCCAGCGCGTCCGTGGCCTACCTCCACCCGGTGATGGACGAACGGCCCAACCTGACGATCCTGCTGGAGACCTGGGCGTACCGGCTGGAGCTGAACGGCACCCACGCCGAGGGCGTGCACGTGCGCACCAAGGACGGCGAGGAACTCCTCGTACGGGCCCGCAACGAGGTCGTCCTGTGCGCGGGCGCCGTGGACTCCCCGCGCCTGCTCCTGCACTCGGGCATCGGCCCGGCCGCCGACCTCGAAGCGCTCGGCATCCCGGTCGCCCACGACCTCCCGGGCGTCGGCGAGAACCTCCTCGACCACCCCGAGTCGGTCATCGTCTGGGAGACGAACGGCCCGATCCCGGAGAACTCCGCGATGGACTCCGACGCGGGCCTGTTCGTCCGCCGCGACCCCGAACACGCGGGCCCGGACCTGATGTTCCACTTCTACCAGGTGCCGTTCACGGACAACCCGGAGCGACTGGGTTACCGGCGGCCGGAGTCCGGCGTCTCGATGACCCCGAACATCCCCAAGCCGCGCAGCCGCGGCCGCCTCTACCTGACCAGCTCCGACCCGTCCGTGAAGCCCGCGCTGGACTTCCGCTACTTCACCGACGAGGACGACTACGACGGCCGCACCCTCGTCGACGGCATCCGCATCGCCCGCGAGGTCGCGCGGACCGAGCCGCTGGCGGGCTGGCTGAAGCGCGAGGTGTGCCCAGGCCCGGAGGTCCAGGGCGACGCCGAGTTGAGCGAGTACGCCCGCAAGGTCGCGCACACGGTCTACCACCCGGCGGGCACCTGCCGGATGGGCGCGGTCGATGACCGACAGGCCGTCGTCGACCCCGAGTTGCGCATCCGCGGACTCGACGGCATCCGTATCGCCGACGCGTCCGTCTTCCCCACCATGCCGGCCGTGAACCCGATGATCGGAGTGCTGATGGTCGGCGAGAGGGCCGTGGACCTGCTGAAGGGCGGTGCGTGATGACCAGTACGACCCCTGTGTTCTCCGTCGACGGTCTGTGGAAGGTCTTCGGCCCGAAGGCCGAACGGGTCCCCGCGGATTCCGGGCTGGCCGGGCTGTCGCCCGCCGATCTCCGCGCCCGCACCGGCTGTACGGCCGCGGTCCGCGACGTCTCCTTCGACGTGCGCAAGGGCGAGGTCTTCGTGGTGATGGGCCTGTCCGGCTCCGGGAAGTCGACCCTGGTCCGCTGCCTGACCCGGCTCATCGAGCCGACGGCCGGCCGGATCGCCATCGACGGCGAGGACGTCCGCGCGATGGACAAGGGCCGGCTGCGGGAACTGCGCCGGCACCGCGCCGCGATGGTCTTCCAGCACTTCGGGCTCCTCCCGCACCGGTCCGTCCTCGACAACGTGGCGTACGGCCTGGAGATCCAGGGCGTCGGCAGGTCCGAGCGGCGCAGGCGGGCCGCCGAGGTCGTCGCCAAGGTCGGCCTCGACGGCATGGAGCAGCGCCGTCCCGGCCAGTTGTCCGGCGGCCAGCGCCAACGCGTCGGCCTCGCACGGGCGTTGGCCGTCGACCCCGAGGTCCTCCTCTTCGACGAGCCGTTCAGCGCGCTCGACCCGCTGATCCGGCGGGACATGCAGGAGGAGGTGGTCCGCCTGCACCGCGAGGAGGGCCGCACGATGGTCTTCATCACCCATGACCTGGCGGAGGCGCTCAAACTCGGCGACCGTATCGCCCTGATGCGGGACGGCAGGGTGGTCCAGCTGGGCACCCCGGAGGAGATCGTCGGCTCCCCGGCCGACGACTACGTCCGGGAGTTCGTGCGGGACGTGCCGCGCGAGCAGGTGATGACGGTCCGCACGGCGATGCGGGAGCCGGGGGAGACCGGGGAGGCCGACGGGCCCGCGGTCAGCCCGGAGGCGACGGTCGCCGAGGCGATCGACGTGGTCGCGGGGACCGGTGTCCCGGCGCGGGTCGTGGAGGACGGCCGGTGTGTCGGCGTGGTCGACGCCGACACGCTGCTCGGCGTCGTGGCCAAGACCGATGCGGGCAGCACGTCGGCCGCGGCCGGTCGTGGGCCGGTCGCGCAGTTCCCCGCGCCCCTGGGTGGGGATGCGCGGCCTTCGTCGGAGGGCACCCCAGCGGCGGGTTCGGATGCGGGCAGTGCGTTGGCCGCGGGTGGTCGTGGGCCGGTCGCGCAGTTCCCCGCGCCCCTGGGTGAGGATGCGCGGCCCTCGTCGGAGGGCACCCCAGCGGCGGGTGTCGCTGACACTGACTCAGCCGCGGGCAGTCGTGCCGCTGGGGTGGCACGGGTGGGCGCGGCGGTACCCCGTGAGCGCGGGGGAGTGAAACCCCCCGCCCCGCGCACCAGTCCGGAGGACGTCTGATGGCAACGATCACTGTGCCGAGCCCTCGTCGAGTGGCGCTTCCGACCAGCCGAGCCGCCCGCAAGCTTCTCGCCCTCGCCGTAGCCGCCGCCGTCCTCGCACCCCTCGCCCACTCCCACTGGGCGTCCGCCGCCTGGCCGCACGATCTCACCATCGGCCTCTCCGCACCCCTCACCTCCGCCAGCAACTGGGTCATCGACAACCGCGACACCCACCCCCTCTTCCTCTACTTCTTCGGCTACATCAGCAACGCCGTCGTCCTCACCGTCCGCGCCGTCTACCTCACCCTCCTCGCCGCGGGCTGGCCCGGCGTCACCGTGCTCGCCGCCGTCGTCGCCCACCGCGTCGCGGGGGTCAGGCTCGCCGCCGGTGCCGCCGCCGCGTTCCTCGCCTGTGGCGCCCTCGGCATGTGGGTGCCGACGATGCAGACCCTCGCGTTGATGGTCGTCGCCGTCCTCGCGTCCGTGGCCGTGGGTCTCGTGCTCGGGCTCGGTGCCGGGCTGTCCGACCGGCTGCACCGCGCCCTGCGCCCGGTCCTGGACACCATGCAGGTGCTGCCCGCCTTCGCCTACCTCCTCCCCGTCGTCCTGGTCTTCGGCATCGGCGTCCCCGCGGCCGTCCTCGCCACCGTCGTCTACGCCGCCCCGCCCATGGCCCGGCTCACCGCCCTCGGCCTGCGCGGCGCCGACCCCGAAGTCCTGGAGGCCGTGGAGTCGTTGGGGGCCACCCATCGGCAGCGGCTGCTGACCGCGCGGATCCCGCTGGCCCGCAAGGACCTGCTGCTGGGCCTCAACCAGACGATCATGATGGCGCTGTCGATGGCGGTCATCGCCTCCGTCATCGGCGCCGGCGGCCTCGGCGACCGCGTCTACCAGGCGCTCGCCTCGGTCGACGTCGGCGCGGCCCTCGCCGCCGGCATACCCATCGTGCTCCTCGCGGTCGTCCTGGACCGCGTCACCGCGGCGGCGGGCGACCGCGGCGACACCCGGAAGGCCCCCGCCGGCCTCCTGTACGCACTCGGCGCCACCGTCGCCGTCGCGCTCGCCGCCCGGCTCCTCGGCCGCCTCGACTGGCCCACCGCCTGGACCCTGAACTTCGCCGAACCGGTCAACCGCGCCGTCGACTGGATGACCGCACACCTGTACTCGGGCGTGCCGGTCGTCGGCGGTACGGCGGACTGGGCGGGGCACTTCACCACCTGGGTCCTGGACCCCGTCCGCTCCGGGCTGCAGTGGCTGCCCTGGTGGGCGGTGCTGTTCGTGGTCGCCGCCCTGGCCTGGCTGATCGGCACCTGGCGCACCGCGCTCACCGCCGTCCTCGCGATGGCCGCGATCGGCGTGCTGGGGGTGTGGGAGCCGTCGCTGGACACGCTGTCCCAGGTGCTCGCGGCCGTCGCCGTGACGCTCGTCCTCGGCTTCGTGACCGGTGTCGCCGCCGCCCGCAGCGACCGGGTGGAGCGCGCCCTGCGTCCGGTCCTGGACGTGTTCCAGACCATGCCGCAGTTCGTGTACCTGATCCCGGTCGTCGCGTTGTTCGGTGTCGGCCGCGCGCCCGCCGTCGCCGCCGCCGTCGTCTACGCGCTGCCGGCCGTCGTACGGATCACCGCGCAGGGGCTGCGCCAGGTGGACCCGGCCGCCCTGGAGTCCGCGCGGTCGCTCGGCGCGACCGGCCGCCAGCAGCTGTTGCAGGTCCAACTCCCCCTTGCCCGGCCTGCGTTGCTGCTCGCTGTCAACCAGGGCGTGGTGCTCGTCCTCGCCGTCGTCATCATCGGCGGGCTGGTGGGCGGCGGCGCCCTCGGCTACGACGTCGCCTTCGGTCTCGCCCAGGGCGACCTGGCCACCGGGCTGGTCGCCGGCGCCGCCATCGTCTGCCTGGGGCTGATGCTCGACCGGGTCACCCAGCCCACGGAACGCCGTACGCGGGAGGGAGCGTGACCATGCGCCGTACGACACTCATCGCCGCCGCCTCCGTCCTCGTGCTCGCCACCGGGTGCGGTGCCGCCGACATGACCAGGCAGGCCTCGCCGTTCGCGGGCGCGCAGGGCTCGAAGACCGTGACCCTGTCCGTGCAGTCCTGGGTCGGCGCGCAGTCGAATGTGGCTGTCGCCCAGTACCTCCTTGAGCACAAGCTCGGCTACCGCGTCGACACCGTGCAGGTCGACGAGGTCCCGGCCTGGGACGCACTCAGCCAGGGCCGCGTCGACGCGATCCTGGAGGACTGGGGGCACCCGGACCAGGAGAAGCGGTACGTCGACGACAAGAAGACCATCAGCCGGGGAGGGGGCCTCGGGGTCACCGGGCACATCGGGTGGTTCGTGCCGACCTATCTCGTCAAGCAGCACCCGGACATCACGAACTGGAAGAACCTGAACAAGTACGCCTCCCTCTTCCGTACCGCGGAGAGCGGCGGCAAGGGGCAGCTGCTGGACGGATCGCCGTCGT
Source organism: Streptomyces sp. NPDC001714 (assembly GCF_042892755.1). Taxonomy (NCBI): domain Bacteria; kingdom Bacillati; phylum Actinomycetota; class Actinomycetes; order Kitasatosporales; family Streptomycetaceae; genus Streptomyces; species Streptomyces sp. NPDC001714. The sequence goes on from NZ_JBIAUL010000001.1 coordinate 469,714, forward strand.
ACGTCACCAACGACAAGGCGCTGGTGAGCAATCTGAAGCTGGACTACCAGGTCGTCTTCGCCGGGTCCGAGGCCGCCCAGATCACCCAGATCAAGCAGTTCGCCAAGGAGAAGAAGCCCTTCCTCACGTACTGGTACGCACCGCAGTGGCTGTTCAAGAAGGTGCCGATGACCGAGGTGCGGCTGCCCGCGTACCGGGAGGGCTGCGACGCCGACGCGGCCAAGGTCGCCTGCGCCTATCCGCACACCCCGCTGCAGAAGTACCTCAACACGGACTTCGCGCACGGCGGCGGCAGGGCGGCCGCCTTCCTGAGGAAGTTCGAGTGGACGACCGAAGACCAGGACCAGGTCTCCCTGATGATCGCCGACCAGAAGCTGAGCCCCGAGGAGGCCGCGAAGAAGTGGGTGGACGGCCACCCCGAGGTGTGGAAACGGTGGCTCTCCTGAGCCGGCCGCCGGGCGTGGCGCCGCGTCACCGGTCCGGCCGTAGGGCGGTGACCCGAAGGTGTGTCCGGCGGTTACCCCTGTGGCCGATGCCCGAGGGAGGCGCACGTGGTCTACACGCGCAGGAACGTCAACACGTTGACCCGAGCCGAACGGCGCCGGTTCGTGGACGCTCTGCTGGAGGTCAAACGCCGCGGTGAGTACGACGAGTTCGTACGGATCCACATCGCGCACAACTCGGCCGACCGGCAACACCGGTTGCGCACCGCCCACATGGCGCCCTCGTTCCTGCCCTGGCACCGCCGGCTGCTGCTCGAACTGGAGCGGGCGCTGCGCAGGGTGGACGGGTCGGTGACGGTGCCGTACTGGGACTGGACCCGTGACCGTGCGCCGAACTCCCTGCCGTGGACCGACGATCTGCTCGGCGGCAACGGACGCGGCCCGGACCGGCAGGTGATGACGGGCCCGTTCGCCTACCGGGCGGGCCACTGGAAGATCACCGAGAACGTGACCGACGTGCACTACCTCACCCGCGATCTCGGCCGGGCCCGCGCCCCGATCCAGCTGCCGACCGCGCGTGACGTCGAGTTCGCGCTGGCCGACCCCGTCTACGACAGCTGGCCCTGGAACTCGGCGGTCGCCCACGGCTACCGCAACAAGCTGGAGGGCTGGGGGAGCGGCCGCGGCAGCGTCTCCTGGCGCAACCACAACCGGGTCCACCACTGGGTCGGCGGGGTGATGCTCAGCGCCGCCTCCGTCAACGACCCGGTCTTCTGGCTGCATCACTCCTTCGTCGACCTGCTGTGGACCCGCTGGCAGCGACGGCACCCCGGCCACACGTACCTTCCCGCCGAGCCACCCGGCGCGGGCGACCCCCAGCACGGCCGGGTCGTGGCCCGGTACGAGCAACTGCCGCCGTGGGACGTCACTCCGGCCGAACTGGAGGACGTGAGCGGGATCTACAGATACGGGTGAGGTGGGGCGTTTCTCCGTTCGAGACGTCACACATCCCGCTGAAATCGCGGCGACACAGCGATCATCGCGCGCGTACGCCTTCCCGTTGATGACGAAGCTGGTGTCTTCTGCGTAAGGAGAGCCACCGTGCGAATTTCTGACATCCAGCGCTGTGAGATCCGGCCCGGACGGCTCGTCGAGTGGAGATTCAGCCCGGTGACCATCGCGGCCGCGGCAGCGCTGCCGCCGGATCCGCGGCCGCCGGCGTACATCCAGGAGTCGCACATCAGAACAGCCCGGTCGGTGCGGGAGGACGGACTGTTCGTGCCGACCTGGCTCGGCGCGGCGTTCGACCTGCCGGGCCAGGTCGATCTCGACGCGCTGGAAAGGGCGTTGCGCGGCTGGACGCTGCGGCACGAGACGCTGCGCAGCGGCTTCCGGTGGGCCGGCGACGACATGCAGCGGTTCACCCTCGCCGAGAACGACGTGTCGCTGCACCGCGAGGTGGTCGGCGAGTTCACCGACGCGGGGGCGCTGACCCGGTACCTGCAGGATCGGTTCGACGCGGCGGCGGACGCGCTCGGCTGGCCGAACCTCATCTACACGGCGGTCGTACGCGAGGACTCCACCAGCGTGTACATGGCCTTCGACCACACCAATGTCGACGCCTATTCGATCCACCGGCTCCCGGAGGAGATCAACGGACTGTACGCGGCGGCCGTCACGGGAAGTCCCGTCACCGGTCCGTCCGTGGGGAGTTACGTCGACTTCTGCGAGCAGGAGCGGGCGAACGCGGACGGCATCGACGACACCCACGCGATCGTCACGCGCTGGCGGGAGTTCATCGCCCGGTGCGGCGACCGGCTCCCGGAGTTCCCCGTCGACCTCGGGCTGGAGCCCGGCGGGGTGCTGCCCACCCAGAAGCTGGTGTGCGAGCCGCTCGTCGACGCGGCGGCCGCCGCCGCGTTCGAGGCGTACTGCCGCCCCTACGGCGGCAGTCTGGTGGGCATCCTGGCCGCGACCAGTCTGATCGTCCACGAACTCGGCGGGCAGCCGGTCTACCGCACCGTCGTCCCGTTCCACACCCGGCTGAAGTCCGCGTGGTCGGAGTCGGTGGGCTGGTACGTCGGCGGCGCACCCATCGAGGTGCCCGCGGCAGGGGACCTGGAGAGCGCGCTCGACACGGTCCGTGCCGAACTGCGGGCCAACCGGTCGCTGGCCCGCATCCCGCTCGCCCGCGTACTGCGCCTGCTCGGCACGGACTTCCGGCCGACCTCGCCCGACATGTACTCGATCATCTCGTACGTGGACGCCCGTCTCATCCCCGGCGCGGACGACTGGGCCGAGCAGAAGGCGTACGGGCTGCTCCGGGTGTCGTACGGCGACCAGGTGTGCGCCTGGGTCAACCGGCTGCACGAAGGACTGTGGTTCGCCTGCCGGTACCCGGACACCGACATCGCCTACAAGAACGTGCGGCGGTATGTCGAGAGACTGCGGGACGTGATCCTCTCGGTGCCCGCACCCGATCGCGGGCGGCCCGCGCAGCTCGCGCTCTCCTGACCCAACTCCCCCCGACCATAAGGTGATTATGTGCTGCTATGTCACCCTCGGGGTGGATGTCCGTTGTGGAACCTCTCGTCCCGCTACTGCTAGTGTTCATGCATTCACGCTAGGCAACCAATTCGCCGTATGAGCAAAGGACCGAGGGTTCCATGCGCAAGCTTCAGCAGGTCGTGATCGCAGCAGTGGCGGCCGCCGGCGGCCTGTCCGCCGTCGGCGCCTCCCCCGCCGTGGCCGACGCCTACGACAGTGGGCCGCAGGTGTCCAACCAGTACCGCCCCTACCAGGAGTGCAGCCCGCAGACGGTGTCCGAGAACGACGTCCCGATCGGCGTGCTCGGCCTCGCCGACACCCTCGACACCGGCTGTGGCCAGTACAACCAGGCTTTCAGCGGCTGAGTTCGGCGGGTGTCCTCACAACGGAAAGCGCATCGCATGTTCAGCAGGAAGAAGATCGCGACTGTCTCGGGGCTGGTCGGCGGCATCGCCGTGGCCTGCGTCGGCCTCGCTCCCGCGTACGCCGCGGCGGGCCCGGGAAAGTGCACCAGCGATCTCTTGGGCAACCTCACCTGTACCCAGCGGATCAAGGGCGTGGTTCCTGAAGGCGGTTCCCTCCCGCATCGGGAGACCTGCGGTTATGTGGAGCCCCCGACGGTGCTCACCCTCCTGGGGGTCAAGTCGGACCAGGCGCGGCCCGAGGGTGTCTGTTCCCGCACGGCGGATGGGGTTGCGCCCGTGGAGGCCGGTGACGAGCAGGGGTCGCCCGGCCGCTCGTTCGGTGCCATGGGCCGGACGCTCCCGGTCGGCCTCCGGTAGAGCCGCCGGTACGGCAGACGGGGGCGACGCGCCACATGCCGGGCGTAGATCCTCGGCTAACTACGGAGTGTGTGTATAAGCTCACCGTACGTAATCAAGCCGGGCGTCCCGCCTGGACAAGAAAGGGTCAACCATGCGTAAGTTTCAGCGCGTCGCACTCGTAGCGGCAGCGGTTGCCGGGCTCTCCTTCCTCGGTGCCGGGGTCAGCTCCGCCGCTGGCGGCGAGGACGCGCCCCCGCAGATCACCGCCGTGGCCAACTCGACTGCCAACGCCCTGGCCGTCGGGGGCGGTTACTACGCCGGCCCGGAGCAGGGTCCGGAGCAGGGGCAGCCTGAGGACCAGGGGAACCCCGGTCCCGAGCAGGGCGGTTACGACCAGGGCCAGGGTGGCGAGTAAAGACGCACCTCGCACGAACTCGGCATCCGGGACCGGCATCGCTTCGGTCCGCTCACCGGTGTGCTGAGTGACAACCATGGCGAAGGCAGCCCGGACGCACCCCGACTCCGTCGAGGTACGCGTCCGGGCTGCGGCACTTCTTCGACCTTCTCGGGCCCGGGCGCGCGCCGGTCAACGGCGCGCGTGCACGGGCCCCCGTCGTAAAGGAAGACAACTCATGTTCACTTCACGGAAGATGGCCACCGTCTCGGGGCTCGTCGGAAGTCTCGCCGCGCTCTGCGTCGGCGCCGGACACGCGTACGCGGACCAGCCCCCGGACGGCTGCAGGAGCACCGAGCACGGCGCCGTCTGCGTTCACAAGAACGAGACCCGCACCGACAAGGACGGGGTACACGTTCTCAAGCAGGCGCTTGACTGCTCGACGTCCGACCGCCCGCGCACGGTGTTTCCGGGTGACCAGGTGCTGGACGGCGGATCCTCCAGCGTCGGGGACGCCGTGCACTGCTCCAACACGGAAAAGCTGCCCAAGGACTTCAAGAAGCCGCACCTCGAGTTCTGAGCGTCCGGCGCATGCCGGACCGGAGAAACGGCAATCCCCGGTACCCGACCACTGGTCGGGTACCGGGGATTGCCGTTGTGCGTTACTTGCCGACCTCGTTGCTGCAGCTCAGCTTCGAGCCGGTGTTGTTGTTCTGGGCGCCCGGGTTGCCCTCGTCGTTGAGGCCCAGCAGGCCGTTGAGGAGTCCGAGGTTGCCGAGGACGTTGAGGTTCAGGTCGTGCGTCCTGCAGTGGTTGCTCTGCTGGACGTTGAACCAGTCACCGTCCTTCTTGCCCCCGCCCTGGTCGGCGTGGGCGGTGCCGGCACCCAGGAGGCCGAGGCTCCCGAATGCGGCGAGAACAGCGGCAGCCGTGCGGAGCTTGTGCATGTGATCTCCGTTGGAATGAGATGGAGGCGATGTGCGAGAAATCGCCGTCTGTGTCGATGAATGCTGATGCGAAATGCCCGAATGAATTGGGCGACGCGCCGAACTCGATTGCCTTTTCGCTACCTTGGAGCTCTGTCGGAGCACACAAATGGTCCCGACACCCGGCCTGGGGCCCGGTGCCGGGACCATTTCACCGCCCGGCGCCAGGCGCCGGACACAACTCAGAAGGCGCTGTTGCTGCAGCTCAGCGTCGAGCCGGTGTTGTTGTTCTGGGCGCCCGGGTTGCCCTCGGGGTTGAGGTCCAGCACGCCGTTGAGGAGTCCGACGTTGCCGAGGACGTCGACGTTCAGGTCGTGCGACTTGCAGTGGTTGCTCTGCGTGATGTCGAACTTGTCGCCGCCGTGGCCGCCGCCGCCGGCGTAGGCCGTGCCACTCAGGCCGATGCTGCTGAGCGCGGCGACCAGGACGGCAACGTTGCGAAGCTTGCGCATGTCATCTCCGTGGAGTGTGGGGTGCGATCTGTGGCAGATCGACTTTTTACAGTTACGGGAGATTAGTACGAAATACGCCAGAAATTGCGGCGACGCGCTGCTCTCTTGATCGCGCGGCAGAAACACCCAAAAGTCGTAACGCGGCGCGCGGGCCCATTGGCCGCGATCCTCCAAGGGCCCGCGTCGGGCGGTGAATTGCGGCCGTCAGCCCTGCCGCTGCGCGCTGGCGAGGGCGTTCGACTGGCTGTTGGCCTGGGTGCAGTCGACGCCCCGGGTCTGGGAGGCGGCGAGCAGGGCGACCGGGACATTCGCGTCGAGCAGGCTCTGCGGGCTGCACTCCTGGTACGGACGGAACAAGTTGTTCTGCCCCACCGGGCCACCCTGCGCCGTCTGCGGGGCCTGCGCGGCCTGCGGCGAGATCTGGGGGCTGATCTGCGGGTTCAGCTGAGGGTTGAGCTGCGGGGCGACATCGGTGCCCCGCTGCGGGTACGCCTGCTGCGGGGCCGGCGTGCCGTACGTCTGCGCGGTCGCCTGCGCGGAGGTGGCCGCTGCGGCCTCGGTGTCCGGCTGTGAAACGGGCGTCGGCATGGGCCCGTTGTAGGCGGCGGGGGCAGCGGAGCTGGGGCCGGCACCGACGGCGGTCAGGCCGCCGGCTGCTGCGACGATGAGCGCGACTTGCCGAAACTTGCGCATGGAATCCTCGGCTCTTCATTTGATCTGTGCACGGAACCTGATGAAATGACTGATGAGGCAGCGCAGTTGTCGCTGTTATTGCTGCCCTGGGCGGCTTGGACGGACCTTCGCCCTCACTCCGTGGGGAACGAAAGGCGCGCGGACTCGGATACGGGAGCGGTGCCGTGGTCACCCGTCTGCCGCAAGGCCATATGAACGGAAAATCCGTCCCGATGGCGGCAAAAGAGTGACGTGCCTTTGGGTGCCCGTGACCACAGCCAGGAAATCCTCGTTCCAGCGGGGAGAGGGCGGCGGCCGTGGACCCGAGGAGTACGAGGCGAATCGCTGCCGACTCCGATGCGAAGTCCGCGTGCTGCTCAGGAGTACCGCTGCTGAAAGCCGGTGAAATTACCGCACCGACTGCACGCGCGACCGCACTGATCGCAATGGACTTCCCAATTCAGGTATCGAAGGGCCGAGGGTTTCATGCGCAAGCTTCACAAGGCCGCGCTCGTTCTGGCGGCGGCCGGTGGTCTGTCCGCCATCGGCGCCGGCGTCAGCTATGCCGACACTCCCGTCGGATACGGCGGTCCAGTACCGGCGCCGGCTCCGGACCAGCCGGTTTCCCAAGCCCCGCCCCAGGCCCCCGCGCCGCAGCAGGGCCCTTACGCCTCCGGCTCGACGCAGGGATCGGCCCAGGCCACGGTCCCCGCGTACCCGCAGCAGCAGGCCGCGCCGCAGCCTCAGTACCAGCCGCAGGCCGCGCCGCAGCCTCAGTACCAGCCGCAGGCCGCGCCCCCGCCCCAGTACCCCCAGCAGCAGACCGGTTACGCCTCCGCCTCGGCCTCGTCGCAGGGATCGGCTCAGGCCACCGCCGCACCCTCGTACCCGCAGCAGCAGGCCGCGCCGCAGCCCCAGTACCAGCCGCAGGCTGCCCCGCAGCCTCAGTACCAGCCGCAGGCCGCGCCGCAACCTCAGTACCAGCCGCAGGCCGCCCCGCAGCCCCAGTACCAGCAGCAGGCCGCGCCGCAGCCCCAGTACCAGCCGCAGGCGGCCCCGCCGCAGGTCGTGCCGCAGGTCATGCCCCAGGTCATGCCGCAGGTCGCTCCGCAGCTGGCCGTGCCCCCCGGCTACGCCCCGGACGGCCCGACGCATGTCACCCCGCAGGTGAACCCCCAGGTGAACCCGCAGGTGAACCCGCTCGTCAACCCGATCCTCGGGGCGCCGAGCGTGCCCGGCCTTGTCCCGGTCGGCCTCGGACAGGTCGCGGCGCCTCCCGTCGGCCAGCTGGGGCTTCCCCGACTCGGCTGACGGCCTCCCCGTAATCGTCCGCAACCCCACTCGATCTGCAGCGGATCCCCATCCGCTCGACCAACGGAGAACCAATGCGCACGTTCCAGAAGGCAGTCCTCGCGGGCGCCGCCGTCCTCGGGAGCGTCTGCTCCGTCGGCTGCAACACCGCCTTCGCCCACAGCGAGCCGGGCCACGACATCGACGTCACACAGGGCAACGAGTGCCGCTCGCACGACATGAACATCGACGTGCTCGGCAACATCGGCGCCCTCACCGGCCTGGCCGGCAACCTGAACGGCGAAGGCAACCCGGGCGCGCAGCAAAACCACCTGGGCTCGGACGTGAGCTGCAGCAACCAGGCATTCTGACCTGATCGGTCGAAACGCGTCGCGGGCCCCGGGAGCATCTGCCGTGACTTCCTGGGCCCGGACCGCGCATCAGCGCACAACTCGGCCTGCCCGTACGGGGCAAATGGCTGATAAACCGTCACTTCTTTCGTTTAGTTTGCGTTTCCCGGGCGCGGGTGAGTGCCCGCAACGCGTCTGGAAGGGCAGGGATCCATGAAACGGGCTACCCGAAACAGTGTGATCGCCATCGCCGTCGCCTCTGGCGCGATGGCAGTCGCGGGGACGGCTCACGCCGACTCCGCCGCGGACGGCACCGCGAGCGGTTCGCCCGGGCTGGCGTCCGGCAACGCCATCCAGTTGCCGGTGGACGTCCCGGTGAACGTCTGCGGGAACACCGTGGACGTGGTCGGGCTGCTCAATCCCGCGATGGGCAACAAGTGCTCCAACGAGGGGCACAAGGCTTCGGGGACGGCGGGCTCCACGACGTCGGGCCGGGCCACGACCGAGGGAACCGCCCATGACTCGCCGGGAATTCTCTCCGGCGACCTCGTCCAGGTCCCCGTCCACGTGCCCGTGAACATCAGCGGCAACAGCGCGAACCTGGTGGGTGCCCTCAACCCGGTCTTCGGCAACGAGTCGAGCAACGGTTCGGACGACCACCCCGACGCGCCGGACGCGTCCACACCGGACACGCCGCGGGTTCACCACGAGCCGCAGCACCCGGCCAAGGCGCAGCCGAGGCGGACCACCGTCGTGCGGCAGCGGACGACCGACACGCTCGCCCACACCGGCGCGACGAGCCCCTGGGCGCCGGCCGCCGTGAGCCTCGCCTCGCTGGCGGCCGGAGCGGTGCTGTACCGGCGCTTCCGCCCCGGGACGAGCAGCGCGCCGTACGCCTAGTGCGGGATCGCGTGCAGTGACCGCAGGGCCAGCCGCAGCAGGCCCGGTCCGAACGTGACGCGGGTGGCCCCGAGTTCGCCGAGTCCGGCGGGCGAGGGGCCCTCGCCGTCCACGCGGGCGTACATGTTCAGCGGGCCCTCGATGCCGGCGCGCAGGAGGGGGAGTACGGCGGCCGGGGCGTCGATCGGGTACACGCAGTCCGCACCCGCCGCCACGTACAGCGCGGCCCGCTCGATGGTCCGGTCGGGGTCGGTGACCCCGCGCGCGAAGGTGTCGACGCGGGCGTTGACGAACAGCCGGTCACCGGCGGACCGGCGGACCTCGGCCAGCCACTCGGCGTGCTCGTGCGGGTCCTTGAGGACGCCCTCGCCGGAGTCCTCGAGGTTGCAGCCGACCACGCCCGCCTCGAGCAGGCGCTCGACCAGCTCCTTCGGCGCCAGCCCGTAGCCGTCCTCCACGTCCGCAGACACCGGCACGTCCACGGCCCGCGCGATCCGCGCGACCGCCGCGAACATCTCCGCAGCCGGGGTCTCGCCGTCCGCGTACCCCAGACTCGCCGCGACCCCGGCACTGGGCGTCGCCAGCGCCGGGAACCCGGCCGCCTCCAGGGCCCGGGCGCTGGCCGCGTCCCAGGGACCGGGCAGGACCAGAGGGTCACCGGGCAGGCGCCCGTGGTGCAGCGCCCGGAAGACGCCGGCCTTGCTCACCCGTGCTGTCCCGGCGTGTAGTGCCCGGGGACCATACGGGTCGTCACGGCGAACCGGTTCCAGGAGTTGATCACGATGATCGAGGCGATCAGCTGCGTCAGCTGCACCTCGTCGAAGTGCTTCGCGGCCCGCTCGTAGACCTCGTCCGGCACGGAGCCTCCCCCAGACTTCGTCCGCGAGGTGCCCCCAGTCAGCACCGTGACCGCCTCGGTCAGCTCGATCGCGGCGAGCTCCTGCTCGGTGTAGAAGTGCTTCGACTCCTCCCACGCGCTGAGCTGGACGATGCGCGCGATGCTCTCGCCCGCCGCGAGCGCGTCCTTGGTGTGCATGTCGAGGCAGTACGCACAGTGGTTGAGCTGCGAGGCGCGGATCTTCACCAGCTCGAACAGCTTGGCATCCAGGCCCTTACGGGCGGCGCCGTCCAGGCGGACCATCGCCTTGTAGACCTCGGGCGCGTGCTGGGCCCAGGCCAGGCGGGGGGTGTGCTCGGGGACGTACTCGGCGTTTTCCTGATTGCTCATGATGCCGACACTAGGTGCCAGGCAGCCCAGGCGTATGGTCCATTTCCATGCAGAAAGCATGGGCCATTCAGCCCACCCGGCCCACGCAGCCCGCTCGGGCCGCTCTGGGCGTCGACCTCCACCTGGAACCGGCGGCCGGTCCGGGCCTGCGCCGGGGTCTGACCGACGCCCTGCGCGAGGCCGTGCGCAGCGGCCGGCTGCTCCCCGGCACCCGGCTGCCCTCCTCCCGTTCCCTCGCCGTCGACCTGGCCATCGCCCGCAACACCGTCGCCGACGCCTACGCCGACCTGGTCGCCGAGGGCTGGCTCACCGCCCGGCAGGGCTCCGGCACCCGGGTCGCGACGGGCGTGGCGCCGGTGCGGCAGGCGGAGACCCCCGCGGACACGGCCGCCCACCGGCCCGCCTACGACCTGCGCGCCGGCTTCCCCGACGTCTCCGCCTTCCCGCGCGCCGAGTGGCTCAAGGCCGCCCGCCGCGCCCTCACCGCCGCACCCAACGAGGCCTTCGGCTACGGCGATCCACGCGGCCGCGCCGAACTGCGCACCGCGCTCGCCGCCTACCTCGCCCGTGCCCGGGGCGTACGCGCCGACCCCGAACGGATCGTGATCTGCGCGGGGTTCAGCCACGGCCTCAGCCTGTTCGGCCGGCTGCTGCGGGCCCGCGGGGCGGACACGGTCGCCGTGGAGTCGTACGGCCTCGACGAGCACTGGCAGTTGCTGACGGCGGCCGGTCTCCGCCAGGTCCCGCTGCCCTTCGACGAACTCGGCACGGACACCGGGGAGTTGGCCCAGGGGGCGGCCGCCGTACTGCTCACCCCCTCGCACCAGTTCCCGATGGGCGTGGCGCTGCACCACGACCGGCGGGCGGCCGTCGTGGACTGGGCGCGGCGCACCGGTGGCCTGGTCCTGGAGGACGACTACGACGGCGAGTTCCGCTACGACCGGCGGCCCGTAGGCGCCCTCCAGGGCCTCGCCCCCGACGAGGTGGTCTACCTGGGCACCGCCAGCAAGTCCCTGGCGCCGGGCCTGCGGCTGGCCTGGATGGTGCTGCCGCCGGCCGTGGTCCGGGAGGTGACGGCGGTCAAGGGCGGCGTGGACACCTGCGGGGCGCCGGACCAGCTGACGCTGGCCGAGTTCCTCACCTCCGGCGCCTACGACCGCCATGTCCGGGCGGCCCGCTCCCGCTACCGGCGGCGCCGGGACGCCCTGGTCAGGGCCCTCGCCGAGCGCGCCCCTGCGATCCGGGTCACCGGCATCGCGGCGGGTCTGCACGTCGTGCTGCGGCTGCCGCCCGGCACCCAGCAGCGGGTGATCCGGGCCGCCGCGGACCGCGGCCTCGCCGTCGAGGGCCTCACCCCGCGCCACCGCCACCCCGGCGCGGCCACCGCACCCCCGGACGCCCTCGTCCTCGGCTACGGCACCCCGCCCGACCACGCCTGGTCGGGCGCGCTGGAGATCCTGTGCGCGGTGCTGTCCGACCCGGCTGTGACCGGCGGCGCCCGAATTCCACGGCAACCGCCCCCGTAATTCAATTCCGGAGGCTAGAGTCGCCCTCATGAGCAATGGCGATCAGATTTCTCGCGTGGCCCTCAAGAAAATCACCCCGGACGTCTCGTCGGCGATGGGTTCCCTGCATGCCGCCGCCGTCACCGCGGCCCAGGACGCCAAGGTCGAGTCGGAAATCCTCGAACTGGTCAGAATTCGCGCCTCCCAGTTGAACGGCTGCGCGTTCTGCCTCGACATGCACACCAAGGACGCTCGCGCGCAGGGCGAGACCGAGCAGCGGATCTACGCGCTGAACGCGTGGCGTGAGACGCCCTTCTTCACCGAACGGGAGCGGGCCGCACTGGCGTTGACCGAGGCCGTGACGTTCGTCGCCGACGGCCACGTCCCGGACGCGGTGTACGCCGAGGCCGCCGGGGTCTTCGACGAGGCGCAGGTGGCGGCCCTCGTCTGGGCGGCCACCGTCATCAACGCGTACAACCGGATCGCCATTGCGACGCGGATGGTGCCGGGGGGTTATCAGTCCAAGCGAGCCGAATGAAAAACAGCCTGATATCCGGCCCGGTGAATTATTGCCGGGCCGCTTTCTTTGTGTTTTTCGGCTGCGGGAGCGTGGGGGCTTGTCGCGCAGTTCCTCTTTCAGTCTTCGGCTGGGGGTACCCCCAGCGCCCCTTACGGGGCGCTATTCAGCCGCTCATCTCTAGCGGCTCAGGTACCTCCTCGTCGAGCCACTTCCGCCACTCCGGTGCCCGTGCCGCCGCGCCGGCGCTCGCCGGGCCGCCCACCCAGCGCGTCACCGGTCTGATCCCGTGCAGGGCGTTCACCAGCCACACCTCGCGGTCCGCCAGGTCGGAGAGGGTCCGTTCGCGGTGGGCCACGCGGATGCCGAGCCGTTCCGCGTGCTCCTGGATCAGGGCGAGGGTCACCCCGGGGAGCACCGGCAGGCGGGGCGGTGGCAGGCAGAGGGTGTCGTCCTCCCACCAGAGGACGCTGGTGGTGGCCGCCTCCAGGACCACCCCGGACGGGTCCACCAGCACCGCCTCCTGGGCTCCCGCCTCGGCCGCCCGGGCGCGGAGTTCGGCCAGGGTGTCCAGGTCGGGTCCCTTGCGGCGGGGCACGGTGCGGGGGTCCGGCCGGCCGATCGCCCAGACCTCGACCGTGGAGCCGAGCGGCGGGGCGTGCCGTAGCCGGAGTCGTACGTGGTGGGGCGTGAGTTCGACGCGGGGGAACCACGCGCCGGTGCGGGGCAGCGCGGCCGTCATGTCCCGCCAGAACTCCAGCAGCCGGTAGGCCGGCGGTCCGTCGCACTCGCCGCAGGACCGCACGAAGCGCTCCCGGTGCCGGGCGAGGCCGCGCACCCTGCCGTCCAGGACCAGCCAGGAGTCCGCGACCAGCAGCGGTTCGTCCGCGTCCGCGACGGGCCGCAGGCCGGCGCGCGGCGACCACGCCAGCACGCCTTCCGTCACGACCGGTTGCGTCATGGCTCCTCCTCTCGTCGCCGGGCTCAGTATTTCCGGCCCGCCAGTGCCGCTGCCCCGCCCCGCGGCCCGTACGGCGCGTGCTCCAGCCAGGAGCCGCAGGACGGCAGGACCGGCGCCAGCGCGGCCGCCGCGCGCTGCCGCAGCCGGACGCTCCGGCGCCGGGGCCGCAGGTGCTCCAGGGCGGCCCCGGCCGCCTCGCTGTTGAAGAGCGCGGCCGCCCGCCGTACCGCCGCGAAGTCCGCCACCGTGCCGTTCGCGATCGCCTCCGCCGCGGCCGCCGCGTCCGCGATCCCGCTGTTCATGCCCCGCGCCCCGAACGGCGGGAAGAGATGCGCGGCCTCCCCGGCGAGCAGCACCCGCCGGTGCGGGTCGGTGAAGGAGGCCGCGACCTTGCGCAGGAAGCGGTACGTCGACACCCACAGGATCCGGTCCGCGCAGTCTTCGTGTCCCTCGCCCACCACCCCGGGCAGCCAGCGGCGGACGGCCTCCTCGGTGCCGTACTCCTCCGCCGGGTCGTGGGCGTGGCACTGGAGGTCCACCTGGAAGCCGCCGGTGAACGGCACCCGCATCACACTGCGGCCGCCGACGCCGGGGTGCTCGTAGTGGAAGACCCGTTCCAGGGGCAGTTCGGCGCCCGGCCGGTCCGCCACGTCGACGACCACGTGGAAGCCCTCGCCGTGCGTGCCCTCCATGGGGATGCCGAGCCCGGCCCGGACGGCGGACCGCGCGCCGTCCGCCGCGATCACGTACCCGCACGTCAGCTCCCTGCCGTCCGCACAGCTCAGCGACACGTCCGAGGCGGTGGTGCGGACGCCGATCACGCGTGCGTTCCACACGGACTCCACGCCCGCCTCCGCGCACGCCTCCCGCAGGAACCGTTCGGTGTCGACCTGGCGCAGGCTGGTGAAGGGCGGCCGGCCGGGCGGGGGCGGGAAGGTGCGGGAGTACACCTCCCGCCCCCGGTACAGGGTGCGTCTGGTGTGCCAGGTCCGGCCGTACGAGGCGATCTCCTCGGCCAGCCCCGGCCGCATCCCGTCGAGCAGCGCGAGGGTCTCACGGTGCACGAACAGGGCGCGGCTGCCCGGACGTTCGCGGTCCTCGGGGCCGGCTTCGAGGAGAAGCACCGGCAGTCCGTGCGCGCGCAGCGCCAGAGCGGCCGACAGGCCCACCGGTCCGGCGCCGACCACGACCACGGGGGTCACGCGCGGACACCCGCCGCCAGCATCCGGGTGATCTCCACCCGCTTCACCTTCCAGGTCGCCGTCATCGGCAGCTCCTCGAACCGCCACTGCCGGGGCTCCGCCATCGCCGGCAGGTCGGCGGTCGCCGCCCGCCAGCGCTCGGGGTCCAGCGGCCGTTCGCCGCGGACGCACACCACCGGGACCGGCTCCCGGTCCGCGCCCGGCACGATGACCACCTCACGCAGTTCCTCCAGCCGGTCCATGAGGGTGTCCTCGACCTCCAGGTTGCTGCGCACCGAGTCGATCCGGTCGATCTCCCGGTCGATCAGGTACAGCGCGCCCAGCCGGCTCCGGTAGCCCATGTCGCCCATCTGCCACCACTCGCCGTCCAGTTGGCGCTCGTACTGCTCGCGGGCGCCGAGGTAGGTGAGGATCCGGCCGCGGGTGCGGGCCTCGATCCGGCCGGGGGTGCCGGGCGCGGCGGGCTGCCCGTCGGGGCCGGTGACGCGGACGCTGGTGAAGCCCGGGATCCCGATCCCGACCCGCCGACCGTCCGCGCGGGCCACGCTCCGGCGCGTGAACCACTGGAAGGCCACCGGACCGGTCTCGCTCTGCCCGTACAGCTGGAGCAGCCACGGGCTGCGCCGCTTCGAGGCGCCGAGCAGCCGTCGTACCGTGCGCGGGTGGATGGCGTCGAACGTCGAGCCGTACGCCTTCACGCGCGACAGCGGGGCGCCGGGCGCGTCGGCCAGCTCCTCCCACAGCACGAAGGTGTTGGGGTGGGTCTCGACGATGCCGGGGCGGTGCCGGGCCAGCATCGGGCCGACCTTCGCCGGGTCCGGGTCGGTGATCAGCAGCAGCGGGCTGCCGTAGTGCAGCAGGACGCCGAGCAGGTGGTAGAAGCGGGAGTGCACGAAGGACATGTGCAGGGCCGCGACCTCGCCGCGGGTGGGCCAGCCCATCGCCTGCTGCGGGACCAGCCGGTTCCACATGGTCTGCGGGCAGTGCACGGCGAGTTTGGGGACGCCGGTGGTGCCGGAGCTGTGGGTGATCAGGGCGGGTTCGCGCGGGTGCAGCCGGATCGCCGGCGGGACCTTGGCGCCGGTGTGCTCGGCCAGGGACACCACGCCGGGCACGCTGTCGACGGTGAGTGTCTGCCGGACCAGCCCCTTGACGTCCAGGCCGGCCAGTTTCGCCCCGTCCGTGACCAGCCACGGCTGCTGCAGTCCGGCGAGCAGCTTGCCCACCACCTCGCCGGCCAGCGCCGGGGAGAGCAGTGCGGGCACCGCGCCGATCCGGGAGACCGCGCAGGTCAGCAGCACGATGTCGACGTTGTCGGTCTTGTGCACGACGACCTGCTCGGCCGGTCGCACCCCGGCCGCCCACAGGCGCGCCGACAACTCCTCGACCGCGTCGGCCAGTTCCGGGTAGCTCAGGCGGACCCCGAGGTCCGGGTGGGTGTCCAGGGGCCGGTCCAGGGTGACGAACACCCCGCCGTGCCGGTCGGCCGCCCGCCGGAACAGCGGGCCGAGGTAGAATCCGCGGTCGCCGATCAGGGACACCTGCGGCTCCTGCATGGGGACGTTCCTTTCAGTCGGGTCGGTCACGGCCGGGGTCACCACGCGCCCCGGCGCACCAGATGGCGGCGGAGCTTCCCGGTCGGGGTGCGGGGCAGGGAGGGCAGGAGGCTGACGCTGCGCGGGACCTTGAAGGCCGCGAGCCGCTCCCGGGCCAGCCGCAGCAGCTCCTCCTGGAGCCCCTGCGGCGCCGGGGTGACGGCGGGGACGACGAAGGCGCGCAGCCGTCCGGCGCCCGTCCCGTCCGGCACCGCCGCCACCGCGACCTCCCGCACCGCGGGATGGTTGCGCAGGACGGCCTCCACCTCCAGCGGGGAGACGGTGATCCCGCCGACCATCTCCATGTCGTCGGTGCGGCCCAGATGCCGGTAGGCGCCGTCGGGTTCGCGGACCGCCCGGTCGTGGGTGGCCAGCCAGCCGTCGACCAGGGTGCGCGCGGTCTCCTCGGGCCGGTTGAGATAGCCGGGCGTCACCGTGGGCCCGCGCACCCACAGCTCGCCCTCGTGGCCGTCCGGCACCGGCCGCCCGTCATGGTCGCGCAACTCCACCTCGAAGCCGGGGACGGGACGGCCGAGGGTGCCGGGGTGGTTGTGGCCGAGACTGTTGGCGCAGAAGGCGTGCCCGGCCTCGGTGGAGCCGATCTGCTCCAGGACCGGGGCGCCCAGCAGCTCCGTGACCCGGTCGCCCAGCCCGTCCGGCAGCCCCTCGCCGGCCGACACGGCGGCCCGTACGGAGGCGAAGCACGTCCGGTGCTGCCCGGTGCCGCGGTCGGCGACCAGCGCCGCGTACGCGGACGGCACCGAGTACAGCAGGGTCACCCGGTGCCGGGCGACCAGCTCGTCCACGGCGGCCGGGGTCGGGCGCCGGTCCACCAGGACCGCGCTCGACCCCGAGAAGAGCGGGAAGACGAAGGCGTTCCCGAAGCCGTAGGCGAAGTACAGCTTGGAGACGGACAGGGTGACGTCGTCCGGGGTGATGCCGAGCAGCCGCCGCCCGATGAGGTCGTGGTAGGCGGCCGGGTGGGCGTGGGTGTGGACGACCCCCTTGGGCCTGCCCGTCGTCCCGGACGTGTACTGCACGTACAGCGGGCTGTCCGTGTCGACCGGGTGGGCCGCGGCGGGTTCGGCGGCGGGGGCGAGGGCGAGGAGCTGGTCGGCGCCGAGGCGGGCCCGGCCGGCGAAGCGGTCCTCCAGGCCCGGTCCCGTCAGGCAGAGCACCGCCTCCGTGTCGTCGGCCATGAACGCGTGGTCGGCGGCGGGCAGTTCGGGGTTGACCAGGACGGCCACGGCACCGAGCCGGGCGAGGGCGAGGAAGGCCACCACCCACGCGATCCCGTCCGGCAGCGCGAGCACCACCCGGTCGCCGGGGGCCACACCCTGGGCGGCGAGCACGGTCGCGGCCCGCGCCCCGAGGTCGTGCACCTCGCCGTGGGTCCAGGCGCGATGGCCCTGGTGGAAGGCGGGACGGTCGCGCCGGTCGTGCCGTTCGGCGAGTTCGGCGAGACGGGCGGCGAGGTTGGCGGTGGCGGTGAGGTTGGCGGTGGCGGCGAGGTCGGCCGTGGCGGTGAGGGCGGGGGCCTGGGTCATCGGGCGGCCTCCTCGACGGCGTCCGCCGCGGCCGACACCGTGTGGTCCCGCAGCGCCCGCATCTGCGCGGCCGTCTTCAGCAGCATCTCGTCGTACTCGGCGGCCGGGTCCGAGTCCAGGACGATCGCCCCGCCCGCGCCCAGCCGCATCCGGCCGCCCGCCATCACGGCCGTACGGATGACGATGTTCAGGTCCGCGCCGCCGCTGCACCCGAGGTAGCCGAGCGCCCCCGAGTACACGCCCCGGGCCTCGGTCTCCAGGCCGTCGATGATCTCCATCGTGCGCAGCTTCGGGGCGCCGGTCATCGACCCGCCCGGGAAGCAGGCGCGCACGCAGTCCACGGCGTCCGTCCCGGCCCTCAGCCGTCCGGTCACCGTCGACACCAGCTGGTGCACGGTCGCGTACGTCTCGGTGGCCATGAGGCGGGGGACCCGCACGGTTCCGGTACGGCAGACCCGGCCCAGGTCGTTGCGGAGCAGGTCGACGACCATCAGGTTCTCGGCGCGGTTCTTGTCGTCCGCCGCCAGCGTGTCCCGCAGCCGGGCGTCCTCGAACGGGGTCGCCCCGCGCGGCGCCGTCCCCTTGATGGGCTTCGCCTCGGCCACCCCGTCCCGGGTGATCCGCAGGAACCGCTCCGGCGAGGAACCCGCCACGTCCAGGTCGCCGAAGCGAAGGAAGGCCGCGTACGGCGCCGGGTTGACGCGGCGCAGCTCCCGGTAGAAGGCGTACGGGTCGGGCGGGGCGGGCAGCCGGGCCGCGTCGGTCAGGCAGACCTCGTAGCTGGTGCCGGCCCGCAACTCCCGCTGACAGGCCTCGATGTCGGCGAGGTAGGCGGCCCGGTCGCGCACCAGCCAGGGCTCGGCGGCCGCCAGGTCCGGCTCCGCGGCGGCGGGCGGGGCCGGCCGGGGTGCGGCCGGGGCCAGGAAGCTGAGCTGGGCCAGGGTGTCCGTCAGCCACTCCTCGGCGGCCCGCGCGGCCTGCGGGGTGTCCTCCGCCAGGCAGACCGCGTAGGTCACGTCCTCCTCGTGGTCCACGGCGATCAGCCGGTCCGCGAACAGCCAGCAGGCGTCAGGGGTGTCGGCCCGGTGCCGGTTCGCGGAGCCGCAGTCGGCCTTGGTCTCGTAGCCGAAGTAGCCGACGTAGCCGCCGGTGAAGTCGAAGGGGAGCCCGTCGGCGTCCACCCGGCGGCTGCTCAACTGCCGCTTCAGGTAGTCGAAGACGCTCGCGGACACCTTGCGCGGCGGCCGTCCGGCCCGCTCGACCGTACACCGGCTGGCCGTGACGTCGTACCGCACGAACTCGGCGAGCGGGCCGCTGTCGTCGCCCAGGAAGGAGAAGCGCGAGCGGCTCTCCTCGACGAGCGAGCTGTCCAGCCAGAACGACCGGGGCGAGGCGGCGAAGAGGCGGGTGAAGGCGGCCTCCGTGTCGACGGCGCCGGCGATCTGCCGGGTGTGCAGGCGGTGGGCGGGCGGGGTGCGGTCCGCCTGCCGGGGGCGCGGGATGGTGGCGGTGGCGCCGGGGACGGCCGCCGCGGTCCGGGAGGCGGTGGCCGCGGGCCGGGGGACGGTCGCCGTGGTCGGGGGGACCGCGGTGTTCTTGGTACGCGCTCTGCGGGCCCGGCGGGCGGTGAGGTTGCGGAAGTTCACCAGCATGCGGTGGCCGTACTCGGTGAGCACCGACTCGGGGTGGAACTGCACGCCCCACAGCGGCCGTTCGCGGTGGCGCAGCCCCATCAGGACGCCGTCCTCGGCCCAGGCGGTGGCCTCCAGCGTGGCGGGCAGCGGCTCGTGCACCGCGAGGGAGTGGTAGCGGACGGCGGTGAAGCCCTGGGGCAGACCCTCGAAGAGGTCCCGCCCGTCGTGCCGCACCCGGGTCAGGTGGCCGTGCCGCGGCTGCGGAGCGGGCGCCACCCGGGCCCGCTCCCCGAGCGCGATGCCCTGGTGGCCCAGGCAGACCCCGAGCACGGGGACCGCGGCCCCGGCGATCACCCGGGCGCTGATGCCGAAGTCACGGCCGTCGCCCGGATGCCCGGGGCCCGGAGACACCACCACGTTGTCGAACTCCGCGAGAGCGGGCGGTGCCGGCTCGTCATTGCGGATCACCACCGGTTCCTCGCCGTTGACCTCGGCGATCAACTGGAACAGGTTGTAGGTGTACGAGTCGTAATTGTCGATGAGCAGGGTCTTCACCCGCCCACCTCCCTCGGGTCGTTCCCGGGCCTACGCGGCCCGTCGTTTGTGCCGCCCACGCAGCGCCTGGAGCGGGGGATACAGCCATTTCTTGAAGAAACGCTGAAGTCGCGGCATGAGAATCCACGTGACAAGCGCTGTCACGCAGAGGCAGAGCACCAGAGTGCGAATGAGTGGATTGAGGCCGCCGAGATGGGGGATCACGATGATGTTGAAGAGCAGGACCGGCGGAAACACCGCGCTCATGTTGATGAACCACAGTTTCCATTTCGCCGGAGGGGTGGGCGGGGGTGGCACGGGCGACGGCCCGGCCAGCGAGTCGAACCACTCCTTCGACCCCTGTACGCTACGGCGCCCGGTGGGCCGGGCTATGCCGTCCGCGCGGATCTCCCACTCACCGCGATCCGGGGAGTTCTCCCAGGCCAGCGCCGAATCCTCGGTGGCGAAGCGATACACGACATGCCATTCCGTCTCCTGGTCGACTAGGACACCGCCGCCGAGGAACCCCGGCCGGCGGGCGCTCGCGCCCAGCATGGCCCACCCCCAGGAGTGGAAGTCGGCCTCGCGACCCGGCATCACGTGATAGGCCACGGTGACGGTGACGGGATTACTGGTCACGGTGTCCTTTACGGAAAGGACACAAGTCGCGTTCAAATTTTCAACGAGTTTTTTGTGTCCGGATAGTGACTCTTTATAGCGCTTTCTATGCGCTTGCCGTGTTCTGCCGCCCGCTACTTCTGGTAACTCACTCGTAATTCCGGAAAGTGCTTGCCGGGTCGGCCGCCGAAGTTGCACGATCGCCGTCCCAGAACCAAGGAGGCCGCCATGTCGAGGTACGTCTGGAATTTGACCGAAGAGGGTCGACAGGCAATCGATCAGGCGCGTTCCGTGATCGAACCGGCGCGAAAAGAAGTGACCGCGCACCCGCTTTACCAGCGAATATCCGACCGGGAACACCTGGCCACGTTCATGGCCCACCACGTGTTCGCCGTCTGGGATTTCATGTCCCTGCTCAAGTCGCTCCAGCGGGAGCTGACCTGCGTCGACGTCCCCTGGGTGCCCCACGGCTCCGCCGTCGCCCGCCGGCTGATCAACGACATCACGCTGGTCGAGGAGAGTGACGCCCTGAACGACGGCTTCACCAGCCACTTCGAGCTGTACCGCGCCGCGATGGCCGAGGCGGGTGCCGACACCGCCCCCGTCGACACCTTCGTCGCGCTCCTGGCCGAGGGCCACGACGTCCCGGCGGCCCTGCGCGTGGCCCAGGTCCCCGCTCCGGCCGCCGAGTTCGTGCGCACCACCTTCGGCATCATCGCCGACCGCCCGCTGCACTGCCGGGCCGCCGCCTTCGCCTTCTCCCGCGAGGACCTGATCCCGGACATGTTCGACCAGGTCATCAGGGAGGAGGCCACCGACCGCTTCCCGCTCTTCCGGGACTACCTCGCCCGCCACATCGAGGTCGACGGCGAGGAGCACACCCCCATGGCCCTCCAGATGGTCGCCGACCTGTGCGGCACCGACGACGCAAGCTGGCGCGAGGCCACCGAGACCGTACTCGTCGCTCTGGAGGCCAGGTCCCGGCTGTGGGACGGCATCACGGCCGCGATGGGGTGAGCGCGGCCGCGGCGGGGTGTGCCCCACGGCTCGTCTCTCTCGTGGGCGCCCCGTGCCCGCGCCCGGTGGATCAGCCGAAGGTGCGGCCGAGGAAGGTGCGGATGCGCTCGGTGATGACGCCGAGGTGGCTCTCCAGGGCGAAGTGGCCGGTGTCGAGGAGATGGATCTCGGCGTCGGGCAGGTCCTGGCGGAACGCCTCCGCGCCCGCGGGGCCGAAGATCTCGTCGCCCGCGCCCCAGACCGCCAGCAGCGGGACCTGCGAGTCGCGGAAGTACTGGTGGACCTTCGGGTAGAGGTCCACGTTGGTGGGGTAGTCGCGGAAGAGCCTGAGCTGGATCTCGTCGTTGCCGGGGCGGTCCAGCAGCGCCTGGTCGTGGACCCAGTTGTCGGGGCTGACCAGGGTCGGGTCGGCGACCCCGTTGACGTACTGCCAGCGGGTGCTCTCGACGGTCAGCGCGCCCCGCATCGGGGCCTCGGTGTCCGGCCCCGGGTTGGTGGCGTAGGCGAAGACGCCGTCCCAGAACGGCTTGACGAAGCCCTCTTCGTAGGCGTTGCCGTTCTGGGTGATGATCGCGCCGACCCGGTCCGGCGCCCGGAGGGCGAGCCGCCAGCCGATGGGGGCGCCGTAGTCCTGGACGTACATCGCGAAGCGGGCGACACCCAGGTGCCGGAGCAGGCCGGAGGTGACGTCGGTGAGGGCGTCGAAGGTGTAGGGGAAGTCCCCCAGGGTGGGCATCGCGGACTGGCCGAACCCGATGTGGTCGGGGGCGATCACGTGATAGCGGTCGGCGAGCGCCGGGACGAGGTTGCGGAACATGTGCGAGCTGGTCGGGAAGCCGTGCAGGAGGACGACCGTGGGTGCCTCCGGGTCGCCGGCCTCCCGGTAGAAGACCTCGAGGCCGTCGACGGTGGCGGTGCGGTGGTGGACTGCGGGTGCCATCTCCCTAACCCTTCTGCCGAGTTTCACTGGTTACACACCTCAGTCGAGCATGGGGCGTCTAACCTGTCAAGGCAGGTTATGGCGGTTAGGTGTACGGGCTGCTCGTGCTAACCTGTCTGATGCATCGATACGGTTAGGAGGGGTGGCGGTGGCCGACCCGGAACAGCAGGAGGCGCTGCTGCTGGAGCTCCTCAACAGCACGCCGGTGGTCAACGGGGTCGCCCAGGACCTGCTGGCGGACCCGGAGGCGGCGCGGTCCTGGCAGCGGGCGCACGGCGGCAGCGGAACCGTGGCCGAACTCCGCGGCCTCGTGGCGGCTCGCGACGCCCTCCAGGAGGTGGTGCGCGGCAGCCTGCCCGCCACCTCGCTGGCCCCGCTCCTGGAAGACGTCACCTCCCGCCCGCGCCTCTCGGCCGACGGGGTGGAGTGGCAGCTGGACGCCCCCGCGGAACGCCGGATGGCGGCGGAGGCGGTCATGGCGTGGAGCGCGGTGCAGCAGACGCTGCCCGGCCGGCTGCGGCCGTGCGCCAACCCGGAGTGCCGGCTGTTCCTCATCGACCGCAGCAGGACCAACAAGGCCCGCTGGTGCTCGATGGCCGTGTGCGGCAACCGGATGAAGGCGCGACGCCACTACCAGCGCACCCGCGACGCCGAGACCGACTGACGGCAGGCGCCTGCGAGCGGGAGGCTCACCCCTCCTCGGCGGTGGCCGGCGCCTCCCCGAACCGGCCCAGGGCCAGCGTCCCCGCCACGGCCACCGCGAAGCCGAGCACCGCGAGCCAGGTCAGCCCTTCCCGGGTGCGGTCCCCGAGCCATACGACCCCCACCGCCGCCGGGCCGATCGTCTCCCCGATGACCATGCCGGCCGTCGCCGTGGTCACCGAGCCGCGTTGCAGGGCCGAGGTCAGCAGCATGAAGGCGCCGCCGCCCCCGATCAGCAGCGCATAGGTCGCGGGGTCGGTGAACAACCCGGCCGGCCGCAGGGTGTCGATCAGCCGCACCGACACCTCCACCACCCCGAACCCGAACCCCGCCCCGAGGCCGAGGACCAGCGCCCGCCCACGCCCGGTCAGCCGCCCGCCGGCCAGGCCGAGCAGCAGCACCCCCACCGCCGTGCCGAGCATCACCCACTTCAGCGTCGTGGACCCGGCCCGGTCCCCCTCCGGTCCCGACGCCAGCCCCAGCATCGCCAGCCCCGCGCACACCACCCCCACCGCGGCCCACTCCACCCCGCTCAACCGCACCCGCAGCAGCCGCGCCGCGACCACCGCGGTCACCGCGAGCGACGACGCCAGAGCCGCGCTCACCGCGTAGATGGGGAGCGACCGCAGCGCCAGGATCTGGAACACGAACCCGAGCCCGTCAAGACCCAGCCCGACGACGTACCGCCACTGCCGCACCGCGCGCAGCAGCAGTGCCGCCTCCCCGCCTGCACCGTCACCGGCCGACCGCGCGGCCATCGCCTGCAGGACCGTCGCCGTACCGAAGCAGATCGCGGCCGCGAGGGCGCACACCATTCCGAAGAGCACAGAGGGACTGTAGGGGAGGGGAGCGTGCGGTGATCGGGAGGAGGGAAAGAAGGAGCGGGCCCGGGGCGGTCCCGGATCCGCTCCTCGGGCTTCGCGGGCGTCAGCTGGCGCCGGCCAGCCAGGCGGTGGCGTTCAGGGCGAGGGCCGCGTTGGTGGCGCCGCTGTCGTTCCAGCCGTCGTACAGCGTGTTGCCGGACTGGCCGGTGCCGTCGTCGATCGGGGAGCTGTCGCCCCAGAAGGCGACCCGGCCGCTGCCGAAGGTGCTGGTGGCGAAGAAGGCGCCGGTGTTGCCGGAGTAACCGCTGCGGTACACCAGGCCCTTGACGGCGGAGTTGTCCGACGGCTTGAGCGTCGCGGTGGTGCCGTCGGCGATCAGGCTCTTGGTCACCGTGCCGAAGGAGCCGTGCAGCACCGCGTTGGAGCTGTCGCTGATGGCCTTCGGGTAGCCGGAACCGATGTCCAGCGAGTCGATCGAGAACCCGAACGGGTCGGTCTAGTCCACGCTGTTGTTCGTCATCAGGTCGTCGAGGATCTCGACCGCGTCGTAGCCGTCGCTGTTGCGGTCGGCCCCGGTGTGGTCGGAGATCATGAACAGCCCGCCGCCGGCCTTCACGAAGTTCATGATCGCCGTCTTCTCGGCGGTGGTGAACTTGGTGTTGGGCTCGGGCAGCACCAGCGCGTCGAACTTCGACAGGTCGGTCGTCGACGAACCCCCGTACGTCAGGGCACTGGTCGCGGTCTTGAGGCTGTAGTCGCCGGTCTTCTGCAGGGCGATGCCCCACGACGACAGCGCGCCGGTCCAGTCCTTGTCGGAGGACGGGGAGGAGTCCTGGGCGAGCGGGTCGGGCTTGCTGGTGGAGATGATCCAGTCCGCGTTGCCGGCCTCCTCGGCGTGGCCGTCGTCGAACAGGACCTTGTAGGTGGCGGCCGCGTGGGCGGGGGTCGCGGCGCTGGTGGCCTGGACGGCGGCACCGGCGGCGAGCAGGCCGAGCACGGCCAGGGCCGTGGTGAGTTTGCGGCGCGGGGCGGCGAAGCCGGGCATCTGTCATTCCTCCATCGGTGGGGGGGTGCGAGAGGGATGGCGGTGCGGGTGGTGCGGCACGAGTCGTTCTGCGCGCGTAGAGAGAAAGGCGGTTCTGTGGGGCGGAACATGTTCTGCGCGCGTAGAGTCCGAAGTTGATCGTTCACGTACGGACAGCTGGACGGTACCGGCGGGGCGAGGTGCGCCGACAGGGGACCGGCGACTTCACATGAATTTCTTACCCGTACATGACAACCCGCTGCCTGCCGGTGGTGGCGTCGGTGGCTCGAAATCGCTCGTCTAGGCTGTCGCCGGACATCGCATCGCACGGGGGAGCACGAACATGGCAGACGCGCGCCGGCAACTGCGCTCGGGCACGGTCGTCCTCGGCGGCATGGGCCTGCTGGCCGCCGCCCTGACCGCCTGCTCCTCCGACCCCGACAAGCGCTGCGTCGACCGCGACAGCTACACCGCGGCCAAGGGCTACCAGGTCGTCTCCGACAAGAACTGCACCACCACCAAGTCCGCCGTCGACGCGGGCTACTACTACGGCGGCAAGAAGAAGGGCGGCTGGGTCAGCGGCGGCTCCTTCACCAAGCCGCGCAGCGGTTCGGGCGGCTCCTCCGGCGGTGGCCACAGCGTCAAGCGCGGCGGCTTCGGCAGCGGCCACGGCAGCTCCGGCGGCTGACCGCGCCGTGGAACGCCGTACGACCGAACCCCGCCCCGGCTGGCAGAAGACCGTCGAGGAACAGGGGCTGATCTACCCCCTCACCCGCCACCCCGACGGCGCCCTGCGCCCGTACTGGGACGAGAGCGCCTACTACGCCTTCACCCTCGACGAGGTGGAGACGCTGGAGGAGGCCGTCGAGGAACTGCACGCGATGTGCCTGGCGGCGGCGGACCACATGGTGACGGAGAATCGTTTCGCCGACCTGGGCGTCACCGACCCGCGCATCGCGGCGGCCGTCACCGAGTCCTGGCACCGCCGCGCCGAACTCCCGTCCCTCTACGGCCGCTTCGACCTCCGCTACGACGGCACGGGCCCGGCGAAGCTCCTGGAGTACAACGCCGACACCCCCACCTCGTTGGTGGAGGCGGCGTCCGCGCAGTGGTTCTGGATGGAGGACCGCTTCCCGGGTGCCGACCAGTGGAACAGCCTCCACGAACGCCTGGTCGCCGCCTGGCGGAAACAGGCCCTCCTCCTCCCGTCCGGCGCCCCGCTGCACTTCGCCCACTCCTCGGCCGACGAACTCGGCGAGGACCTCATGACGGTCGCGTACCTCAAGGAGACCGCGGAACAGGCGGGCCTCGCCACCGACTGGATCTCCATGGAGGAGATCGGCTGGGACACCCTCTCCGGCCGCTTCGTCGACAACCGGCTCCGCTTCATCCGGGCCTGCTTCAAGCTCTACCCCTGGGAGTGGCTCACCACCGACGACTTCGCCGGCCACGTCCTCGACACCCTGGACAACGGCGGCGGCACCGGCACGACGATGTGGATCGAGCCCGCCTGGAAGATGCTGCTCAGCAACAAGGCCCTGCTGGCGATCCTCTGGGAGCTGTACCCCGGCCACCCGAACCTCCTCCCCGCCTACGTCGACGGACCGAGGGAGCTCGCGACCGGACGCGGCTACGTCAGCAAGCCGCTGCTGGGGCGTGAGGGCGCGGGCGTGCGGGTGCATGCGCCGGGCGCGGAGCCCGTCGTACGCGACGAGGCCTGCTGCTACCAGGAGCTGGCCCCACTGCCCGACTTCGACGGCAACCGCGTGGTGCTGGGCGCGTGGGTGGTGGGGGAGGAGGCGGCGGGCCTGGGCATCCGCGAGTCGCAGGGCCTGGTGACGGATGACTACGCCCGCTTCCTGCCGCACGTGATCCTTTGAACGCCCCGCACAGGAGCGCCCGGTAAGGGGCACTGGGGGTACCCCCGGCCGAAGGCTGGGGGAGAAACTGCGCGATCGACCCCCACCGGCCCGCAGCCGCGTGCACCCCCTCGGCGCTCCCTCCTACGTACTCAGCACCCCCCACAACTGCTCGACCCCCCACTCCAGATCCTCCTCCGCCACCACCAGCGGCGGAGCCACCCGCACCGTCACCCCGTGCGTCTCCTTCACCAGCACCCCCCGCTCCATCAGCCGCTCCGCCACCGCCCGCCCCGACCCCACCCCCGGATCCACGTCCACCCCCGCCCACAGCCCGCGCCCCCGTACGGCCGTCACCCGTCCGCTCCCGGTCATCTCCGCCAGCCGCCGGTGCAGCAGGTCCCCCAGCTCGCCCGCCCGCTCCTGGAACTCCCCGGTCCGCAGCATCGCGATCACCTCCAGCGCCATCGCACAGGCCAGCGGATTCCCCCCGAAGGTCGACCCGTGCTCCCCGGGCCGGAACACCCCGAGCACCTCCGCGTTCGCCACCACCGCCGACACCGGCAGCACCCCGCCCCCCAGCGCCTTCCCGAGGACGTACACATCCGGTACGACCCCCTCGTGCTCGCACGCGAACGTCCGCCCGGTCCGCCCCAGCCCCGACTGGATCTCGTCCGCGACGAACAGCACATCCCGCTCGCGGGTCAGCTCCCGCACCCCGGCCAGATAGCCCTCCGGCGGCACGATGACCCCCGACTCGCCCTGGATCGGCTCCAGCAGCACCGCGACCGTGTTCTCGGTCACCGCGGCCCGCATGGCCGTCAGGTCGCCGTACGGCACGATCTCGAAGCCCGGTGTGTACGGCCCGTAGTCCGCCCGTGCCTCCGGATCCGTGGAGAAGCTGATCACGGTCGTCGTACGGCCGTGGAAGTTCCCGGCCGCCACCACGACCTTCGCCATCTCGGCCGGCACGCCCTTGACCCGGTACCCCCACTTCCGGGCGGTCTTCACCGCCGTCTCCACGGCCTCCACGCCCGTGTTCATCGGCAGCACCATCTCCATCCCGCACAGCTCGGCCAGCTCGGTGCAGAACGCGGCGAACCGGTCGTGGTGGAACGCCCTCGACGTCAGCGTCACCCGCTCCAGCTGCGCCTTCGCCGCCGCGACCAGGCGCGGGTGGCCGTGCCCGAAGTTCAGCGCCGAGTATCCGGCCAGGAAGTCCAGGTACCGCCGTCCCTCGACATCCGTCATCCAGGCGCCTTCGGCCGTCGCGATCACCACCGGCAGCGGGTCGTAGTTGGGCGCGCCGTGCGCGTCGGCGGCGGTGATGAGGGCTTCCGTAGTGGTCACGGCGACTCCAGAGGGCGCGGCAGGATTGCCCCTTTCCTACCTTCTGTCCCTGCCCGACTGGTGGACGCCACGGCCCTTGGGTCCGGCGTGCCCGGTAATGTGATCCACGGGCCGTGACTGGCGCGCTGGGATGGGACCGACCATCGGGGAGCGGCTCGTGTCGTGACCGAGTGCCGTGCGCCTGGGCCGAACCGTGAATGCCGAACGCCATGTCCGGAGGTCCCGAATGTCTGACAAGTCCGCGCCCCTGTCCACCGAGTCCAAGGCCTACCGAGCCGCCCTCGACGTGATCCGCGCGGTCGAGCCGCGGGTCGCCGACGCCATCGGCCAGGAGGTCGCCGACCAGCGCGAGATGCTCAAGCTGATCGCCTCCGAGAACTACGCCTCCCCGGCCACCCTGCTCGCGATGGGCAACTGGTTCAGCGACAAGTACGCCGAGGGCACGATCGGCCGCCGCTTCTATGCCGGCTGCCGCAACGTCGACACCGTCGAGGGGCTCGCCGCCGAGCACGCCCGCGAACTGTTCGGCGCCCAGCACGCCTACGTCCAGCCGCACTCCGGCATCGACGCCAACCTGGTCGCCTTCTGGGCCGTCCTCGCCGACCGCGTCGAGGTCCCCTTCCTCCAGAAGACGGGCGCCCGCCAGGTCAACGACCTCTCCGAGGCCGACTGGGCCGAGCTGCGCCAGGCCTTCGGCAACCAGCGGATGCTCGGCATGTCCCTGGACGCCGGCGGCCACCTCACGCACGGCTTCCGCCCGAACATCTCCGGCAAGATGTTCGACCAGCGCTCCTACGGCACCGACCCGGCCACCGGCCTGATCGACTACGACGCGCTGCGCGCCCAGGCCCGCGACTTCAAGCCGCTGATCATCGTCGCCGGGTACTCGGCGTACCCCCGTCTGGTGAACTTCCGGATCATGCGGGAGATCGCCGACGAGGTCGGCGCCACGCTGATGGTCGACATGGCCCACTTCGCCGGTCTGGTCGCCGGCAAGGTCCTGACCGGGGACTTCGACCCGGTCCCGCACGCCCAGATCGTGACCACGACCACCCACAAGTCGCTGCGCGGCCCGCGCGGCGGCATGGTCCTGTGCGACGACTCCCTCAAGGACCAGGTCGACCGCGGCTGCCCGATGGTCCTCGGCGGCCCGCTCCCGCACGTCATGGCCGCCAAGGCCGTCGCCCTCGCCGAGGCCCGGCAGCCCTCCTTCCAGGACTACGCCCAGCGCATCGTCGACAACTCGCGCGCGCTCGCCGAGGGCCTGATGCGCCGGGGCGCCACCCTGGTCACCGGCGGCACCGACAACCACCTCAACCTGATCGACGTCGAGACGTCGTACGGCCTCACCGGCCGCCAGGCCGAGTCGGCCCTCCTGGACTCCGGCATCGTCACCAACCGCAACGCGATCCCCGCCGACCCGAACGGCGCCTGGTACACCTCCGGCATCCGCATCGGCACCCCCGCCCTCACCACGCGCGGCCTGGGCACGGCCGAGATGGACGAGGTCGCGGGCCTGATCGACCGCGTCCTGACCGCGACCGAGCCGGGCACGACGAAGTCGGGCGCGCCGAGCAAGGCCTCCCACGTCCTGGACGAGAAGGTCTCGACGGAGATCGCCCAGCGCGCGACCGACCTGGTGGCGGGCTTCCCGCTGTACCCGGAGATCGACCTCGGCTGAGCCGACCTGCTTCTAGGGGCGCTGGGGGTACCCCCGGCCGAAGGCTGGGGGAGGAACTGCGCGAACGGCCCCCACCGGCCCGCAGTCCCCCGCGCTCCGAAACCACCCCACCCCTCATGGGCCGACCACCCCCTCGCCCTCTGAGAGAATGGTGAACATGGCCTCAGACCGACCCCGCGTGCTCTCCGGCATCCAGCCCACCGCCGGCTCGTTCCACCTGGGCAACTACCTCGGCGCAGTCCGCCAGTGGGTAGCCCTCCAGGAGTCCCACGACGCCTTCTACATGGTCGTCGACCTGCACGCGATCACGGTCCCGCAGGACCCGGCCGACCTGCGCGCCAACACCCGGCTCGCCGCCGCCCAGCTGCTCGCCGCCGGTCTGGACGCGGACCGCTGCACCCTCTTCGTGCAGAGCCACGTCCCGGAGCACGCCCAGCTCGCCTGGGTCATGAACTGCCTCACCGGCTTCGGCGAGGCCAGCCGGATGACCCAGTTCAAGGACAAGGCGGCCAAGCAGGGCACCGACCGCGCGAGCGTCGGCCTGTTCACCTACCCCATCCTCCAGGTCGCCGACATCCTGCTCTACCAGGCCAACGAGGTCCCCGTCGGCGAGGACCAGCGCCAGCACGTCGAGCTCACCCGTGACCTCGCCGAGCGCTTCAACGGCCGGTTCGGCGAGACCTTCACCATCCCGAAGCCGTACATCCTCAAGGAGACGGCGAAGATCTACGACCTCCAGGACCCGGCGATCAAGATGAGCAAGTCGGCGTCCACGCCGAAGGGCCTCATCAACCTCCTCGACGAGCCGAAGGCGACCGCGAAGAAGGTCAAGAGCGCGGTCACCGACACGGACACCGTGATCCGCTACGACGCCGAGAACAAGCCGGGCATCAGCAACCTGCTCACCATCTACTCCACCCTGACCGGCAAGTCGATCGCCGATCTCGAGCAGGAGTACGAGGGCAAGATGTACGGCGCGCTCAAGACGGACCTCGCCGACATCATGGTCGACTTCGTCACCCCGTTCCGGGAGCGCACCCAGCAGTACCTGGACGACTCGGAGACCCTCGACTCGATCCTCGCCAAGGGCGCGGAGAAGGCCCGTGCCGTCGCGGCCGAGACCCTGGCCCAGGCCTACGACAGGGTCGGTTTCCTGCCCGCCAAGCACTGAGCGAAGCGAAGCGCTGCACATCACTTCGGCCACGGCTGCCCGGGAGGCGGCCGTGGCCGTACAGTCGATAGCCGGACGGCCGGGTACGAACCCGACATGCGTCCGCCCACCACGACCGACGGGAGATGACGTGGGGACCGTAACGATCGGCGTGTCGATCGCGGTCCCGGAGCCTCACGGCAGCCTGCTCCAGGAGCGGCGCGCGGGCTTCGGCGACGCCGCGGCCCACGGCATCCCCACGCACGTCACCCTGCTGCCGCCCACGGAGATCGGCTCCGCCGAGTTGCCGACCGTGGAGGCGTATCTCGGCGAGGTCGCCGCCATGGGCCGGCCGTTCCCGATGCGGCTGTGCGGGACCGGTACGTTCCGGCCGCTGTCGCCGGTGGTGTACGTCCGGGTGGCCCAGGGCGCGGACGACTGCGCCTGGCTGCAGCAGCGGGTCCGGGACGCGTCCGGGCCGCTCGACCGTGAGCTCCAGTTCCCGTACCACCCGCATGTGACCGTGGCCCACGGGATCGACGAGGCCGCCATGGACCTGGCGTTCGACGAGCTCGCGGACTTCGAGGCCGAGTGGTCGTGTATGGGGTTCGCGTTGTACGAGCAGGGCGCGGACGGTGTGTGGCGGAAGCTGCGTGAGTACGTGTTCGGGGGCTCTGTCGTGCCGCCTCAGGTGGGGCATGTGGAGCGGGGGAGTATCGCCAGTCGGTAGGGTGCGGGCCGGTGGGGGCCGGTCGTGCAGTTCCTCCCCCAGCGCCCCGTACGGGGCGCTTCAGATTGGCAGCCTTCTGAAGACCGACCGCGGTGCGTGCCGCAGTGCCGACATCACCACCCGCAACGCTCCCGGCACCCACACCACCTCCGACCGTCGCCGCAGGCCCACCTCGATCGCCGTCGCCACCGCCTCCGGGGTGGTGGCGAGCGGCGCTTCCTCCAGGCCCCGCGTCATCTTCGACCGCACGAACCCCGGCCGTACGACCATCACGTGCACGCCCGTCCCGTGCAGCGCGTCGCCCAGCCCCTGCGCGAAGGCGTCCAGGCCCGCCTTGCTGGAGCCGTAGATGAAGTTGGAGCGTCTCGCCCGCTCGCCGGCGACCGAGGAGAGGACCACCAGCGAGCCGTGGCCCTGGGTCTGCAGGGCCCGTGCGCTGACGAGGCCCGCCGAGACGGCGCCGGTGTAGTTGGTCTGGGCGACGCGCACGGCGTTCACCGGTTCGCGTTCGTCGGTGGCCTGGTCGCCGAGGATGCCGAAGGCGAGCAGGACCAGGTCGACGTCGCCGTCGGCGAAGACCTTGCCGAGGGCCGTCTCGTGGGACTCGGGGTCGAGCGCGTCGAAGGGGACGGTGTGGACGTCGGGGCCGAGGGCGCGCAACTGCTCGGCGGCCTGTTCGAGCGCGGGGGAGGGGCGGCCCGCCAGCCAGACCGTGCGGGTGCGGCGGGCGATCAGCCGGCGCGCGGTGGCCAGCGCGATCTCCGACGTACCGCCGAGGACGAGCAGGGACTGGGGCATTCCGAAGGCGTCCTTCACGGCAACTCCTGAGGCTAGAGGAGGACTAGAGACCGAGACGGCGGGACAGGTCGGACACGAAGACCCCGCGCGGGTCCAGCTCGGCGCGCAGGGCCCGGAAGTCGGCGAGCCGCGGGTACATCGCGGCGAGCAGATCGGGGCGGAGCCGGGCGTCCTTGGCGAGGTAGACGCGGCCGCCGGCGCCCGCGACCTCCTCGTCCAGTTCGTCGAGGAAGGTGCCGAGGCCGGGCAGCCCGGCGGGGATGTCGAGGGCGAGGGTCCAGCCGGGCACGGGGAAGGAGAGCCAGCCGGGGTCGGCCTCGCCGAAGCGTTTGAGGACGGCCAGGAAGGACGGGCAGCGGCGCTCGGAGATCCGGGCCACGATCCGGTGCAGGGCCGCCTCCTGGCCGTGTCCGACGACGAACTGGTACTGGACGAAGCCGGCCCGGCCGTAGAGCCGGTTCCAGTGCGGGACGCCGTCCAGGGGGTGGAAGAACGCGGAGATGCGCTGGAGTTGGCCCGTGCGCGCGCGTGGCGCCTTGCGGTACCAGAGCTCGTTGAAGAGGCCGACGGTGGTGCGGCCCAGGAGGCCTGCGGGGACGTGGGCGGGGGCGGGCGGCAGCTCGCGGGGGCGGAAGTCCAGCGGTACGCGCCCGGCGCGGGTGTTCCCCGCGAGCGCCTCCCTGGGCGCGTGGTCGCCGCGGGTGAGCACCGCGCGCCCGGTCGCCGCCCCGCGCGCGAGCAGGTCGATCCAGGCGACCGAGTAGCGGTAGCGGTGGTCTCCGGCGGTCAGACGGGCCATCAGGTCGTCGAGGTCGGTGGCGCGTTCGGTGTCGACGGACATGTACGACGTCTCGACGGGGAGGAGGCGGACGGTCGCCGTGAGGATCACTCCGGTCAGACCCATGCCGCCGGCCGTCGCATCGAACAGCGGGGTGCCGCGGCTCACCGTACGGACCCGGCCGTCGGCGGTGAGGAGTTCGAAGGACAGCACGTGACGGGAGAACGATCCCGAGACATGGTGGTTCTTGCCGTGGATGTCGGCGCCGATCGCGCCGCCCACCGTCACCTGGCGGGTCCCCGGGGTCACCGGGACGAACCAGCCGAGCGGCAGCAGCACCTCCATCAGGCGGTGCAACGAGACCCCGGCGTCGCACAGGACGGTGCCGCCGTCGGCGTCGATGGCGTGGACGCGGTCCAGGCCCGTCATGTCGAGCACGGCGCCGCCGGCGTTCTGCGCCGCGTCGCCGTAGGCCCGGCCGAGGCCCCGCGCGATACCGCCGCGCGCCCCGCAGTTCCGGATCGCGTCCGCCGCCTCCTGATAGGTCCGGGGGCGGATCAGGCGGGCGGCGGTGGGGGCGGTGCGGCCCCAGCCGGTGACGGGGACGGTGGTCTCCGGCACGGCGGGGCCTGCGGGCCTTTCGGGCTTTCCAGGCATGAGGACGACCGTATCGCTGCCGTATGGGTGTTATGTGAGCTATAGGGGGTTGGTTACGGAAGATCACCCGACTCCTCGAAACGGGTGATTATCGGAATGTCGCTCAATATGGTCGTAGCTTTGGCGGGGTGAAGGTGAACAGTGAGTCCAATGGACGACATGGACCACCGGATCCTCTCCGCGCTGCACGCCTGCGGTGCCGATCCACGCGTCGCGTCGGCCGCGCGCGGTCTCTCCCTC
The DNA here is from genome assembly GCF_042892755.1 of Streptomyces sp. NPDC001714. NCBI lineage: Bacteria > Bacillati > Actinomycetota > Actinomycetes > Kitasatosporales > Streptomycetaceae > Streptomyces > Streptomyces sp. NPDC001714. The sequence continues at coordinate 503,603 of NZ_JBIAUL010000001.1, forward strand.
GCCGGTGAGCACGGCGCGCTCTGGCTCGCGGCGGGCCTCGCCGGGGCCGCCGTGGACGGCGCGCGGCGCGGCGCCTGGGTGCGCGGCACGGCGCTCGTCGCGGTCGCGCACCTCGGCAGCATGGGCGTCAAACGGGTCGTACGCCGGGCACGCCCCGCGCACGTCCGGCCCCGGATGAGCACCGCCGGCCGGCACTCCTTCCCCAGCTCGCACGCCGCCTCCGCCGCGGCCGCCGCCGTCGCCTTCGGGGCGCTCGGGGTGCCCGCCCTGGTGCCGCTCGCGGCCGCCATGTGCGTGTCCCGGCTGGTCGTCGGCGTGCACTTCCCGACGGACGTGGCGGCGGGCGCGGCCCTCGGGGCGCTCACGGCCCGTGCCGGGGCGCGCTGGATGGGCGGAGGCGGGCATGACTGAGACCGCGCATGCCGCCACGAAGGGGGTCGCCGGAACGGCGCCGGCGGAGGGAGCTGTCGGAACGGGGTCGGCGGAGGGGGCTGCTGAAACGACTCTGCACGAGCAGCGCGCCCACCCGTCCCGCGCGCACGGACCGGCACGCGCGCGTGTCACCCCCGGCGGCCTCCTCACGGGCCTGCTGAGGACCACCCGCCCCAAGCAGTGGGTCAAGAACACCCTCGTCATCGCCGCCCCGGCCGCCGCCGGCCGGCTCTTCTCGGTACCCGCGCTCGGCCGGCTCGCCCTGACCTTCGCCCTCTTCACGGCCTGCGCCGCCGCCGTCTACCTGATCAACGACGCCCGGGACGCCGAAGCCGACCGCGCCCACCCGGTCAAGTGCCGCCGCCCGGTCGCCGCCGGCCAGGTCCCGGTCCCCGTCGCCTACGCCCTCGGCGGCGTCCTGGCCGTCCTCGGCCCCCTGCTCGCGGCCCGGCTGACCCCGCCCCTCGTCCCGGTCCTCCTGACCGCCTACCTGGGCATGCAACTGGCGTACTGCGTCGCCCTGAAGCACGTCCTGGTCGTCGACCTCGTCGTCGTCACCACCGGCTTCCTCATGCGGGCGATGATCGGCGGGGTCGCCCTCGGCATCCCGCTGTCCCGCTGGTTCCTGATCACCACCGGCTTCGGCGCGCTCTTCATGGTGGCGGCCAAGCGCTACTCCGAGGCCGTGCAGATGGCCGGGAAAGCGGGCGCCACGCGCGCGCTGCTCACCGAGTACACCACCGGCTACCTCCGCTTCGTCTGGCAGCTGGCCGCCTCGGTCGCCGTCCTCGCCTACTGCCTGTGGGCGCTGGAGGGCCACGACGGACCGGCCGCCGGCCTGCTGCCCTGGCGCCAGCTGTCCATGGTCGCCTTCATCCTGGCGATCCTCCGGTACGCCGTCTTCGCCGACCGGGGCACCGCAGGCGAACCCGAGGACGTCGTCCTGCGCGACCGCGCCCTCGCCCTGATCGGCCTGGCCTGGCTGGCCATGTACGGCCTCGCGGTGGCCCACTGGTGACCCCGCCCGCGCGCGAGCTGATCGGCTTCGCGACCGTCGGCCTGCTCGCCTACGCCGCCGACCTCGGCCTCTTCAGCTGGCTGCGCGGCCCGGCCGCCCTCGACCCGCTCACCGCCAAGTCGCTGTCCTTCGTCGCGGGCTGCACGGTCGCCTACCTCGGCAACGCCTGCGGCACCTACCGCCACGCCCGCGCAACCGGTGCGCGCCCCTACGCCGTCTTCGTCGCCGTGAACCTCGCCGGCGCCCTGGTCCAGCTGCTCTGCCTCGCCGTCAGCCACTACGGACTCGGGCTCACCTCGCAACGCGCCGACACCGTTTCCGGCGCGGTCGTCGGCATGGCGCTGGCCACGATCCTGCGCTTCTGGGGTACCCGGACATTGGTATTCCGCGGAGGGGGCAGAGTCGGATCATGGACTGGCTGAGAAAACTCCCCGTCGTCGGCCCCCTCGTGGGCTGGCTCATGACGACGCACGTATGGCGGTCGTACGAGCGGCTCGACCGGGTGAAGTGGTCCCGGCTGGCCGCCGCCATGACCTTCATCAGTTTCATCTCGCTCTTCCCGCTGCTGACCGTGGGCGCCGCGATCGGGGCCGCCACGCTGAGCGAGTCGCAGCAGCAGGACCTGCAGAAGAAGATCGCCGACCAGGTGCCCGGCATCTCCGACCAGCTGGACATCCACTCCCTGGTCCAGAACGCCGGCACGGTCGGTCTCATCGCCGGTGCCGTCCTGCTGTTCACCGGCATCAACTGGGTCGGCCAGATGCGGGACTGCCTGCGCGCGGTGTGGCAGCTGCCCGACAAGGACCAGAACCCGATCCTCGCCAAGGCCAAGGACGGCGTGATCCTGATCGGCTTCGGCGGCGCCGTGCTCGTCACGCTCGCCGTGTCCACCGTCGCCTCGGCGGCGGTCGGCTGGACGGGCCGGCAGCTCGGCATCGCCGAACACAGCTGGGGCAGCCTGCTCCTGCGCATCGCGGCGTTCGTCGTCGCCGTGGCGGCCGACTTCCTGCTCCTGCTGTACGTCCTCACCCTGCTGCCCGGCGTCGAACCGCCGCGCCGCCGCCTGGTGGTCGCGGCCCTGATCGGCGCGGTCGGATTCGAACTCCTCAAACTGCTGCTCAGCGGCTACATCCAGGGCATCGCCGGGAAGAGCATGTACGGCGCGTTCGGCGTGCCGGTGGCCCTGCTGCTGTGGATCAACTTCACGGCCAAGATCGTCCTGTACTGCGCCGCCTGGACGGCGGAGGAGACCACCGCCGAGTTCAGGGACGAGTCCGCCGGCGCACCAGATCCGGCAGCGGCCAACGGCGGTTGACCAGGAACGCCGCGACCGTCAGCAGCACCAGCGCCCCGCCCGCGATCGCCAGCGCCACCCCGACCCCGCCGGAGCCCTCGGCGGAGGCGGCGGCCACCGGCTTCGAACTCGCCCCGCCGTCCTTCCCGGCAGCGGTGGCCTGCGGCGAGGCGGTGGAGCCCACGGCCCCCTTGGGCGGCACCAGCTCACCCACCGGAGTCACCTTGCCGGCCGCCTGGAACCCCCAGTCGAACAGCTTGGCGGTCTCCTTGTAGACCTCGTTGTGCTCCTTCTTCTCCGGGTTCATCACGGTGACCAGCAGCACCCGGCCGTTCCGCTCGGCGACCCCGGTGAAGGTGGCGCCCGCGTTGGTGGTGTTGCCGTTCTTCACCCCCGCGATGCCCTGGTACACCGGGACGTCGATGTCCCCGCTCAGCAGCCTGTTGGTGTTCTGGATCTCGAAGGACCCGCGGACCGACCTGCCCTTCGCGTTCTTCGTCGTGTCGCCCGGGAAACTGGCCCGCACGGTCGAGCAGTACTCCCGGAAGTCCTTCTTCTGCAGCCCGGAACGCGCGAACAGCGACAGGTCGTACGCCGACGACACCTGCCCCGGCTGGTCGTACCCGTCCGGAGTCACCACATGGGTGTCCAGCGCCTGCAGCTCGTCCGCGTGGTCCTGCATGTCCTTGACGGTCTGCTCGACCCCGCCGTTCATGGCGGACAGCACGTGCACGGCGTCGTTGCCGGAGCGCAGGAACACCCCGAGCCAGAGGTCGCGGACCGTGTAGGTCTGGCCCTCCTTTATCCCGACCATGCTGGAACCGGCGCCGATGCCCGCGAGGTCGGCGGGCAGCACCTTGTGCGGGGTCGACTTCGGGAACCGCGGCAGCACGGTGTCCGCGAACAGCATCTTCAGGGTGCTCGCCGGGGGCAGCCGCCAGTGCGCGTTGTGCGCGGCGAGCACCTCGCCCGACTCGGCGTCGGAGACGATCCAGGAACGCCCCGTGATGTCCTTGGGCAGCACCGGCACCCCGGCGGCCAGGTTCACCTGGGTACCGGGCTGCCCCAGCCGGGTACCGCCCACCGTCGACATGTTCGCCGGGGGAGTGGCCGACGGGGTGGTGGACGGGGTCGGCGCGGCGAGCGCGGCCGGCGCGGTGGACGCCAGGGACAGCAGGGCGGCGGAGGCGACCAGCAGAACGCGGCTGGCCTTCGGCTTCGGTGCGGGCACGGACGAGAACGTACCTGCCACGGAGGGCGAAGTCCCGTCACCGACTCCACCCCGGAATCGGAACCGGACAGCGGACGGCGATACTGAGTCCATGAAGCTCAGCCGTCCGGTCTCCTGGTTCCTGCTCGCGTTCGGGGTGTGGAGCTGGTTCATCTGGATCACTTTCGTCAAAAACCTCGTCAAGGACGGCAGCGGGCTCGCCTTCGACCACGGGCATCCCACGGCGTACTTCTGGATCCACCTGACGCTGGCCGTCGTGTCCTTCGTATTGGGGACGGTCATCGGGGCCATCGGGTTGCGCGGAGTCCGCGCACTGCGCCGCACGTCATAGAAACGGCACAGGGAAGAGGCACAGCAGGGTGATCATCGTCTTCGGGCTCCTCGCCCTGGCCGTGGTGACGGCCCTGTACTGCTACCTGTGGCGCCGCCTGGTGCGCGACACGACGGAGGGCTGGGGGTGGCCCCGCCGCGCGGGCACGGCCCTTTTCGCCGTCGGCCCGGTGGTGATGTTCGCGGCCCTCTTCGCGGAGGTGGGCCACGCCCCGTTCCTCCTCCAGCGGGTGCTGGCCTGGCCGGGCTTCCTGTGGATGGTCCTGTCCCTGTATCTGCTGCTGGCGGTGGTGGCGGGAGAGGCGATACGGCCCCTGCTGACCCGCGTCTTGGAACGCCGCTCCGCGAAGCGCCCCGAACTGAAGCGCCCCGAAGGGGGCGCGGGGAACTGCGCGACCAGCCACGACGGCGGGCAACCGTCACCACGAGCAGAAGCCCCCCTCAAACAACTCACCCGCACCGAAAGTCCCGCCCTCACCACCCCCAGCCCCACCCGCCGCCTCTTCGTCTCCCGCGTCGTCGGCGGCGCCGCGGCCACCGCCGCCGCAGCCACCGTCGGCCTCGGCACCTACGGTGTCCTCCGCGGCCCAAGCGTGAAACGCGTCACAGTCCCCCTCGCCAAACTCCCCCGCGCCGCCCACGGTTACCGCATCGCCGTGGTGAGCGACATCCACCTCGGCCCCCTCCTCGGCCGCGGCTTCGCGCAGCGGGTCGTGGACACGATCAACGCCACCCAGCCCGACCTGATCGCGGTCGTCGGCGACCTCGTCGACGGCAGCGTGAAGGACCTCGGCCCCGCGGCCGCCCCTCTGGCCCAGCTGTCCGCACGCCACGGCAGCTACTTCGTCACGGGCAACCACGAATACTTCTCCGGCGCCCGGCAGTGGGTCGAGGAGGTGCGCACCCTGGGCCTGCACCCCCTGGAGAACGCCCGGACCGAACTCGCCCATTTCGACCTCGCCGGAGTGAACGACATCGCCGGCGAAAGCACAGGCCAAGGCCCTGATTTCGACCGCGCCCTGGCCGGTCGCGACCCGGCCCGCGCCTGCGTGCTTCTCGCCCATCAGCCCGTCCAGATCCACGAGGCCGTCCGCCACCACGTGGACCTCCAGCTCTCCGGCCACACCCACGGCGGCCAGCTCTGGCCGGGCAACTTCATCGCGGCGGCGGCCAACCCGACCGTCGCCGGACTGGACCGCTACGGCGACACCCAGCTGTACGTCTCCCGGGGCGCCGGCGCCTGGGGTCCGCCCACCCGGGTGGGCGCCCCGTCCGACATCACGGTCATCGAACTCGCGTCGAAGCAGGCGTGACCGAAACCGCCTCGCACTCGCTGTGGAAGAGCTGTGAAATCCGGCGGAAACACGCCCTCGGTAAGTTCTTCGTCATCTAGTCAGATCACTCTTCCCCCACATGAAACACCTGTGATTAGGTGAGCCGCGTCACTTAGGGGAGTGGCACTTGTGGAGGGCCTGGGTAGGGCCTGGAACGGACCGTGCTGGTCCTGGGGAGGGCACCGACCATGCGATCTGTTCGCATGCGGATTCTCGTGACACTCGTCGTCCTGGCGGTCGTGGGGATCGGCGGCTGGCAGCTGCTGCCGTCGCAGGAGAACAAGAACAAGACGATCACCGTCGGCACGACCGACGCTGTCACCTCGCTCGACCCGGCCGGCGCCTACGACGCCGGTTCCTGGGCGTTGTTCAACAACGTCTTCCAGACGCTGCTCACCTTCGAGCCCGACGGGGTCAAGCCGGTCCCGGACGCGGCGGAGAGCTGTGCCTTCACGGACACGGGCCTCCGGACGTACCGCTGCGTGCTGCGGGGCGGGATCACCTTCCCGAGCGGCCGGGCGATGACCGCCGAGGACGTGAAGTACTCCTTCGACCGGGTCAAGAAGATCAACTCCGATGTCGGCCCGGCCTCCCTGCTCTCGACGCTGAGCTCGGTGACCGCCTCCGGCAAGACCGTCACCTTCCACCTGTCGTCCCCGGACGCGACGTTCCCGTTCAAGCTGGCCACCGGCGCCGGCGCGATCGTCGACAAGGACAAGTACCCGGCGGACAAGCTGCGCACCGACGACTCGGTGGACGGCACCGGCCCGTACATCCTGACGTCGTACACGAAGGACAAGCAGGCGACCCTGCGGCCCAACGGCAACTACAAGGGCGAGCTGAGCGGCACCGGCCGCCCCGTCGAGCTGCGTTACTACGCCGACTCGGCCAAGCTCGCCGGCGCGTACAAGGCCAAGCAGGTCGATGTGGCGACCCGGACGCTGCCGCCCGCCATGGTCTCCAAGCTCTCGCCGAGCGACCGCGACCAGCGCGTCCTGGAGTCGGACTCCTCCGAGACCCGCAACCTGTACCTGAACACCCGCAAGAACTCGCCCCTGCACGACGTGCAGGTCCGCCGGGCCCTCGCCTGGCTGATCAACCGCGAGGACCTGGCCGCGTCCGTGTACGACGGCACGGTGCAGCCGCTGTACTCGCTGATCCCGAGCGGCCTCACCGGCCACACCACGTCCTTCTTCGACACCTACCCGACCCAGAGCGTCGCCAAGGCGAAGGCGCTCCTGGAACAGGCCGGCGTCAGCACCCCCGTCGAGTTCACCTTCGGCTACGGCATCGGCCACGGCGCGGGAGCCGAGGAGGCCGCCGCGCTGAAGAAGCAGCTGGAGAAGGGCGGCCTGTTCAAGGTCGACGTCAAGGGGTACGAGTGGACCGACTTCCAGAAGTCGTGGGCCCAGGGGAAGATGGACGCCTGGGCGGTCGGCTGGGTCGCCGACTATCCCGACCCGGACACCTTCGGCGCCGCCCTGGTCGGCAGTGACTCCGTGATGAGCACCGGATACAGCAACAAGGCCGTCGACAACCTCCTCCAGAACAGCCAGCAGTACGCCGACCGCAGCCGGGCCGAGCAGGACTTCCGCTCCGTCCAGACGGACGTGGCCAACGACGTCCCGCTGATCCCGCTGTGGCAGCGCACCGACTACGTCCTCAGCAGCGAGGACGTGGGCGGAGCCCAGTACCTCAACGACAGCTCGGGCATCTTCCGCCTGTGGAGTCTGAACTGGATCTGACGGGCGTGCTGAGACGCAACGCCTTCCGGCTGCCGCGCCACCCGGCGTCCGTCGGCCTGGCGCGGCACCGGGTCCGGGACCACTTGGCCGCGTGGGGCCACGGCCCGGGCACCCCGGCGGTCGACGACGCCCTGCTCCTCGTCTCCGAACTGGCCACCAACGTGGTACGCCACGGTCCCCTGCTGGAGCAGGAGTTCGAGGTCGCGGTGACGGCCCTGGCCGACGGCTCCTGCCTGATCGAGGTCTCGGACGAGGGCCGGGCGGAGCCCCGCCTGCGCATCGTGAGAGAGGACGACGAGGCGGGCCGGGGCCTGCACCTGGTGGAGACGATCGCGGCGGCGTGGGGAGTATGGAGCAGGGGGAGCCACGGCAAGACCGTCTGGGCGTTGATCTCGGTCGACCCGTAGCCATCTGCGGCTGCGGCGCCGTCGTGGTTGCTCGCGCAGTTCCTCCCCCAGCCTTCGGCCGGGGGTACCCCCAGCGCCCCCTTGGGGCGCGGGGATGTATTCGATGTGCGGCTGCCGCCGCGTGGGCGCGACCGGCCCCCACTCACCCGCACCCAGAACTCAGCCGCAACGCAACGTCACCGTCACCGCCAGCCCCTCCCCGGGTGAGGTGTGCACACACACCTCACCCCCGTGCGCCTCCACCACCCCCTGCACGATCGCCATCCCCAGCCCGCTCCCCTCCGCACTCCCCACCCGGAAGAACCGGTCGAAGATCCGCGCGGCGTCCTCCTCCTTCAACCCCGGCCCCTCGTCGGCCACACACACCCGCACCACCCCGTCCGACCGCTCCACCCCCAGCCGTACGGTCGCCTCCACCGGCGTGTGGACCCGCACGTTGGCCATCAGGTTCCCCAGCACCTGCCGCAGCCCCGACTCGTCCGCCCGCACCAGCACCGCCCCGTCGGCGCTGACGGACACCGGCCGCCCCGGCTGCTGCGCCCGCAGGTCCTCCGCCGCGTCCCGCACCAGCCGGCTCACGTCGACGTTCCGGAACTGGATCTCCGGCCGCTGGTCGAGCCGGGCGAGCAGCAGCAGTTCGTCCACCAGCCGGCCCATCCGGTCCACCTCGCCGTGCATCCGGTCCCAGGCCCGCCGCCGCTCCCCGGGCTCGCTCAGCATCCCCTTGTCGTACAGCTGGAGATAGCCGCGGATGGCGGCGAGCGGTGTGCGCAGCTCGTGCGAGGCGTCGGCGACGAACCGGCGGAGCTGGACCGCGCTGCGCTCGCGGGTCCGGTACGCCGTCTCCACCTGGTGCAGCATGGCGTTGAGGGCCAGCCGCAGCTGCTCGACCTCCTCCGTCGGATGCTGGCTGGAGGGCACCCGCCGGGTCAGGTCGCCCTCGGCGATCGCCGACGACGTCTCCACCATGTCCTCCAGCGGCCGCAGCCGTTGTTGCACGCTGTACATGGTCAGGCAGCACAGCAGGGCGAGCAGCAGCGTGCCGACCGCGAAGTCGAGCTTGAGCGCCTTGGCTATGCCCTTGTGCAGCAGTTCGGTCGAGGTGGCCAGCAGGATGTAGGGGCCGTCCGCGAGCCGGGTCGCCGTCACCCGGTAGGACGCGCCGTGCACGTCGATGTCGTGCGGGTCGGGCGCGGCGGCGAGGGCGTGCGGGTCGGACACGGCGGCGGCGAGGGCGCGCTGGGCCTCGGTCGGTCTCATGCCGAAGACGGAGATCGCGTCGCCCTTGGCGTCGATGACCGCGTAGATCGAGTCGGGGGTGGGGTCGGACTCGGCGGGGGTGATCCGGTCGCGGATCACGCCGAGCGCGCCCAGCGAGTCGACCTGCCGCAGTGTCAGTCCCGAACTCCCCAGGGACGTGCGTGTCTTGAGCAGCTCGGAGTCCGCCTGGTCGAGCAGGTACAGCCGCATGCCCATGATGCTCACCGTGGTTGCCACCACGATGCCGACGGCGAGCAGCCCGACGTTGGCCAGGGTGAGCTTGCCACGCAGCGAGTGCGTTCCGTGCCGGTGCCTGCGCCTGCCGAGGTTCATGTCAGGCCGTACCCGACGCCCCGCCGGGTGGTGATCACGGGTGCTCCGAGTGCCTCGAGCTTGCGCCGCAGGTAGCTGATGTAGGTCTCCACGACGGTCGACTCGGACGGTATGTGCTCGTACTGCCAGACGTGTCTGAGCAGTTGCTCCTTCGGCACGATCCGGCCGCCGTTGCGGACCAGGAAGCGCAGCAGCGCGTACTCGGTCGGGGTCAGCTCGACCGTGCGGCCTGCGCGGTGCACCGAGTACGTCGTCTCGTCCAGTTCCAGGTCGCCGTAGCGCAGCGGCGGGCGCTGCTGGATGACGTCCGCCGGGCGGGTGCGGCGCAGCACGGCGCCGATCCTGGCCACGACCTCGTCGATGTTGAACGGCTTGGTGATGTAGTCGTCGCCGTAGCTGAGCGCCCCGACTATCTCCGCCGGGGCGTCCCGCGCGGTCAGGAACACCAGCGCCAGGTCCGGCTGCCGGGCGCGCAGTTCCCGCGCCAGCGCCCGCCCGTCGCCGTCCGGGAGCATCACGTCGAGCAGGGCCGCGTCGGGCCGGGTGCGCTCGGCCAGCGCGAGGGCGTCCCGGACCGTGCCGGCCGCCATCACCTCGAACCGGTGGTAGCGCAGGGCGATGGCGAGGACGTCCGCGATGCTCGGCTCGTCCTCCACGATCAGCACGGTGCTGCCTGGAGCCGTCATGCCCCCAGTATCGGCGCCGCCACCGACAGCCGGGGGCGCGCAGCTTTGGAGTTCCTTGAGAGTCATGCGCGCCCCGTGTCCCGGCGTGCGGCCCGCTGCCGATGCTGTTGCCCAGGACCTGGGGGACCAACCGACCGAAGTGATCTACGACAAGGAGCTGTTGAGCGTGACGGCATTGGCACGGTGGTGCTATCGGCACCGGCTGGTGGTCCTGTTGCTGTGGGTGGGGGCACTCGTCGGCGTGGGCTTCTCGGCCTCGACGGCGGGCACGAACTACGCGAACGTCTTCTCCCTCCCCGACACGGACTCCAAGACCGCGTACGACCTGATGCAGAAGGCCTTCCCGAACACCTCCGGTGACACGGACACCGTGGTGTGGAAGGTCGACAGCGGCTCGGTGACGGACAAGGCGGTCCAGGGCCGCGTCCAGCCGGCCCTCGACAAGATCGCCAAGCTGCCCGGCGTGGGCGCGGTCACCAGCCCCTACGCCGGCGCCCGGGGGTCGGCGCAGATCAGCAAGGACGGCACGATCGCCTACGCCCAGCTGACCTTCACCAAGCGGGCGAACGAAATCCCCAAGGAGCAGGTGCAGAAGGTCCTCGACACCGCCCAGGACGCCGAACGGTCCGGTCTGCAGGTCGAGTTGGGCGGCCAGGCCATCCAGCGCGTCCAGGAGCCGCCGCAGGGTCTCTCCGAGATGGTCGGCATCATCGCGGCGGCGGTCGTCCTCTTCCTGGCCTTCGGCTCGTTCTTCGCGATGACCCTGCCCATCGCGATCGCCGTCTTCGGCGTCGGCATGGGCCTGTTCTCCACCCAGCTGCTCAGCCACACCACCGACATCCCGGACATCGCCCCGCTGCTGGCCTCCCTGATCGGCCTCGGCGTCGGTATCGACTACGCCCTGTTCATCGTCACCCGGCACCGGCGCGGCATCCTGCGCGGCCTGGACCCGGAGGAGTCGGCGGTCACCGCCCTCAACACCTCCGGCCGGGCGGTGCTGTTCGCGGGCGGCACGGTCTGCATAGCCCTGGCCGGCATGCTGGTCACGAGGCTCCACTTCCTGGACGGTGTGGTCATCGGCACCTCCCTCACGGTCGTCCTCAGCGTCCTCGCGGCCACCACCCTGCTGCCCGCCCTGCTGGGCTTCCTCGGCCCGCGCGTCCTCAGCCGCCGCCAGCGCCGCCGGCTGGCCGCCGAGGGCCCGGAGCCGGAGAAGGCGAGCGGTCTGGCGGCCCGCTGGTCGGCGAACGTCGAGAAGCGGCCGAGGCGTATCGCCGCGATCGCGGTGGTCGTGATGGCGGTCCTGGCCATCCCCGTCCTCTCCCTCCGCCTCGGCGCCACCGACCAGGGCAACGACGACGCGTCCACGACCACCAGGAAGGCCTACGACCTGCTCGCCGAGGGCTTCGGCCCCGGCTTCAACGGCCCCCTCCAGGTGGTCAGCGTCGGCGGCGACACCGCGAAACTGGTCCAGGGCCTGCGGTCGACCCCGGGCGTCGCCCAGGTGGCCGAGCTGCCCCCGTCGCAGGGCGTCACGGTCATCCAGGTCGTCCCGACCACCTCCCCGCAGTCCAAGGAGACGGACGACCTCATCGACACCCTGCGCGACCAGGTGATCCCGAAGGCCGGCGCGCAGGCGCACGTGGGCGGTGTGACGGCGGTGTCGAAGGACTTCGCCTCCGTCACCGGTGACCGTCTGCCCCTCTTCGTCGCGACCATCATCGGCCTCGGCTTCCTGCTGCTCCTGGTCGCCTTCCGCTCCCTGGTCGTCCCGCTGACGGCCGCCCTGATGAACCTGATCGCGGCGGCGGCCTCCTTCGGCGTCCTGGTGGCGGTCTTCCAGTGGGGCTGGGGCCTGGACCTGCTGGGCCTCGGCAAGGAGGGCCCGATCAACGCGTTCCTCCCGGTCATCATGCTCTCCCTGCTCTTCGGCCTCTCCATGGACTACCAGGTGTTCCTGGTGAGCCGGATGCACGAGGAGTGGGTGCACACGAGGGACAACGCGCGGGCGGTCCGGGTGGGCCTGGCGGAGACCAGCCGGGTCATCAACAGCGCGGCCCTGATCATGGTCTGTGTCTTCCTGGCCTTCGTCCTCAGCGGCGACTCGGGCGCGGCGATGGCGGGCGTGGGCCTCGCGGCGGCGGTCGCCCTGGACGCCTTCATCCTCCGTACGGCCCTGGTCCCGGCGGCGATGCACCTGCTGGGCAACTCGAACTGGTGGCTGCCGGCCTGGCTGGACAAGCGGCTCCCGCACCTCGCGGTGGAACCGCAGGAGACGGCGGCTCCGGAGCCGGCCGAGCCCTCCGGACCGGTCACGGCGATCCACGGCTTCGTCCGCACGGCGGACGGCGACCCGGTGGAGGCGGCCTCGGTCACCCTGATGTCCAAGGGCGGCCGCCAGCTGGACCGCGTCACGTCCCTGGCGGACGGCTCCTACATCGTGTCGGTCCCGGCGCCGGGCGCGTACCTGCTGGCGGTGACGTCCTCGTCGTACGGTTCGAAGGCCCGGCACGTGACGGTGGTGGAGGGGCCGCTGGTGTACGACGTGGAGCTGACCGGGGACGAGGTGGACGCGGTCAACTAGCCGAGCCCCGGGTCCTGCCTCCCGGATCCGGCAGGACCCGGGTCATCCCCGGCAGGAAGTCCGTGAACAGCTCGTGGACCTCCAGGACCAGCGGGCGCAGCACCCGGAACCGCGCGAGGGACACGCCTCGCGCGGTCAGCCGGGCCCCCCGCTCGGCGAGCCGGTAGCTGCGCTCGCGGCCCTCGGTCCGGTCGAAGATCCAGTACAGGACCAGGCCCATCTGCGAGAGCCACATCAACTCGGGGAGTACGTCGCGCAGTTCGGGGGCGACCTTCGTCTTCGCCCCCGCCAGCACCTCGCGGTGCACGCGGATCGCCTCCTCGCGCGCGTGCTCGCTCTCCGGGGAGAAGGGGCTGAGCGGGCTGTCGGGGTCGGCGGCGTTCTTGAAGAAGTGGACCGCGAACTCGTGGTACGGCCGGGCGATGTCCAGCCACACCTTGAGCACGCCCGCGAGCCGGGCCTCCAGGTCGGTCTCCTTGTCCAGGACCTCGCGGACCGCCACCCGGTGTTCGGCGGCGAGCTGGTCGTAGAAGCCCTGGATGAGGTGTTCCTTGCCGGCGAAGTAGTAGTACGCGTTGCCGACGGAGACCCCGGCCTCCGTGGCGATGGCCCGCATGGTGGTCTTCTCGTAGCCCCGCTCCCGGAACAGGCGCATCGCCGTCTCCAGGATCAGCGCGCGGGTCTGCTCGGACTTGCTCTGGGCACCGGCCTCGACGGGACCGTCGTTCTTCGCGGACACGGACAGAGCCTAACGAGTGGCGCAGACGCCGCCGGCACAGCCCGGAGGGTCGTAGATCCAGCCGATGCCGGGTTCGTAGACCCACCCGTCCTCCCGCCGGAAGGTCTTCCCGGTCCCCAGCCCGCCCCGCCACCAGGCGGCGGCGAGCACCGCGCCCCGTGCCAGCCGGGCCCCGGCCGGCGTGCTCAGCCGGTGGGCCAGCGGCCGATGCTCCCGCAGCGCCCAGAGCACGACGATCCACGCGGCGGTGTCCCGGTAGACCTGTCCCGAGTCGCCGACGACGGTGACCTCGTCGAAGGTGGCCGAGTGGTCCAGCCCGGGGAACCGGGCGCGGGCCTGGTCCGACCCGGCGGGAAGCAGGGTGAGCGGCACCAGCTGCGGCTGGCGCCCGAGCCAGTCGCGCAGGTAGGTGCAGAGGGTGCACTCGGCGTCGTAGAGGACGGTGAGCCCGTGGACCGGGACGCGCACGGCGCCCCGGTCGTCGGTCGCGGTCACGGTGCTCACGCCCCGGCCGCCGGAGCGGTCCAGCCCTGCGGCGGGACCGGCGGGAGCTGCTCCTTCTCCATGATCCCGCGGCGCCGGATCCGGTTGAGCACGTAGACGTTGCCGAGGTGCATCACACCGAGCACCAGCAGCACGACCCCGAGCTTGGCGGACAGCGTCTCGAAGATGCCCCGGGTGTCGTCGACCGTGTCGCTGGTGTGCAGGTAGAGCGCGACGAAGCCCAGGTTGACGAGGTAGAAGCCGACGACCAGAAGGTGGTTGACGGCGTCCGCGAGCTGCTCGTTCCCGTGCAGGACGTCGGAGAGGAAGATCCGGCCGTTGCGGCTGAGCGTGCGGGCCACCCAGATGGTCAGACCGATGCTGACGAGCAGGTAGATGACGTAGGCGATGACCGTGCGGTCCATGCCCCACCCCTTCTTGAACGCGTTCAAAACGCTGACAGGGATGACTGTAGACCTAGTTTTGAACGCGTTCAACTCGGTTGCGGGGTGACCCCGTTCACGCCCGCCGCGCCAGCTCCGGCCGCTTGCTGTAGTCCGTGAAGCCGAGGATGTTCCCCCAGGGGTCGGCGACCTCGACGGTCCAGCCGGTGGCCACGGAGAACGGCTCGTCGAGCACGGCGACCCCGGCCTCCTTCAGCCGGCCGGCCGCGGCCCGCGCGTCCGGCACCTCCAGCCACACGCGCGGCGACGCCCACACCGCCGGCCGGTGCCCGAGGCCCTCCTCGGCCCGCAGCAGGATCCCGGGCGTCTCGCCCCCGACCTTCAGCAGGGCGATCCCGCCCTCGTCGAACCGGAACCCCACCGTGAACCCGGCCCGCTCGTAGAAGGCGACGGCGTCCGCGAGCCTCCCGACGGGCATCACCACGTTGTCGAACCCGAGCAGTTCGTACGATTCGTCATCTGACATACCGTCAGGTTAGAACCGCTCATCCGCACCGGCGGCCGACACGCGGAAGGAGCGCGGCGTGCAAAAGACGAGGGGCCGTTCCTTCCGCAGTGCGGAAGGAACGGCCCCTCGCGGGTTTCCGGCCTCCGGTCAGAAGCGGCGCGTGATCAGCGCTCGCTTCACCTCCTGGATCGCCTTGGTGACCTCGATGCCGCGCGGGCAGGCGTCCGTGCAGTTGAAGGTCGTGCGGCAGCGCCAGACGCCGTCGCGGTCGTTCAGGATCTCCAGGCGCTGCTCGCCCGCCTCGTCACGGCTGTCGAAGATGAAGCGGTGCGCGTTGACGATGGCGGCCGGGCCGAAGTACTGGCCGTCGTTCCAGAAGACCGGGCACGAGGACGTGCACGCCGCGCAGAGGATGCACTTCGTGGTGTCGTCGAAGCGCTCGCGGTCCTCGGCCGACTGGAGACGCTCGCGCGTGGGCTCGTTCGTGTCCTTCGTGATGAGGAAGGGCATGACGTCCCGGTACGCCTGGAAGAACGGCTCCATGTCCACGACCAGGTCCTTCAGGACCGTCAGGCCCTTGATGGGCTCGACCGTGATCGGCTTCTCGGGGTTGATGTCCTTGATGAGGGTCTTGCAGGCAAGACGGTTCTTGCCGTTGATCCGCATCGCGTCCGAGCCGCAGATGCCGTGGGCGCACGAGCGGCGGAAGGTCAGCGTGCCGTCGACGTCCCACTTGATCTTGTGGAGGCCGTCGAGGACGCGCTCCTTCGGGTCGATCTCCAGCTGGAAGTCTTCCCAGACCGCGTCCGCGGAGACCTCGGGGTTGAAGCGGCGGACCCGGAAGGTGACCGTGATGTACGGGGAGTCGGCGAAGCCGGGCTCGGGCTGGCCGGCCGCGTCCGCCTTGTCCAGAACGGGGGTTGCCATCAGTACTTACGCTCCATCGGCTGGTAGCGGGTCTGGACGACCGGCTTGTAATCGAGACGGATGGACTCGGCGCCGTCGTCGCCCACCTCGCGGTACGCCATGGTGTGGCGCATGAAGTTGACGTCGTCGCGGTTGGGGTAGTCCTCGCGGTAGTGACCGCCGCGGGACTCCTTGCGGGCCAGCGCGGAGACCGCCATGACCTCGGCGAGGTCGAGCAGGTTGCCGAGCTCGATGGCCTCAAGGAGGTCCGTGTTGAAGCGACGCCCCTTGTCCTGGATCGAGACGTTCTTGTAGCGCTCGCGCAGCTCCGCGATCTTCTCGACCGCCGTCTTGATCGTCTGCTCGGTGCGGAACACCATGACGTTGGCGTCCATGGTCTCCTGCAGCTCCCGGCGGAGCGTGGCGACCCGCTCGTTGCCCGTCGAGGAGCGCAGCCGCTCGATCTGGGAGACGACGAGCTCGGCCGGGTTCTCCGGGAGTTCCACGTACTCGTGACCGTGCGCGTACTCGGCGGCCGCGATGCCCGCCCGGCGGCCGAACACGTTGATGTCCAGGAGCGAGTTGGTGCCGAGGCGGTTGGCGCCGTGCACCGACACGCAGGCGACCTCGCCGGCCGCGTACAGGCCCGGGACGACCGTGGTGTTGTCCGACAGGACCTCACCCTCGACGTTCGTCGGGATGCCGCCCATCGCGTAGTGCGCGGTGGGCTGGATCGGGATCGGGTCCGTGTACGGCTCGATGCCCAGGTAGGTGCGCGCGAACTCGGTGATGTCCGGGAGCTTCGCGTCCAGCTGCTCCGGCGGGAGGTGGGTGAGGTCGAGGTAGACGTGGTCGCCCTCGGGACCGCAGCCGCGGCCCTCACGGATCTCCGTGTAGATGGAGCGGGACACGACGTCACGGGACGCGAGGTCCTTCATGACCGGCGCGTACTTCTCCATGAAGCGCTCGCCGTCCTTGTTGCGGAGGATGCCGCCCTCACCGCGGGCGCCCTCCGTCAGCAGGATGCCCATGCGCCAGATGCCGGTCGGGTGGAACTGGAAGAACTCCATGTCCTCCAGCGGCAGCCCGCGGCGGTAGACGGCGGCCTGGCCGTCACCGGTCAGCGTGTGCGCGTTCGACGTCACCTTGAAGAACTTGCCGGTGCCGCCGGAGGCGTAGATGACGGCCTTCGCCTGGAAGACGTGGATCTCACCGGTGGCCAGCTCGTAGGCGACCACACCGGAGGACTTCTTGACGCCGTCCTCCTCGGTGATCAGCTGGTCCAGGACGTAGAACTCGTTGAAGAACTCCACGCCCTCCTTCACGCAGTTCTGGTACAGCGTCTGGAGGATCATGTGGCCGGTGCGGTCGGCCGCGTAGCAGGACCGGCGGACCGGCGCCTCGCCGTGGTTGCGCGAGTGACCGCCGAACCGGCGCTGGTCGATGGTGCCGTTCGGCGTCCGGTTGAACGGCAGGCCCATCTTCTCCAGGTCGAGGACGGCGTCGATGGCCTCCTTCGCCAGGATCTCGGCGGCGTCCTGGTCGACCAGGTAGTCACCGCCCTTGACCGTGTCGAAGGTGTGCCACTCCCAGTTGTCCTCCTCCACGTTGGCGAGCGCGGCGGCCATACCGCCCTGCGCGGCGCCCGTGTGGGAACGGGTGGGGTAGAGCTTGGTCAGGACCGCGGTGCGGCTGCGCTTCGTCGACTCGATGGCCGCGCGCATGCCCGCGCCGCCGGCGCCGACGATGACGGTGTCGTACTTGTGGATCTTCATGATTCTCGCAGCCCCGTGCCTAGCGGATGTTCGGGTCGAAGGTGAAGATCACCAGCGAGCCCAGCAGGATGGTGAACACCGTGGCCGTGTAGAGCAGGCCCTTGAGCCACAGCCGGGTGTTCGCGCGCTCCGCGTAGTCGTTGATGATCGTGCGCAGGCCGTTCGCGCCGTGCAGCATCGCGAGCCACAGCATCAGCAGGTCCCAGACCTGCCAGAAGGGGCTCGCCCAGCGGCCGGCCACGAACGCGAAGCCGATCTTCGACACGCCGCCGTCGAGCACCAGCTGGATCAGCAGGTGGCCGAGGACCAGGACGACGAGCACGACACCGGACAGGCGCATGAACAGCCAGGCGGCCATCTCGAAGTTGCCGCGGGTGGAGCGCGGGGTCTTCTTGGTGCGCTTGCGCGGGGCCTCGATGAGCGGGGCCGGGTTGTCCACGTTGAAGAGCGGGGCGCCCTCGACGGGGCCGACGCCGGCGGGGGTTTCAGTGGTCGACATCTGCGTCAGCTCCCGAACAGGACACGAGCGGCGTGGCCGAGAACGGGGTAAACGGCCCCGGCCATCAGGACGACCCAGACACCGACGACCGTCCAGAGCATCTGCTTCTGGTAGCGCGGGCCCTTCGACCAGAAGTCGACGGCGATCACGCGCAGGCCGTTGAGGGCGTGGAAGAGGATGGCGGCCACCAGGCCGTACTCCAGCAGTGCGACGATCGGCGTCTTGTACGTGGCTACGACCTTGTCGTAGTCCTCGGGGGAGACGCGGACGAGAGCGGTGTCCAGCACGTGAACGAACAGGAAGAAGAAAATGAGGACGCCGGTGACTCGGTGAGCCACCCAGGACCACATTCCTTCCCGGCCGCGGTACAGCGTTCCAGCCGGCACGGAAGTCCCTCCGGGAGCGGGGTATCGGGGCCGCGCCGGCTTGTGGGTGTCGGTCGGGCCCGGCCGGGTACGGTCCACCGGCCCCCAGCATCGTAGCGATGCGCTGCCGCTGGGCTTACGCCGGGCCTACCGGTGTGATCAAAGTGGCACGCGTATGGGTTAGCCGGGCGGCATCCGGGGTGCCGGATTCGGTCATTTGCCGGGTGCGGGTGCGTTTGGGCTGGTCGCGCCCCGCGGCGGAGCCGCTGATGGATACTGCCCCGCGCCCCTGAGTTTCTCCACCAGACGCCCCTGTGCAAGGCGCCGGAGTTGCTCCACGGACATCACCCGCTCGTCCTCCGGATCGTTCTCCAAACGTGAGTAAATGCCCTCCAGGACGCGGTCCAGCCGCTCCTCGGGCCGGGTGTCGCCCAGGTAGATCACGAACCCGTGCCCGAACCTGGCCTCGTAGGCCGCGTGGGCCGCCGTCAGGGCCGTGTGGGCCGCCGAGTACGTGTCCTCGGGCAGCTCCGGGAGGCACTCGCCCGCCAGGGCCTCCGACAGGTCCCCCGGGGACAGGTCGTACGCCGCCTCGTCCGCCGCGGCCAGGAGGGACTCCACGTCGGGGTAGGGGCGGTGGTCGGCGATGCGGCGCGACCAGCGCGGGCTGTGCAGGCAGTGCAGGAGCAGCGCGCCGGCCTCGTCGTCGGGGGCGGCGTTGAACGCGTCCAGCGGGGTGGGGAGATGGGGCAGACGGTGGGCGGGCAGCGTAGGTCCTCGCGTCACATGCGGTGTGGCAGGGGATGCTGTGAGAGATGTGTCGTCGACGTTATCGATGACGTTCACGGCGTGTCCGTTGGTTGCCTCAATTTCACCCGAACGGGAGAGTTTCGGATTGGGTCGGTGACGGCTGTGCGGTGGGTGCGTCGTAAGTTGTAGCTGTGAGCCAGCACAGGCGCAGGCCGTCGGCACGGCAGGGCGCGCGGAGGCGGGCGGTGGTGATCGCCGCGGCCTTCGCGGGGACTGTCGCGCTCGGTACGGGCATCGGCGTATGGGCCTCCTCGGGCGGCGACGCAGGGAGTACCGCCGGAGCGGGCCGGCAGCCCTCCGGAAGCGACCGGGCGGCCTCGTCCGGGGCGCACTCCGGGGCGGCGACCCCCACTCCCACGCCCACCCGCAGCTACCCCCTCTCCCAGGCCCCGCGCACCATCCCCGCCGTCCGTTCCCACACGCCCGCCCGCGGCCCCGGCTGGCGCCCGCGGCAGGGCGGCCGGGTCGTGGTGAGCAACGCGGCGCTGGCCGACGAGGGCCGGCTGACGGCGGGCGAGCTGGGGCTGTCGTACGCCGGGCAGAAGGGTGCGGACGACGACGTCAGGCCGGGCGACGTGCGGCTCGACCTCGGTGGCGGCGGGGACCCGGAGTCGTACACCATGACCGTGCGCGGCGGGTCGGTCCGGATCAGCGGGCCCGGGGACGCGGGCGTCTTCTACGGCACCCGGACCCTCAAGCAGGAGGTGCACGGCGGCGGTACGGCCCCGGAGGGGGTCGTGCGGGACCAGCCGGCCAAGCCGCAGCGCGGGTTCATGCTGGACATCGCGCGCAAGCCGTTCACCGCGGGCTGGATAGAGTCCCGGATACGAGAACTCGGCGATCTGAAGTTCAACCAGCTCGGGCTGCACTTCTCCGACGACCAGGGCTTCCGGATCGAGTCCGACACCCACCCCGAGATCGTCTCCCGGGACCACCTGACCAAGGCGCAGGTGAAGGAGATCGTCGCGCTCGCCTCCGCCCGGCACATCCAGGTCGTACCGGAGATCGACTCTCCGGGACACCTCGGCGCCGTCCTCGCCGCCCACCCGGAGCTGCAGCTGCGCAACGCGCAGGGCGTCGCCACCAGGGGCGCCATCGACATCTCCAAGGACGCCTCGGCGAAGCTCGTCGACGACCTGCTCGACGAGTACGCCGGCCTGTTCCCCGGCTCCTACTGGAACCTCGGCGGCGACGAGTACCAGGCCCTGACCGTCGCGAACCCGCAGGCCTCCTACCCGCAGCTCGCGGCCGCCGCCCGGCAGAAGTACGGCTCCGGCGCCACCGTCGCCGACCTCACCACCGGCTGGCTCGACGCCCGCGCCGACACCGTCCGCGCCCACGACCGCACCCTGCGGGCCTGGAACGACGGCTTCTTCCGCGGCACCTCCGTGCAGCCCGCCGACGACCTCCAGGTCGCCTACTGGACGGGCAAGGAGATCGGTGCCCGGCAGCCCGTGGAGTACCTGAGGGCGGGCCGCAAGGTCCTGAACTACAACGACGAGTACCTGTACTACGTCCTCGGCGAGCCCAACACCTTCGTCTATCCGACCGGTCAGCGGATCTACGAGCAGTGGATCCCGCGCATGCTGCGCGGCACCACGGCCGTGGCCGCACGCTACGAACCCCAGGTCCTCGGCGGCTCCTTCGCCGTCTGGTGCGACCTCGCGGGCTCCCAGACCCAGGACCAGGTGGCGGCCGGCATCCGGATGCCGCTGCGGGCCACCGTCCAGAAACTCTGGGACCCGGGCAACCCGACGATGTCCTGGGCGGACTTCAAGGCCCTCGCGAACAGACTGGGCTGACCCGCGAGGGACGCGGTGATTTACGGGTGGACGTACGGCGGTGACGGGCCGTATGTTCCGCATTCCGCGCGCGGGCCAGGGGAGGGTTCCGTGCACTGCCGCGTCCCGGGGGAACCGTCTTGATCTGCGCCCGCTGCCACCACTTCGCCGCCGCGCCCGGCGCCACCCTGTGCCACCGCTGCCTCGGCGACTCGCCCGAGCCGGCCCCGGCCTTCGGCAGCACGCCGGGCCTGTGGCTGCGCTCGCCCGTGGGCCTCGGCTGGGCCGCCGCCGTCCTGCTCGGGGCGGTCGTCGCCGCCGACCTGTTCGCCGTCTGGGCGGACTTCCTGCAGTACGACGCCACGGGCGCGCTGGCCGACGGGGAGACCGGCGCCGCCGCGTTCCGCCGGGCCGACCGGGCCGACGAGCTCCTGGGCGTCGCCGCCGGTGCCCAGGCCGTCTCGCTGGTGGCCTGCGTGGTCGTGTACCTGTGCTGGTTCCAGCGGGTGCGGGCCAACGCCCAGGTGTTCGACCCGCTCCGGCACCGGAAGTCGCCGGGCTGGGCGATCGGCGGCTGGTTCGTGCCGGTCGTGAACCTCTGGTACCCGCGCCGGATCACCCTCGACATCTGGGACGCCAGCAGCCCCTGGGGTACGACCCGTTCGCACTCGCTGGTCAACATCTGGTGGACGCTGTGGCTGGCCTCGCTGTTCGCCGACCGCGCCGCGACGGCCGGCTACGGCGACGACGCCGAGGGCGCCGCCCAGGTCCACGACGGCGCCCTGCGGATGATCCTTTCCGACTCCCTCGACATCGCCGCCGCCGTCCTCGCGATCCTGCTCGTACTGCGGCTGACCCGCATGCAGCACGAGAAGGCGATGGCGGGCACCGCTCCGGCCGCGCTCTGAGCCACGGCCGAGTGCCGTGCCGTTGGCCGAAAAGCCTTTCTTCGGACTCCTCCGCCTCCCGGGTGCTCCGCCTGTGTGACACTGCCGTACCGTCGCACGCAGTTAGGGAAAGTACGAGCTCCGTGCAAGTGGGCCTTGGTATGTACCGTTTCTGGGAGGCGTGGGATGAGCCTGGTGGAGCTGATCGCTCAGGCCGATGAACGCGGACTGGCCGCCAGTGGGTTGGCCTGTTTGGATCGGTGCGTGCCGTTGCTGGGCGGGGACGACCTGGTGCTGCGGCCGCTGTGGGCGAGCCTCGCCGAGGGCTCCGACTGGAGCGCGGGACTGGAGAAGGCGCGCGGCTCGCTCGGCACCGCCGAGGACACCGGCGGGAGGGCGGGCGAACAGGCCGACGAGGCCGAGGTGCTCGCCCGGCGGATGCTCGACGCCGTGCCCGAGTCACCGGAGGCCGCAGGCGTTCGCCTGTGGGCCGACGCCTGCTCCGTCGCCTCGCTGCAGATACACCGGCTCCTCGACCCCGCGGAGGACGCGGCGCCCTCCGTCGACACCCGCCGCGAGGGCGGCACCGAGGGCATGTCCCCGCTGGTCGCCGCCGAACTGCGCCGCCAGGTCACGGTCCTTGAGCTGCTCGCGGGGCACGGCGCGGCCGGGCTGCGCCGCGCGCTGGACGTCTCCACCGAGGGCCGCCGGGTGCTGCGCGCGGTGGTGTCGCGCCGGGCCCGCGGGCTCGGGTGAACCATTCGTGAGGGCGGTGCGCGGGTCCTGCGCCGGTTGCGGGAACACCCCCGGATCCGGGTGACGAAACCGCCGCCCACCTCGCTCTTCCTTATGTGACAGCCCACTACGTGACACCCCGCCATGGGACCGCGCAGCAGCAGAGCAGGCCGCACGCCGCCGCCAGACCGGCCCGCTGGGCCGCGGACGCGGTCGCCATGATGCGCGAGGGTGCCCGGGTCCGGCTCGACTACTCGGCGCAGAGCCTGTGGCGGGTCGACCGGATGATCGAGGAGATACGCCGGGAGGACGCGCCGTACGACGCCGTACGGGAGACGCTGCGCGGTCTCGGGGCCTACGCCGGCGAGGTGATCGTCCGTCATATCGACGCCGAGTGGTGGGCGTCCGGCGGCGACCACTGGATCCGCACCCCCGACGGCAGGCTGTGGGACCCGATCGACGAGGCCCGGCGCTGCTACGGCGGCCACGGCTCGCTGCGGCTGCTGTGCCGGGACGCTCTGGGATAGCCGGCCGAGGTTCGGCAAAAACACCGTAATAGGAGACGCGGGCGTTCCCAAGTGGCCGACGGGGGAGCACGATTGGCTCATGGCCGACAACCGACGCTGGTGGGCCCTGGTCGTCATCGCGCTGGCCCAGCTGATGGTCGTGCTCGACATGACCATCGTCAACATCGCGCTCCCCTCCGCCCAGGTCGCTCTGCACATGTCCGACGGCAACCGGCAGTGGGTGATCACCGCCTACACCCTCGCCTTCGGCGGACTGCTGCTGCTCGGCGGCCGGATCGCCGACCTGGCCGGACGCCGGGTGGCGTTCATGACCGGCCTGGTCGGCTTCGCGGCCGCCTCCGCCCTCGGCGGGGCCGCGGTCAACCAGGGGATGCTGTTCGGGGCCCGGGCCCTGCAGGGCGTGTTCGCCGCGCTGCTCGCACCGGCCGCGCTGTCGCTGCTCGCCACCACGTTCACCGACCCCAAGGACCGCGGGAAGGCGTTCGGCATCTTCGGCGCCATCATCGGCGCCGGTGCCGCGGTCGGGCTGCTCGCGGGCGGCTTCCTCACCCAGTACCTGGACTGGCGCTGGTGCCTGTACGTCAACGTGCCGATCGCACTGGTCGCCTTCGCCGGCGCCTGGGCCCTGCTGCCCGGCGGCGGCCGCCATCCCGACGCCCGCCTCGACGTCCCCGGCGCCCTGCTCGGCTCGGCGGGCATGCTCTCCCTGGTCTACGGCTTCTCCGAGGCGGAGTCCCGGAGCTGGAGCGACGGCCTGGTCCTGGCGCTGCTCTTCGGCGGGGTCGCACTGCTCGGCCTCTTCGGCTACTGGCAGACCCGGGCCCGGGTCCCGCTGCTCCCGATGACCGTCGTACGGGACCGGCAGCGCATCGGCGCGTTCCTCACCGTGCTGCTGGTGACCGTCGGCATGTTCGGCGTCTTCCTCTTCCTCACGTACTACATGCAACGCGTCCTCGGCTACTCGCCCGTGAAGACCGGCGTCGCCTATCTCCCCATCACCGTCGGCATGGTCACCGGCTCCACCCAGGTCGCCGCAAGACTGCTGCACCGGGTCCCGCCCCGCGTGCTGATGGTGCCCGGGCTGCTGCTGGCGGCCGGGGCGCTGGCCCTGATAGCCCAGGTCGGGGTCGAGCCGGCGTACGCCTCGCACATCCTGCCCGGCATGCTGATGCTCGGCCTCGGCATGGGCACCGCGATGATGACCTCCGTCTCCCTGGCCACCGGCAACGTCGCCCCGCGCGACTCGGGCGCGGCCTCGGCCACCTTCAACACCGCCCAGCAGGTGGGCGGTTCGATCGGTACGGCACTCCTCAACACCATCGCCGCGAGCGTCACCACCCGGTACGCCACCGCGCATGCCGCGAGCATCCCGGACCGGACGCTGCTGGCGGCGAAGGCCGCGGTGCACGGCTTCAACGTGGCCACCTGGTGGGCGATGGCCGCGCTGCTGCTGGGCGCCCTGATCGCCGGCGTGGTCGTGAACGCGGACCGGGCGCCCACTCCGCAAGCTGCGCAGGAGCGGGCGCCCGAACCGGTGGACTCGGCCACGTGAGAACTACTTGATGTACACCAGGCCGTCCGTCGTGACCGTCGGGCGGCCGCTGGTGCCGACCACCACGATCTTCACGGTGTGCTTGGCACTGGACGACCAGGTCCTGGTCCAGATCGCCTGGCGGTACGAGGTCGTCGTGGACTTCAGGTCGACGGTGGCGACCTTGGTGCCGTCGACGTACACGTAGGCCTGGCCCGAGGTCGACGCCCGCGAGACCACCCAGGAGGCGGACCGGCCGGTGAAGGTCCAGCTCAGGCTGGCTCCCTTGGAGCCGCTGGAGTACGACTTGCCGCCCAGGTAGCTGGTGGACGAACGGGCCGTCCACGTACCGGACCTGGTGGCCGAGGTCTCCTGCAGGATCACCGGGGTGAAGGAGACGGACGAGGTGCGGGTGTTGCCCGCGTAGTCGTACGCCTTCATCGACCAGGTGGACGCGGTGCCGGGCTTGGCGGTGCGGCTGGAGCCGGTCGTGGCCGGGCCGAAGGTGGCCGTCGTCGGGGAGAGCAGGCTCACCGACTTCAGGGCCGCGTCGTCGGTGGCCTTCCAGCCGAGGGTGACCGGGACGGCGGTGGTGCTGACGGTGCCGGTGCGCAGGGAGAGCTTCGGCGCGGTGGTGAAGGCCGGCGCCGTGGCGTCGGTGACGACGGTCAGCGCGGCGGTCGTCGTGGTCTTGCCGGACTGGTGCACGGCCCGTACGGCGACGGTGTGGCTGCCCGCGGCGAGCGTGGCGCCGGCCGAGGTCGCCGTACCGGAGGCGGTGGCGGCCACCTTGCCGTCCACCAGCAGCTCGAACTTCGAGATCAGCGAACCCGGCGTGGTGGCGGACCACTTCGCCGTGATCGCCCCCTTGGTGTAGTACGTCGAGCCGGACAGGCTCGCGCCGGACAGCGAGGTGAGCTTCAGGCCCTGCACCGGGCCGGACGCCCAGGCGCGGACGGTCGGCAGCTGGGGGTAGAGCGAGTTGCCGGGGCACTGGGTGTTGTAGCCGTCGCGGTGCCCGGAGATCCGGTTGAAGGTGTACGCGGTGCCCGCCGTGAAGCCGGTGCCGAAGTAGTTGGTCTGGGTCGCGCCCGCCGTGAGTTTGACGGTGCCGGCGGGGTCGGCGCCGTACTGGCCGAGCTTCCAGGCCGCGATACGGGCGATCGACGCCAGGGCCGCGTCCGTGGCGCCGGCCGAGGTGTAGTCACCGAGCACGGCGACACCGGCCGACTCCCGGTTCCAGCCGTAGGTGTGCGCGCCGAACACCGGCAGGCCGACACCGCCCTTGCGGCCCTCGAAGATCGTGCCGCACTTGTCGACCAGGAAGTTGTAGCCGATGTCGTTCCAGTGCTCGGTCTGCGTGTGGTACGCGTAGATGCCCCGGACGATCGCCGGGGATTCCGCGCACGTGTAGTCGTTGGTGCCGTCCGTGTGGTGGACGAAGACGGCCTTCACGTCCGCGTTGTAGTCCGACGGGTCCGGGCTCAGCGACTCGTCGGCGCCCCAGCCGGCCCGCGAGACGATCGGCGGCTCGGGCACGGTGGACGGCGGCGCGGTGGGCGTGGTGGCCGACGGGCTCGCGGACGCGCTGTGCGTCGGCGTGGCGGACGCGGAGTCGCCGGGGGAGGCTGAGCCGGTGGCCGGCCCGGAGTCGGTCGGCGTCACGGAGCCGCTCGGCGTCACGGACTCGGTGGGCGACGCGGAGTCCGCCGGGGAAGCCGGGTCGGCCGGGGAAACGGAAGCGCCGGGTGCCGCGGAATCCGTGGGCGACGCGCTGTCGCTCGGGGTGCCGTCCGCGACGAATGCGGCCGGCTCCGCCTTGGTCTCCGCGGCGGTCACCACGCCGGGGTCGACCAGGTTCACCTGGAGCCCCTTGGGCAGACCGGTACGGGTGGAGCCGTCCTGGTGGACGACCTGGACCTGGACGCCGTCGGAGGGGCCGACCCAGAGCGGCTCGGACGCGCCGCGGGCGTCGGGGCCGGCCTCCGGGTCCTCCAGCGGGTCGGCCGCCTCCAGACCGTGCCAGGCGCTCCACTCGCCGGTCTCGGCGCTCCGGGTGCGCACCTGGGCCGTGCCGTGCAGCCGCTTCGTCGCCCCCGTCCAGGAGACGCCGAGCAGCGAGAACTGCCGGGTGTCCGTGCGCGGCAGTTCCCGCTTGCCGTCCGTGGTGCCCTTCAGCGCCAGGTCGTAGACCTTCACCGGCCGCCTGGCCTGCCCGCCGGTTCCGTGGCCGGCGGACGGGCTGGCGACGGCGTACGTCACCACACCCCCGCCGCCCAGGACCACCGCACCGAGCGTCAGCCACGCCCGTCGCCTCATGCTCAACGGTCTGTACGCACGCTTCGCGCGTGGACTCACTCGTCCCCACCCCTAGAAAAGGACCAACACTGTCAGGCCTGTCACAGCTGTCACACCTGTCACACAGGCCACGCTTAGACACAGCGTGCGGCCCTGACCAAACGTCACCCGCCACCTGACGGCGCGCGGACGGCCCGTGGAAGCAAAGGGGGCGGGGGGCGGCCAGGGCGGCCGGACGCGGCCCACGGTGGCGGCACACTTCGACAGAAAGTCGACAAAATCACATGAGGCGTCCGCTCCGGTCGAGGCGGTGACGACCGAAGCAACGGCCGGGGCCGCCACCCCCCACAGGAGAGGCCCCGGCCGTCGCGCGGCACGGACCGCGCGGCGGCCCGTACTCTGTTCAGCGCCATGAGTGCGTTTTCTGTCACACCTCAGGGCGTCACGAGATAGTTGCACCTTGTACGGACGTGGACGGCGAGCGGTTTCAAGTCGTAACGTTCAGTTCGCGCCGGGCCGTGGAAGACGCATGACCACCGCAACGATCTGCGGTCCCGAACACCGCAACCATCAATTGAGGAACCACGACGGCGAGAACCACGACCGCGAGAGCGGCGCCGGTTTAGGCGCACAGTAGGGAACACACGGGTGCTGGGGGACGACGCGGAGTTGACCGCCGCGGTACGTGCTGCACAGGACGGGGACGAGACCGCGTTCCGCATCGTCTATCGCGCGGTGCAGCCCCGCCTGCTCGGGTACGTCCGCACGCTGGTCGGCGACCCGGACGCCGAGGACGTCGCCTCCGAGGCCTGGCTGCAGATCGCCCGCGACCTCGACCGGTTCAGCGGCGACGCGGACCGGTTCCGCGGCTGGGCCGCCCGGATCGCCCGCAACCGCGCACTCGACCACATACGGATGCGCGGCCGCCGCCCCGCGATCGGCGGCGACGAGACGGAACTGACCGGCCGGCCCGCCGAGTCGGACACCGCCGGCGAGGCCATCGAGGCGCTGGCCACCGACTCCACCCTCTCCCTCATCGCCCGGCTGCCGCAGGACCAGGCCGAGGCGGTCGTCCTCAGGGTCGTCATGGGGCTCGACGCCAAGACCGCCGCCGAGACCCTCGGCAAACGCGCCGGCGCGGTGCGGACGGCGGCCCACCGGGGGCTCAGGAAACTCGCGGAACTGCTCGGTGCCGACCCCGAGGCGGCAGGCGTCCTCGACGCGCTCCCGCCCCAGCGAGAACCGAATGATCGTGCGGTGACGTCCGCGAGTGTGACGCATACGCGTTCGCGGACGCAGAAGGACATGTGATGGCCGACGAGCGGTACAAGTGGCTGAACCGGGTGACGGCGGAACGTCTGCTGCGCGGTGAGTCGCTCGAAGCTGTCGACGCCTCCGCCCGTGACCAGGCAGAACGTCTCGCCGGCACGCTCGGCGCGCTCTCCGCGCGGGCCATGCCGGCCGCCGCCGAACTCCCCGGCGAGGAAGCCGCGGTGGCTGCCTTCCGCAAAGCGCGCGAATCCGCCGAGGACGCGCGGACCGCATGGGCCGCGTCGACCGGGGCGGTCGCGCAGCCGGGCAGGGGCGGGCGGAACGCCGACGCGGGCCTCTTCCGTATCGGCGCCGGCTCCCGGCCGACCCGGGTCCCGGGCTGGGCCCGGCCCGCACGGCTCGGCCTCGCCGCCGCGCTGACCGCCGGCATGCTCGGCGGCGTCGCGGTGGCCGCCGGCACCGGGGTGCTGCCGACGCCGTTCGACGACAACCGTCCCGGACCGGCCGCCTCCGTATCGGCCGCCGGTACCCCCGGCCGCCCGGAGGGCTCGACCTCGCCCGAGTCCCTGCTCGGCGGCGAGACCGGCACTCCCACCTCAGGTGCCACGAGCGGCGGCTCCGGGCAGGCCTCGCCCCACCCGTCCGGCAGGCCGAAGAACCGGGACACCGGCTCGGCCGGCACCCCGGCCGGCGGGTGGAGCGGCGCGCTGACGTCCTGCCGCGCGATCCGGAACGGCAAGTCCCTGGGGGGCGACCGCAGACGCGCCCTGGAAGGACTGGCGGGCGGCGCCGACCGGGTGAACAGGTTCTGCAAGTCCGTCCTCGGCGCCGGACTCAACGGCAAGGGCGACGTCCACCGCGACGACAAGGGCGGCGACAACGGCCAGGGCGGCCAGAACGACGGCCAGGGCGACAGCAGCGGCCCGGGCGGCGGCGACGAGGGCCGGCCGGGCAGGGGCAACGGCGGCGGCAAGAGCGGCGGCACGGGCAACGACCCCCGCCAGGACGGCGTGGCCACCCCCGCCCCGACCGCCTTCGCACCCTTGCTGCCGAACCGGCCCGGCACCTCGCCAAGCCCCACATACAGCGCGCTTTGACCTTTGCACACCGCTGTGACCTGCGTTTTTGAAAGTCCCTGAACTTTTTTCCCGCAGGGTGTGACGTTTTCGGCGGCGGCGGCGCAGTACTGAGTGAGCCGACTGGTCATCGGCCGTCGCACAGAGCCGGGGTTCCCCCCGTACCCGTGGCTCGTGCATCGGCGCGGGCGGGACACGTTCCCCCGGTCCCGCCCGCGCCCCGCACGTCATCCGCTCACCAGGAGACGACGACCTTGTCGCCGTTCCTCACCTGCGCGAACAGGTCCGCGATCGCCGCCTCGTCCCGCACGTTGACGCATCCGTGCGAGCCGCCCGCGTAGCCCCGGGCCGCGAAGTCGTAGGAGTAGTGCACCGCCTGGCCGCCGCTGAAGAACATCGCGTACGGCATCGGGGAGTGGTAGAGCGTCGACACGTGGTGGCGGGACTTCCAGTAGACGTGGAACACACCCTCACGGGTCGGGGTGTACAGCGCCCCGAACCGCACCGACATCGTCGACACCGTGCGCCCGTCGATCATCCAGCGCAGCGTCCGGCTGGTCTTGCTGATGCACAGCACCCGCCCGGTCAGACACCGCGGATCGGGCGCGGCGGCCGGCTGACCGCCCATCAGGTACAGCTCCCACTTCCCCGGCTTGTGTGTCATCCGCACCAGCCGCCGCCAGGTCACGGCGTCGGTCTCACCCGTCTGCGGCAGCCCGCGCTTGCCCTGGAAGCCCTTCACGGCCTCGGCGGTGAGGTCGTCGTAGGTCCCCGTCGGTCCGTCGAACAGCCAGGCGACCTGGCGCAGCCGGGCCTGGAGTTCGCGGACGCCGGTGCCGGTGTCGCCGCGGGTGAACACGATGTGCGGCGGGACGGTCTCGACGGCGGACGGGGAGGGGGTGGGGCCGGTCGGAGTGGAGGTGGTGGGAGCGGTGCCGGCGGGCGTCGGGCTGTGCCGGAGGTCGATGTGGACGGGCGAGTGCCCCTTGGCGTTCCCGCCGCCCGTCGGCTGAACCGTGCACCCGCACAGCACGGCCACCACGGCGGCCAGGACCCCTGAGTACCCCGAGACCTTCATGCCGAGGATGCTTCCCCGCGTGACCGCCGCCGAACAAGGGGGCATGGTGGGAACCAACAGACGTACCGGCATATTGCAATATCGGCGTACTGCGGAGGTCACCCATCATGGCCCGTGAGTCGGAGTCCGGACTGCCCGTCGAGCCGGTCTACGGCCCGGGGGACCTGGCGGGCTGGGACCCGGCCCGGAAACTCGGTGATCCGGGGTCGTACCCCTTCACCCGGGGCGTCTACCCGACGATGTACACCGGCCGTCCCTGGACCATGCGCCAGTACGCCGGCTTCGGTACGGCGACGGAGTCCAACGCCCGCTACCGGCAGCTCATCGCGCACGGCACCACCGGTCTCTCCGTGGCCTTCGACCTGCCCACCCAGATGGGCCACGACTCCGACGCGCCCCTGGCGCACGGCGAGGTCGGCAAGGTCGGGGTGGCGATCGACTCGATCGACGACATGCGGGTGCTGTTCGGCGGGATCCCGTTGGACAGGGTGTCGACGTCGATGACGATCAACGCCCCGGCGGCCGTGCTGTTGCTGCTGTACCAGCTGGTGGCGGAGGAACAGGGCGTACCGGCGGCGGCCCTGACCGGCACGATCCAGAACGACGTCCTGAAGGAGTACATCGCGCGGGGCACGTACATCTTCCCGCCCAAGCCGTCCCTGCGGCTGACCGCGGACATCTTCGGGTACTGCCGGACCGAGATCCCGAGGTGGAACACGATCTCGATCTCCGGCTACCACATGGCCGAGGCGGGGGCGTCCCCCGCCCAGGAGATCGCTTTCACGCTCGCCGACGGCATCGAGTACGTGCGCACGGCGGTCGCGGCCGGCATGGATGTCGACGACTTCGCCCCCCGTCTTTCCTTCTTCTTCGTGGCGCGTACGACGTTCCTGGAGGAGGTCGCCAAGTTCCGTGCGGCGCGCCGGATCTGGGCGCGGGTGATGCGGGAGGAGTTCGGCGCGCGGGACCCCAAGTCGTTGATGCTGCGCTTTCACACCCAGACGGCCGGCGTCCAGCTGACGGCCCAGCAGCCGGAGGTGAACCTGGTGCGGGTGGCGGTCCAGGCCCTGGGCGCGGTCCTCGGCGGCACCCA
This sequence comes from Streptomyces sp. NPDC001714, assembly GCF_042892755.1. Taxonomy (NCBI): domain Bacteria; kingdom Bacillati; phylum Actinomycetota; class Actinomycetes; order Kitasatosporales; family Streptomycetaceae; genus Streptomyces; species Streptomyces sp. NPDC001714. The sequence continues at coordinate 535,024 of NZ_JBIAUL010000001.1, forward strand.
GTCGCTGCACACCAACTCCTTCGACGAGGCGATCGCGCTGCCGACCGACAAGAGCGCGCGCCTGGCCCTGCGCACCCAGCAGGTGCTGGCGTACGAGACCGACGTGACGGCGACGGTGGACCCCTTCGCGGGTTCGTACGCCGTGGAGCGGATGACGGACGACGTGGAGGCGGCGGCCCTCGGGCTGATGCGCAGGGTCGAGGATCTCGGTGGCGCGGTGGCGGCGATCGAGCACGGCTTCCAGAAGGGCGAGATCGAACGGAACGCCTACCGCATCGCGCAGGAGACCGACGCGGGGGAGCGGGTGGTGGTCGGCGTCAACCGCTTCCAGCTGGACGAGGAGGAACCGTACGAGCCCCTGCGTGTCGACCCGGCCATCGAGGCCCGGCAGGCGGAGCGCCTCGCCCGGTTGCGCGCCGAGCGCGACCGGGCGGCCGTCGCCGCGGCCCTGACCGCCCTGAAGAAGGCCGCCGAGGGCGACGACAACGTGCTTCCCCCGATGAAGGAGGCGCTGCGGGCGCAGGCCACGGTGGGGGAGGTGTGCAACGCGCTGCGGGAGGTGTGGGGGGTGTACGTACCGACGGACGCGTTCTGACGGCGCGTTCTGACGGCGCGTGCTGACCGATGGTCCCCGGAGCGTTGTCGGACCCGCGTGCGAGACTACTTCTCATGTTCGGCGTCATCGATCTCCCCACCTATCTGGCAGGACTCGTCCTGATCGTCCTGCTGCCCGGCCCCAACTCCCTCTACGTGCTGTCCGTCGCCGCCCGGCAGGGGATCCGAGCCGGTTACACCGCCGCCGCGGGCGTGTGGTGCGGGGACACCGTGCTGATGACGCTGTCGGCGGCCGGGGTGGCCTCGCTGCTCAAGGCCAACGCCGTGCTGTTCGGGATCGTGAAGTACGCGGGCGCCGGCTATCTCACCTGGCTGGCGATAGGGATGCTGCGGGCGGCCTGGTCGATGTGGCGGTCGCGGAAGCAGCAGGCGGCGGAGCAGGCTCCACCGGTCGCCGCCGCGACGCAGGAGCGCCCGTACCGCCGCGCCCTGGTGGTCAGCCTCTTCAACCCGAAGGCGATCCTGTTCTTCATCGCCTTCTTCGTGCAGTTCGTCGACCCGGGGTACGCCTACCCGGCGCTGTCCTTCGTCGTCCTCGGCGCCTTCGCCCAGCTGGCCAGCTTCCTCTACCTCAGCGCCCTGATATTCAGCGGCACCAGGCTGGCCGACGCGTTCCGCCGTCGCAAGCGCATGTCGGCGACGGCCACGTCGGCGGCGGGGGTGCTGTTCCTGGGGTTCGCGGTGAAGCTGACGCTGGCCAGCGCCTGAGCCTGAGCCTGAGCCACCGGGCGGCCCCGCCCGCCCGGGGTCACAGGTGCTCGGCGAGCCGTTCCGCGGCCCAGTCGGCCCATTCCGCAGAGGTCATGGAGCCGCGCAGGCCGTATTCGAGGATGAGCCAGCCGCAGACCTGCACCGGGTCGCCGACCCATTCGGCGTTGTCCCGCACGGCTTCCAGCGCGGCGAGCCGTTCGCGGTTGATGCGGGCGAAGTTCTCCAGGTACTCGACGCCCTCCTCGCGGCTGAGCGTCCACAGGAAGAAGACCCGGAGCAGGGCGGCGCTGCGGAAGGCGAGGTCGGTGCCGGGTTCGGTGAGCCAGCCGCGCAGTTCCGCGCGCCCGGCGTCGGTGATGCCGTACTCGCGGCGCTGGCGTGCGCCGGTCCCGGTGACCTCGATCAGCCCCTTCTCACTGAGCTTCGCCAACTCGCCGTAGACCTGGCTCTTCTGGGCGGGCCACACGACGGCCAGGCCCGACTCGAACCGCTTGAGCAGGTCGTATCCACTGGCGGGCTGCTCGGCCAGGAGACCGAGAAGGGCGTGGGGCAAGCTCATGGCCTCACCCTACCGTTCCGGAATTCACCCGTCACGACTGGACAGAGCAAGATCGACCGGCCATTCTTGGACCGTCCAACATTGGACTCTCGGTCTGTCCCGAAGGAGACACCCGGTGAACTACGTCCGCGGTTTCGCGCCCTGGCTGTGTTACGCGGCCCTGAGCCCGGTCGACTGGCGACTGGGGACGAGCGCCGCCGCCCTGGTCGCGCTGTATCTGCTCGCCCGGCAGCTCCACGCCCGCACGGTCGACCTCCTCACCGGCGCCACCTGCGGGTTCTTCGTGGTGATGGCCGGCACCGCGCTGGCCGACCCCGGAACCGCACTCCAGCACTGGACCTGTGCCCTGGCCAACGCCACCCTGGCGGCCACGGCGCTGGCCTCGCTCGCCGCCCGCCGCCCGTTCACCCTGGTCTTCGCCCGGGCCGAGGTGCCCGAGGAGTTCTGGGACTCGCCCCGGTTCCTCAGGGTCAACATGGTGCTGACCGCCATCTGGGCGGCCGGGTTCACCCTCGGCGCGCTCGCCTGTGCCGCCGTCGTCGGCTACGACCACTCCGCGACGGTGCCGCTCGTCACCGCCCAGGTCCTGGCGTTCGTCCTCCCCTTCACCGTCGGCGGCCGGTACGCGGCACGGGCCAGGGCCCGCGCCGCGCAGGCCCTGGCGTGACCGTCCACCGCCCGGCACCGCTCCGCACGGCTCCACACGAGGAAGCAGCAGAACATGCCCGACACCCGCGCGCAGCACACCGCCGGGCCCGATGACCTGACCGGGAACACCGAGGAGACTCCCGGTCCCGGGGGCCGGCCGGTGAGTCCGGAGCGGCTGATCTACTTCTCGGACGCGGTGGTGGCCATCGCCATCACCCTGCTCGCCCTGGAACTGCCGGTCCCCGGCGGGGAGGTGCACGGCAACTCCGGCGTCCTGCACTTCCTGCGCGGCCATCTCGCCGAGTACACCGCGTTCCTCGTCAGCTTCTGGGCCATCGCCATCCACTGGATGATCCACCAGCGGCTGTTCCGGTACGCGACCGGACTCTCGGGCGGTGCCATCCGGTGGAACCTGCTGTGGCTGCTCGCGATCGTCGTGACGCCGTTCACCACGAAGCTGCTGACCAGCGAGGCCGACGCGTTCGAGGTCCAGTTCATCGTGTACGCGGCCAACCAGGTCCTCACCTGCCTGTTCTTCCGGCTGGCCGTCAGGGACCTGCGCAGGTCGGGGGTGCTGGACACCTCCGACTCGGCGGAGGCCGTGTCCAGCACGACGAGCTGGCTGACCGCGATGATGCTGTCCTTCCTCATCTCCATACCGGTCGCCCTGGTCACCCACTGGGCGTCCGTGTGCTGGGCCCTGCTCCCGGCGATCCGGATCTGCCTGCGCGCTCTCCGGCGGGGTCCACTGGCAGCGCCCTGAAGGGGCGCCGGGGGTACCCCCGGCCGAAGGCTGGGGTAGGAACTGCGCGACCAGCCACGACGGTGCCGCAGACGCCGGACGCCGGACGCCAGAGCAAGACGACCCGACCCGACGCGACCCGACCCGACCCGACGCGGCGCGGCGCGGCGCTCCCAGCGGAGCGCTCACGCCCCGGTGCGCGCCACATACGTCCGCAGCCCCTCGGCCGTGTCACCCGCCCAGCCCACATAGCCGTCCGGGCGGACCAGGAACACGCCCGGGCCGTACGACTCCGGGGCCGGCAGGCCGCCGATCCCGTCCACCGGTTCCGGGGCCAGCAGCGTCCAGTGCGGCCCCCGGAAGGCGTCGAACATCCGGATCCCGTCCGCGTTCCGCCCGTCGGGCGCGCGGTCGCCCGCCCGCACCGGTCCCGGGTCGGCCCGGGTCTCCTCGGTCAGTGAGGACTCCCGGTAGCCGATGCCCAGTTGGACCGTGGCCTCGCCCCGCCGGACCTCGCCGTGGTGGACGCCCGTCGAGAGGCCCAGCATGGCGGCGGCGTTCGGGCGGCGCTCCTCCTCGTAGGTGTCGAGGAGCAGGTCCGGAGCCCGGCCGGCGAGCACCGCGGCCAGCTTCCAGCCCAGGTTGTAGGCGTCCTGGACGCTGGTGTTCAGGCCCTGGCCGCCGGCCGGGGAGTGGACGTGGGCCGCGTCGCCGGCCAGGAAGACCCGGCCCACCCGGAACCGGTCGGCCAGCGCGGCGCGGGGGCGGAAGTCGGAGGCCCAGCGCACCTCGGTGATGTCCGCCGCGTCGAGGTGGCTGTACGTCGTCACCAGCCTGCGCAGGCCCTCCAGGGACAGGTCGATCTCCGTGCCCTCGGGCAGCCTGCCGCCCAGCTGGAAGTCGTCGGTGCCGGCCAGCGGGCACAGCGCCACACCGCAGCCGTCGTCGCCGACGAAGGTGTGCCAGTGCTCGCGGTCGAGGCCCCGCACCCGCAGGTCGGCCACCAGGAACGAGCTCGGGTCGACCGACTCGCCGGTCATCCCGACGCCCACCGCGTGCCGTACGGTCGAACGCCCGCCGTCCGCCGCCACGACATACCGGGCACGAGCCGTCGTGCCGTCGGAGAAGCGGGCGGTCACCCCCTCCGCGTCCTGCTCGAGCCCCGTCAGCCCGCGTCCGAACCCGACCCGGCCGCCCAGCTCCCGCAGCCGCGCGTACAGCACCTCCTGCGTGCGCCACTGCGCGACCATCAGCGGTTCGGTGTACGGCGCGCCCTCGTCCGCCGGCACCGTGTCGAACATCGGCTTCGTCCCGAGGGGCTCGCCGTCCTTCCAGAGCAGCCGGGGCGGGTAGGGGCCGCCGGCCGCGCGCATCGCGTCGAGCACACCGAGGTCGTCGTACACCTCCTGCGTCCGGGGCTGGATCCCCTTGCCGCGTGAGCCCGGGGACAGCTTCTCGTTCGCCTCCACGACCAGCGCGTCCACCCCGCGCCGGGCGAGGTCGATACCGAGGGCGAGCCCGGTGGGCCCGGCGCCGACGACCAGTACATCCATCGCATCCATCCCTTTTCTCCTTAACGCTGTTAAGTGCCGTCGGCCGCAAGGCTGCCCTTAACGATGTTAAGCTGTCAAGTGTGAGTACGGAACGACGCGCCCCCCTCGACCGCCGCCGGGTCGCCGACACGGCCCTGCGCCTGCTGAACGAGGTCGGCCTGGACGGGCTGACCCTGCGGGCCATCGCCAAGGAGCTGGACGTCAAGGCCCCGGCGCTGTACTGGCACTTCAAGGACAAGCAGGCGCTGCTCGACGAGATGGCGACGGAGATGTACCGCCGCATGGTCGCGGTCGCGCGTCTGGACCCCGCCGGAACCTGGCAGGACGGGCTGCGCACGACGAGCCGGGGGCTGCGCACGGCCCTGCTCGGCTACCGCGACGGCGCGAAGGTCTACAGCGGCTCACGCTTCACGGGCATCGACCACGCCCCGGAGCAGGAGGCCCTCCTGCGCGTCATGACGGAGGCCGGCTTCACCCTCGCCGAGGCGGTCCAGGCGGGCATGACGACGAACGCCTACACCATCGGCTTCGTGACGGAAGAACAGGGCGTACAGCCACTGCCGGGTGAACGCCGGGAGGGTTACGACCTCACGGAACGTGCCCGCCTGCTGGCCGACTTCCCGCTGGCGGCGGCGGCCGGCAAGGAAATCTTCGACGACTACGACCGCCACTTCGAAGAGGGTCTGGAAGTGGTCATCGCAGGGATCGCGGCGCGGTACGAAAGAGATGGTCGAACGTGAAGAGCCCGGTTCCGGGTGATGTGAGGACATCACCCGGAACCGGGCTCGTGGGATTTCAGCAGTGGTCGGTGTTCGTTCCGTACCAGCCGCCCCACGTGTTCGTCGCGTAGTCGTCATAGTTGCAGTAGTAGTTTCCGGCCGCCGTCACGACCTTGACGGCTTTTCCGGCAGAGCTCTCGAAATAGCCGACGAGGCGCAGGGCTTTGCCGTTGCCCGGCATTTCCTTCCAGCCGCCGGCGCCCGACCAGGTGTGCCAGATGGTTCCGGAGGGCGCGACCCCGAAGCACTCGGCGGGCCCGTACTGCCAGGCCACGTAGTCGTACCCGTAATCGTTGACGTTTCCCGTGTAGCCGAAACAGGTGGCGGATGCGGCGGCCGCGGGTGAGGACGACAGCCCCACCGCACCGAATGCGGCCAACGCCACTGCCGCAGCAGCGGCAGCCGATGAACGGAAACGAGACCTCATGAGCTCTCCTTTGTTCCCACGTGCATCGCTGGCTTCTTGCGGATCACACGCTATGAAGAGCTGATCACGTCATACAAGCGGTTTCCGGCTGACCTCGGTAAGCGGAGGTTTTCCCTCCGTGCAACCGTGTGAACGGCGGAATTCATGGACGCGACATGTTGCCAACCGGTAGGGGGTGCGCATTGTGGAACAACTGCAAGGAATCTGCGCCTCCGTATTCCGACCGGACATTCGGACGAGGGCTTTCCGCGGTCCTGAAACCACCCCTAACCGGTCGCGGGCGGCACGGCCTGCAGCGCCTTCCTCAGCCGTGGCCCGAACGGTGTCTCCACGAAGCGATGGAGCAGCCAGGCGAGCCCGAGCATCGTGAGCACCGTCACCGCCAGGGTGGGCCACGGCGGCACCCCCCACCCTCGGTGCAGCACCCGGATCACGAACCATCCGAGATGTTCGTGCACGAGGTAGAAGGGGTACGTCAGCGCCCCGGCCGTGGTCAGCCAGGGCCACGCCGCCCACCGCGTCCAGCCCGCCGCCACCGCCGCCACCGCGGCGTACGCGAGTGTGACGACCAGCATCACGACGTACGGGTTGCGCGGTGTGCCCGCGTGCCACAGTCCCTCGGTGGCCGTGCGCAGCCCGAGGATCCAGGAGAGCGCCACGATCCCCCAGGGCAGCAGCCCGTTGCCGAAGCGGTGGACGAGGTAGAGGGCCAGGCCGCCGACGAAGTAGGGGGCGTACCGGGGCATCACGAGAAGCTGGGCCCATGACCCGTCGCCGGCTGCGGTGGACAGGACGGCGGCCAGGGTCCACACCGAGCAGAACAGCACCACCCTGCGGTAGGTGACGCCCGGCAGGACGACGGCCAGTGCGAACAGCGCGTAGAAGCGGACCTCGACCCAGAGCGTCCAGCAGACACCGAGCACGCGCGGTACGCCCATGGGCTGTTGGAGCATCGTCAGGTTGACCAGGAACTCGTCGGGCCGCACCGCGCGGACCACGGCGGGCAGGACCAGGGACGCCCCGGTGACCAGCACCAGGGCGACCCAGTACGCGGGGTAGAGGCGGGCGACGCGGGAGCGGAAGAAGTCGCCGAGGGAGCGGCCCCAGCTGCTCATGCAGATCACGAAGCCGCTGATGACGAAGAAGAACTCGACGCCGAGACAGCCGTAGACGGCCGCCCGGGACAGGGTCGGGAAGACGCGTTCGGGGTTCTGGTGCCAGGACGCGGAGACGACTCCGCCGCGTCCCGCGTAGTGGTAGAGGCAGACCATCAGGGCGGCGGCGAGCCGCAGTCCGTCGAGGGCGAGCAGTCGGGTGCGGGGGTGCCCGGGTGAGGCCGGGACGACCGGGATCTTCGCAGGCGAGGGCGCCAGTGTGGGGGTCGCGAGTGACATGGTCCGAGACGCCTACCCGGGTCCGGACCGCTAATCATCCGATCTGTTCGGACAGTCCCCGGGACGTGCGAAGTCCCTTACCCGCACCTGGGGGAATCATGGAAAGTGTGCGGTGAACCTGCTAACCATTCTCTTACCCGTCGAAGTTCGTTAACCATATGGTCGTTTTGGCTTCCTAGTTTCTCCATCCATCCCCCCGGTGCGGGTCACCCCACCACACACAGCCGTTACACAAGCTTTGCTTGGCAAAATCAGGAGAGCTATGACGAGGGTCCAGAACAGGCGGGCACCTGCGCGCGGAGGGGAGCTGGACGACTGCCTGCACGCCTGCGCTGTGCACAGCGGCAAAGTGGTCGGCAGCCTCGACCGCCGTCGCGCGGAGCTGGCGGAGCAGCTGCGCAAGCTGCTGGTGGTCGTCGCCACGGAAGGCACCACCACCTCCGCGCCCGCCCCGGCCGGCGGCGCGACGGCGCTTCTCAAGCGCGCCGTCAAGGGCGCCGCGAGCCCCTCGGGCGGGATCAACAACGACCTGCTGGACGCCCTGCTCGCGGTCGCCAACAAGGCTCTGGAGTGCGGTTACAACGACGAGCTGAACCTCGCCCTGGTGATCAGCGACACCGTCCTCGCCCAGCGCAAGAACTCCCGCGCCGGCTGGCGGCTGCGCGCCCGCATCCTGGAGGGCCTCGGCGAGGAGCGCGAGGCCGTCGAGGCCTACGAGCGCTACCTGGAACTCACCACGGACGACGGCTTCGGCGTCGCCAACCGGATATCCGGCATGCGCCGCGCCGCCGAACGCGAACGCGAACTGCTCGACCTCCTCAAACGCCAGGTCCCCGCGGCCACGGACCACGTCCGCGGGCCCGCCACCGCCACCTGGGCCGAGGGCCTCGCCCTGCACGCCGTCGGCGACTGGCGGGCCGCCGAGCCCCGTCTGGTCTGCGCGCTGCTCGCCCTCGCCGAGGACGAGGCTCCGGTGAACGACCGGCAGGAGCTGCTCAGCCAGTACCTGGACCTGCGCCTGGCCGAGGGCAACGACGCCGGCATGGCCGAGGCCGTCGCGCTCTACTCCGAGCAGCGCCGGATCCGGATGCGCGGCCCGGTCGCCAACCCGACCGTCGACGGCGTGCAGTGGATCAGCCTCGGCGAGTTCCGCAACCAGATCGCCGGCAAGTCCGTCTGCCTGATCGCCAACTCCGGCCGGGTGGGCGCGAGCGGCATCGGCAAGCAGATCGACGACTACGACCTGGTCGTGCGCTTCAACTCGTACAAGATCGACCCGAAGCACACCGGCGAGCGCACCGACATCCACGTCAGCATCCACAAGCACGCCTTCAACTGGGAGAAGCCGGTGACCACCCGGCTGATCTTCGGCGGCGTCTCGGGCGACTGGAAGCACTCGCTGCGCAACAAGCTTGTCCCCGGCGCCCAGAAGTACCTCGGCGACGAGTCGCTGCGCTGGCCGATGCGGAACATCGGGCAGATCGGCACCGACACCTGGTCGGGCATCCCGACCTCCGGGTTCAACATGCTGTGGCTGCTGGACTTCCTGGACGTCAGCCCGACCCTGGACCTGATCGGCTTCGACTTCTACGAGAGCGGCGCCTACCGCGTGCAGGAGGCCATGAAGCTGGCCATCACCTCCGTGCACGAATACACCAGCGAGAAGGATTGGGTCATGCAGCGGGCCCAGAGCGTGACGGACATGAGGATCTCCCTGCGATGACGACCACCTTCACCTCGGCGGCACCGAACACCGACGCGAGCGCCCTCACCAAGAAGCGCAGGGTCGCCTTCGCGTCCTACGTGGACGAGAACTACCTGCCCGGCTTCCTGGTCCTGCTGCGCAGCCTCGCCCTGTCCAACCCGGGCGTCTGCGAGGACTTCGTCGTGCTCTACGACGACCTGCGCCCGGCCTCCATCGCCAAGATCCGCGCCCTGCACCCGCGGATCGTGCTGCAGCGGGTCAACGACACGCACTACGACTCGTACGTCAAGGGCGACCAGGACAACTACCTGGTCCGCAAGGCGTACTTCATCCTCGACATCTTCCGGCTGCGCGACTACGACACGGTCATCACCCTGGACACCGACATGGTGGTCCTCGGCGGTCTCGGCGAGCTCCTGGAGCTGCGCGAGGGTCTCGCGGCCGTCCCGCAGTTCTTCTACGGGCAGCACAAGCTGAACTCCGGCCTCCTGGTGATCCAGAAGGAGTACCTGTCCGACGAGTTCTGCGCGAAGATCGACAAGACCGGCCGCAGCGGCGACTACGAGCTGGACAAGCACGACCAGGGCATCCTGAACGCCGTCCTGGACGGCGACTTCGTCCGCCTCGACGCCAAGTACAACTTCGTCAAGCGGCGGCTCTCCGGCGACCTCCCGGTCCCGGAGGACACCAAGATCCTGCACTTCACCGGGCGTCACAAGCCCTGGCAGGGCGGCGAGGCCGGCTACGCGCAGGCCGAGGACCGCTGGCGCGAGTTCGAGATGACCGACGCCGAGTTCCACGCGGCCTACTTCGCCTCCTCCGGCGGCCTCCACCACGACCTGGTCGTCCACTTCGGCACCCCGCACGTCAAGCGCACCGGTGACGTGGAGATCGCCCGCAAGGTGGCCGCCGCGCACATCGCCTCCGGCGACTACCAGGACGCCGTCGACGTCATGAGCAGCGTCCGCATCCCGCTGGACGAGGCCTGGCCGCACGAGGTCCTCGGGCACGCCCTGATGAGCGTCTCCCGCTACGAGGAGGCCAAGACCCAGCTGCTGCTCGCCACCGCCGCCCCGAACCGGGCCGCCACCGCCTTCGCGCGGCTCGCCCAGATGGCCTGGGTGCACGGCGACAACACCGAGGCCCTCAAGTACGCCACCGCCGGCCTCACCGTGGACCCCACGCACCGCTCCAGCCGCCTGTGGGCCCAGCGCGCCGCCGCCGTCCCCTCCCAGGAGCAGGGCAGCGCCGAGGACCAGCTGGCGCACGTCGCGTTCTACATGGACCGGCAGGGCAACGCGGGCGACAAGCTGCTCCCGGAGACCGTCCGGCTCGGCTTCGGCCCGGACACCACCTCCCGGCGCTGGCACTCCGTGCACGCCCACCGCTACTTCGACAAGGCCGCCCTGGAGCGGGTCAACGCCCGCCGGGGCCTGGTCATCGGCGGCGGCGGTCTGTTCATCCCGGACACCATGCCCAACGGCAACAGCGCCTGGCAGTGGAACGTCCCGGACGAGCACCTGCGCGCCATCGACGTCCCGATCATGATCTACGCGGTCGGCTTCAACGCCTTCGACGGCCAGTCCTACCGGGCCCAGCGGTTCAACGAGAGCCTGCGGCTGCTGGTGGAGAAGTCCGCCTTCTTCGGCCTGCGCAACCACGGCTCCATCGCCAAGGTCCGCGGCATGCTCCCGCCGGAGCTCCAGGACAAGGTCGTCTTCCAGCCCTGCCCCACCACGGTCATGCGCCAGCTGGTGGCCGGCTGGACCGACCCGGCGTACCGCGAGGACACCGTCATGCTCAACGCGGCCTACGACCGCGCGGGGCTGCGCTTCGGCCACGACTACGGCCACTTCCTCGCCCAGATGGCCAAGGCCGTCCGCAAGATCGGCGAGCACACCGAGGTCAAGTGCGTCGCGCACTCCCTCGACGACGAGAAGATCGCCTTCGACCTGCGCCGCGAGCATGGCATCTCGCTGCCGGTGATCCCGATGTACGACTTCTCCAACGACGAGATCCGCGAGACGTACGCCAAGACCCGCCTCGTCATCGGCATGCGCGGGCACGCCGGCATGATCCCGTTCGGGGTCGGCACGCCGATCATCTCGCTCATCTCGCACCCGAAGATGGCGTACTTCCTGAACGACATCGAGCGGCCCGAGTGGGGCGTCTCGGTGCACGAGAAGGAGCTCGGCGACATCCTCACCGAGCGCGCCGTCGGCATCCTCGACAACCACAGCCGGACCGTCGCCGACGTGCACGACCGGCAGGAGCAGCTGTGGAAGGTCACCCAGGAGAACCAGGCCACGATCAAGAAGATCCTGGGCCGGTGACGCGACAGGGGCGGGTCCCTCTGATCGGGACCCGCCCCTGATCGGCGGCGCAGCCGCCGCTTGGGGGCGCGGGGAACTGCGCGACCAGCCACGACGGCGCGGCAGACGAAATGACGCGCGGAACTTACTTCCGCACAACCCGCCGCAGATTACGCGCCTTACGGGCCACCCGGCGAACGGTCGCGTTGCGCGGCAGGAACGCCAGCTGTGCGGGCACCCCACCGGGCAGCCCGAGCGAGGTCAGACGCTTGCGCTTGAAGTAACGGATGGTGGTGTCGCTCAGGTGCTTCGTCAGATAGCGCTCGGTCTCCCCGCGCAGCTGCGGATGGATCTTCGGCTGCATCGCGAAGCCCACCGCACGGATCAGCTCGCCGAGCGCCTCGACGCTCATCCGCGGGCGCTGCTCCTCGACCGCCTTGCGGTCGGTGAGCTCGGGCACCAGCGCGTCGACGACGGTGACCGGGACGCGGTTGCTGTTCTCGTACGGCGTGAGCTTGTCGAGGAGGGTGTCGGTGCCGATCCGGGCGGTCGGCAGGCCGTACAGCGCGGACGCGGTGAGCAGCGCGGTGGAGAAGCAGCCGACGACCAGGGCGGGACGCATCCGCTGGTAGAGCACCTCGGCGAGGACCGTGGTGTCCAGGACCGTGAGGTCGACCTCGAGCTTCTCGGCCTCCTGCTCCAGGGTGCGGGCGAACCGGGCCGGGGCGGAGGGGTGCGGCTTGAACACGACCTTGGTGTGGCCGAGTTGGACCGCGCCCTTCAGCATCCGCACATGCAGGTTCTCCTCCTGCTCCGGGGTGAGGATGTCGAGCGCGGAGAGGTACTGGCCGAGCAGCAGGGCCGGTTCCTCGATCTGCGGCAACTCGTCTCCGCTGAGGACGAGTTCAGCCAGCACCTTGGTGAACGCCGCGGTCGGCACGACCTCGCCCTCGACACCGAACTCGGTGAGCAGCATCGGCTTCAGGCCGGGCACCAGGTCGAGGTGGAGGACCCGGTCGACGCGGGTGCCGACCAGCGGGTCGATCTTGTTGCGGGTCGGGCCGTAGCTCATCAGGCCGTCGGCGTAGACCGTGACCGGCGCGCCGGTGAAGATCTGGGTGAGGCTGAGCGAGGGGTTGACCTGGATCGACTCGACGGCGAACTCGATGTCGTCGTCGCCGAGCTGCCACTCGTGGCGCAGGAAGCGTTCCCACAGCGGGAAGTCCTCCAGGCGCGGCGCCCAGCCGCCCGGGTGGAACGGGAAGATCGTCTCGTTGTACGAGATCACGTCGTCGAAGCGGTCCCGCAGCCGCTCGAAGCCGGGCGCCTCGTCCAGGCCCGGGGTGGTCTCGGGGGTCGCCGCGTTGTTGCAGACCAGCAGGATGCGCCGGTCGGCCGGGCGGAAGGCGCCGGAGTCCAGGGCGGCGGCGAGGGTGGCCGTGCCGTAGAGGGTGGACGCCTGGAAGATCTGGGTGGTCACGCGGCGGCTCCCGCGGGGGCGGGACGGCGGCGCAGCCGGCGCAGCTTGGTGGCGCGCTGGAGGTCCATGGAGTCCAGGGCCTCGTCCAGCACGTCCTGCGGCATCCGCCGCAGTGCGGCCGCACTCATGGATTTCAGCTTCTTCGCCACCGCGGGCTCGAACCTTTCGATGGATCCCAGGTGATGGGAAATGATGGCGCAATACGTGCGGACGGCCTTCGGCAGGAGTTCCTTCGCGTCGGCGTCCTGTGCGGTTTCCTCGATCACCTGGTCGAACGCGCGAATGAAATCGAGCTGACGGACGTCGCCGATCTGTGTGAGTGAAGAGGCTACGCCACGCCGGTAGAAGACGCCGAGCAGGTTCACCGCCGCGAAGGACCCGGCTTCCCGGTGCAGCTTCCAGATCCACGGCCGGTCCTCGGCCGTGCGCAGTCCGTCCGTGAAATGCACGAGTCCCTTGTCCACCAGACGACGGTGGTAGACGCCCGCCCATGCGTAGGCGTAGTCGACGGAGGTGGACCGGTCGGCGGGCAGGATGGCGTCCCGCGGGTTCATCACGACGTCGCGGCGGCCGACCGGTACCCGGTGCACGACCCGGGCGCGCGCGGTGCACTGTACATGGTCGGTACGGACGAAGTCGCAGCCCAGCGACTCGATCGCGTCCACCAGCCGGGGGTAGTAGCCCGGCGCCAGCCAGTCGTCGCCGTCCAGGAAGGTCACGTACTCGCCGCGCGCTTTGTCGATGCCGGTGTTGCGCGCGGTGGCCAGCCCTCCGTTCAGCTCGTGTCTGACATGGACCGCGCCGGGGAGCTCGCGCTCGGCCCGCGCGAGAATCTCTGGTGTCCCGTCGGTCGAGCAGTCGTCGACGAGAATGAATTCGAAGTCCTCACGCGCGTTCGCGCGCAGGCTCCTCAGGGTGTCGGGCGCGTATTGCTGCACGTTGTAGAACGGCACGATGACGGAGAGCTTGACCACGTGAAGGACGTTAGGCGGACGCCCGTCATCCGTCTTGACTGTCGCCTTGAATCCAGGTGAACGACGCGTGGCGAAGCTGTGAACCAGGTAATTTTGAGGGCTTATCCTGAGCTGATTCCCCATCCGGAGACGTGTTGTTAACCTTTTGTTGGATTCGGGTTCGGGAGTTCCTCGGAATGGCTTCCTAGCGTCTTCGGTGTGCCAGCAAGTGCAACGAAGTCCCTGCGGGTGGCCGTCCTGGCGGATTCCGATACTCGGTGGAAGTGGGGGGCGCTCACCGCGAAGCGCCTGATCCCCAACGAAAGCGACAGTTCGGACGTCCGGCTCGACGGCTACCTCCTGCGCGGCCGTGCCACCCCCACCGCCCGCCAGCTCCAGGAGGTCGGCGTCCACGCGGACTCGCTCCGCGAAGTGACGGCCGTCGAGTTCCTGAGAGAGATGGAACAGCAGGCGTACGACATCCTCGTCCTCTCCCTCGTCGGCGGCGGGACCCAGGCCATGCTGCACGGGCTGCGCAGCGCCTGGGCCGGCCGGGAGAAGCGGCCCGTCGTCGTCACCGGCTATGTCGGCGTCGTCTACGAGAAGCTCGCCGACGGTCTGCTGCTGCGGCACGGCGCGGACCTCGTCCTCGCCAACTCCCGCCAGGACGCCGAGCGTTTCCGTGCGGTGTACGACGGGGTCGGCGCCGACTCCTCGTCGGTGACCGAGGTCGCGCTGCCGTTCCTCGGCGGGGCGCCCTACGAAGGCGAACACGACCCGTACACGGTGGTGTTCGCCGCCCAGCCCTCGGTCCCGGACAGCCGCAAGGACCGTACCTACCTGCTCAACCGGCTGATCGAGCACGCCCGCAGGCACCCCGAGCGCGAGGTGCTGCTCAAGCTGCGCTCCAAGCCCGGCGAGCACACCACCCACATCGAGGAACTGCCGTACCAGAAGCTGGTCCAGGGCAAGGACGTGCCCGCCAACTTCAAGCTGGTCTACGGCCACATGGGCGAGGTCCTCGACCGCACCGACCTCCTGGTCACGATGAGCTCGACGGCCGCCCTGGAGTCCCTGCACCGCCGGATCCCCACCGTGGTCCTCACCGACCTCGGCATCCGCGAGGCGCTCGGCAACCACCACTTCGTCGGCTCCGGCTGCCTCGCCTCCTGGGACCAGCTCGACGCCGGACACCGCCCGGTGCCCGACGCCGAGTGGGTCTCACGGCAGGGCGTCGCCGCCGACGGCAGCTACGCCACCGCCTTCGACGCGGCCCGCGAACGCATCGCGAAGCTGCTGGCACGGCCGGGCGGGCTGCCGCCCCTGAACCCGTACTACACACCCGAGACCGCCTCCGGTTACCTGCCCGGCATCCTGGCCCGCCACCACCTCGGCCCCGACGGCGTCCCGCTCCCGGGCGCGCCCGCCGCCGACAAGGCCCCGGGCCCCGTCCGCCAGATCGTGCGCCGGGCCGCACGCGGCGCCTACCGCCACGGCGTCCAGCGGGTGGCCCCCGTGATCCGACGAATGGGAGAGCTGTGAGCGACCGGATCCCGCGCCAGACGCCGCCGGCGTCCGACGGACCTGAAGGAACAGAGCCGATGCCGCACCTCGAAGGGGCCGTAGTGCCCCGCGTCCTCGCCGTGATCCCCGCCCGGGGCGGCTCGAAGGGCGTGCCCGCCAAGAACCTCGCCCCGGTCGGCGGTGTCCCGCTGGTCGCCCGCGCGGTCCGCGAGTGCGTCGCCTCCCGCCTGGTGACCGACGTGGTCGTCTCCACCGACGACCAGGCGATCGCCGCGGCCGCCCGCTCGGCCGGCGCCGAGGTCGTGCTGCGCCCCGCCGCCATCGCCGGCGACACCGCCACCTCCGAGGCCGCCGTCCTGCACGCCATGGACGCCCACGAGGCGCTGCACGGCGCCTCGGTCGACGTCGTGCTGCTCGTGCAGTGCACCAGCCCGTTCATCGTCCGCGAGGACATCGACGGAGTGGCCGGCGCGATCGTCGACAACGGCGCCGACACGGCTCTCACCGTGGCCCCCTTCCACGGCTTCGTCTGGCGCGACGAGGTGCACGCCCCGGTGCCGGTGGGCGCCGGCGAGGCCTCCGCGAGCGGCGGCTTCGGCGTCAACCACGACAAGTCGTTCCGCCCGCGCCGCCAGGACCGCCCCCAGGACTTCCTGGAGACCGGCGCCGCCTACGCGATGCGCGCCGACGGCTTCCGCGAGCACCAGCACCGCTTCTTCGGCCACACCGAACTGGTGCGGACCGACCCCGCGCGCGTCCTGGAGATCGACGACCCGCACGAGCTGGCCCGCGCCCGCGCCCTGGCCCCGCTCTTCGACGCGGACCGCCCCGGCGCGCTCCCGACCGCCGACGACGTCGACGCGGTCGTACTGGACTTCGACGGCACCCAGACCGACGACCGGGTGCTGATCGACGCCGATGGAAGGGAGTTCGTCTCCGTGCACCGCGGCGACGGACTCGGCATCGCCGCCCTGCGCAAGAGCGGGCTGAAGATGCTGGTCCTCTCCACGGAGCAGAACCCGGTCGTCGCCGCCCGGGCCCGGAAGCTACAGATTCCGGTCCTGCACGGCATCGACCGCAAGGACCTCGCACTCAAGCAGTGGTGCGAGGAGCAGGGCATCGCTCCCGAGCGCGTGCTCTACGTCGGAAACGACGTCAATGACCTCCCGTGCTTCGCCGTAGCCGGCTGGCCCGTGGCGGTCGCGAGCGCCCACGACGTCGTACGCGGCGCCGCACGCGCGGTCACCACCCTCCCCGGTGGCGACGGCGCGATCCGAGAGATCGCCAGCTGGATCCTCGGCCCCTCTCTCGATTCCCTCCCGAAGTAAGGACACCCCACAGTCATGAGCAACTCCCGCCTGCGCCAGTTCGGTTCCCGTGAGGTCGGCCCCGGCAAGCCCGTCTACATCTGCGGCGAGATCGGCATCAACCACAACGGTGAGCTGGAGAACGCCTTCAAGCTGATCGACGTCGCCGCCGAGGCCGGCTGTGACGCCGTCAAGTTCCAGAAGCGCACCCCGGAGATCTGCACCCCGCGCGACCAGTGGGACATCGAGCGCGACACCCCCTGGGGCCGCATGACCTACATCGACTACCGCCACCGCGTGGAGTTCGGTGAGGACGAGTACCGCCAGATCGACGAGTACTGCAAGACCAGGGGCATCGACTGGTTCGCCTCCCCGTGGGACACCGAGGCCGTCGCCTTCCTGGAGAAGTTCGACGTCCCCGCCCACAAGGTCGCCTCCGCCTCCCTCACGGACGACGAGCTGCTGAAGGCGCTGCGCGCCACCGGCCGTGCGGTCATCCTCTCCACGGGCATGTCGACCCCGAAGCAGATCCGCCACGCGGTCGAGGTCCTGGGCTCCGAGAACATCCTCATGTGCCACGCCACCTCCACCTACCCGGCGAAGGCCGAGGAGCTGAACCTCCGCGTGATCAACACGCTGGAGAAGGAGTACCCGAACGTGCCGATCGGCTACTCCGGCCACGAGACGGGCCTGCAGACCACCCTCGCCGCGGTCGCGCTCGGCGCCACCTTCGTCGAGCGTCACATCACCCTCGACCGCGCCATGTGGGGCTCCGACCAGGCCGCCTCGGTGGAGCCGCAGGGCCTCACCCGCCTGGTCCGCGACATCCGCATCATCTCCGAGTCCCTCGGTGACGGCGTCAAGAAGGTCTACGACTCCGAGCTCGGCCCGATGAAGAAGCTGCGCCGCGTCCCCGGCGTCGTCGCCGAGGCGGAGATCGCCGCGGCCGCCGGCGAGCCGGTCCAGGTCTGAGCCCGAGCCTGATTGATGTGTTACGACGACGGGACGGTCGTACGTCGATGAGCCCCCGCGCCGGGAACACCGGCCCCCACACACTCGCGTTCGTCGAGAGTCCGGTGCAGCTGCTGAACGTGCTGGAGTGGGCGCATGTCCATGCCCTGCGCGGGGCGGCGGACCCCGTGCCGGCCGTACCCGGACAGGTACGGCGCTCGGCATCCGGCATATCCGCACCCGGCGTGGAACTCACGATCGTCGTCCTGTCCCCGACGGACCCCATGACCCGGGGCCAGCTGCGCCGTATGGCGGACCTGGCCCGGGACGAGGGATACCGGGTCCGCTGGGAGGAAGCACGGGGCGGTACCGCCGCCCCCTTCCAGACGATCGGCGGCCTGGCGGGTTCCCTCCGCCGGGCCGACCGCATCGTGATGGGAGACCCGTTCTCCCGCTACGTACAACTCCTGCTGACCATCACCCGCGCCCACGACCTGGTCGTGGTCGACGACGGCACGGCGACGATGGAGTTCGTCGCCCAGCTGGCGCGCGGCGAACGCCTGGTCCGCTGGCACCGCAAGGGTGGCAGACCCGGCGCGCGGGACCTGCTGTTCGCCCCGGTCTCCTCCTCCGCCCGCCGCCGCCTCACCCCGAGCGACCGCCGCCGGGTGGAGGTCTTCTCCTCCATGCCGATGACGGAGACGCCGGCCGGGGTGACGGTCACCGCGAACGACTTCGGCTGGACCCGCGCCCGCTTCGGCCCGCCCCGCATCACCAAGGGCGCCGACATGGTCGGCACCTCCCTGGTGGAGACGGGCGTCGTGGACGGCGACCGCTACCTGGAGGCCGTCCAGACCCTGGCCAAGGCGCACGGCGCGACCCGCTACTTCGCGCACCGCCGCGAGAGCACCGAGAAACTCCACCGCCTGGCCGCCGAGACGGGCCTGGAGATAGTCCGCCCGGACCTCCCCCTGGAGCTGATCGCCCGCCGCGGCCCCATCGGCCGTACGATCCTCAGCTTCCCGTCGACGGTCGTGCACACCCTTCCCCTGGCCCTGGTCGGCACGGGCGTCCGCGTGGCCGTCTGCGACATCGACCCGGCATGGCTGACGGCGAACGCGTCCCCGCGCGCCCAGGGCTTCCTGTCCGGGGTCACCGGGACGGCGAAGGACGTCCACCGGCTGGCGGCGGTCGTCGGCCCGGCCTAGGGGCTCTGAAGGCGCCGCCGAAGCAGCCGTGAGAGGGGTGCGGCGGCGGCCGTCGGCGTCCTCACGCCACGGTGATGGACGTGTCGGCGGCGCTGCTCAGGGCCGCCGGCAACGGCTCGGTACCGCGCCCCACGATCGGCCTGATCGCCAAGCCGGTACCGGGGCGGGCGTTCAACGCGCCGTGGAAGTGAGGCGGGCCCACCAAGGGCCTCCGCGGAGGTGGCCGTGGAACTCGCCGAGCCGCGGGCGGGATGGGGGTGTGCGCCCGTCCGTAGCCCCGCTGACCGTATTGGGCATACTGTCGGCTGATCGTTTGATTGCGGTGCGGAGTGGGGGGTTGCTGTGGGGCTGATGGACCGCATCCGCGGTGAGTTCATCGACATCGTCGAGTGGACCGACGACGGTCGGGACACCATCGTGTGGCGCTTTCCGCGCTACGGCAACGAGATCAAGATGGGTGCCCGGCTCGTGGTGCGCGAGTCGCAGGTGGCCGTCTTCGTCAACGAGGGCCGGCTGGCCGATGTCTACCAGCCCGGCACGTACACCCTCTCCACCCAGAACATGCCGGTCCTGTCCACGCTGAAGGGCTGGAAGCACGGCTTCGAGTCGCCGTTCAAGGCCGAGGTCTACTTCGTCACCACCCGGCAGTTCACCGACTTCAAGTGGGGCACCCAGAACCCGGTGATCCTGCGGGACGCCGAGTTCGGCATGGTCCGGGTCCGTGCCTTCGGCACCTTCGCCGCCCAGGTGGTGGACGCCGCCGCGCTGCTGCGCGAACTCGTCGGCACCGACCCGCAGTTCCGCACCGAGGAGGTCGGCGAGCACCTGCGGCAGCTGATCGTCTCCAAGCTGGGCTCCGCGCTCGGCGGGTCCGGTGTGCCGCTGCTCGACCTCGCCGCCCGGCAGGACGGCATCGGGCAGCAGCTGGCCAAGGCCCTCACCCTGGAGCTGTCCGCCACCGGCATCGCCATCCCCCGGTTCTACATCGAGAACATCAGCGTCCCGCCGGAGGTCGAGGCGGCGATCGACACCCGCTCCCGGATGGCGATCACCGGCAACCTCGACGACTACGCCAAGCTCCAGGCGGCCGACGCGATCCCGCTCGCCGCCGCCAACCCCGGCACCGGCGGCGACGCCCTCGGGCTGGGCGTCGGCATGGCGCTGGGCCAGCGGATCGTGCAGAGCACGTCCGGTGCGGCCGCCGCGGTCCCGCCGCCGCTGCCCACCGCGCCTCGCTGGTTCATCGCCGTCGGCGGACAGCAGCAGGGCCCGTACGACGAGAGCGCGCTGGCCGGGCAGGTGGCGGCCGGCAACCTGACCCGGACCACGCTGGTCTGGTGCAGCGGGCAGGCCGCCTGGCAGCCCGCGGACCAGGTCCCGGAACTCACTTCGCTGCTCGCCGACGTCCCGCCGCCGCTGCCCCCGCAGGGCTGAGATCGGAGAAGTGAGTTGACGGATCAGGACGTCGTGCCGGCGCCCGACCGGGCGTTCCAGTGCGAGGCGTGCGGCGGGGTCAGCGAGTACGCGCCCGGCACCTACACGCTGCGCTGCCCGTACTGCAAGCACGAGCAGGACATCACGCCGGTTCCCCGGCAGGTGACCGAGCACCCGATCGAGGAGCTGGCCGCGCTGCCCCGCCGGGCGGCCGCGCCGGGCCGGGTGAAGGTGTACACCTGCCCCGGCTGCCACGCGGTGACCGAGAGCGACACGCTCAGCGACAAGTGCCAGTTCTGCGGCACCCCGCTGGTCTCGGACGCCTCCGGCACCGAGCGCGTGGTGCCCGAGGCGGTGCTGCCCTTCGGAGTGGGCCGTGAGCAGGCCCGTGAGGCGCTGGCGAAGTGGACCACGTCCCGCTGGTTCGCGCCCGACGAACTGAAGAAGGTCACCGAGGCGGAGACCTTCCGGGGCAGCTACCTGCCGCACTGGACGTACGACGCGCAGACCACCACCCACTACACCGGCGAACGCGGCGAGCACTACTGGGTGGAGGAGGAGGACTCCGAGGGCAACACCCGGCGGGTGCAGCACACCCGCTGGCACCGCACGTCTGGGACGGTCGGCCGGTTCTTCGACGACGTGCTGGTGCCCGGCAGCGGCCAGGTGCCCGTGAAGGAACTGGACAAGCTGACCCCCTGGCCGCTCGAGGAGACGGTTCCCTACCAGGAGGAGTACCTGGCGGGCTTCCGCACCGTCCGGTACGACGTCGAGCCGGAGGCCGGCCTGGAGGCGGCGAAGGCGCGGATGGCGCCGGTGATCCGCGCGGACTGCAAGCGGGACATCGGCGGCGACGAGCAGCGGGTGCACTCGGTGTCCACCGCCTACAGCGCCCTCACCTACAAGCTGGTGCTGCTGCCGGTCTGGTTCCTGACCTACATCCACGCGGGCAAGGCGTGGCCGGTGATGGTCAACGCCCGCACCGGCGAGGTCATCGGCGAACGGCCGTACAGCGCGCTGAAGATCACCCTGGCGTCGGTGGGCGCCGCGCTCCTGATCGCCCTGGTGGTGCTGCTCGTGGTGATGCTGCGCAACTAGCGGCGCGGTACGTCCTTGGAGTCGCGGTCCGTGCGAGAGCGGGTGGATGCCTGTACGGAGCTGGACCAGCTTGAGGTCTGGGCCCGGCGCGCAGTGCACGTCACGGATGCCGCCGAGCTGTTCGTGGAGGAGTGAACGCCGGGGCCGCCCGCTTCCTTGCGGTGTCGTGCCTCCGCGGGGGAGAAGCGAGCGGGCGGGCGGCCTGGGAGGGCCAGGGGCCCGGCCGGGGTTCGCGGGGCCGGGTGCTGCGTGCTCGCCGTCGGTCGGCGGGGGCGGGCGCGGCGCGCACGGGTGCGGCGGTCTGGCGGCTTGCGGTGGGTGGGTGAGGGGCGAATGGTGGATGTGTGCCGTGGAGAGGGGTGCGAAGGGCGGGGGTGGGGGCACGGATCCTCCGGCCGCAGCAGCGGGGCGGGGGTGCAGTGGCAGGTGTCCCCTCGCAGCGCCTGGGAAGTCGGGGGGTACAGCCTGCCGCGTACGGTCGCGGCGCGGACGGAGGGCGGACTCACGTGCGTACCGTCGGAGTGGAGGAAGAGCTTCTTCTCGTCGACCCGGAGTCGGGTGAGCCTCGGGCGTCGGCCCCGGCCGTGCTGGCGCGGGCCTCGCTGGTGGATCCGGGGCAGGACGTGTTCGAGAAGGAGCTCTACGGGCAGATGCTGGAGTTCGCCACCCATCCGCAGTCGGACATGTCGGAGCTGGGGGAGGAGATCAACCGGTGTCGTAAGGAGGCCGCCCGGCTCGCCGGGGAGCTCGGGTGTGCCGTCGTCGCGCTCGCCACTTCGCCGCTGCCCGTCAGCCCCTCCATCAGCGTGAACCCGCGCTACCAGTGGCTGGCCGAGCAGTACGGCATCGCCACCCGGGAGCAGCTGGTGTGCGGATGCCATGTGCACGTTGCCGTGGAGTCCGACGAGGAGGGCGTGGAGGTTCTCGACCGCATACGGCCGTGGCTGCCGGTGCTCGTCGCGATCAGCGGGAACTCGCCGTTCTGGCAGGGCAGCGACACCGGCTATGCCAGTTACCGCAGCCGGGTGTGGTCGCGCTGGCCCTCCTCCGGCCCCACCGAGCTGTTCCGCTCCGCCGAGCGCTACCACCGGCTGGTGGCGGACATGGTGGCCACCGGCGTCATCCTGGACGAGGGGATGGTCTACTTCGACGCCCGGCTGGCCCGGCGCTATCCGACCGTGGAGATCCGGGTCGCGGACGTCTGCCTGCGCGCCGGGACCGCCGTGCTCGTGGCCACCCTCGCCCGCGCGCTGGTGGAGACGGCCGCGCGGGAGTGGCGGGCCGGGCAGGAGCCCGTCGACCACGGGGTGGGGCTGCAGCGGCTGGCCACCTGGCGGGCCGCACGGTCGGGGCTCCGCGGGGAACTGCTCGATCCCGTCACCCTGCGGCCCCGGGCGGCTCCCGCCGTGCTGGAGTCACTGCTCGCGCACACCCGGGACGCCCTGGTCGGCAGCGGGGACCTGGCGGCCGTGGAGGAGGGCCTGGAACGGCTGCTGCGGTGCGGCAACGGCGCCGACGAGCAGCGGGAGCTGCTGGAGGGCGCCGGGAGCCTGCGGGACGTGGTCACGGGGTGCGTGCAGCGCACCCAGGAGTGACGCCCCGCGTCGTCCCGCACCTCGCCGCCGCCCTCGCCCGGGGCCCGCTCAGCCAGGCTTGCGTGCCAGGACGAACGCCCGGGGCATCTTCTCCGACCCCAGCGGCTCCCGGATCAGGGTCGCCGCCACCTCCAGGCCCGCCTTGGCGAGCATGTCGCCCACCGCGTACGCGGGGCGCCAGTAGTAACGCAGGTCGATCTCGTGGCCGAAGCGTTCCGTGAGGTGGAGGCCGGGCGTCTCGCCCTTCTGGAAGGCCAGCAGCACGTGGCCGCCGGGGACCAGGACGCGGTGGAAGCCGGCGAAGGTCGCCGGGAGGTGGTCGTCGGGGATGTGGATGATCGAGTACAGGGCGAGAATGCCGCCGAGGGTCTCGTCGGGCAGGTCCAGGGACGTCATGGAGCCCCGGTGGAAGCGGACGGCGGGGTGGGCCTCGCGGGCCAGGGCGACCATGGCGGGTGAGAGGTCGATGCCGAAGGTCTGGACACCCAGGTCGTTCAGGTGGGCCGTGATGTCGCCGGGGCCGCTGCCCAGGTCGGCCACGGGGGCGGTGCCGTTCGCCTTCACCAGCGCGGCGAAGGCGGCGATCATGGACATGTCTACAGGTAGGTCGGGTATGCCGGGGAAGGCGGCGGAGTAGTCCTTGGCGATCGTGTCGTAGGACGTACGGGTGGTCTGTATGAAGTCGGTCGTCTCCGAGTCCGTCACGGTCGCGCACGCTACCGGGCGGGCGCGACCGGCGTGGCGAAGTCGCGGTTGCGGCTCGGTCCCGTTTCGGTGGGTGGACACGACGGGCGTGATCGTCGCCAGGCGTGGTATGCGTGGAAGAGGAAACATAGGTGTTACCCAGCCACGTCTGAGGTCATGCGTCCGCGGTCAGATTTTCTTCCCCTAACGGGCTGAACTTTTGTTGATCTCGGGGCAGTTGAGCCTTCGGGCGTCCTACCCTTCAGAGGGTGAACCAATTGATGTCCCTAGAGACCGAGGCCGACCTCCCCGGGGATGTGCTCCCCGGCGTGCTCAGCGAGGAACTGCACGCCGAACTCGTCGCCTTCCGCCGCGACCTGCACATGCACCCCGAGCTAGGAAACCAGGAGTTCCGCACCACGGCCGCCATCAAGGAGCGGCTGGAGAAGGCCGGCCTGCGGCCGCGCGTCCTCCCGGCGGGGACCGGACTCGTCTGTGACATCGGGCCGGTCGGGGACGGGCTTCCGGTGCTCGCCCTGCGGGCCGACATCGACGCCCTGCCCATCCCGGACATGAAGACCGAGTGCTCGTACCGGTCCACCGTGCCGGACCGGGCGCACGCCTGTGGGCATGACGTGCATACGACGGTGGTGCTGGGCGCCGGACTGGTTCTCGCCGAGCTGCACGAGCGGGGGCAGCTGCCGCGGCCCGTACGGCTGCTCTTCCAGCCCGCCGAGGAGGTGCTGCCCGGCGGCGCCGCCGACGCCATCGAGGCCGGGGTGCTGGACGGGGTGGGGCGGATCATCGCCGTGCACTGCGACCCCCGGGTGGACGTGGGGCGGATCGGGCTCAGGACCGGCGCCATCACCAGCGCCTGCGACCGGGTCGAGGTGGCGCTGGACGGTCCCGGCGGGCACACCGCACGGCCGCATCTGACGACCGACCTGGTCACCGCCGCCGCCCGGGTGGCCGTCGACGTGCCGGCGCTCATCGGGCGGCGCGTCGACAGCCGGAGCGGCCTCGCCGTGACCTGGGGCCGGATCGAGTGCGGGCACGCACCCAACGTGATCCCCCAGCACGCCGAGCTGTCCGGGACCGTGCGCTGCCTGGACCTGGAGGCCTGGCGGCAGGCCCCGGACGTGGTGCACGCGGCGATCGACGAGGTCGCCACCATGCACCGCGCCAAGTCCGAGATCAACTACGTGCGCGGGGTGCCGCCGGTCGTCAACGACCCGGTGATCACCGAACTGCTGCGGGACGCGATGACCGCCCGGCGCGGCACCGACTCCATCGAGACCACCGAGCAGAGCCTCGGCGGCGAGGACTTCTCCTGGTACCTGGAGCACGTGCCGGGCGCCCTGGCGCGGCTCGGGGTGCGCACGCCGGGCGAGCGGACCGTGCGCGATCTGCACCAGGGTGACTTCGACGCCGACGAGCGGGCCATCACCGTCGGTGTGGAGCTGTTCACGGCCGCCGCCCTGATCGACGCGACCATGTAGTCGCATCGACGGGAGTCATATCAGCCGGCGGGAGAAACGGTCAGCTTCCGCGCAAGTCACGCAAGTCCCGCAGGGGGCGAAGAGGTGCCCGGTCGGTACCCCTTCGCCCCCTTGTGTCACCCCGTCGTAACCGGCGGCCGCCGGTTGTAACCCGGAGTCGGCACGGTTCGATAACGGCCCGGAGAAACCCCGTTCCCCTCCCCTTCTACGCGCGTTACTGTGCGCCGAAATCGCCACCGAGGGTGGACGGTTGGGGAAGCGGGCCGATGACGGTGCCGTGGGGACGAAGGGGTGCTTGCTGTGCGTTATATGTCGGGTCGGAGGACTCGGTTCTCCCAAGCTGCGGTGACCGTTGCCGTCATCGCCCTCGCGGCCGCCGGGTGCGGCAAGTCCAGCTCGGACACCGGTGCGACCAGCACCAACTCGTCCGGCAAGTACAACGGCAAGGGCATAGGCCTCGCCTACGACATCGGCGGCAAGGGCGACCAGTCCTTCAACGACGCCGCCTACGCCGGCTTCCAGAAGGCCGAGAAGGACTTCGGCATCAGCGGCCGGGACATCGAGCCGCAGGACGGCGAGTCCGACGCCGACAAGGTGCAGCGCCTCGACACGCTCGCCAAGGCCGGCTACAACCCGATCATCGGGGTCGGCTACTCCTACGCGCCCGCCGTCAAGGAGGTCGCGGCCAAGTACCCGAAGATCACCTTCGGCATCATCGACGACAACGAGGTGACGGCCTCCAACGTCGTCGACATGGTCTTCGCGGCGGAGCAGTCCTCGTACCTCGCGGGCGTCGCCGCGGCGTCCGCCACCAAGAAGGACCACATCGGCTTCATCGGCGGCGTCGACATCCCGCTCATCCACACCTTCGAGGCGGGCTTCGACCAGGGCGCCAAGTCGGTCAACCCGAAGATCAAGATCGAGTCGCAGTACCTGACCCAGACGGCCCAGGAAGGCGGCTTCTCCAGCCCCGACAAGGGCAAGGCCGCGGCGCAGGGGCAGATCGACGCCGGTGCCGACGTCATCTACCACGCGGCCGGTCTCTCGGGCCAGGGTGTGATCGAGGCCGCCTCCACCGCCAAGGTGTGGGCGATCGGTGTCGACTCCGACCAGTACAGCCAGAGTGCGCTCGCCAAGTACAAGGACTACATCCTCGGCTCCGCGCTGAAGAACGTCGGTGGCGCGGTGTACGACCTCGTGAAGTCCGTCTACGAGGGCAAGCCGGAGAGCGGTGTCGTCAACGGCACCCTCAAGACCGGTGGCGTCGGCTTCGCGGACACCAACCCGAAGTACAAGGCCATGACCAAGGTCGTCGCTGCGGTGGAGAAGGCCAAGCAGGACATCATCTCCGGCAAGGTCACCGTCAACACGAAGTGACGTGACATGTATACGGCCGGATGATCGTCCGGCCGTATACGGACGGCCGGACACGCGGCCGCCACCCGCCGTTGCAGTCCGTGCGCCCCTTGCCTCCTGCAAGGGGCGCACTGCTGTCCGTCACCTTGGCGGTGACTGTGGCCACAGCTAGATAACGGACCGGACATTGGGGGTTTTCCGTCTGGTCTACGCGCGTTACGCTGCCGCGGAACCAGCGCCTGGTTTGGGCGCTTGCACGAAGGAGTCTCGTTCCATGCGCCGGGTGTCCCGAATCGCCGTTGCGGGCGTTGCAACCGCAGCTCTTGCCGTCACCGTCTCAGCGTGCGGCAACTCGTCCAGCTCGTCCACCGGCAAGGCCGGCGCGTCCAAGGGTGTCGGTCTCGCGTACGACGTCGGCGGCAAGGGCGACCAGTCCTTCAACGACGCCGCGTACGCCGGCTTCCAGAAGGCCGACAAGGAGTTCGGCGTCACCGGCCGGGACATCGAGCCGCAGGACGGCGAGTCCGACGCCGACAAGGTGCAGCGCCTTGAGACCCTGGCCAAGTCCGGCTACAACCCGGTGATCGGTGTCGGCTTCGCCTACGCGCCCGCCGTCAAGGAAGCCGCCGCCAAGTTCCCGAAGATCACCTTCGGCATCATCGACGACAACCAGGACCAGGCGAGCAACGTCGCGGACATGGTCTTCCACGAGGAGCAGTCCTCGTACCTGGCCGGCGTCACCGCCGCGCTGACCACCAAGTCGAACACCGTCGGCTTCATCGGCGGCGTGGACGTCCCGCTGATCCACAAGTTCGAGGCGGGCTTCGAGCAGGGCGTCAAGGCCACCAAGAAGAACGTCACGGTCAAGGCCCAGTACCTGACCCAGACCGCCCAGGAGGGCGGCTTCTCCAGCCCCGACAAGGGCGAGGCCGCCGCCGAGGGCCAGATCGGCGCGGGCGCCGACGTGGTCTACGCCGCCGCCGGCCTCTCCGGCCAGGGCGTCATCAAGGCCGCCGCCGCGCACAAGGTGTGGGCGATCGGCGTCGACTCCGACCAGTACAACCAGGCCGCGCTGTCGAAGTACAAGAACTACATCCTGACCTCGGCCCTCAAGAACGTCGAGGGTGCGGTCTACGACCTCGCCAAGTCCGTCATCAAGGACAAGAAGCCGCTGTCCGGCGAGATCCGCGGCTCCCTGACCAACGGTGGCGTCGGCCTGGCCGACTCCAACCCGGTCTTCAAGAACAACGCCACCCTGCAGGCCGCGCTCAAGAAGGCCGAGGCCGGCATCAAGGACGGTTCGATCACGGTCAAGACCTCCTGACTCGGCGGTCATGACCTTGTCGTAGCCATGGTCAAAAGAACGCTGTAATGGCAGCGTTACGGCCACGGAACGGGGTGCGGGAAGGATGTTCTTCCCGCGCCCCCTGCCATGGATCCGGGGACCCGGGCGGGACCCCGGCGCGGATCCGAGAGTTCGGTCAGGAAGCTCGGGTGCGGGTGCGGGGGATCGACGGCAGGGGCAACCCCGGTTCGCGCGGCAGAATGCTCGGAACGGATCGAGAGTCGAAAAAGCTCGGTCAGGTCCGGGCACTATTTAAAGCAGGGGCGCTACGCGCGTAGAGCGACCCCTTTTCCGAGGAGAGTGCGCCATCGACGCGTCCAGCAGCCCTCCGCTCACCGCAGAGACGACAGCCGCGGTCGAGCTGGCGGGGATCACCAAGCGATTCCCGGGTGTCGTAGCCAACCACGACATCCACCTGTCCGTCCGCAAGGGCACCGTGCATGCCCTGGTGGGCGAGAACGGGGCCGGCAAGTCGACCCTGATGAAGATCCTCTACGGCATGCAGAAGCCGGACGAGGGCACCATCGCGATCGACGGCGAGCAGGTCTCCTTCTCGTCCCCGGCCGACGCCATCGCGCGCGGCATCGGCATGGTCCACCAGCACTTCATGCTGGCGGACAACCTCACGGTCCTCGAGAACGTCGTGCTCGGCAGCGAGAAGCTGTACGGCATCGGCGGCAACGCCCGGAAGAAGATCAAGGAGATCTCCGACCGGTACGGCCTCGGCATCCGCCCGGACGCCCTGGTCGAGGACCTCGGCGTCGCCGACCGGCAGCGCGTGGAGATCCTCAAGGTCCTCTTCCGCGGTGCCAAGACCCTGATCCTCGACGAGCCCACCGCGGTCCTCGTCCCGCAGGAGGTCGACGCACTCTTCGACAACCTGCGCGAGCTGAAGTCCGAGGGCCTCTCGGTCATCTTCATCTCCCACAAGCTCGGCGAGGTGCTGTCCGTCGCCGACGACATCACCGTCATCCGGCGCGGTACGACGGTCGGCACGGCGATCCCGTCCGAGACCACCCCGCGCCAGCTCGCCGAGCTGATGGTCGGCAGCGAGCTGCCCACCCCGGAGACCGCCGAGTCCACGGTCACCGACAAGGCCGTCGTCACGGTGAAGAACCTCACCGTCTACGCCAGCGGCCCCTCCCTCGGCGAGGTCGGCGCGCAGCCCGAGACCGCCACGGTCGGCTCGTCCGGCGCCACCGCCCGCGGCGACGTCCTCGACGAGGCCACCACCCCCGGCGCCGCCAAGCGCGTCCTCGACGACGTCACCTTCACCATCCACGCCGGCGAGGTCATGGGCATCGCCGGCGTCGAGGGCAACGGCCAGACCGAGCTGATCGACGCGCTGATCGGCACCCGCAACGCCGACTCGGGCACGATCGAGTTCCTCGGCGAGGACGTCACCCCCTGGGGCACCCGCAAGCGCCGCGAGGCCGGCGTCGGCTACATCCCCGAGGACCGGCACCGCCAGGGCCTGCTCCTGGAGTCCCCGCTCTGGGAGAACCGCATCCTCGGCCACGTCACCGAGAAGCCCAACGCGAAGGGCTTCTGGCTGGACATCAAGGGCGCCCAGGCCGACACCCGCCGGATCGTCGAGGAGTACGACGTCCGCACCCCCGGCATCGACGTCACCGCCGCCTCCCTCTCCGGCGGCAACCAGCAGAAGCTGATCGTCGGCCGCGAGATGAGCCACAACCCGAAGTTCCTGATCGCCGCCCACCCCACCCGCGGTGTGGACGTCGGCGCCCAGGCGCAGATCTGGGACCGCATCCGGGAGGCCCGCCGAGAGGGCCTGGCGGTGCTGCTGATCTCCGCCGACCTGGACGAGCTGATCGGCCTGTCGGACACCCTGCGGGTGATCTTCGACGGAAAGCTGGTCGCGGACGCCGACCCGGCCACCATCACCCCGGAGGAGCTGGGCTCCGCCATGACGGGTGCCGCGTCCGGCCACCTGGAACACGTAGAGACCACCGACGAAGGCGCCGACGGTCCGGAGGACGAGGCCCGATGAAGAAGTTCGACAAGGAGCGGGTGCTCCTCGCGCTGGCCGGCCCGGTCATCGCGCTCGTCCTGGCGATCGCCCTGACCTCGATCGTGCTGCTGGCCTCGAACCGCAACCCGTTCGAGCCGTACGTGCTGATGCTCCAGCAGCTGCCGTACTCCGACATCCAGGTCCTGATCATCAACCAGGCGGCGATGTACTACATCGCGGCCATCGCGGTCGCCCTCGGCTTCCGGATGAACCTGTTCAACATCGGCGTCGACGGCCAGTACCGCCTCGCCGCCGTGATGACGGCCGTGGTCGGCGCCAACGTGGGCCTGCCCGCCTTCCTGCAGATCCCGATGCTGCTCCTGGTCGCCATGCTCACCGGCGCCTTCTGGGCCGGTATCGCGGGTGTCCTCAAGGTCACCCGGGGGGTCAGCGAGGTCGTCGCCACGATCATGCTGAACGCGATCGCCACCAGCGTCATCGGCTACGTCACCCTCTCCAACGTGTGGGGCGTCCAGGTCGGCAACAACATGACGACCGGCGTGATGAAGAAGTCCGGCTGGTTCCCCGGCATCAACCTGGGCTCCGACGTCGGCGAGATCTACGGCATGGTCTTCGTCGCCATCGCCCTCGGTATCGGCTACTGGGTCGTCCTCAACCGGACCCGCTTCGGCTTCGACCTGCGCGCCACCGGCGCCTCCGAGTCCGCCGCGGCCGCCTCCGGCGTCGACGCCAAGCGCATGGTCCTCGTCTCCATGCTGATCTCCGGCGCCGTCTCCGGCCTCGCGGGCCTCCCGCTGCTGCTCGGCGACTCCCACACCTACAGCCTCGACTTCCCGGCCGGCCTCGGCTTCACCGCCATCGGCATCGCCCTGCTCGGCCGCAACAACCCGGGCGGCATCGCCTTCGCCGCGCTGCTGTGGGCCTTCCTCGACAAGGCCTCGCCCGCCCTCGACTACGCGACCCCGGTGGCGTACGAGAAGGAGATCGCCACGATCATGCAGGGCCTGATCGTCTTCTCCGTCGTCATCTCCTACGAAGCCGTACGGCAGTGGGGTCTGCGCCGCCAGCAGCGCCAGGTCGGCGCGGAGCTCGCCGCGGCCGCCGCCCAGAACACCAAGAAGGAGGTGGCGGCCTGATGTCCACCGCGACCATCGCCAAGCCGCAGGCGACCAAGCCCGGCAAGGGCGGCCGCCGAATGTCGCTCCCGGTACTCCTGCTGGTCATCGCCGGCGTACTGATCCTGACCTCGGCCGTGCGCCTGATCACCGGCGCCGACGGCATCACCTCGACCGGCCAGATGTCCACCGCGCTGCGCCTCGCCGTCCCGATCGGCCTCGCCGGCCTCGGCGGTCTGTGGGCCGAGCGCGCGGGCGTCGTCAACATCGGCCTCGAAGGCATGATGATCCTCGGCACCTGGTTCGGCGCCTGGGCCGGCTACCAGTGGGGCCCCTGGACCGGCGTCGTCTTCGGCATCCTCGGCGGCGCGCTCGGCGCCCTGCTGCACGCCGTCGCCACCGTCACCTTCAACGTCAACCACATCGTCTCCGGTGTGGCCCTGAACATCCTCGCCCTGGGCGCCACCCGCTACCTCTCGAAGTTCACCTTCGAGAACGCCGAGGGCGGTTCCTCCAAGCAGTCCCCGCCGATCGACTCGCTCGGCACGTTCAGCGTCCCGGGCCTGTCCGACTGGCTGGACACGCTCAACCAGAAGCACTGGTTCTTCATCTCCGACATCGCGGGCCTGGTCGGCGGTCTGCTGACCGACCTCTCCCCGCTGACGGTGATCGCGGTGGCCCTCGTACCGATCACGTGGTGGGTCCTGTGGCGCACCGCCTTCGGCCTGCGGCTGCGCTCCTGCGGCGAGAACCCGGTGGCGGCCGAGTCCCTCGGTGTCAACGTCTACAAGTACAAGTACATCGCGGTGATCATCAGCGGCGGCTTCGCGGGCCTCGGCGGCGCGTTCCTCTCCATCGTCGCCTCGAACGTCTACCTGGACGGCCAGACCGCCGGCCGCGGTTACATCGGTCTCGCCGCGATGATCTTCGGCAACTGGATGCCGGGCGGCCTCGCCCTCGGCGCCGGCCTGTTCGGCTACACCGACAGCCTCAACCTGCGCGGCGGCACGGTGAACGTCCACGCGCTGATCCTGCTGCTCGCGATCCTGCTGGTGTTCGGCGCCGCCTACCTGGCCTGGAAGAAGAAGTACGTCCCGGCGGCGATCACCATCGTGATCTCGGTCCTGATGTTCGTCTGGTACGCCACCACCAACGACGTCCCGCGTCAGCTGGTGACCGCGACCCCGTACATCGTCACCCTGCTGGTGCTCTCGCTGTCCGCGCAGTCCCTGCGGATGCCGAAGGCGGACGGCCTGCCGTACCGGAAGGGACAGGGCAAGTGACCGCCGAGGCCGCCGGCTTCGACTGGGAGACGCTGCGGGCCGAGGCACGGGAGGCCATGTCCCACGCCTACGCCCCGTACTCCGGCTACCCGGTCGGGGTCGCCGCCCTGGTGGACGACGGCCGTACGGTCTCCGGCTGCAACGTGGAGAACGCGTCGTACGGCCTCGGCCTGTGCGCCGAGTGCGGACTGGTCTCCGAGCTGCAGCGCACGGGCGGCGGCCGGCTCACGCACTTCACCTGCGTGGACGGCACGGGCGCCCTCCTCGTCCCGTGCGGCCGCTGCCGCCAGCTGCTCTACGAGTTCGGCGGCCCGGACCTCCTCCTGGACACCCCGGAGGGCGTCCTGCCCCTCTCCGAGATGCTGCCCCAGGCCTTCGGCCCGGCCCATCTCACCAAGTAACTCCCGTGCGGCCCCTCCGGGTTCGGAGGGGCCGCACGCTTCGCACTTCTCCGAAGGGAACGCCATGGCCACCATGGACGCCGTCTCCGTCATCCGCACCAAGCGCGACCGCGGTGAGCTCAGCGACCAGCAGATCGACTGGGTCATCGACGCGTACACGCGCGGCGAGGTCGCCGACGAGCAGATGTCGTCGCTCGCGATGGCCATCCTGCTCAACGGCATGAACCGCCGCGAGATCGCCCGCTGGACCGCCGCGATGATCGCCTCCGGCGAGCGCATGGACTTCTCCTCCCTGTCCCGTCCGACGGCCGACAAGCACTCGACGGGCGGCGTCGGCGACAAGATCACCCTTCCGCTGGCGCCCCTCGTGGCGGCGTGCGGCGCGGCCGTCCCCCAGCTCTCCGGCCGGGGCCTCGGCCACACCGGCGGCACCCTGGACAAGCTGGAGTCGATCCCCGGCTGGCGCGCCCTGCTCTCCAACGAGGAGATGCTGTCGGTGCTGGACGGCACCGGCGCGGTGATCTGCGCGGCGGGCGACGGCCTGGCCCCCGCCGACAAGAAGCTCTACGCGCTCCGCGACGTCACCGGCACGGTCGAGGCGATCCCGCTGATCGCCTCCTCGATCATGTCGAAGAAGATCGCCGAGGGTACCGGCTCCCTGGTCCTGGACGTGAAGGTGGGCACCGGCGCCTTCATGAAGACCATCGAGGACGCCCGCGAACTGGCCTCGACCATGGTGGGCCTCGGCACCGACCACGGCGTGCGGACGGTGGCGCTCCTCACCGACATGTCCACCCCGCTCGGTCTCACGGCCGGCAACGCCCTCGAGGTCCGCGAGTCGGTGGAGGTCCTGGCCGGCGGCGGCCCCGCCGACGTCGTCGAACTGACCCTCGCCCTGGCCCGCGAGATGCTCGACGCGGCCGGCGTCCGCGACGCCGACCCGGCGAAGGCACTCGCCGACGGCTCGGCGATGGACGTCTGGCGCCGGATGATCGCGGCCCAGGGCGGCGACCCGGACGCGGCGCTCCCGGTGGCGAAGGAACAGCACGTCGTGAAGGCCACGGAGTCGGGCGTCCTGACCCGCCTCGACGCCTACGACATCGGCGTCGCCGCCTGGCGCCTGGGCGCCGGCCGGGCCCGCAAGGAGGACCCGGTGCAGGCGGGCGCGGGCGTCGAACTGCACGCCAAGCCGGGCGACACGGTCACCGCGGGCCAGCCCCTGCTGACCCTGCACACGGACACCCCGGAACGCTTCGAGTACGCCCTCCAGGCGGTCGAGGGGTCGTACGACATCGGGGCGGCCGGTACCGAGTTCCCGGCGTCGCCGGTGGTGCTGGAGCGCATCGCCTGACGAGGGTCCGGTGCGGTGCTGCCGGGGACGACCGCCGAGTCACCCCAGCAGTGCCGCCACGACCACCAGCACCGGTACCGCCAGTACCGTCGACAGCAGGATCGAGTCGCGGGCCAGTTCCTCGCCGACGTGGTAGGTGCTGGCGTAGGTGTACAGGTTCTGCGCGGCCGGCAGCGCCGACGTCACCGTCACGTCGAGCAGGGGTGCCCCGCGCAGGCCGAAGACCGCCGACGCCAGGGCCCAGGCGGCGAGTGGCTGGCCCACCGACTTCAGGGCGACGGACAGGAACACGGGGTGGCGTTCGCGGCCCCGGCCCGGCGGGGTGCTGCCGCGCAGCGAGATGCCGAAGGCGAGCAGGACCGCCGGCACGGACATGTTGCCGATCAGGGTCAGCGGGTCCATGACCGGGCCCGGGACGTGGATCCCGAGCCCCGAGACCGCCACTCCCGTGAGGGAGCCGACGGCTATCGGGTTGCGGAGGGGCGTGAGCAGCCGGCGCCACCAGGGGCCCTTCTCGCCCATGCCGGCCAGGTCGAGGACGGTCAGCGCGACCGGGGTGAGGATCACCACCTGGAAGAGCAGCACCGGTGCCACCAGGGACGCGTCGCCGAGGACGTACACCGCGATCGGGATGCCCAGGTTGCCCGAGTTGACGTAGCTGGAGCACAGGGCGCCGATCGTCGTACGGCCCACACCCCAGTGGCGCCCGACGCCCACCGTCACGAACGCGCCCGCCGCCGCGGCCGTGCTCAGGGCCGTCACCAGGAGGCGGCTGGAGAAGATCACCGCCAGGTCGGCCTTGGCGAGGGTGGTGAAGAGGAGGGCGGGGGAGGCGACGTGGAAGGCGAGCTTGGTGAGGACCTCGCGGCCGTTCGCCCCCAGGTGGCCGCCGCGGCCGAGGGCATAGCCGACGGCGATGACGATCGCGATGACCGCGAACCCGCTCAGCACCCCCTGCACGGGGCCCCCTCGCGGGGGAGGAGACCGTCGGGTGTACCGGGCGCTGCTGTTCCGTGGGGCATACAGCCAACCCTCTGGGGCGGTCAGGTGCAGGTCAACGGTGCGATCCTTGTGATCTGCGCGACCGTGCGGAAGGCGGGGCGCCCTACCGATGAGTTGTCAGGCCGTCGCCGGTCTACCGCCTCGTGGATGCCGTGAACCCCGCCGTGCTCGTGCTGTCGGGCCCCGTTGCCAGGGACGAGGTGCCGGGGCTCTGCGACGACGTGCGTGAGCTGCTGGGGGCGGGCGGGTCCCGGGTCGTCGTCTGCGATGTGGGCGGTCTCGGGCCGCCGGGCCTGGCGGCCGTCGACCTGCTGGCCCGGCTGGAGCTGGCGGCCCGGAGGGCCGGAGGGCGGATACGGCTCCGCGACCCCGACCCCGCCCTACGCTCCCTCCTCCGGTTCGTCGGACTCCGCATCCAGATGGAGGGGAAGGTCGAAGAGCGGGAACCAGCGCTTGGTGTCGAGGAAGAAGTGGAACCCGGTCAGCCGGCCGTCCGAGATCTCCAGGACCTGGACGGACCAGGGGCTCCAGCCGCCGGTGTCCGGGTCGGGCTTGTACTGGGCGAACCCGGGCAGGCCGTTGACCCGGACCGGGAACAGCCGTGAGCCCTCGCAGGCGGAGCCGATGGTGGTCATGAAGCCGGTGATGTCGTCGTGGCCGGTGAGCCACAGGTCGAACGGCGGCATCGTCATGATGGCGTCCTCGTGGAGCAGCGCCGTGAGTCCCGTCATGTCGTAGCCCTCGAAGGCCGCGACGTAGCGCTCCAGGAGCTTCTGCTGCTCCTCGTCGAGCGGGTCGGAGACCTCGGCGGCGGCACCCGACTGCCGTTGCTCGGCCAGCGTGGCCCGGGCCCGCTGCAACGCGCTGTTGACCGACGCGACGGTGGTGCCGAGCAGCTCGGCCACCTCGGTGGCCCGCCAGGCCAGTACCTCGCGCAGGATCAGCACCGCCCGCTGCTTGGGCGGCAGTTGCTGGAGCGCGGCCATGAAGGCCAGCCGGATCGACTCCTTGGCCACGGCCGCCTCCGCCGGGTCGTCCACGGTCGGCAGCACGCGCGCGTCGGGCACCGGCTCCAGCCAGGTGTTGTCGGGCCGGGGCGAGAGCGCCGCCTGAGCCAGCGGCGTCGACTCGCTGAGGTCCATCGGCCGGGCCCGCTTGTTGCCGGCGCTGAGCATGTCCAGGCACACGTTCGTCGCGATCCGGTACAGCCATGACCGCAGGCTGGAGCGGCCCTCGAACTTCTCGTAGCTCCGCCAGGCCCGCACCAGCGTGTCCTGCACCGCGTCCTCGGCCTCGAACGACGAGCCGAGCATGCGGTAGCAGTACCCGGTCAGCTCGGTCCGGTGCTTCTCCAGTGCGACGTCCAGCTCCGCCGTCGCCGTGCCGTCGGTCATCTTCCGTCCACCCACCCCTGTGGCCGTTCCTGTTCGCGCGCCGTTGCGCTCCAGCACTTCGGAAGCTACCGCAGGGGACTGACAACGGCCCCCGGAGTGGGGAAACGTGCAGGTGAGATGGGGTGCGCCCAAGGGGGTGGGGTGTGCGGTCAGGGGGCGGGTGCGGCGCCGTCGGGGCATGTCGCGCGGTTCCCCGGCCCTAAAAGCTCTCAGTGAGCGTTGGCCAGGACCTGGCGGCGGGCTGCCATCGAGCCCAGGACCGTGATGGTCACGACGCCCAGGATCGCGAGCAGTCCCACGCCGACCGTCCCTGCCCAGCCGCTCGTGTGGAAGGCCAGCGCGCCGACCGTGCTGCCCGCGCTGGAGCCGATGTAGTACGCGGACTGGTAGAGGGCCGAGGCCTGGGCCCTGCCGTGGGTGGCCGTCTTGCTGACCGCGGAGGAGGCGACCGCATGGCCCGCGAAGAAGCCCGCGGTGATCAGGACCAGGCCCAGCAGGACCAGGGGGAGCGAGTCGGCCAGGGAGAGGAGGAGACCGGTGGCCGTCGTGCCGCCGGCCAGGTAGAGGGCCCCGCGGCGGCCCAGGCGGCCGACCAGGCGGCCCGCCGTCGACGCGGACACCGTGCCGACCAGGTACACCAGG
Source organism: Streptomyces sp. NPDC001714 (assembly GCF_042892755.1). Taxonomy (NCBI): domain Bacteria; kingdom Bacillati; phylum Actinomycetota; class Actinomycetes; order Kitasatosporales; family Streptomycetaceae; genus Streptomyces; species Streptomyces sp. NPDC001714. The sequence continues at coordinate 572,084 of NZ_JBIAUL010000001.1, forward strand.
AAGATCGAGCCGATGACGCCCTGGGGGAGCGAGAAGGGCTCCTGGGTCAGGCGGTAGCCGATCACCGTGTAGACACCGCCGAAGACGGTCATGAAGAGCGCGCCGATCGCGTACAGGCGGCGCAGCAGCGGGTCGGCCAGGTGGTCGCGGACCGTGCCGAGCAGCCGGCGCGGGTGCAGCGAGCCCGCCTTGAAGTGCCGCGGGGCGGGCAGGAGCAGCCGGAAGGCGACGGCGCAGCCGACCGCGATCACGCCGATCGTGCCCACGGCCACCCGCCAGCCCCACTCCTGCGCGACCCAGCCGGTGATGACCCGGCCGCTCATCCCGCCCACGCTGTTGCCCGCGACGAACAGGCCGATGGCCGTGACCAGTGCCTTCGGGCGGACCTCCTCGGCCAGGTACGCCGTCGCCGACGCGGGCAGACCGGCCAGCGCCGCGCCCTGGACGCCACGGAGCACGACCAGCACGCCCAGGGAGGGCGCGAAGGGCACCAGCAGTCCGACGGTCACCGCGACCGCCAGCGAGGCCGTCATGACCGTACGGCGTCCGAAGCGCTCGGAGAGGGCGCTCATCGGGATGACGAACAGGGCCAGACCGCCGGTCGCCGCCGCCACCGTCCAGCTCGCGTCGCTCGCGGAGACGCCGTAGCCGTCCGAGATGAGCGGCAGCAGGGCCTGCGTGGAGTAGAGGAGGGCGAAGGTCGCGACACCGGCGAGGAAGAGCGCGAAGCTCATCCGGCGGTAGCCGGGACCGCCCGGGGTCAGACGGGAGTCGGCGACGGGGGCGGGGACTGACGGGACGGCGTCCACGGTGGTGGACGCCCCGGTACTGGCGGGAGACATGCTTCGAACGTACGGAGCCCTCCTTGATCCGTCCAATGCATGGAATCGCCATAATCGTTCCCATGGAGCATCAGCAGAGGTCAGCCGGGCGCCTGTCACCGGACAGTGACACAGAAGACATGACGATGTTGCTGGCACCACGCCTCGCGTACTTCGCCGGCGTGGCCCGCACGGAGCATGTCACCAGGGCGGCCCAGGAGCTGAACGTCCCCCAGTCCACCCTCTCCCGCGCGATGGCCCGCCTCGAACAGGACCTGGGCGTCGACCTCTTCACCCGGCACGGCCGCACCGTCTCCCTCACCCCGGCCGGCCGCACCTTCCTCACCTCGGTCGAGCGCGCCCTCGCCGAGGTCCGGCGCGCCGCCGAGGAGGTACGCGCCGACGCCGACCCCACGACGGGGAAGGTCGCCTTCGGATTCCTGCACACCATGGGCGCGGAGACCGTACCCGGCCTCCTCCAGGCCTTCCGCGTCGACCATCCCCGCATCCGCTTCAGCCTCGTCCAGAACTACGGCGAGGCGATGATCGAGAAGTTGCGGGCGGGCGAGCTGGACCTCTGCCTGACCTCACCGGTGCCGGACGCCCCCGACCTGGTCGCCCGCCGCCTCGACGAACAGAAGCTCCGGCTGGTGGTGCCCGCGGACCACCCCTTGGCCGCCCGCAAGCGGATCCGCCTGGCGGAGGCGGCCGACGAGACCTTCGTGACCCTGGAACCGGGTTACGGTCTGCGCCGTATCACCGACGACCTGTGCAAGGAGGCGGGCTTCAAGCCGAGGACCGCCTTCGAGGGAGAGGAGGCGGAGACCTTGAGGGGCCTGGTGGCGGCCGGCCTGGGCGTCGCGCTGCTCCCCCCACCCGCCTTTCCCCGCCCGGGAGTCGTCGAACTGACGGTCACCGCCCCGAGGGCAGCGCGAGAGATCGGCGTGGCCTGGCTGGACGGCCACCCGGACACTCCGCCGGTGGCCGCCTTCAAGAAGTTCCTGCTGTCGAGAAGGGACAACCTGCTCCCCACCTAGCGACAGCGCGCCCCTTCAGGGGCGCTGGGGGTACCCCGGCCGAAGGCTGGGGGAGGAACTGCGCGACAGGCCACCGCGCACCCGCACCCCGAACACAACCGAACCCCCCACCCCTATCGTCTCAACGACTTGCCGAACCCCGCAGCCAACGGCATCCGCAACCCGATCGGCGGCGGCGCGGCCAGCGCGTCCTCCACCGGCCGCGACACCGCGTGCCCGTACAGCGCCCCCATCACGAAGTCCGAAGCGAGCGCGAGGACTTCGTCCCGGTGCTGGTGCAGCCCGTGCCCGTCCGAGTGCACCTCGAACCGGCACACCTCCCGGTTCGCCTTCTTGGCCCGCGCCGCCAGCTGGAACGACAGCTCCGGATCGGTCCGTTCGTCGTTCGTGCCGTGCACGACCAGCACCCGCCGCCCCACCAGCTGCCGAACCGGTTCCTCGGGCACCGCCACATCCGCCTCGGGCAGCCAAGGGGCGATGGACACCACGGAGTTGACGGCCTCGTGCCCGCCCGCGTGCAGCGCGGCCCGGCCGCCCATCCCCACGCCCAGCAGGCACACGGGAACGTCGCCGTACCGCCGTACCACCTCGTCGGCCGCCCAGCCGGCGTCCCCGGCGAGATGCGCCTCGCTGCCGTTCCACCCGCGATAGCGGTAGTGGACGACGTACGCGGCGAGCCCCTCGTCCCGGCCGTCGCGGGCGAGCCGGCGGCCGAGCGCGCGGACGAAGGCCGTCGCCCATACGAGGGACGGCTTGCGCGCGGAGACCTCCTCCCCGTCGGGGAGGAGCAGGACCGCGCCGCTCACCGTCGTCGGCTCCTGGCCGACTGCCCTGCTCAGGCTGGCCGTTCGGACCGGCGTCGCTTGCTGTGCCATGACAGAACAGTGTCAGAAGAGGCGGTGTACGCGACCCGTCCGTGCGGTCACCATTGCGTATCGACGGAGACGGAAATCTCCGAGTACCGAGCGATCTACGCGCGTAGGAGTTACAGTGCGGAAATGACGAGCCAGAGCACCGCGAACACCCCGACGCCGGAGCAGATCCGCCGGGCGCCGAAGGTTCTGCTGCACGACCACCTCGACGGCGGCCTGCGTCCGGGCACCGTCGCCGACCTCGCGCGCGAGACCGGGTACTCCGGCCTCCCCGAGACCGACCCGGACAAGCTCGGCATCTGGTTCCGCGAGGCCGCCGACTCCGGTTCGCTGGAGCGGTACCTGGAGACGTTCTCGCACACCGTCGGTGTCATGCAGACCCGGGAGGCTCTCGTCCGGGTCGCCCGTGAGTGCGCCGAGGACCTCGCCGAGGACGGCGTCGTCTACGCCGAGGTGCGGTACGCCCCCGAGCAGCACCTGGAGCAGGGGCTCTCCCTCGAAGAGGTCGTCGAGGCCGTCAACGAGGGCTTCCGGCAGGGTGAGGCCCTCGCCCGGGAGAACGGCCGGCGGATCCGGGTCGGCGCCCTGCTCACCGCCATGCGGCACGCGGCCCGCTCCCTGGAGATCGCCGAACTCGCCAACCGCTACCGCGACCTGGGAGTGGTCGGCTTCGACATCGCCGGCGCCGAGGCGGGCTACCCGCCCACCCGGCACCTGGACGCCTTCGAGTACCTCAAGCGGGAGAACAACCACTTCACCATCCACGCCGGCGAGGCCTTCGGGCTGCCGTCCATCTGGCAGGCGCTGCAGTGGTGCGGCGCCGACCGGCTCGGGCACGGGGTGCGGATCATCGACGACATCCAGATCCACGCGGACGGCACGATCAAGCTCGGCCGGCTGGCGTCGTACGTCCGCGACAAGCGGATCCCGCTGGAGCTGTGCCCCAGCTCCAACCTCCAGACCGGCGCCGCCGACTCCTACACCGGGCACCCGATCGGGCTGCTGCGACGGCTGCACTTCCGGGCCACCGTGAACACCGACAACCGGCTGATGTCCGGGACCAGCATGAGCCGGGAATTCGAGCATCTCATCGAGGCGTTCGGTTACACGCTCGACGACATGCAGTGGTTCTCCGTCAATGCGATGAAATCAGCGTTCATTCCTTTCGATGAACGACTCGCCATGATCAATGACGTCGTGAAGCCGGGTTATGCGGAGCTGAAATCCGAATGGCTGTTCCGGCAGACCGCATCCACCAGCGGTTCTGCGGACCCGGAGGGCTGATCGAGCATCCCGGCGAGGCACGGAATGCGAACGGTCCTTCACCGGTCGTCCGCATTTCGATGTTTGCGGCGGGTGGTCCGGCATGTTTACGGTCGGGGACCGCTCAGCGTGTTATCGATCCCCGTCTCCGTATTCCAAGGACGCATTGACGATGAAGCAGTCTGCTGCCAAGACCCTCGGTGTCGCCGCCCTCGGTGCCGCCTTCGCCGCTGTCGGCGCGGGCGCGGCCAACGCGGCCCCGGCCGTCCCGGACTCCTCCCAGGCCCTGGACACCGTCACCAAGACGCTGCCGGCCGAGAACGTCTCCAAGGCGCTGCCGGGTGCCGGCGAGGCCGTGGCGCAGGGGCAGAGCGCCCTCGGTGCCGGACTGACCGCCGTCCAGCCGGCCGTCAAGCAGGTCCTCGTGGGCGGGCCGACCAAGCCCGTCGCCGGTCTCCTCGGCGGACTGCCGGTCCAGGGCCTGCCCACGCACGGCCTGCCGGTGAACGGGATTCCGATCGGCTGACCTCTCCCCGGCCGATCGGCAACGCCGTTGGGGCGCCCCGGTGTCGACCGGAGCGCCCCAACGGCGTTCTCGTAACAGGGGATCACCAGGGGATCACCAGGCGGTGGCCTTCTCCTCCGAGGGGAGGAGGATCCACAGCGCTATGTAGAGCAGGAACTGCGGGCCCGGCAGCAGGCAGGACAGCAGGAAGATCACCCGCATCGTGGTCGCGGAGGTGCCGAAGCGCCGGGCCAGCGCGGCGCACACTCCGCCGATCATGCGGCCATGGGTGGGGCGGGCGAGGCTGGACATCTGCGGCTCCTTCGTGAGCGTCCGGTGCGAGGCGGCCCTTCCGGCCCCTCGTCCACCCCCAACGCTACGGAGACGAACCGGGTCGAAGCATCGCTCTACGGGGCGATCCCGACCCTGGGAATCGTCGGGGTACGACCCTGAGCCGCTTCCTCCTGCGGGAGGGCGGCCGGCCGCTGCCGCTCACCCCGCCGGCGGAGCCGGGCGCGTGCCGCCGGCACCACGGCCAGATGCGCGAGGACGACGCCGGCCGTGTTGAGGAGTATCGAGTCGACATCCACCACACGGCCGGGCACTCCGGTCTGCAGCAGGGCTATGCCCAGCGAGATCAGCGCGCCCGCGGCGGCCGAACTGATCAGGGAGGCGAGCGGGGAGACCCGCAGCTTCCCGTGCGTCATCGGCAGCAGCACACCCAGCGGCGCGAGCAGCGCGAGCCCCTCGCCGATCCGGTGCGCCGCCTCGCGCCAGCCGAGCGCCAGGTCGGCGCGGATACCGGCGAAGGGGTGCAGGTTGGCGGGCATCACCCAGGGCACGTCCAGCGGCCGCAGCATCAGCCAGGCGACGAACACGAGATGTGCGACAAGGAGGACACCCCCTGCCACACGGACGCGGATCGCGGCGCTGCCGCCGATGGAGCCTTGACGCTGCACGCCCCCCTAGACGCGCCCGCGCACACGATCGGTTCCGGATACGAGGGTGAGGCCTCAAACACACGGCACGCAGGGCGCCCCGTCAGGGGCGCGGTGCTGTATCGCCACGCGGGGCCGACAGCGCCCCGTCATGGGCCGCAGTGCTGTGCCGATACGTGGCACCGACAGCGCCCCGTCAGGGGCGCTGGGGGTGCCCCCGGCCGAAGGCTGGGGGAGGAACTGCGCGACCAGCCCCCCACCACCGGCCCGCACTCGCCGCACAACCCTTCCCGGCACCCCATGAGGCGCCCGAACGCCCCTCACCCGAAAGCCACCTCGGTGGACGGGGGCCGGCTCCCACTCGGAGAGTTCCGCACCGCGTCCGTGCACTCGTACCGCCGCAACGGCTCCCTCCCCGGCCCGCCCAGGATCACCGACCCGTCCCCCTCCGCGGCCGCCGAGTCGGACAGCGTGCACACGATCTGCGCGAGCGCGTACGACGTCAGCTGCGGCGGCGACGTGCTCAGCCGCAGCGTGTCGTCGGGATCCCCGGCCCGCGGTCCCCAGACGCTCATCCCGCCCCGCACGTTCGTCGTGTAGCCCGCCTCCTTCTCGGCGGCCGACGGCGTCTCGGCGAGCTGGTCGAGGAGCCCCTGGGCGACGATCACCCGCCGCTTGGCGGCCGCCGAACCGTCGGGGACCCGCACCTGGCGGTCGACGGTCACCAGCGAGGAGCCGCACAGCAGGAACACCTGCACCGGCACCCCGCGCTCGTCCTGCGCGGACACGTCCGGCTGGGTCATCGAGCACGGCACCCGCGAGGGCGCCCCGCCGAAGTCGGTCGGCACCTCGGTGGCCCGGATCCCGCACCCGGAGAGCGCGAGCGCGAGCCCGGCGACGGCCAGCAGCGGCCCGCCGTGCCGTCGTACCGCCAGTCTTCGTACCTGCATCAGGCGCCCTTCTCCGCGGCATCCCCGGCATCACCGGTGTCCCCGGCGTCCTTGCTCTCCTCCGTCAGCCGCGAGGCGTCCCGGGGCAGCCGGAGCGTGAACACCGCGCCGCCCTCGGGGGAGTTCGCGGCGGTGATCGAGCCGCCGTGGATGCGGGCGTTCTCGGTCGCGATGGACAGGCCCAGGCCACTGCCCTCGGAGCGCGGCCGGGAGGCGCTGGCCTTGTAGAACCGGTCGAAGACGTGCGGCAGCACGTCCTCCGGGATACCCGGACCGTGGTCGCGTACGGCGATCACCAGATCGCCACCTTCTTCCTGCTCCATCCGCACCGACACCCGCACCGGCGAACCACCGTGCTTGAGCGCGTTGCCGATCAGGTTGGCGAGGATGACGTCGAGGCGGCGCGGGTCGAGGCGGGCGTGGATGCCCCGCTCGGCGTCCAGTTCCACCGCGTCCAGCCAGGCGCGGGCGTCGATGCAGGCGGTGATCTGGTCGGCGATGTCGACGTCGTCGAGGACGAGACGGGCCGTACCGGCGTCGAAGCGGGTGACCTCCATCAGGTTCTCGACGAGGTCGTTGAGGCGGCGCGTCTCGCTGACGACCAGCCGGACGGCGGGCTCGATCATCGGGTCGATCGATCCCGACTCCGCCTCCAGCTCCTCCTCCAGGATCTCCGTCACCGCGGTGATCGCGGTGAGCGGGGTGCGCAGCTCATGGCTCATGTCCGCGACGAACCGGCGGGACGCGTCGTCCCGCGCGGCCATGTCGTCGACCCGCTTCTCCAGCGCCTCGGCCGCGTAGTTGAACGTCCGGGAGAGATCGGCGAGTTCGTCCGTCCCGGAGACCCGCAGCCGGGTGTCCAGCTTGCCCTCGCCGAGTCGCCGGGCGGCGACCCCGAGCCGGTGCACCGGCTTGAGCACGGTCGTGGCGGCGGCCTGCGCCAGCAGCGCCGAACCGATGAGAGCGAGCCCGGTCGCGATCCCCAGCGACCACGCCAGCGAGTTGAGGTCCTTCGCCTCCGGCTCCAGCGACTTCATCATGTAACCGGTCGGCCCGCCGCCGATCAGCCGCGTCCCGGCCACGAGATACGGCGTGCCGTGGTCGACGACCCGCTGCCAGTACAGGTGGTACGCCGACTTGTTGGAGTCGGTCACCTTCTGCTGCTTGTCGACGGCCTTGCGCAGCGACGTCGGCACGTCGTCCAGCGCGAACGCGCTGAGCCCGTCCGAACTGCCGTACACCGTCTTGCCGTTGGCGTCCTCGCCGACCAGCAGCACGCTGAACCGCTGGCTGCTGTTGGCCATCTGCCCGGCCGTGCGCTGCAGTTCGTCCTGGGTCGGGTGCACGGGCAGCGCACCGGCCCGGTTCTGCATCTCCTGCTGGAAGTCGCGCAGCACCGCATCCTGGGTACGGGTGAGCACGGCCTCGCGGTTGAGCCAGTACGCGATGCCGGACGCGGACACCGCGGCGGTCAGCGCGACGAGCCCGAAGACGACGACGAGCCGCAGCCGCAGACTGGTGAAGCGCAGCCGGGACATGGCTCCCTTGCGATCCGCGGCCCAGCCGCGGAGACCCCCCTGCACGTCTGTCACTGAGGGGCGTCCAGGCGGTACCCGACACCACGCACGGTACGGATCAGGGTCGGGGACGAGGGCACGTCCTCCACCTTGGCGCGCAGCCGCTGCACACACGCGTCCACCAGCCGGGAGTCACCGAGGTAGTCGTGCTCCCAGACCAGCCGCAGCAACTGCTGCCGGGACAGCGCCTGCCCCGGCCGCCGGCTCAGTTCGAGGAGCAGCCGCAGCTCGGTCGGCGTCAGCTGGAGGTCCTCGCCGTTCTTGGTCACGGTCATCGCGCTGCGGTCGATGACGACGTTGCCGAAGGTCGCCGAGTCGGTGGACTCCCGCTCCCCGCGCCGCAGCACGGCCCGGATCCGGGCGTCCAGCACCCGGCCCTGGACGGGCTTGACGACGTAGTCGTCGGCACCGGACTCCAGCCCGACCACGACGTCGATGTCGTCACTGCGCGCGGTCAGCAGAATGATCGGCAGCTGGTCCGTGCGCCGGATCCGCCGGCACACCTCGAAACCGTCGATGCCGGGCAGCATGACGTCGAGGACGATCAGATCGGGCCGCTGCTCACGCAACAGCTTCAGACCGTCCTCACCGGTCGCAGCGGTGGCCACCCGGTGCCCCTGGCGCGTCAGAGAGAGCTCCAGGGCCGTGCGGATGGCGTCGTCGTCCTCGATCAGCAACAGGGAAGGCACGGGCTCATTCTGGCCCATGCGGGCCCTGTCGTACGACCTGTGCGGGTCGTAGCTCTCCGCGAACGTCTGTAGCGCCACCGCCTGTGCACCGTCTGTGGACGCTCTGTGCCGGACCCCTGTGACAGGTCTGTGACAGTCGGCGGATACGGCCGTGAAGGTGGCCCGGCAGTCTTTTCGGCACGGGCAAGCGAGCGAACGCGGCGAGCGGCCCGAGCAAGCCGAACTACCGGAAGTCCACGACGGGGGGCGCGAGATGAACACGCTGATCAGCCACAGCACCAGCGCAGTGATCACGCGTCTGCACGACGTGAACCGGGGTTCCGAGAAGTCCGGTGCCGTGAGCGGGCGGGGGTGCGCTCGCGGCACCGGACGTCAGCACACCGGTTACATGACGGTGGTTGACAGCTTCACGGGGGAAGCACACGGGGGATCCGCCTACAGGGAGGACACGGGGGAGCGCCGCTCGCTGACCGAGGCGGAGTTCACCGCCTACGTCCAGGAGCGCCGCGCCTCCCTGTACGCGACCGCCTACCACCTGACCGGCGACCGCTACGAGGCCGAGGACCTGCTGCAGAGCGCGCTGTTCTCGACGTACCGGGCGTGGGACCGGATCAGCGACAAGGCGGCCGTGGGCGGTTACCTGCGCCGCACGATGACCAACCTGCACATCAGCGCCTGGCGGCGCCGCAAGCTCAACGAGTACCCGACCGAGGAACTGCCGGAGACGCCCGGCGACACGGACGCGATGAGCGGCACCGAGCTGCGCGCGGTCCTGTGGCAGGCGCTGTCCCGGCTCCCCGAACTCCAGCGCACCATGCTGGTCCTGCGCTACTACGAGGGCCGCACGGACCCGGAGATCGCGGAGATCCTCGACATCAGTGTCGGCACGGTGAAGTCCAGCATCTGGCGGTCGCTCCGCCGGCTGCGCGAGGACGAGGTCCTCAGCTTCGGCCGTGACGAGGAAGACGCCTTCGGGGAGCTTGTCGCCTGAAGGTAAGGGGATCCGGGGGGATCCTGACGGGGGAAAACCGGGGGAGCCGGGGGTACGGGACCTGGGGGAGGGTCCGGGGGGCCCACGGGGAACACGGGGGAAGACGGGTCCGGGGGGACCCGGGGGGAAGCACGGGGGAGCTCCGCCACGGGGGACACGGGGGTGTTCGGCGGAGCGACGGGGGAAGCGGGACTGGAGGGCCGGGGGGTCCATCCAGTCCCGCGCCCTTTTGCGCCTGAACCGGCGCCGCTCTCGCGGACGTGGTCACTCGCCGTCGTGGTTCCTCAGTTGATGGTTGCGGTGGTCTTCGCCGGCCCGTGACGTCCGACGGCGGCCGCCGCCATCCGGGTCAGTGCCTCGTCCCGGTCGCAGGGGTGGGCGCCCAGTGCCACCTGGCGGGCCACGATCGTGCGTTCCGCCCGCATCAGCCGCCAGCCGCGCCGCAGCAGGAACGGCACCGACTTGCGGCCCTCCTTGAGATCGCGCAGGAACCGGCGCCGGAACGTCTTCACCGGGCCCCGGCTCAGGCACAGCGCGTCGGCCAGCAGCCCCAGTTCACGGCAGCGCTCCACGATCTCGGCGGCGAAGATGCCCTCGGCGATGAACAGCCGGGTGCGGCCGATGTCGAGCGTCTCCGCGCCGGTGCGGGCGCTCAGTGCTATGTCATACACCGGTACGGGCGCCGCCCCCGTCGCACACAGCCGGCCGATCGCCTCGACCGCGACCTCCGCGTCCCAGGACTGAGGGTGGTCCCAGTCGATGTCCGAACTCCCCGCCACCGACGGCAGCGTCGGGTCGTCGCCCTCCTTGTAGAAGTCGTCGAGGCGCAGGACGGGAAGCCCGGAACGGGCGGCGACCAGTGACTTGCCCGAGCCCGAGGGGCCGCACAGCAGCACGACGCGGGCGGGGGACGGAGGATGAATGCTCACGGAACACCAGTTTGACGCATGGGGAGCCTCCTGCCGACCCTGCGGGTCGGCTTTGGAGCGTGAGTCACACCTCAACTACCCTGTGTGCCGACACAATCACCCTGCGTACCAGAAGGTGGCACCAGCGATGTCCCGACACGCGTCCTCCCCCACCCCGACCGCCCGGCGCGCCCTGACCGCCCTTGCCACGGCAGGTGTGGCCCTCGGCGCGGGCGCCGCGACGGCCGCCGCGGACACCCAGCCCGCGGTGGACGTGGTCCGGACCCGCCCCACCTCGCTCGGCCACATCGACCCGCAGGCGGGCGTGCGGGCGCTGGGCGCGATGCTGCCGTACGTGACGGGGTCGGTGGCGGCCCTGAAGCCGAACCCCCTCGCGGGCACGGGTGTCGACCCGCTGGACAACGGGGTGGGTACTCAACTCGCCGACTTCAAGCCGCTGACGTCGAAGATGGTGACGGGGCCGGTGGCGCAGGCGCCGTCGGTCGGGGCGATGCCGGTGGTGGGGCAGATCCTGAGGGCCCCGTAAGGGGCGCTGGGGGCACCCCCGGCCGAAGGCTGGGGGAGGAACTGCGCGACCGGCCACATCCGGCCCGCAGTTCCCCACCCGGAGGGGTGACGGATCAGTACGAGGAGCCAGACGCTCCCAGCGCCCCCGTCGGATGCCACACCGTCTTCGTCTCCAGGAACGCCGTCAGGCGGTCGGTCCCGGGCGTCGTCGCCCAGTCGTCCACAGGCTGTGGACGCAGGACGCGCTTCAGGTTGTCGGCCGCCGCGATCTCCAGCTCCTTGGCCAGCGCCTCGTCGGCGCCCGCGAGGTCGATCGCGTTGACGTCCTGGTGGGCGGCGAGGGGGGTGGCGATCTCCGTCGTACGGCCGGAGAGGACGTTGACGACTCCGCCGGGCACGTCGGACGTCGCGAGGACCTCGGCCAACGACAGTGCCGGGAGCGGGGACTTCTCACTCGCGACGACGACCGCCGTGTTGCCGGTCGCGATCACGGGCGCGACCACCGACACCAGGCCCAGGAACGACGACTCCTGGGGGGCGACGACCGCCACCACACCCGTCGGCTCCGGCGAGGAGAGGTTGAAGAACGGGCCCGCGACCGGGTTGCCGCCGCCGACCACCTGGGCGATCTTGTCGGTCCAGCCCGCGTACCAGACCCAGCGGTCGATCGTCGCGTCCACGACGGCGGCCGCCTTGGACTTGCCGAGGCCCTCCGCGTCGGCGACCTCGCGGACGAACTGCTCGCGGCGGCCCTCCAGCATCTCCGCGACGCGGTAGAGGACCTGGCCCCGGTTGTACGCGGTCGCGCCGGACCAGCCGCCGAACGCCTTGCGCGCGGCGACGACCGCGTCCCTGGCGTCCTTGCGGCTGGACTGCGGTGCGTTGGCCAGCCAGTTGCCCTTCGAGTCCGTCACCTCGTACACCCGGCCGCTCTCGGAACGCGGGAACTTCCCGCCGACGTACAGCTTGTAGGTCTTGAAGACAGACAGGCGATCAGACATCGAGGTATGCCTCCAGGCCGTGGCGGCCGCCCTCGCGGCCGAAGCCCGACTCCTTGTACCCGCCGAACGGCGAGGTCGGGTCGAACTTGTTGAACGTGTTGGACCAGACGACGCCGGCGCGCAGCTTGTTCGCGACGGCCAGGATCCGCGACCCCTTCTCGGTCCAGATGCCGGCCGAGAGGCCGTACTGCGTGTTGTTGGCCTTGGCGACCGCCTCGTCGGGTGTCCGGAAGGTCAGGACCGACAGGACGGGGCCGAAGATCTCGTCGCGGGCGATGGTGTGGGCCTGGGTGACGTTCGTGAAGAGCGTCGGCGCGAACCAGTAGCCGGAGGAGGGCAGTTCGCAGGCCGGGGACCAGCGCTCGGCGCCCTCCGCCTCGCCCTGGTCGGCGAGGGTGGTGATGCGGGCCAGCTGCTCGGCCGAGTTGATCGCGCCGATGTCGGTGTTCTTGTCCAGCGGGTCGCCGAGGCGGAGCGTGGACAGACGGCGCTTGAGGGAGTCGAGCAGCTCGTCGTGGATCGACTCCTGGACGAGGAGACGGGAGCCCGCGCAGCAGACCTGGCCCTGGTTGAAGAAGATGCCGGTGACGATGCCTTCGACGGCCTGGTCGATGGGAGCGTCGTCGAAGACGATGTTGGCGCCCTTGCCGCCCAGTTCGAGAGTGAGCTTCTTGCGGGTGCCCGCGACCGTGCGCGCGATCTCCTTGCCGACGGCGGTGGAGCCGGTGAAGGCCACCTTGTTGACGTCGGGGTGGGCGACGAGCGCGGCGCCCGCGTCGCCGTAGCCGGGGAGGATGTTGACGACGCCCTTGGGCAGGCCCGCCTGGCGGCAGATGTCCGCGAAGAAGAGCGCGGAGAGGGGGGTCGTCTCGGCGGGCTTGAGGACCACCGTGTTGCCGGTGGCGAGCGCCGGAGCGATCTTCCAGGCCAGCATCAGGAGCGGGAAGTTCCAGGGGATGACCTGGCCGGCCACGCCCAGTGGCCGCGGGTTCGCGCCGTAGCCCGCGTGGTCGAGCTTGTCGGCCCAGCCCGCGTAGTAGAAGAAGTGCGCGGCGACCAGGGGGAGGTCGGCGTCGCGCGTCTCCTTGATCGGCTTGCCGTTGTCCAGCGTCTCCAGGACGGCCAGCTCGCGGCTGCGCTCCTGGATGATGCGGGCGATGCGGAAGAGGTACTTGGCGCGCTCGGAGCCCGGCAGCGCGGACCACTTCTCGAAGGCCTTCCGGGCGGCCTTGACGGCCCGGTCGACGTCCTCGGCGCCGGCGCGGGCGACCTCGGAGAGGACCTCCTCGGTCGACGGGCTGACCGTCTTGAAGACCTTGCCCTCGGCCGCGTCCGTGAACTCGCCGTCGATGAAGAGGCCGTAGGAGGGCGCGATGTCGACGACGGAGCGGGACTCGGGCGCCGGTGCGTACTCGAATGCGGTGGTCATCTTTTCCTTGGCCATGGTGATCAGTCCACCGTCACGTAGTCGGGGCCGGAGTAGCGGCCGGTGGCCAGCTTCTGACGCTGCATCAGCAGGTCGTTCAGGAGCGAGGAGGCGCCGAAGCGGAACCAGTGGTTGTCCAGCCAGTCCTCGCCCGCGGTCTCGTTCACCAGGACGAGGAACTTGATCGCGTCCTTGCTGGTCCGGATGCCGCCGGCGGGCTTGACGCCGACCTGGACGCCCGTCTGGGCCCGGAAGTCGCGCACGGCCTCCAGCATGAGGAGGGTGTTCGCCGGGGTGGCGTTGACGGCGACCTTGCCGGTCGAGGTCTTGATGAAGTCGGCGCCCGCGAGCATGCCCAGCCAGGACGCCCGGCGGATGTTGTCGTACGTGGACAGCTCGCCGGTCTCGAAGATGACCTTGAGGCGGGCCGACGTTCCGCAGGCGTCCTTCACGGCGACGATCTCGTCGTACACCTTGCGGTAGTTCCCCGCGAGGAACGCGCCCCGGTCGATGACCATGTCGATCTCGTCGGCGCCGGCGCTCACGGCGTCGCGGACGTCGGCGAGCTTGACGCCGAGCGCGGCGCGGCCGGCCGGGAAGGCGGTGGCGACGGAGGCGACCTTGACGGACGAGCCGGCGACGGCCTCCTTCGCGGTGGCCACCATGTCGGGGTAGACGCAGACGGCGGCCGTGGCGGGGGTCGTACGGTCCGTCGGGTCCGGGTGGACCGCCTTGGCGCCGAGCGCCCGGACCTTGCCCGGGGTGTCCGCGCCTTCCAGCGTCGTCAGGTCGACCATCGAGATGGCGAGGTCGATGGCGTACGCCTTCGCGGTGGTCTTGATGGAACGGGTGCCGAGGGAGGCGGCACGCGCCTCCAGGCCGACCGCGTCGACGCCGGGCAGCCCGTGGAGGAAGCGGCGCAGCGTGCTGTCGGACGCGGTGACGTCAGCAAGTGCGTGGGGTGCGGTGGTGGGCATGGTCACCAGCCGAGCATATCTACGCGCGTAGCGGCTGTACACCCCGAGGGAGCGGTTCTTCTTGGGGGCGCGCGGGGAAGCGCGCGAGCAACCGCAGACGACCGGCACTCGCCTACGGCGATGACGCCCCCACGGCGCCGATGCGAACGTCTGGTGCAGAATCGGCGCTATGACCACGCCCCTCGTCAAGGACCGCATCTACCGCTCGCCCCAGGCGCTGCTCGGCGGCGTCCTGCTCCTCGTCATCGTCGGCTGGCTCGGTATCGACGCGCTGTTCCGGGGGCACGGCCACACCCCCTGGCTGGCCCTGGCCGCGCTCATCCTCGTCGTGCCGCTGGTGGTGGCCTTCACCCTGCGCCCCGCGGTGTTCGCGGGCGAGGACCGGCTGCGCGTACGGAACCCGTTCCGGGTGATCACACTGCCGTGGGGGGAGATCGCCTCCCTGCGGTCCGGCTACTCGAACGAGGTGATCGTCAAGTCCGGCGCGAAGTACCAGCTGTGGGCGATCCCGGTGTCCCTGCGCGGCCGCAAGAAGGCGGCACGGCGGCAGGCGAAGTCGGAGGCGGACGCGCGGCGCGGGCGGACGGGGCGGCCGGGGGCGGGGTTCGGCGGGGCCGGGCGCGGACTCGGTGGATTCGACGGATTCGGCGGTGCCGGAGGGCGGGGCGAGCCCGATCATGAGGCCGGGCCGACGCGCGCGGAAACCGACAAGGTCATGGACGACCTGCGGGAGATGCTGGAGAGCAGGGGGCCGGCGGAGTCGGCACAGGGCGAGATCACGGTCCGGTGGGCGTACGAGGTGGTCGCGCCGGCGGTGGCGGGCGCGGTCTTGCTGGCGATTCTGCTGGCGGTGGGGTGAGAGGGGCGCCGTAGGGGGGTGGGGGTGGTTGGCCGGGCGCGGCCCGGTGGGGCCGTTCGCGCGGTTCCTCCCCCGCCTTCGGCGCATCATCGGCGGCACCGTCGTCAGCGTGGCCCTGGCCGGGACCCTGTTCACCGGCTGAGTCCCTAGAATGGACCGTACGGTCCACTGTGCGGAGGTCAGGCGATGCGGGGCAAGGAGCTGACGGCCAAGGGGAAGGCCACCCGGCGCCGGATCGTCGAGGGGGCCGCCGAGGTGCTGCGGGAGCAGGGCGTCGGCACGGTGACGCTGGACGACGTCATGGCGCGGACCGGCACCAGCAAGAGCCAGCTCTTCCACTACTTCCCGAAGGGCAAGGACGAACTGCTGCTCGCCGTCGCGCGGTTCGAGGCGGAGCAGGTGCTGGAGGACCAGCAGCCGTACCTCGGCCGCCTCGAGTCCTGGGAGGACTGGCAGCGGTGGCGGGACGTGGTGATCGCACGCTACGAGACGCAGGGCGACACCTGCCCGCTCGGGTCGCTGTTCCTCCAGGTCGGGCGGTCGACGCCGGGCGCGCGGGCGATCGTGGTGGAGCTGATGCGGCAGTGGCAGGAGAGCCTGGCGGCGGGCATCCGCGCGGTGCGCGCGAACAGCGGCCCGGAGACCGATGTGGACGTCGACGCCCGGGCCGCCGCCCTGCTCGCCGCGATCCAGGGCGGCGTGTCCATCCTCCTGTCGACGGGACGCTCCGCCCATCTGCGGGCCGCCCTCGACCAGGGGATCGCGGACCTGCGGCGCGACCTGGAGCCCGCCCGGGCGGCTACGCCGCGATGACCGCCGCGGTCGTACGGCCGCCGTCCACGTCGAGCACGATCCCGTGCACGAACGACGACTCGTCGGCCGCCAGATACACCGCCGCGCTCGCGATCTCGTCCGGCCTGCCCATCCGGCCCGCGGGCGTCCCGTTCATCATGACCTCGGCGACGCCGACGTCCCCGGCGTCCGCCGCCAGCACCACACCCGGTGAGATCGCGTTCACCCGCACCCCCTGCGGCCCGAACTCCGCAGCCCAGGCCCGGGTCAGCGTCTCCATCGCTCCCTTGGTGGAGCTGTAGAGCGCGCCGACGGGCACGCCCAGCCGGGCGATCCAGGACCCCAGGTTGACGATCGCCCCGCCGCCGGCCGCCGCCATGGCGGGCGCGACGGCCGCCGTCAGGAAGAACGGGGCCTTGACGTTGACCGCGTAGACCTGGTCGAAGGTCTTCTCGTCGGTGGCGGTGGTCACGGCACCGGGGTAGATGCCCGCGTTGTTGACGAGCACGTCGATACGACCGCCCAGAACCCGCGTAGCCTCCTCGGCCAGCGCCAGCGAGGCGGCGGCGCTGCCGTCCAGGTCCGCCCGCACGAAGTCGGCGCGGCCGCCACCGGCACGGATCCCCTCGACCACCTCCGCCCCGCGCCCGGCACTCCGCCCCGAGACGACCACATGAGCCCCCTCGACGGCGAACGCCTCCGCGATCGCCCGCCCGATGTTGCTGGTCGCACCGGTCACCAGCGCGGTCTTTCCCGCCAGTCGCACACCCATGATCAACCCTCCGTGTCACTCGGTTCCCCGTCAGGTGCGGACCACTGTGCGCCGAGGAAAATGGACCGGCAAGTCCAGAAACTGAGAGTCCGAACCCGGCCGGGTTTCTCCGGGCTCGCGGCGGCATTCCGAGCTCCCTCGGCCGCCACCACGCGTACGGGAGATCGCGCGGCGGTACGTTGTGCTGATGACCGATTCCCTGCCCCCCGGCGGCGTGGTTCCCGGTGCTGACGAACTGGCCGCCCGTTGGGCGGACGCCTGGCGGCCGGAGCAGGTCGCGGAGCGGTTGGACGGGGTCGGTGTGCCCTGGTGTGTCGCGGCGGGCTGGGCGCTGGACCTGTTCCGCGGTGGGCGGTCCCGGGCACACGGTGACCTGGAGATCGCCGTACCCGTGGCGGGGTTCGCGGAGGTTCGCGACCGCTTCCCCGAGTACGTGTTCGACGCGGTGGGCTCAGGGCGTGTCTGGGCGGCGGCAGGAGACGACGCGCTCGCGGCGACGCACCAGACCTGGGTACGGGAACCGGCGAGCGGCCGGTTCCTCTTCGACGTCTTCCGTGAGCCGCACGAGGGCGGGACCTGGATCTGCAGGCGGGACGAGAGCCTGCGGCTGCCATACGACGCGGTCATCGAACAGACGGCGGAGGGCATCCCCTACCTGGTGCCGGAACTGGTGTTGCTGTTCAAGGCGAAGGAGCCACGGCCCAAGGACCACACCGACTTCGACGGGGTCCTGCCCCTGCTGAGCGAGGCACGGCGCGAAGCTCTCGGCGGCTGGCTGACGCGCATCCACCCCGGACATCCCTGGCTGGCGAGACTGGCCAGGCAGTGACGAGGACCATCCCTGCCGGCGGCGGACCCGTTTCGCTGCGCCTCACCGCTCTCGCGGACGGGCGGCTCCGGGTCGGAGTCCGGGACAGTCATCCGCATGTCCCTGCCTCCTTCGGTGAACCGCCCTGGAATCGGGTGCCGCCCGCGCCGGAGGATGCCGAGAGCGGGCGTGGGCTGTGTCTGGTGACGGAGTGCGCCGACAGATGGGGCGGTTGGCCCCTGGGGGACGGCCCCCTGGAGCGCGGTGCCGGGAAACCGCTCTGGTTCGAGGTAGGCGGGAACGGGAGTCCGTGACGGATGTCCTCCCGCCGGGTCCTACAGGTCCGGCTCCGGGCGCAGGACGAGGTCGAGCAGTCCCGGGAAGCGGGCGTCGAACTCCCGGCGTCGCAGGCGGTTGACCCGGCGCGGGCCCTCGTCGCGCTGTTCGACGAGGCCGGCTGCCCGCAGGACGGAGAAGTGGTGGCTGAGGGCGGCCTTGCCGACGGGGACGTCGAAGCTGCCGCAGCTGCGGGACCAGTCGGTGCTTGCGGCCAGCTCCCTGACGAGCGTGAGGCGTACCGGGTCGGCGAGGGCGGCGAGCGCGGTGAGGACGGGTACCTCGTCGGGGTGGGTGTGCTCGGGGGCGGCCCGGTGGCTCGTGCCGGTCATGCCGTCCTCCTCGCTGTCGTGTTCCGCTTGCCGAGTGTTCGATGAAAACCATACACTCCCGAGTGTTCGATTCGTGTTGAACACTTGTGGAGGGGTGTGTGCCGTGCGCGCGGTCGAGTTGCAGGAATACGGCGGTCCGGAGGTCCTCAAGGTGGTGGAGGCGGAGGTCCCCGAGCCGGGCCCCGGTGAAGTGAGCATCGACGTGGCGTACGCGGGCGTGAACTTCGCCGATCTCAAGGCACGTGCGGAGGGCTACCGCGTGCCGGGGCTGCCGTTCCGTCCGGGGCTGGAGGTCTCGGGCCGGGTCAGGGCCCTCGGCGCCGGAGTCACGGACCTCGCCGTCGGCCAGGAGGTGGCCGCGCTGACACAGGGCGGCGCCTATGCGGACGTGGTCGTGACGGCGGCGGCCACCGTCTTCCCGCTGCCGGCCGGCGCGGACCTGCGCACCGGAGCCGCACTCCCGTCCGTCCTGCCGACGGCATACGCCCTCGTCCACACCGTCGGGCGCCTCCAGCCGGGCGAGACCGTCCTCGTGCAGGGCGCGGCGGGCGGGGTCGGCACGGCGGCAGGGCAGCTGGCCAGGGCCGCGGGCGCGGCCGCGGTGTACGGCGTGGTGTCGAGCGCGGCCAAGGCGATGTATGCGCGGGACCACGGCTACGACGAGGTCTTCGTCGGCGACTTCGAGGAACCGGTTCAGGAGGCGACCGGCGGCCGGGGCGTCGACCTGGCCCTCGACCCCGTGGGCGGCGAGACGCTGCGCGCGAGCCTGGCGTCCCTGGCCCGCTTCGGCCGATTGGTCTCCTACGGCAATGCGAGCGGCGAGCCCGCCTGGACGGCGGGCCAGCCGGAGCTGTATCCGCGGGGCCTGTCGGTCGCCGGTTTCTCCATCCTGACGCTGGCCCAGACGGCGCCGGACGTGCTGCGCGAGCTGTCCGCCCGGGCCTTCGCGAAGGCGGTCGACGGCACGGTGACCCTCCCGGTCACGGCCGAGTTCACCCTGGAGGAGGCGGCGGAGGCGCACCGCCTGATGGGCGGCCGGACGAGCACAGGAAAGCTGCTGTTGCGGGTCGCAGGCTGAGGGGGGTCGGTCCGACCCGAAGTGCGCCCAGTCGCCCGCCCGTTGTGGCGCAGGGCGTCGGACCGGCGCCCCAATGGCAACGTTGTCCCGGTCCGCGTGGTAGCGCTGTCAGTTTTGTCCGGGCGCCGTCACCCGTGCGGGTCCGGGGAGCGGGCAGGGGCGGGGACTGGGGCGCCCTCACCCTGCAGTCGTGCGTGGGGCCGGACACGGGGGGTCAGCTACCTCGTGCGGGACTGACCGGTCACGGTGCGCTCGGCCACACCAGGAGCATGTACGCCCCGCAGTACGCCGAGCCCGCGACGGCGGCCGTCAGGGCGAGCACCCGCAGGCGCGTCGAGGCGCGGGCGAGATGTCCGGCCACCGGCAGCAGCAGTGGGAAGCCGGGGAGGAGGAAGCGGGCGCGCGGGAAGTAGACGCCGCCGCTGGCCACCACGATCAGCAGCAGGACCGCGCTGAAGACGAGCAGCGGGAGCGGTTGCCGGTCGGCCACGGCCAGTCCGAACAGGACGACGGAGGCCAGCATCGTCAGGCTCACCACGACCAGGAACAGCTCCGGCCGGGAGACCTGCCCGAACAGGTGCCGCAGCCAGCGCAGGGTCTCCGCACCGCCGTCCAGCTCGTTGTGCCACATCCGCTGCACGGCGAAGTAGCCGTCCCAGCGGTGGAGTCTGAGGCCCACCCAGCCGACGTACGCGCACCAGCCGAGCGGGGCCAGCAGGGCCGCCGCCAGGGCTCGGGGCGAGAAGCGGGCGCGGAGGGAGAGCAGCGCGGTGACCGTCACGGCGGCGGCCAGTGCGATGCCGGTCGGCCGGGTCAGCCCGGCGAGTACCGAGCCGGCCGCCGCGTACAGCCAGCGCCCGGTGAGCACCGCGTACAACGTCCAGGCGGCGAACGCCGTGAAGAGGGATTCGGTGTAGCCCATCCACTGGACCAGTCCGACCGGGTACGCCGCCCAGAGGACCGTGAGCAGGACGCCGACCCGGCGGCCGGCCAGTCGGTCGCCCACCGCGAACACGCCCCAGGCCGCGAAGAGCGAGGCCAGCCACGCGAGCGCCAGTCCGGTGCTGGCCCTGGTGCCCGGGGTCAGTACCGCGACCGCCTTCACCAGGAGCGGGTACAACGGGAAGAACGCCAGGTTGTTGTGGTCGTAGGCGGTGCCGAGTGCGTGGGCGTACCCGTGGTCCGCGATGCCCAGGTACCAGCGGGAGTCCCACTGCGTCGCCAGCATCGGCCACACGCCGTGGTGGCGCCGGTGCGCCCACCCGGCGAGGACCACCAGGCCGGTGAGCCGCACGGCGAGGTAGGCGGCGAGTGCGGGAGCCGCCCGGCGCAGGGCGTGGCGGGGGACGGCCGCGGTGGGGAGGTGGGGTCGTCGGGTGCCCGGGATGTGCCCGCGGGGGGCGGTGTCGGGGGCGGTCGAGGACACGGCGGCGGCTCCAGTACGACGGCTGCGGCGGGCGGTACCGGATCACCGTTCCCCGGGAGCCGGGGCGGGGCGCGGTGGGTGGGTCGGTCGCCGTCGCGAAATCACCCGTAGGGGTGCCCCTGGCGGAGGGGCACCCCCCGGGCGTCAGAAGCCGGCCGCCGCGGAGAGATCCCGCTTGATCTCGGCCAGGGTCCGGGTGGCCTGCGCGCGGGCCGTGGGGAGGGCGGAGTGGTCGGCCACGGGGACCACCACCTCCAGGTAGCACTTCAGCTTCGGCTCGGTGCCGCTCGGGCGGACGACGACCCGGGCGCCGGTGAGGGTGTAGCGGAGGCCGTCGGTGGGGGGCAGCTTGTCCGTGCCCTGGGTGAGGTCCTCGGCCTTGGTGACGGGGAGGCCGGCGAGCTCGGTCGGGGGGTGCTCGCGGAGGCGCCGCATCGCGTCGGCGATGACGGAGAGGTCCTCGACTCGGACCGAGAGCTGGTCGGTGGCGTGCAGGCCGTGTTCCACGGCGAGGTCGTCGAGGAGGTCGAGGAGGGTGCGGCCCTCCTCTTTGAGGACCGAGGCCAGCTCGGTGATCAGGAGGGCCGCGGTGATGCCGTCCTTGTCGCGGACGCCGTCGGGGTCGACGCAGTAGCCGAGGGCCTCCTCGTAGCCGTAGCGCAGGCCGTCGACACGGGCGATCCACTTGAAGCCGGTGAGGGTCTCCTCGTAGGGGAGGTGCGCCTTCTCGGCGATCCGGCCGAGGAGGGAGGAGGAGACGATCGACTCGGCGAAGACGCCGGTGACGCCGCGGCGGACCAGGTGGGCGGCGAGGAGGGAGCCGACCTCGTCGCCGCGGAGCATGCGCCATGCGCCGCCGTCCTTGACGGCGGCGGCGCAGCGGTCGGCGTCGGGGTCGTTGGCGATGATCAGGTCGGGGTCGGTCTCGCGGGCCGTCGCGAAGGCGAGGTCCATCGCGCCGGGCTCTTCCGGGTTGGGGAAGGCGACGGTCGGGAAGTCCGGGTCCGGGTCGGCCTGCTCGGTGACGAGGGTGGGGGCGGGGAAGCCGGCGCGGGCGAAGGCGGCGAGGAGGGTGTCCTTGCCGACGCCGTGCATGGCCGTGTAGACCGTGCGGGCGGTGCGGGGGGAGGTCGGGGACAGGACGGCGTCCGTACGGGCCAGGTAGGCGTCCAGGACGGTGTCGTCGAGGGTTTCCCAGCCGGTGTCGGGGCGGGGGACTTCGTGGAGGCCGGTGATGGCCTGGATTTCGGCGGCGATCTCCGCGTCCGCGGGCGGGACGATCTGGGAGCCGTCGCCCAGGTAGACCTTGTAGCCGTTGTCGCGGGGCGGGTTGTGGCTGGCGGTGACCTCCACGCCGGCGACCGCGCCGAGGTGCCGTATGGCGAACGCGAGGACGGGGGTGGGGAGGGGACGGGGGAGTACGACGGCCTTGAGGCCGGCGCCGGTCATGACCGCGGCGGTGTCGCGGGCGAAGTCGGCGGACTTGTGGCGGGCGTCGTAGCCGATCACGACGGTGCCGGTGGCCTGGCCGTGGTGCTTCAGGTACGCGGCGAGGCCGGCGGCGGCTCGGATGACGACGGAGCGGTTCATGCGCATCGGGCCGGCGCCGAGTTCGCCGCGGAGGCCTGCGGTGCCGAACTGGAGGGTGCCGCTGAAACGGGCCGACAGTTCGGTGAGGTCACCGGCCTCGATGAGCTTGGCGAGCTCGTCGCGGGTCTCCGGGTCGGGGTCCTCGGTCTGCCAGGCTCGGGCCCGGGCGATGAGATCGTCGTGCACGGTCGTCGTCCAACCTCTCGTGGTGTGCCTGCGGCGCATCCGCGGCTTCGGTGGGGGTGCGCGTAGCGCCTGCGGTCGGGGGTGGGTCGGGGCCGGAGCGGGGAGTCTCCGTCCTCGGGCCGGCGGTGATGCATCTCATGCCGTACAGGGTGACGAACGCCGGCCGCTGCGGGCGGCACCTCCCCGCCCCGTCCCCTTCCCGCCGTGGGCGGCTTCCGAGTTCCGTCCCATTCTCGGAGAGGGTGACTGCGGCGCCCCGTCAGGGGCGCGGGGAGCTGCGCGAGCGGCCGCGTCGGCCCCCCTTCGGCGGCTTTCTCTCAGAGCCTGCCCAGTACCTGCGCCAGCAGCTCGCCCATGCGTGCCGCCGAGTCGCGGCCCGCCTGGAGGACCTCCTCGTGGTTGAGGGGCTCGCCCGTCATGCCCGCGGCGAGGTTCGTCACCAGGGAGATGCCCAGGACTTCGGCGCCCGCCTCGCGCGCAGCGATCGCTTCCAGGACCGTCGACATGCCCACCAGGTCCGCGCCGATCACGCGGGCCATGCGGATCTCGGCCGGCGTCTCGTAGTGCGGGCCGGGGAACTGCGCGTAGACGCCCTCTTCGAGGCTGGGGTCGATCTCCTTGCACAGGGCGCGCAGGCGGGGGCTGTAGAGGTCGGTGAGGTCGACGAAGTTGGCGCCGATGATGGGGGAGGTCGCCGTCAGGTTGATGTGGTCGCTGATGAGGACCGGCTGGCCGGGGCGCATGCCCTCGCGCAGGCCGCCGCAGCCGTTGGTGAGGATGATCGTCTTGCAGCCGGCGGCCACGGCGGTGCGGACGCCGTGGGCGACGGCGGCGACGCCGCGGCCCTCGTAGTAGTGCGTGCGGCCCAGGAAGACCAGCGCGCGCTTGTCACCGGAGGAGTACGAGCGGATCTTGCCGCCGTGTCCCGCTACGGCCGGCGGCGGGAAGCCGGGCAGCTCGGTGACCTGGAACTCGGCGTCGGGAGCGCCCAGGGCGTCGACGGCCGGCGCCCAGCCGGAGCCCATCACGAGGGCGACGTCGTGGGTGTCGGCGCCCGTGAGTTCGCGCAGGCGGGCGGCGGCCGCGTCGGCGGCGGCGTGGGGGTCGCCCTGGATGTCGTCCGGAAGAAGAGATGCGTTCACGCGGATGAGAGTAGCCGGTCTGGGCCTACGCGCGTAGATGACGGAGCTCATGGGATTGCGATCGTTGTCTTGTCGTTTCCGATGAGCGGTGTGACCCAGGTAACTTTTGTGCCGGCTGTGGGTGGTCTGTGCGACCTGTTGGAGCGGTCAGACGCCGGTGACGAAGATGTCCTTGTCGTTGAAGACCTCGACGATGAAGATCAACAGGCGGCCCACGCTCACGGTGTACTCGATGAGGATGTTCTGCGTCAGCCGGATGGTCCGGTCGTCTCCCGTGGAGCTTATGGGCCGGGACAGTTCGGGGAACGGGTCCTGGGCGAGCATCATGATGCCCTTGTCGAACGCGGCGCGCTGCGGTTCCTCGAGCCGGTCCCTGGCTGCCGCCGCCTGCTCGGTGTAGTACACGGTGTAGGCATTCCTGCCGGTCATGGCGGCCTCCAGTTCCTCTGCCGGTTCCGGTCAAGTCTAGGGGCGGGCGTCCTCAGCAGGGTCGCTTGCGCAGCTCCATCACGTAATCGTGTGGTGCGCCCGCGGATTCCGCCGCGTCGGCGATCTCGCCCAGGTAGCGGGCGGAGGGCAGGCCGCCCTCGTAGCCGTCGAGGACGTAGAGCCAGGCGGTCTCCTCGCCCTCCAGGGTGTGCACGCGGACCTTGGCGCGGCGGTAGATGCCCATGGCGACGCCCTCCCAGCGGTCCATGGACTCCTCGTCCATCGGGGCGATGTCGTACAGGCCGACGAAGACCTGGGAGACGGGGTCCTCGACGATCGTCGCCAGGGCGCCCTCCCAGCCCATGTGCTCGCCGCCGAAGGTCAGCCGCCAGCCGTTCAGCCAGCCGGTGGCGCGCAGGGGCGAGTGCGGGGCGCGGCGGGACATCAGCCGCGCGTCGAGATTGCCGGCGTACGCGGCGTAGAGCGACGACATGGGGAGAGGGTACGGCAGGCGTCACGGGTGTCCCTCCCGTCCCGGGAAGCGCCGGGCGCGGCCCCCGGGCAATAGCACCTTGAAGCGTGCGGGACAATGGAGTACGTGACTCGGATCGTGATCATCGGTGGCGGACCCGGCGGCTATGAAGCGGCGCTGGTGGCCGCGCAGCTCGGCGCGGAGGTGACCGTCGTCGACTGCGACGGTCTGGGCGGAGCGTCGGTGCTGACCGACTGCGTGCCGTCGAAGACCCTTATCGCTACGGCCGAGGTCATGACGACCTTCGACTCGTCGTACGAGGAGCTGGGGATCATCGTCGCCGACGACACCCCGCCCCTGGAGCAGGCCGCCCGGGTGGTGGGAGTCGATCTGGGGAAGGTCAACCGGCGTGTGAAGCGGCTGGCACTGGCGCAGTCGCACGACATCACCGCTTCGGTGACGCGGGCCGGTGCGCGGGTCATGCGCGGGCGCGGGCGGCTGGAGGGCATGCAGGCTCTGGACGGGTCGCGGAAGGTCGTCGTCGCGGCCGCGGACGGGAGTGAGGAGACGCTCGTCGCCGATGCGGTGCTGATCGCCACCGGTGGTCATCCTCGTGAGCTGCCCGATGCGCAGCCCGACGGTGACCGCATCCTGAACTGGACCCAGGTCTACGACCTGACCGAGCTGCCCGAAGAGCTGATCGTGGTCGGGTCGGGTGTCACCGGTGCCGAGTTCGCCGGTGCCTACCAGGCGCTGGGGTCACGGGTCACGCTCGTGTCGTCGCGCGACCGCGTGCTGCCGGGCGAGGACCCGGACGCGGCCGCCGTCCTGGAGGACGTCTTCCGGCGCCGGGGCATGAACGTCATGGCGCGGTCGCGGGCGGCCGCGGCGAAGAGGGTCGGGGACCGGGTCGAGGTCACGCTCGCGGACGGGCGGGTCATCAGCGGTTCGCACTGCCTGATGGCCGTCGGTGCCATTCCGAACAGTGCGGGGCTGGGGCTGGAGGAGGCCGGGGTCAAGCTGCGCGACTCCGGGCACATCTGGACCGACAAGGTGTCGCGGACGACGGCTCCGGGGGTGTACGCCGCCGGTGACGTGACGGGTGTGTTCGCGCTGGCGTCGGTGGCCGCCATGCAGGGGCGGATCGCGATGTACCACTTCCTGGGTGACGCGGTGGCGCCGTTGAACCTGAAGACCGTTTCGTCGAATGTCTTCACCGATCCCGAGATCGCGACCGTGGGGTACACACAGGCCGACGTGGATGCGGGCAAGATCGACGCCCGGGTCGTGAAGCTGCCGCTGCTGCGCAACCCGCGCGCCAAGATGCAGGGCATCCGGGACGGCTTCGTGAAACTGTTCTGCCGGCCGGGGACCGGGATCGTGGTGGGCGGTGTGGTCGTCTCGCCGCGGGCCTCGGAGCTGATCCATCCGATCTCGATCGCCGTCGACAACAATCTGACGGTCGAACAGATCGCGAACGCGTTCACCGTGTATCCCTCTCTTTCGGGGTCGATCGCCGAGGTGGCGCGGCAGCTGCACACCCGGAAGACCGGCAGCGAACTCTGACGGCCGGAACCGACTCCCCGCCGGTGACGGGGAGTTGTCGGGCATGCGTACGGCATAGTCGGGCGTGCTAGGCCCTATACCACTCCTGACCCTGCTGTGCGAACAACTTCTGCTATTCGGCGCAAACTGCTGAAAGCAGACGGTCGTTGGGGTTACTGTCAGTTTCGTGTTCGCTGCAGAACGTCGCCAATTGATCCTCGAAATGGTGCGAGCGAACGGGGCCGTGTCGCTCCGTGAGCTCGCCCGCGTCGTCCAGACCTCCGAAGTGACCGTACGGCGGGACGTGCGCGCACTGGAGGCAGAAGGACTCCTAGACCGCCGGCACGGCGGTGCGGTACTGCCGGGCGGGTTCACGCGGGAGTCCGGCTTTCCGCAGAAATCCCATCTCGCGACCGCCGAGAAGACGGCCATCGCCGATCTCGCCGCGGGCCTCGTCGAAGAGGGCGAGGCCATCGTGGTCGGGGCGGGTACCACCACGCAGGAGCTCGCGCGTCGGCTGGCGAGAGTGCCCGGCCTGACCGTGGTCACCAACTCGCTGCTGGTGGCGCAGGCGTTGGCCCATGCCAACCGGGTCGAGGTCGTGATGACCGGCGGCACCCTGCGGGGCTCCAACTACGCGCTCGTCGGCTCCGGTGCGGAGCAGTCCCTGCAGGGGCTGCGCGTGTCGAAGGCCTTCCTGTCCGGGAGCGGCCTGACGGCCGAGCGGGGGCTGTCCACGTCCAACATGCTGTCGGCGTCCGTCGACCGGGCGCTGGTGCAGGCCGCCGCGGAGGTCGTGATCCTCTCCGACCACACCAAGCTCGGTACGGACACGATGTTCCAGACCGTGCCGACCGATGTCATCACCCGGCTGGTCACCGACGAGCCGCCGCCCCACGACGACCGTGCGGTCACCGAGCTGCAGGCCCTTGCCGACCAGGGGGTGCAGATCGCCGTGGCCGGGGCGTCGGGTAACCCGGGGGGTGATCAGGTCCCGGCGCGGCAGCAGCATCAACAGCGTCGGGACGTCGCCCTGCCGGGGCCGCGCCGGAGTCAGGGGCCGGGGGCGGGGTTGCGGTCGGCTTCGATGCTCCAGGGAGAGCCGCCGACGGGCGCCGAGCGGGGGCGGGTTGCTGATATGCGGCGGCGGTGAGGGGGCTTGAGTGCCCGGGCGCCGTGGTGGTTCCGTAGTCGCGCGGGTGCGGGTTGGTTGTGGCCGGTCGCGCGGTTCCTCCCCCAGCCTTCGGCCGGGGGCACCCCCAGCGCCCCTTAGGTGAGTCCCTTCAGAGTCAGGGTCAGCAGTCTGTCCGCCAAGTGCGGGTCTCCCGGTGACTCCTCCGCTGCCAGGGCGATGGCGTGGGTGAGCTGGAGGAGGTCGGCGATCTGTACGTCCGCCCGTACCGTGCCCGCTTCTTGAGCACGGGTCAGGAGGGCGTTGCCCGCCTCCCGCATCGGGGTGCCGCAGCGGGACAGGGCCGAGTCCGAGGACGAGGACGCTGACATCAGGGCCCTCGACAGGCCCCGGTACGCCGCCGCGTGGACGACCAGCTCGTGGAGCCAGGTCAGCAGGGCCTGGCAGGGGTCGGGTGCGGTCTCCAACTCATGGGCTCTGGCCAGGAGTTCACTCACCGCGTCCTCGAAGACCGCGCTCATCAGGGCGTGCCGGGTCGGGAAGTGGCGGTAGAGGGTGCCGATGCCCACGCCCGCCCGGCGGGCCACGTCCTCCAGTGAGGCGTCCGTGCCGTGCTCGGCGAAGACGGTGCGGGCCTCGGCCAGTAGCCGGTCGTGGTTTCGGCGGGCGTCGGCGCGCATGGGGCGTTCCAGGTTCCGGAAAGTCGGGTGCCCGGCGAAACGGGTGACGTTCGCCGGGCGGTGTGGTGCGGTGTGGTGTCAGTCCTTGATCTCGCAGATCACGGCGCCGGAGGTGAGGGAGGCGCCGACCTCGGCGGCGAGGCCCTTGATGGTGCCGGCCTTGTGGGCGTTGAGGGGCTGCTCCATCTTCATGGCCTCCAGGACGACGATCAGGTCGCCCTCCTTGACCTCCTGGCCCTCCTCGACCGCGACCTTGACGATCGTGCCCTGCATGGGCGAGGCGAGGGTGTCGCCGGAGGCGGCCGGGCCGGACTTCTTGGCGGCGCGGCGCTTCGGCTTGGCGCCGGCGGCGAGGCCGGTGCGGGCCAGGGTCATGCCCAGGGACGCCGGGAGGGAGACCTCCAGACGCTTGCCGCCGACCTCGACGACGACCGTCTCGCGGCCGGTCTCCTCCTCGGCCTCGGCGTCGGCCGGGGCGGTGAAGGGCTTGATCTCGTTGACGAACTCGGTCTCGATCCAGCGGGTGTGGACCGTGAAGGGGTCCTCGGAGCCGGTCAGCTCGGGGGCGAACGCCGGGTCGCGGACGACGACGCGGTGGAACGGGATCGCCGTGGCCATGCCCTCGACCTGGAACTCGTCCAGGGCGCGGGCGGCGCGCTGGAGGGCCTCCGCGCGGGTGCGGCCGGTGACGATCAGCTTGGCCAGGAGGGAGTCCCAGGCGGGGCCGATGACCGAGCCGGCCTCCACGCCCGCGTCCAGGCGGACACCGGGGCCGGAGGGGGCGTCGAAGCGGGTGACCGTGCCGGGGGCCGGCAGGAAGTTGCGGCCCGGGTCCTCGCCGTTGATGCGGAACTCGAAGGAGTGGCCGCGCAGCTCGGGGTCGTCGTAGCCGAGCGCCTCGCCGTCGGCGATGCGGAACATCTCGCGGACCAGGTCGATGCCGGCGACCTCCTCGGTCACCGGGTGCTCGACCTGGAGGCGGGTGTTGACCTCCAGGAAGGAGATGGTGCCGTCCTGGCCGACCAGGAACTCGCAGGTGCCGGCGCCGACGTAGCCGGCCTCCTTGAGGATGGCCTTGGAGGCGCGGTACAGCTCGGCGACCTGGGCCTCGGAGAGGAACGGCGCGGGGGCCTCCTCGACCAGCTTCTGGTGGCGGCGCTGGAGCGAGCAGTCACGGGTGGAGACGACCACCACGTTGCCGTGGGTGTCGGCCAGGCACTGGGTCTCCACGTGCCGGGGGCGGTCCAGGTAGCGCTCCACGAAGCACTCGCCACGGCCGAAGGCGGCCACCGCCTCGCGGACGGCGGAGTCGTACAGCTCCGGGACCTCTTCGAGGGTGCGGGCGACCTTCAGGCCGCGTCCGCCGCCGCCGAAGGCCGCCTTGATGGCGATCGGCAGGCCGTGCTCCTCGGCGAACGCCACGACCTCGTCGGCGCCCGAGACCGGGTCCGGGGTGCCGGCCACCAGCGGGGCGCCGGCGCGCTGGGCGATGTGCCGGGCCGCCACCTTGTCGCCCAGGTCACGGATGGCCTGCGGCGGCGGGCCGATCCAGGTCAGGCCCGCGTCCAGGACCGCCTGCGCGAACTCCGCGTTCTCCGAGAGGAAGCCGTAGCCCGGATGGACGGCGTCCGCGCCTGCTTCGCGGGCGGCGTTGAGGACCTTGGAGATGTCCAGGTAGCTGGTGGCGGGGGTGTCACCGCCCAGGGCGAACGCCTCATCCGCGGCGCGGACATGCAGAGCGTCCCGGTCCGGGTCCGCGTAGACGGCCACGCTCGCGATCCCGGCGTCCCGGCAGGCCCGGGCCACGCGGACAGCGATTTCGCCACGGTTGGCGATGAGCACCTTGCGCACGATTGAGGCTCCCTCCTTGAAACAAGCCGAGTTTAGGGACTGCCGACACGGCACTTCGACCCGTCCCCAATGGTGACCTTGCCCACACGGAGCGTGATGCGAAGCTCACCCGACCCGCGAAATCCCTTGTCGCACCTCGGTACGCAGGACTCCTTCGGGAAACCCTAGCCCCGCCATGTGGTCAAGGTCTCTGTGAGAGCGTGCCGCGCCCCACTCCGTTTCTTTGTTGAGTCCCTACGAATGGCCCAACGTTTCTTTGCTGCCGACCGGACCCTTGTCCCCGGGTTTACCCGTTAGTAGCGTTCGCGATGTCTTGAACGTACTTCAAGTAACACCGGCTCGGTCCGGGCCGTGAACGAAAGTGGGTGGGGACCGGTGGTGCGCAGACCGGTGGCGTGGATCGTGGCGGTCATACTCTTCGCCGAGGCATTCGGCATCGCGGCACTCAACTGGTTCATGGGAGTGGTCGTCGACCGCCAGGACATGTCCCTGGCCGGCCTCGACCCGGACAAGATGTCGATGTCCGCGAAGGCCGGCGCGGTGGTCTTCGGTCTCTACTTCGCGCTGTGCGGGCTGGTGGCCCTGCTGGTCGCCGTACGCAACCGGCCGCCCGCCGGCCTGGGCCGGGTGCTCCTGATCAGCGTCGCGGTCGTGCACGCCCTCCTGGGCGCCGTGGCGTGGGGCCTGATCGGCTGGAGGGCGTTCCTGTTCATGGTGGTCGTCCTCGCGCTCGTCGTGCTGCTGCTGATGACGTACGACCGGGTGGACGGCGCCGGTGGGGCCGGGGCGGAGGCCGACGGCGGGGACGAGGGCGGTTCCGGACCCGCGAGCGACCCGGAACCGGAGCCGGGCGCGGAGGCGAAGAACGACACGCCGCCCGCCGGGCCGTTCACTCCGCCGGCGCCCACAACTCCGTGATGCCGACGCCGAGCTCCGCGAGCAGCCGGCGGACCAGGGGCAGGCTGATGCCGATCACGTTGCCGTGGTCGCCGTCGATGCCCTCGACGAACGGCGCGCTGCGGCCGTCCAGGGTGAACGCGCCCGCCACGTAGAGGGGCTCGCCCGTGGCGACGTACGCGGCGATCTCCTCGTCGGTGGGCTCGCCGAACCGTACGACCGTGGACGCGGTCGCCGACACCCAGCGCTTGCTCGCCGTGTCCCAGACGCAGTGCCCGGTCTGCAGGGTGCCGGCCCGGCCGCGCATCGACTTCCAGCGGGCGGTGGCCTCCTCGGCGTCCGCCGGCTTGCCGAGGGCCTGGCCGTCGATGTCCAGCACGGAGTCGCAGCCGATGACGATCGCGCCCTGGACGTCGGGGCGGGCGGCGACGACGGACGCCTTCGCCTCCGCGAGGGCGAGGGCCAGTTCGGCCGGGGTGGGGGCGGTGACGGCGTCCTCGTCGACGCCGCTGACGATCACCTCGGGGGCGAGGCCCGCCTGGCGCAGGAGGTTCAGCCGGGCGGGGGACTGGGAGGCGAGGACGAGTCTGCGCATGGGGGCAGACTATCGGCGTGGCCGGCAGGGGGGCCGCCAGGAGGGCGTCATCTCACGCCGAGCACGATCATCAGCAGGACCATGACCAGGGCCAGGAAGACGCCGAGCCGCCGGAGGGTCCTCTGCATGTCCTGCAGGTCCTTCGGCGGCTCGTCTTCGGGGTCCGACCACAGCATGTCACCAGCGTGGGGCTTGGCCGACCTCGGGCGCCTGAGTAGGGGTACTCAGATTGGGGCCCGGGGTTCCGCTTAGGTGCGCGGTTTCGCGCCCCCATGGGGTGGCTCAGGAGGGCCAGTAAGTACGGGTCCATGCGCTCGGGCTCGGCTGGGGGAGGCGTTGCTGGGCGATGCGGCTCGGGTCGGACCAGGCGCTCGTCGGGGGCGGGGTGCCGGGCGGGACGGCTGCCAGGGCCGCCGCGCGTGCCCTTACGACCGCCAGTGCGGCGGCCAGCTCCTCCGGGGTCGGGTTGCCCCGTATGACCTTGATCGTCACAGCGGCTCCTTACAGGGGGATGTTGCCGTGCTTCTTCGGGGGCAGGGACTCGCGCTTGGTGCGGAGCTGGCGCAGGCCCCGTACGACGTGGCGGCGGGTGTCCGACGGCATGATGACGGCGTCGATGTAGCCGCGTTCGGCCGCCGTGTAGGGGTTGAGGAGGGTGTCCTCGTACTCCCGGATCAGCCGGGCGCGCACCGCCTCCGCGTCTTCTGCGGACTCCCCGTTCGCCTCCGCCTCGGCGATGGTGCGGCGGTGCAGGATGTTGACGGCGCCCTGGGCGCCCATGACGGCGATCTGGGCGGTGGGCCAGGCGAGGTTGAGGTCGGCGCCCAGGTGCTTGGAGCCCATGACGTCGTAGGCGCCGCCGAAGGCCTTGCGGGTGATCACGGTGATCAGGGGGACGGTGGCCTCGGCGTAGGCGTAGATCAGCTTGGCGCCGCGGCGGATGATGCCGTCGTGCTCC
Organism: Streptomyces sp. NPDC001714; assembly: GCF_042892755.1. Classification (NCBI taxonomy): domain Bacteria; kingdom Bacillati; phylum Actinomycetota; class Actinomycetes; order Kitasatosporales; family Streptomycetaceae; genus Streptomyces; species Streptomyces sp. NPDC001714. Next base: position 604,447 of record NZ_JBIAUL010000001.1, read on the forward strand.
TGGTCGACGCCGGGCAGGAAGCCGGGGACGTCGACGAAGGTGATGACCGGGACGTTGAAGGCGTCGCAGGTGCGGACGAAGCGGGAGGCCTTCTCGCTCGCCTTGATGTCCAGGCAGCCGGCGAACTGCATCGGCTGGTTGGCGACGATGCCGACCGGGTGGCCCTCCACGCGGCCGAAGCCGGTGACGATGTTCGGGGCGAACAGGGCCTGCGTCTCGAAGAACTCGCCGTCATCGAGAACGTGTTCGATCACGGTGTGGATGTCGTACGGCTGGTTCGCGCTGTCCGGGACCAGGGTGTCCAGCTCGCGGTCCTCGTCGGTGACGGCGAGGTCGGCCTCCTCGGGGAAGACCGGGGGCTCGGAGAGGTTGTTGGACGGCAGGTACGACAGCAGCTGCTTGACGTACTCGACGGCGTCCTTCTCGTCGCCGGCCATGTGGTGGGCCACGCCGGAGACGGAGTTGTGGGTCCGGGCGCCGCCCAGCTCCTCGAAGCCGACGTCCTCGCCGGTGACCGTCTTGATGACGTCCGGTCCGGTGATGAACATGTGGGACGTCTGGTCGACCATGACCGTGAAGTCGGTGATGGCCGGGGAGTAGACCGCGCCACCGGCGCAGGGGCCGACGACGAGCGAGATCTGCGGGATCACGCCGCTCGCGTGGGTGTTGCGGCGGAAGATCTCGCCGTAGGCGCCGAGGGAGGCGACCCCCTCCTGGATCCGGGCGCCGCCGGAGTCGTTGATGCCGATGACCGGGCAGCCGGTCTTCAGGGCGAAGTCCATGACCTTCACGATCTTCTGGCCGTAGACCTCGCCGAGGGCGCCGCCGAAGACGGTGAAGTCCTGCGAGAAGACGGCGACGGGGCGGCCGTCGACCGTGCCGTACCCGGTGACGACGCCGTCCCCGTAGGGGCGGTTCTTCTCCAGGCCGAAGTTGGTGGAGCGGTGCCGGGCGAACTCGTCCAGCTCGATGAAGGAGCCCTCGTCGAGGAGCAGCTCGATCCGCTCACGGGCCGTCAGCTTGCCCTTGGCGTGCTGCTTTTCGACGGCGCGCTCCGAACCGGCGTGTGTCGCTTCGTGGACACGGCGCTGGAGATCCGCGAGCTTCCCCGCGGTGGTGTGAATGTCGATCTCTTCCGGCTCGGACATCGGGATGCGGCTCCCTGCCTGCTCAAAAGGGGGGACGGTTACTCATCCGTAGAGTAGTGGGGTGCCTACCAAACGGCAGTGCGGCGTACAACACACCTAGGGTGGCTTGCATGACGCCGCGAGACGCAGCAGATGCGAACAACAATCGTTGGTCCGACCTGGACCGTCCACCGCTGAACGGGGCGGGGCTGCGCAGGGCCCTGGTGCGGGACGGCGGGCACGGGGGCCTGTACTGCGACATCGAGGTCGTGGACCGTACCGGCTCCACCAATTCCGACCTAGTGGCGCGGGCCGTGGCGGGGGACGCCGACGAGGGCGCGGTGCTGGTGGCCGAGGAGCAGACGGCGGGGCGGGGGCGGCTGGACCGGCAGTGGACGGCGCCGCCGCGCTCGGGCCTGTTCTTCTCGGTGCTGCTGAAGCCGGCCGAGGTGCCGGTGGCCCGCTGGGGCTGGCTGCCGCTGCTCACGGGGGTGGCGGTGGCGACGGGGCTGGCGCTGGGCGCGGGCGTCGACACGGCGCTCAAGTGGCCGAACGATCTCCTTGTCACCGTCGGTGACGAGGAGCGCAAGGCCGGGGGCATTCTCGCGGAACGGGCCGGTGAGGACGGGGTGGTGGTCGGTGTCGGCATCAACGTCACGCTCCGCGCGGCGGAGCTGCCGGTGCCGCAGGCGGGGTCGCTCGCGCTGGCCGGGGCGGTGAGCACGGACCGGGAGACGCTGCTGAGGGCAGTCCTGCGGTCCCTGGAGGACTGGTACGGGCGCTGGCGCGCGGCAGGCGGCGATCCGGGCGCCAGCGGGCTCCAGGAGGCGTACGCGGCGGGGTGCGCGACGCTGGGGCGGTCGGTGCGGGCGGAGCTGCCCGGGGACCGGGCGCTGGTCGGGGAGGCGGTGGCGATCGACGGCGACGGGCGGCTGGTGATCGCCACGAAGGAAGGGGTCCAGGAGCCGGTGGGGGCGGGGGACATCGTGCATCTGCGGCCGGCGTGAGGGCGGGTGCCGGTGGGTGGGGGCTGGGGTGGGGGACGCTTACCGGCGCTGGCTGGGTGCCGCTGCGCCCACCCGTGCCGCCCTGCGGCACGCCTGCCCGCAGCTGGGTCGTTGTGAAGCGGCCCGCACCCGGAACTCGACCCCTCACCACCCCGATGTCGGCTTACCTCACGAAGTGAGCTACCGCACAGCTGCCGTAGAGTTGAGGCCGGTCGGTATGCGACCGCGGTAGATCGGAAGGGCAGCAGGCGTGACCGTCGACGACACGGGCTCCGGCGCGGGCGCGGACGCCGCCGACTCCGGCGAGGACCCCCTCGCGCTGCGTCTCGAAGGCCTGATCCTCGGGGCCGAGCGCCGCTACACCCCCTTCCAGGCGGCCCGCAGCGCAGGCGTCTCCATGGAGCTGGCGTCGAGGTTCTGGCGGGCGATGGGATTCGCCGACATCGGGCAGGCCAAGGCGCTCACCGAGGCCGACGTGCTGGCCCTGCGCCGGCTCGCCGGTCTCGTCGAGGCGGGGCTGCTCAGCGAGGCCATGGCCGTGCAGGTGGCGCGGTCCACGGGGCAGACCACCGCCCGTCTGGCCGAGTGGCAGATGGATTCCTTCCTGGAGGGCCTGACCGAGCCGCCCGAGCCGGGCATGACCCGCACCGAGGTCACGTATCCGATCGTCGAACTGCTCCTGCCCGAGCTGGAGGAGTTCCTCGTCTACGTCTGGCGCCGCCAGCTCGCCGCCTCGGCCGGCCGGGTCGTGCAGGCCACCGACGACGAGGAGATGGTCGACCGCCGGCTGGCCGTCGGCTTCGCCGACCTCGTGGGGTTCACCCGGCTGACCCGGCGCATGGAGGAGGAGGAACTCGGCGAGCTGGTCGAGGCCTTCGAGACCACCGCCGCCGACCTGGTGGCGGCGCGCGGCGGCCGGCTCATCAAGACCCTTGGCGACGAGGTCCTGTACGCCGCCGACGACGCCGGTATCGCCGCCGACATCGCGCTGCGCCTGGTCGAGACCATGGCGAACGACGAGACGATGCCGGAGCTGCGGGTCGGCATGGCCTTCGGCACGGTGACCACCCGAATGGGCGATGTCTTCGGTACGACCGTGAACCTCGCCTCCCGCCTCACCTCGATAGCCCCGCGCGACGCCGTGCTCGTCGACAGCGCGTTCGCGGAGGAGTTGATCCGGGTGGGGGAGGCGCCGGCCTCGGAGGCGGCCGCCGCGGAGGAGGCGGCGACCGCCGAGAAGGAGGGCGAGGAGCCCCCGACGTACCGCTTCGCGCTCCAGCCGATGTGGCAGCGCCCGGTGCGCGGCCTGGGGGTCGTGGAGCCATGGCTGCTCACCCGCCGGGACGGGGAGTCGTAGCCGCGAGCGGGCCCACGCAGAGTCCGACGACCGGCAGGCAGACCCCGCCGCCCGGCTGATGCGCGCTCGGCGTCGGCGTCGGAGTCGGGGAGGGCGCGGAGGTCGTGGCCGGTTGCGGCGGAGTGCTCGAGGGACGGGTCGGTTCCGTCGGGATGGTGGTCGGGACCGTACCCGCGCCGGGGCCGGGCAGCGCGGTGGGTGAGGCGGACGGTGCCGCGGAAGCCGTACGGGCGGCCGTGGCCGTCGGTGCCGTGCTCTCGCCGCCCATGACGGTGGCCGCCGAGGGCGTCGCCCTGAGGACCGTACCGACGGTGGCCCCCGCGTTCGCGGAGCGGTCCGTGGCGTCGGCGGTCGGATCGGGACGGGGCTCCGCCTCCGCCGTGCCGGGCGCGCCGACACCGCCGCCGTCCGACGTGATCCGTACGAGGCTGAGCGCGCCGGCGGCCAGCGCCAGCCCTCCGGCGGCGAACAGCAGCTTGCGGGGCCGGGGCTTGCGGTGCCGTCCCCGGCGACTGGCTGCCGACATTCCTGTCATGACGATCCCTCCCCGCTGCGCGCCCCCGATGCGCCGTGGCGAGCGCACGTTATGCGCTCCTGTGGGGCGTGCGCCGGGAGTCTCCCGGGATGTCACTCGAACGGGGGTGTCCGCGACCGGTCGGTGCCTCTTTCCTCGGGACTGCCCCGGCTGCGATGATCGGGGAGTTAACAGGCGTTAACCCGTAGCCGGGTCGAGCGGAGGGTGACTGACATGAGCGAGGAGCGGTACGGGGAGTTCGTGCTGGTGCGGCGGCACGGGCACGTCGCGGAGCTCGTGCTGGACCGGCCCAAGGCGATGAACGCGGTGTCGACGGGGATGGCCCGCTCGGTCATCGCGGCCTGCGCCGCGCTGAGCGCCGACCGGGACGCCCGGGTGGTCGTGCTGACCTCCTCGCACGAGCGGGCGTTCTGTGTCGGCGCCGACCTGAAGGAGCGCAACGCGATGACCGACGCCGAGCTGCTCCGGTCGCGGCCGCTGTCCCGCGGGACGTACACCGGCGTGCTGGAGCTGCCGATGCCGACGATCGCCGCCGTGCACGGCTACGCGCTCGGCGGGGGCTTCGAACTGGCCCTGTCCTGCGACGTGATCGTGGCCGACACCACGGCCGTGGTGGGCCTGCCGGAGGTGTCGGTGGGGGTGATCCCGGGCGGTGGCGGTACGCAGCTGCTGCCGCGCCGGGTGGGGGCGGCGCGCGCGGCCGAGCTGGTCTTCTCGGCGCGGCGGGTGGAGGCGCCGGAGGCGCGTGAACTGGGCCTGGTCGACGAGCTGGTGGAGACGGGGCGGGACCGGGAGGCGGCGCTGGAGCTGGCGGCGCGGATGGCGGCGAACTCGCCGGTGGGGCTGCGGGCGGCGAAGCGGGCGCTGCGGCTGGGGCACGGGCTGGACCTGCGGACCGGGCTCGAGGTCGAGGACGCGGCGTGGCGGACGGTGGCGTTCTCGGGGGACCGGGCGGAGGGGGTGGCGGCGTTCAACGAGAAGCGTCCGCCGGAGTGGCCGGGGGAGTAGGGGGCGCAGCTGGGTATGTAGGGCGCGGCTGAACAGCGCCCCGTAAGGGGCGCTGGGGGTACCTCCGGCCGAAGGCTGGGGGAGGAACTGCGCGACCAGCCCCCACCGGCCCGCAGGCGGCGACGATGCACCGGCCCCGCAGCACCTGTTCGCCCCGCCAATGTCCCGAATGAATCAAATCATCCCTAACCTGGAGTGATGGGTGAGGACAACCGGCTCGCCGCCGTCGTCGCGCTGGCTCAGGGCATGGCCGCGGCTCGCACCCCCCGTGAGTGCTGGTGCGCTGCCGCGGCCGGCGCCTGCCGTGCGCTGGACGGCAGCTTCGCCGCGCTCTCCGTCTGGGAGCGCGAGCTCGGCCGGCTCCGGGTCCTCGTGAACGTCGGGGAGCGCGCCCCGGACGAGGAGGAGTTCCCCGAGGGCGAGGCCTATCCGGTGCACCAGTTCCCGGAGATCACCGAGTTCCTGCACGAACGCTGGGCGGGCGGCGGCGGCCCCAACGCCTGGGTCGAGACGGCCGAGGGCCCCGCCGCCGGCCGCCCCGGTTACTCCCACCAGCGCGTCGCCGCCCTGCGCCGCCGGGGCCGCGGCTGCTGTCTGGTCGCCCCGATCGTGCTGCACGGCAGGGCCTGGGGCGAGCTGTACGTGGCCCGCGCCGTCCACGCCCCCGTCTTCGACCGCGCCGACGCCGACTTCGCCACCGTCCTCGCCTCCGTCGTCGCCGCCGGGATCGCGCAGACCGAGCGGCTGGAGGAGGCGCGCCGGCTCGCGTACACCGACGCCCTCACCGGGCTCGCCAACCGCCGCGCCGTCGACGTACGGCTCGACGAGGCGATCGAGCAGCACCGCGCGGAGGGGGTCGTGGTCAGCCTCGTCGTCTGCGACCTCAACGGGCTGAAGAAGGTCAACGACACCTGTGGGCACGCCGTCGGCGACCGTCTGCTCGAACGTTTCGGCTCGGTGCTGTCGCTGTGCGGGGCGATGCTTCCGGGCGCGCTGGCCGCGCGGCTCGGCGGGGACGAGTTCTGTCTGCTGGCGGTCGGCCCGCCGGCCGACGACGTGGTCAAGGCGGCCGACGAACTCTGCCGCCGGGCAGGGGAGTTGGAGCTGGGGGAGGGGGTCGCGTGCGGGGTCGCCTCGACCGCGGACCCGATCGGTCCTGTGCGCTCGGGCCGCCGGCTGTTCCGGCTCGCCGACGCGGCCCAGTACCGGGCCAAGGCGCTGCGCGCCGAGCGGCCGGTGGTGGCCGGGCGGGAGGGGCCGGACGATCCCGTGGTGCGGCTGGCCGACGCGCCGCCGCCGGAGCGGGCCGAGCGGCGGAGCTTCCGTGGGCGCCGGGGGCTGTGAGGTACGGACTGTGACGTACAAGTAAGGGGCAACCCCGTACCCCAGTAGTGACAGCGCCCGCATTCACTGCGTACGCTCCTGAATATGGATATGCACACTGTGGTGGTGGGGACGTCCGGTGTCACCGCGTCCGACGTTCTCGCCGTGGCGCGCGGCGGCGCCCGGATCGAACTGTCCGCGGAGGCGGTCGCGGCGCTCGCGGCGGCCCGCGAGATCGTGGACGCGCTGGCGGCCAAGCCGGACCCGGTCTACGGCGTCAGCACCGGCTTCGGCGCCCTGGCGACCCGGCACATCAGCCAGGAGCTGCGGGCCCAGCTGCAGCGCAACATCGTCCGTTCGCACGCGGCCGGCATGGGGCCGCGGGTGGAGCGCGAGGTCGTACGGGCCCTGATGTTCCTGCGGCTGAAGACAGTCTGCTCCGGGCACACCGGTGTGCGTCCCGAGGTCGCCCAGACCATGGCCGACGTGCTGAACGCCGGTATCACCCCGGTCGTGCACGAGTACGGCTCCCTCGGCTGCTCCGGGGACCTGGCCCCGCTCTCGCACTGCGCCCTCACGCTCATGGGCGAGGGCGATGCCGAGGGCCCCGACGGGGTCGTACGGCCCGCCGGTGAGCTGCTCGCCGAGCACGGGATCGCCCCCGTCGAACTGCGCGAGAAGGAGGGCCTGGCCCTCCTCAACGGCACCGACGGCATGCTCGGCATGCTGGTCATGGCCCTCGCCGACCTGGACATGCTCTACAAGTCGGCCGACGTCACGGCCGCGTTGAGCCTCGAGGCGCTGCTCGGTACGGACAAGGTGCTCGCGCCCGAGCTGCACGCCATCCGGCCGCACCCGGGGCAGGGCGACAGCGCCGCCAACATGCTCGCCGTGCTCCAGGGTTCCCAGCTGACCGGGCACCACCAGGACGACGCGCCGCGCGTCCAGGACGCGTACTCGGTGCGGTGTGCTCCGCAGGTGGCCGGGGCCGGGCGGGACACGCTCGCGCACGCGCGGCTGGTCGCCGAGCGGGAGCTGGCGTCGGCCGTCGACAACCCCGTCGTGCTGCCTGGGGGCACCTCCCAGGCTTTCGGCTCTGGGGGAGGCCGGGTGGAGTCCAACGGCAACTTCCACGGGGCGCCGGTCGCCTACGTCCTCGACTTCCTCGCCATCGCGGTGGCCGACCTCGGGTCCATCGCCGAGCGGCGGACGGACCGGCTGCTGGACAAGAACCGCAGCCACGGGCTGCCGCCGTTCCTGGCGGACGACGCGGGTGTCGACTCGGGGCTGATGATCGCGCAGTACACGCAGGCGGCGCTGGTCAGCGAGTTGAAGCGGCTGGCCGTTCCGGCGTCGGCCGACTCGATCCCGTCCTCGGCGATGCAGGAGGACCACGTGTCGATGGGGTGGTCGGCCGCGCGCAAGCTGCGGACGGCCGTGGGCAATCTGACGCGGGTCATCGCCGTCGAGCTGTATGCGGCCACCCGGGCCGTCGAGTTGCGGGAAGGTTTGGTGCCGGCACCGGCGTCCCGGGCCGTGATCGACGCGGTGCGCTCCGCGGGGGTGCAGGGGCCCGGGCCCGACCGGTTCCTCGCGCCGGACCTGGCCGCGGCGGAGGAGTTCGTGCGGGGCGGGGGCGTTGTCGCGGCGGCGGAGAAGGTGACCGGGGCGTTGCGGTAGCCGTACGGCCGCGGGTGCGTGGGGGGCTGGCCGCGCAGTTCCCGCGCCCCCAAGATTGCGCAGTTCCCCGCGCCCCTTTGGGGGCGCGGGGAACTGCGCAATCTACTTCAGCTTCGCCGACTGGGCCTTGATCACTGCCGGTGGCACCGTGTACGGCTTGGCGGTCATCATCGCGCCGATGTTCATCGTGAAGTACGTGGCGACCGTGTTGCCGTAGCGGACCACCTCCGCGTGCAGCGGGCCCTTGTCGCCGTCCATCTCGGTGGTGGCGGTGAAGGCGATCGACTCGTCGCCCGATCCCGACGCCTTGGTCGGCGTGACCTTCGTGACCTTCTGTTCGTCGCCGGAGGTGCCGCCCGTGAAGCCGGTGGTGCAGTTCTCGAGGGCGGTCGAGACGGCGCGCAGGGCCTGCCGTGCGCCGTCGCCGTCGTACGACGACAGGTCGAGGGAGGTGATGTCCAGGTTCAGGGAGTCCTTGAGCGCGCTCTCGAACTTGCCGTCGGCCATGTCGTCGAGGGAGGTCGCGTCGTCGGTGGGGTCCTTCTTGTCCTCGCGTACCGTGCGGCCGATCTCGGTCGCGGGGGCGGCCGGGGCGAGGCCGGTGAGGACGTAGGCCAGCGGGCGGCACTTCTCGTCGCTGGACCTGATGGTGCTCCGGGTCGGCGCGGCCTTGCCGATCGCGTTGACCTTGTAGCCGTCCACCTCACCCTGCGCGAGGATCCGCTGCTTCAACTCCGCGGTGCCCAGCGCCTTGACGGTGGACGCTTCCCGCGCGGTGCCCGAGGTGTCCGTGGAACTCCCGTCGGAGCAGCCCGTGATGAGGGCGAGGGACAGCGCGCCGCCGACGGCGAGAGCGCAGGTCCGCACGCCCGGTGATCTCTTCATGGGAGGACTGTGGGTCCCCGGTCAAGGAGCGGTCAAGTTGTTTAAAATTCCAGGCGATCCCGGCGGACCGAATAGACCACGAAGCCCGCGCCGACGGCCAGGAAAAAGGTGCCGCCGATGACGTAGGGCGTGGTGTCCGGGCTGCCGGTGTCGGCGAGTCGGGTGGCGTCCCCGGTCGCCTCGGACGTGGCCTCGGACAGCGCCCTCGCCTGCTGGGTGACCCGGGTAGCCGTACTCTCCGACGTGCCGGTTCTCGCCGGGGCGTCCTGCGACGCGTGGGCGGACGGAACGAACCACAGCGCGCACAGGACGGTGCCTGCGGCGGTGGCGGTCAGCAACGGGCGGCGCGCGGATGACACGGAATATCGATCCCCTTGTGACGCTGGCGAATTGGCCGTGTGGGCAGATGTTAGTGAAAATCGCGGGTCACGGGAAAGTCACGGGAGGTTTCGGTCGTACGCTCCCGCCATGAGCACTCCAGAGACATCACGTTTTGTGCGGCTTCGGGTGGAGTTGGTCCTCGAGGTGGAGGACGCCGGCGAACTCACCAAGGCCGCGCTGCGCCGGATCGCCGGGGATCCCGACCTGCCCGGTGAGGAGCGGACCCAGGCCGAGGCCGCTGTGACGGAAGACACCGCCGAGGCGCTCGCCTATCTCGTCGATCCGTTCGACCTGGTCAGCGAGGTGCCCGGGGTCGAGCTCCAGCAGGCCTCCTGGTCCAGCGAGCGGATTTCCTACGATCCCGATTCGCCGGACTGGGATCTCGACGAGGATGATGGCGAGGGCGACGACGAAGAGGGCGGCATCGGCTGAGCGAACCGGGGAACCGGTGACCCCGGGCGGCAGCGCCGTCCGGGGTTTCGTCGTCTCAGGGGGCGCGCGGACCGGTCCCTCCCGCACCGGCCGCCCCTGTGGGCGTGGTGTACCCCACAGATCCGAAGAATGTGGAACGGGACGATGCGGCCGCAGCGTTGGGATTTCCTGACGGGGACTCTCGGTGTGTTCGCGTACTCGGCAACGATGGAGAAGCGTGTGATGACGGACAGTAAGCGGCGCAAGGGCCTGGTGGCCGCGTCCGCACTGCTCGGCGGTGTACTGGTGCTCACGGCGTGTTCCGGCAGCGACGACAAGGCGTCCGGCAGCGGCCAGAGCTCGCAGGCGCAGGCGGACGAGGCCGCGGCCAAGAAGTCGTCGAAGGCCGACATCACCATCACGCCCAAGGACGGCTCGTCCAACGCGTCGATCAACAACTCCGCGGCCGTCACCGTCAGCAAGGGCACGCTCACCAGCGTCACCATGACCACCGCCGACGGCACCGCGGTCGCCGGCGCGCTGTCCGCGGACAAGACCAGCTGGAAGCCCTCCGCCCAGCTGGAGCGGTCCACCACCTACAAGGTCGCCGCCGAGGCCAAGGACTCCGCGGGCCTGGTCGCGCACGAGAACGCCTCGTTCACCACGGTCTCCCCGGCCAACAGCTTCATAGGCACCTTCACCCCCGAGGACGGCTCGACCGTCGGCGTCGGCATGCCCGTGTCGATCAACTTCGACAAGCAGATCACGAACAAGGCCGCCGTCCAGAAGGGCGTCACGGTCACCTCCAGCAGCGGCCAGGAGGTCGCCTGCCACTGGTTCTCCACCCAGCGCATGGACTGCCGCCCCGAGGACTACTGGAAGGAGAACTCCACCGTCACGCTGAAGCTGGCCCTCGACGGTGTCGAGGGCGCCTCCGGTGTCTACGGCGTCCAGCAGAAGACGGTCACCTTCCACATCGGCCGCAACCAGGTCTCCTACGTCGACGCCCAGACCAAGGAGATGAAGGTCACCCAGGACGGCAGGACCGTCAAGACCATCCCGATCTCGGCCGGTTCGCCCGAGAACAAGACGTACAACGGCGTCATGGTGATGTCCGAGAAGTTCAAGGAGACGCGCATGAACGGCGCGACCGTGGGCTTCACCGACAGCGACGGCAAGGGCGAGTACGACATCAAGGACGTGCCGCACGCCATCCGGCTCACCAGCTCCGGCACCTTCCTGCACGGCAACTACTGGGGCGCCAAGTCCGTCTTCGGCAGCGTGAACACCAGCCACGGCTGCGTGGGCCTGTCCGACACCAAGGGCGCCAACGACACGAGCACGCCGGCCTACTGGATGTACAGCCACTCGATCATCGGTGACGTGGTGGTCATCTCCCACACCGGCGACAAGACCGTGGCCCCCGACAACGGCCTCAACGGCTGGAACATGAACTGGGCCGACTGGAAGGCCGGTTCGGCCGTCTGAGCCATCGCAGCGCAGCAGGGAAGGCGGCCGTCCCCTCGGGGGGCGGCCGCCTTCGGCGTTCGCGGGAACTACTCGGCCGGTGCGTCGAACCAGCCGCGGCGCTGGGCCTCGACGCCCGCGGCGAAGCGGGTCTCGGCGGCGAGTTCCTCCATGAACTCGCTGATCCGGCGGCGCACGGTGCGCGGGGTCAGCCCGAGGCGCCGGGCGATCGCCTCGTCCTTGAGGCCCTGCCGCATCAGCGCGGCGATCTCGTGGCGCTGCCCCTCCCGGTCCCCGTAACCGGAGGAGCCGGAGAGCGTCAGCGGCCGGGCCTCGCGCCACAGCAGCTCGAAGTAGTGGCGCAGCGCGTCCACGGCGACCGGCGAGGTCAGGTGCAGGGCCGCGCTGGAGCCGGTCGGGGTGAGCGCCAGCAGCGCCTGGGCGCCGTCGGTGACCTTCAGCTTCATCTGCAGCCGCGGCAGCAGCCGTATCTCCTCGCCGGCCGCGGCGCAGCGCTCGATGATCCTGGCGCCCACGGGATCGCTCAGGAAGGCGGCCTCGTAGATGCTGCGGTGCCGCACGCCCCGGGCGATCGAGGCGGCCGTGGGCGGCTGTGCGGAGCCTTCCGACAGGGGCAGGTCGTAGCGGAACGTCTCCAGCGTGAGGTGCTCCGCCGTGGCCGCCGTGCCGATGGTGTTGGACAGGGCCGCGATGTCGTCGGAGTCGGTGAGCACGCGGGCGAGCCGGTGCGAGGTGGCCTCCTGGGCCTGCCGGTGCGCGAGCCGGCGGATGTGTGCGGCCTCGCGCTGGGAGCGGGCGACGATGTCGTACTGGGCGTTGAGCTCGTGCTGCTTGTGGGCCAACGCCGCTTCCAGGGCCGGTAACGGGGCCGCTGCCGCGAGGACCGGGGGATCGTGCGGCAGGACGTGCGCGAGGCCCAGGTCCAGCAGACGGGTGGCGCTTCCCGGCCCGCCGAGCCGGCGGTCGGCGTCCACCAGCGGAACCGGGCCATCCGTTTCGGCCAGGGTCCGGTAGCTCGCGGCGATGCCCGCACCCGTGAGCGCCGTCAGGGTGCTGACGGTCTGGTCCAGGAGTTCCGAGGCCGCGGTGGAGAAGCCGACGGATCTGTCAATGAGTCGCGCGTCTCCGGGTGGCCTGCTGTCCACAATCTTCCTCCCCGTTTGCTTCATTGAATTCTGTACGTCCGGGTAGGGTCCGCATGGACCCCCCGAATCTGCCGGATGGTAGTGCGATTTGCCGGACGGGCGTTGTCCTCGCAGGTCGGTGCGGTGCGGGCGGAGGGCCGGCGGCCGCCGGCCCGGACCGGAAGCCCGGCGTCCGGGCGAGGCCGGAGCGAGTGGACGGCGGTCGGCCGGCCGGGAGTTGGCCGCTTGTGTCCAATCGGCCACAACTTCCCCTGGCCCTCGAAGGCCGGCGCCCTGTGGACTCGCCCCTGCACAGAAGTACGTGTGAACGCGTGTGAACACACGACGGGGGATGTCTGAGTATGTACATCAGCAGCACGATCGTGGCCGAAAGTGCACCGAAGGCGGCGCCGCTGCGGTCGCCCGGCACTGGTCTCCAGTGTCTTCGGTACTGCCCACCCATGTGACGTCTTCTCCCGCGAGGCCCCGATCCTCGCGTATGCGAACTCCTCGCGAATGTGAACTCCTCGCGAATGTGAACCGCCGCGCCTCCCTCCGCACCGGTGACCGATGCCCTGCCGTCAGGCGGCCGGCCGTCCGGGCGAGGGCCACCGACCGTGGACCACTGACGTTCCCGGCTGCCTCTGCGCCCGTCTTTCCACATGTGGACGCCAATGGAGACACCGACCATGACCAGCACGTCATCGCTTCGCCCTGTCCGCACGGCGGACGAAGAGCTGTGGCCGGCCTTACGCAAGGCCGGCTCCGCGGGGATCTCGCCCGCGGGCTCGGAGGGTCTGAGGGCCCTCCTCGACCGGCCGGAGGAGGCGGTCGTGGCCGTCGACTTCGACGGCACCCTCGCCCCGATCGTCACCGACCCCGCCACCGCCCGCCCGCTGCCGCAGGCCCTCGCGGCCCTCGTCACCCTCGCCCGGCACGGGATGCGCGTGGTGATCGCGACCGGCCGCCCGGCCGGTCACGTGGTGGCCGCGGCCGCCCTGCGCACCGGTACCGGCGCACCCCGGATCACGGTGCTCGGCCACTACGGCCTCCAGCGCTGGGACTCGGCGACGGGCCGGCTGAGCACCCCCGCGCCGCACCCGGCGATCGACCGGCTGCGCCGGCGGCTGCGCCCGCTGGTGGCCCGGCACGGCGCCGGTGCCCGCATCGAGGACAAGGCGCACAGCATCGGCGTGCACACCCGCGGCTGTCCGGACCCCGGCGCCGCCCTGCGGCTCCTGGAACCCCCGGTGCGGGCGCTGGCCGACGAACTCGGGCTGCGGGTCGAGGCGGGCCGCCTGGTCCTGGAGGTACGGCCGCACGGCGTCGACAAGGCCACGGCCCTGACCGGGTTCCTCGCCGAACGGCCGTCGCACGCCGTGCTGTACGCCGGTGACGACCTCGCCGACCTCCCGGTCCTCCGGCTGCTGACCGCACGCCGGGCACGGGGGCTGCCCTCCGTCACCGTCTACAGCGCGCCCGCCGTTCCCGACGAGGCTGTCCCGGAGCTGCGGGACCACTGCGACCTGCGGGTGCCCGGTCCCGCCGGGGTGGCCGCGCTGCTCGCCGTCCTCGGCCGAGGGCTCGTGGACCGCCGGCCATGACCACACCTCCACCCCCCACCCGGCCGGTCCCGGTCCTGTCCCCGGTGCAGAGCGTGCCGGTCGCCGCGCTGGCGCCCGCCGACTCCCCCCGGGCCGAGGACGTGGACCTGGCCTACGCCAGAACCCTCATGGAGATCGGCGAACTGCCCCCGATCCTGGTGAACCGCCGCACGCTGCGGGTCGTCGACGGCATGCACCGGCTCACCGCGGCGCTGCTGGCCGGCCGCCCCGAGATCGAGGTGCGGTTCTTCGACGGCGACGAGCGGGAGGCGTTCGTGGCCTCCGTGCGGGCCAACCTGCACCACGGAAGGCGGCTCAACCAGCAGGAGCGTTCGGCGGCCGCCCGCCGCATCCTGGCCGCCTACCCGGAGTGGTCGAACCGGGCGATCGCCCAGGCCACCGGGTTGTCCACGAAGACCGTCGCGACGCTGCGGACGCGTTCATCCGGGGACGGGCCCCAGTTGAACACCCGGGTGGGACGGGATGGCCGGGCCCGTCCCGTGGACCCCTCCGCGGGACGGGAACGCGCCGCCGCGTATCTGCGCGCGCATCCGGACGCGTCGCTGCGCCGGATCGCCTCCGCCGCCGGAGTGTCGGTGGGCACCGCCCGGGACGTGCGGGCGCGGGTGGAGCGGGGCGAGGACCCGGTCCAGGCGCGGCGGACCACCGCGTCCGGGGGACCCGCGCCGCTGGCCGCGGTCGCTCCCGCCGACGCCCCGGCCCGCCCGGCCCTGCGCCGCGCCCTGGCCAAGGACCCCCTCGCCACGCTCGCCCGCGACCCCTCGATCCGCTTCTCGGACCCCGGGCGGCACCTGCTGCGGATGCTCGACAACCGCGCGCTCCTCGGCGCCGAGGGCGCCGTACTGGCGGACGCGGTGCCCGGCCACTGCCGAGCCGCGCTGATCGCCGCCGTACACCAGCACATCGACCTGTGGCTGGCCTTCGCCGGCCTCCTCGAACAGACCGGCTGACCCTCCCTCACCCGCCCAGGGGCGGCCCGCGCAGTCGCGCGCGGGCCGCCCTTCGCCGTCGCCCGGGGTGCGGTGGAGCGGGTTGCCCGGGTGGCTGTTGTCCGGTGGGAGGTTGTCGCGGAGCGCGCCTCTTCCGGCTGCTCGGGGGTTGCGCCGTGGACCACCCCGCCACGCCACGCGCCGCACCACCGTCGCGCGTCCGGCGCCGCAGGCCGCCCTGATCTTCGTCGGCCCGCTCCCTTTGCCGTCCCTTTCCCGCCCCTTGCCGTCCTCCCGTGCCGCTCTTTGCCGGGTGCGGACGGGGGCCGGGACCGCCGTTCGGCACGTGCTCGTACCGTCCGGTTTCCCGTATTGCACACGTGTTCGCGCTGCCTACGCTCCCAGCGACGTGAAGGAGGTGGGTATGGACCACAACCACGACGGCGGGGAGTTCTTCGCCCTGCTCGACGGGAAACCCGTGTCGGCTCAGACGGCCGACTGGCTCGGCCGGGTCGACGCGATCGCGCCCGTCATCGAGAAGTGGCGCGAGGAGGGCGAGCGGCAGCGGTTCTCGCCGCTCCCGGTCTTCGAGGCGCTGCGGGACGCCGGGTTCCCCCGGATGCTGGTCTCCCGTGAACTGGGCGGCGCGCAGGTGCCGCTGGAGACCGGCTCGCAGGCGCTCCAGGCGCTGGCCCGGCTCGACCCGGCGATCGGCTGGCAGATGGGGGTGCAGGCGGCCATCGGACGGCTCTCGGACTACCTGCCGGAGCCGCAGGCCCGTGAACTGTTCCTGGACCAGGACGCGCTGGTGGTCGGCTCGGTCAACCCGACGGGCACGGCCGCGGCGGTCGACGGCGGTTACCGCCTCTCCGGCCGCTGGGGCTTCGCCAGCGGTTCGGCGCACGCCGCCTGGCTGGTGTGCGCGGCCCGCGTCACCGCCGGCGGCGCACCCCGCACCACGGACGCGGGCGGCCCGGAGATCCGGATGCTGTTCGTCCCGAAGTCCGCCGTGCGGATGCTGGACAACTGGCACACGCTCGGCCTGCGCGGCACCGGCAGCGAGGACTACGAGGTCGACGACGTGTTCGTCGCCGAGCAGTACACCGTGGACCAGCGGGACATGTTCGCGGCACCGCCCGCCCGCCCCTCCCGCGGCTACGGCATCAGCTACTACGACTTCGGGCTGTTCGGCTCGTCGTCGACCGTGCTGGGCGCGGCCCGCGGCGCGCTGCTCGAGTTCCAGCGGCTCGCCCTGACCAAGCGGCCGGCCGCCGGCACGAGCACGCTGGCCGCCGGCCACACCGTCCAGGACCGGTACGCCCGCGCCGAGGCGAAGGTGCGGGCCGCGCGGCTGCTGCTCGCGGACGCGGGCTGGCACGCCGAGCAGTACGGCGAGACCGGCGGCGATGCGCTGAGCGCCACGGTCCGGCTCACCGCGGCGACCGTGGCCGAGCTGAGCTGCGCGGCGATCACCTCGCTGTTCACCGTGGCGGGCACCTCCTCGCTGTACGCGAGCAGCCTGCTCGAACGCTACTTCCGCGACGCGCACTCGGCCGCGAAGCACATCACCCTCTCGCCCACCAACGTCGAGATGGCGGGCCAGTACCTGCTCGGCGGCGGCCTCGCCATGCGCCGCTGACCCGCCCCGGTACCGGCCCCACTTCCTCAACCGCGACCTGCCCGGAAGGACAACCATGCAGACCATGAAGGCCTTTCAGCTCCTCGCCCCGCGCCAGACCGTGCTCGCCGACGTGCCGCGCCCGGCGGCGCCCGCCGACGGCCTGCTGCTGCGCACCCGCTGCGTGTCGATCTGCTCGACCGACATCTCCTTCTTCGAAGGGCACCTGTTCCCCTCCGAGTACCCGGTGATCCTGGGCCACGAGTACCTCGGCGAAGTCGTCGAGAAGGGACCGGAGTTCGCCCGCTCCGACATCGCGATCGGCGACCGGATCGTCTACTGGGGGCAGACCGACTTCGGCGGCTTCGCCGAGTACCGGACGCTGCGCCCGGTCTTCTCCGGCGAGGTCAAGGAAGACGTGTTCTGGGCGGACCGCAACTTCAACGACGACCTGCGGGCCGCAGCAGTGAAGATCCCCGACGCCCTCGACGACCTCCAGGCCTCCTTCATCGAGCCGACCACCGGCGCGCTGCGCTCCATCCTGGGCAACCCGCCGAAGATCGGCGACAGGGTCCTCATCATGGGCACCGGCCCGATCGGCATCATCGCCGGCAGCGTCATCAAGCGCCTGTTCGCCCCGAACCAGGTGGTGTCCGTCGACGCCAACCCGATGCGCAACCAGCACGCCACGGAACACTTCTCGGAGCGCGCCTACCTGCCCGAGGAGCTCATCGCGGAGGTCGCCGAGAACACCTTCGACTACGTCTTCGACGCGCTGCCCACCGTGCGCGTCGACGACGAGGAGAAGGACCCCCGCCGGGTGGCGATGCGCCGGCTGAAGCCCAAGGGCCGGTACGTGCTGTACGGGGCCTCCCAGGAGATGCAGAAGTTCGACACCTGGCTGATGCTCGCCAAGGGCATCAACATCAGCGCCTCGCCCTTCGACGTCACCGCGTTCCCGATGCACCACTCCGCGAACGTGATCCGGACGGCCATGGAGATGCTGCTGTCCGGCATCGTCGACGGCAGGCGCCTGCTCTCCACCGTGCACAGCTTCCGGGACTACGACGGCCTCGTCGAGATCTTCAAGAACTACCGGAGCACCACCGACCTCAAGACGATCGTCGACTTCCGCGCGGACGCTCCGCTGTAGGGGCCGTTTGTTCGTCCGTCGGTGCGTTGTGGCTAGTCGCGCAGTTCCCCGCGCCCCTTTGGGGCGCGGTTATCCCCCCGCTGAAGGGAGAGCAGGACGTGGATACGCCCAGGATCCGTCAGCCCGGCGCGTTCGACGCGGACTTCGTCGTCGTCGCCAACCGTCTCCCGGTCCATCTGGACACCCAGGGCCCGGACGGGCCGCGCTGGCGGCGCAGCCCGGGCGGGCTGGTCAGCGCCCTGGAACCCATCCTGCGTGCCCGCCGGGGCGCCTGGGCGGGCTGGGCCGGGACCACCGCGGGCAGCGTCCCCGCGGACCTGCCCGACCAGGACGTCCGGCTGCACGCGGTCCCGCTGGACGAGGCCGAGTACCGGGAGTACTACGAGGGCTTCTCGAACACCACGCTGTGGCCGCTCTTCCACGACGTGGTGGTGCCGCCCGACTTCGACCGCGGCTGGTGGCAGAGCTACCAGCGGGTCAACCAGCGCTTCGCCCGGCACGCGGCGGCCCTCGCCGCCCCCGGGGCGACCGTCTGGGTCCAGGACTACCAGCTGATGCTCGTCCCCGAACTGCTGCGCGCCCTACGGCCCGACGTACGCATCGGCTTCTTCCTGCACATCCCCTTCCCGCCGCCCGAGCTCTTCCTCCAGCTGCCCTGGCGCGGCCAGATCGTCGACGGCCTGCTCGGCGCCGACCTGATCGGTTTCCAACTCCCGGGAGGCGCACAGAACTTCCTGCACCTGGTGCGCCGGCTGCGGCGGGCGGAGAGCGTCGGCCACGCGCCCCGCTCGTCCGTCCTCGGCACCGTCCTGGTGGGCGACCGCGAGGTCCGCGTCGGCGCCTTCCCGATCTCGGTCGACACGGCCGGCCTGGCGGAGCTGGCCGCCGGCGAGGCCGTACGGGAGCGGGCCCGGCAGCTCCGCCGGCAACTGGGCGAGCACCGCAGGATCATGCTGGGCGTCGACCGCCTCGACTACACCAAGGGCATCGACCAGCGGCTGCGCGCCTTCGAGGGACTCCTCGCCGACGGCCGGGCCACCGCGTCGGACACCGTTCTCGTCCAGATCGCCACCCCCAGCCGGGAACGCGTCGAGCACTACCGGCGCCAGCGCGCCCGCATCGAGGCCCGGGTCGGGCACATCAACGGCACGTTCGGGCAGGTCGGCCAGGTCCCCGTGCACTACCTGCACACCACGGTCGACCGCACCGAACTCGCTGCCCTCTACCAGGCCGCGGACGTCATGCTGGTGACACCGCTGCGGGACGGCATGAACCTGGTCGCGAAGGAGTTCGTCGCGGCCCGCCCCGACCTGGGCGGCGCGCTGGTGCTCAGCGAGTTCGCGGGCGCCGCCGAGGAGCTCACCCGGGCCCTGCTGGTCAACCCGCACCACCGGCACGAACTCCAGGACGTCATGGCCACCGCCCTCACCCTGGACCCGGCGGACGGCCGGCGCCGCATGCAGGACCTGCGCCGGCACCTGAGCGAGCGGGACGTCCACCACTGGGCCCGCTCCTTCCTCACCGCCCTGGGTGGCGCCGGACACGGCTCGCTCCTGCCGGACACCGCCGGCGAACCGGCACCCCGCGCGAGCGTCGCCTGACGTCCGCGGAAACCCCGGCAAAACCCCTCCGATGCCCCCGACGTCCCCCGACGCCCTGACGAAAAGGACGCATCCACCATGACCCGTCCGACGCCACGCGTCCGCAAGGCCGTTGTCCCGGCCGCCGGGCTCGGCACCCGCTTCCTGCCCGCGACCAAGGCCACCCCGAAGGAGATGCTGCCCCTCGTCGACAAGCCCGCCATCCAGTACGTCGTGGAGGAGGCCGTCGCCGCCGGTCTCGACGACGTCCTCATGGTCACCGGACGCGGCAAGCGGGCCCTGGAGGACCACTTCGACCGCAACGCCGAGCTGGAGGCCGTCCTGTCCGGCAAGGGCGACACGGCCCGGCTGGACCTGGTGCGCGCGGCGACCGACCTCGCCACCGTCCACTACGTACGCCAGGGCGACCCGAGGGGCCTCGGGCACGCCGTGCTCTGCGCGGCCCCGCACGTCGGCGACGAGCCCTTCGCGGTACTCCTCGGCGACGACCTGATCGACCCCGCCGACCCCCTCCTGCCGTTCATGACCGGGCTGCGGGAGGAACTGGGGGGAAGTGTCATCGCCCTCCTCGACGTCGGCGCCGGGCACATCCACCGCTACGGCTGCGCCGCCGTCGAGCCCGGCGACCGGGACGGTGTGGTGCGCGTGACCGACCTGGTCGAGAAGCCCGAACCGGGCCGGGCACCCAGCTCCCTCGCCGTCATCGGCCGCTACGTCCTCGACCCGGCCGTCTTCGAGGTGCTGGCCAAGACCGGCCCCGGGCGCGGCGGCGAGATCCAGCTCACCGACGCCCTGCGCACCATGGCGCGCGACCCGCGGATCGGCGGCCCGGTGCACGCGGTGGTCTTCACCGGCCGCCGCTACGACACCGGCGACCGCGGCGAGTACCTGCGCGCCACCGTCCGGCTGGCCTGCCGCCGCGAGGACATCGGCCCGGAGTTCCGCGCCTGGCTGCGGCACTTCGCGGCGGCGGAACTCGCCGGCTGACCCACCGCCATCGCACTGACCGTGACCACGCCCGAGGAGGCGCCGTATCCCATGTCCGTCGCTGCCGAAGAAGCCGCCGAGGAAATCGACTTCACCCGCGCCATGTCCCGGGTCCCCGGCCCGGTGGTCGTCACCACCACGGTCGACGACAGCGGACGCCGCTGGGGATTCACCGCGAGTTCCTTCGTCTCCCTCTCCCTGAACCCGCCGCTGGTGACGGTGAGCCTGGACAAGAAGGCCAGTACGCACGCCGCGTTCGCCGTCGCCGGCCACTTCATGGTCAACGTCCTGGCGCACGACCAGTCGGAGATCGCCCGGCGGTTCGCGACCTCGGGCGTCGACCGGTTCGCCGCGGGCGACACCGAGCCCCTGGAACGCGGACTGCCGGGCATCCCCCGGGCGGTGGTCCGGCTGGCCTGCCGGATGCACGAGGTCGTGGACGGCGGCGACCACAGCATGCTGGTCGGCCGGGTCCTGGACTGCGTCACCTCCCACGAACGGGAGGCGCTGGTCTACGTCGACCGGGGCTTCGTACGCCCCGCCGCACCCCAGACCGCCCGTGCCCGCTGACCCCGCACCCGACCCGGGCCCGCCCCGCCCGCGCGTGGCGGTCCTGGGCACGGCCCACCCGCACCTGGGCGACCACCTCCGCGCACTCGCCGGACGCGCGGAGGTGGTCGCGGTCCACGAGGGCCGCCGTCCGTGGGGCGGGTCCGGCCCGCATCCCGGACTGCGCGGGGTGCCCGTCGTACCCGAGGCCTCGGCCGCCCTCGCCGGCGCGCACCTCGCCCTGGTCTGCGCCACCACCGCCGAACACCCCGAGCTGCTCACGGCCGTGGCCCGGGCCGGCCTGCCGGCCCTGGTGGAGAAACCCCTCGCCGCCGGCCTCGCCGAGACGCAGGAGCTGGCGAACCGGCTCGCGGCGGCCGGTACGGCGGTGACGACGGCGATGTTCCTGCGCTGTGCCCCCGCGCTGCGCCGGGCCCGGTCGCTGGTGGCGGACGGGCGGCTCGGGCGGCTCGTGGCGTGTGACGCGTGGTTCACCCATCCCGGCCTCCTGGACGGGCTGTTCACCGGTACCGGCGCGGCCTGGATGCGAGACGCGCGGTGGGGCGCCCGGGGCGCCTTCGCGGACCTCGGGGTGCATCTCGTGGACCTGCTGCGCTGGCTGCGGCCCGGCGCCGCCCTCCGGGTCCGCGGCGCCGTCCTGCACCCGCCGCTGGACGGCCTGCCGGGCGACGCCGGCGGCACGGCCCTGCTGGAGTGGGGCGCGGTGCCGGCCGCCCTGCACGCGGGGTGGATGTCGCGCCCCGGGGGCGTCCGGCTGCGCCTGGAGGGTACGCGGGGCACGCTCCAGGTGGCGGGCGGCGAGCTGACGCTGACCACGGCGGACGGGACGTTGACGGAGACCCACCGGCCGCCGGCGGCCGGCGACGCCATGACCGCGTTCCTGACGGGCACCGGGGAGCCGGCCGGCCCGCCGGACGCCGTGGCCTGCGCGCGCGTCCTGGAGGAGATCGCCGAGGCGGCCGTACGCGGGTGAGCGGTCGGGCGTTCCGCCGGAAACGCCGCGATATGCCGTCAGTCGTGTGCGGCGCCGTGGTGGCTGGTCGCGCGGTTCCTCGCGCCCCTTTGGGGCGCTGCTGCTCGGGGCGATGCCGA